>JAVVVS010000008.1:0-65206 GCA_036652495.1 Bacteroides sp.
TTGAAAACCGTTGAACTGCAAGGTTCCGGGGGTTCGAATCCCTCCCTCTCCGCTGGCAACATTGAATAGTTGCAAGATTCACACACCCGGCTTTACACTTTAAAAGGTAAAGCCGGGTGTTTTGTGTTTGATGGCCTTGCTCCCCCACCCCCCCACTCCACCACCCGCCTCAATCGTGCCGCCAACAGCAGAAGGAAGCCTGTTTCCTTCTTTCTATTCATAAGGGGAAAAGGGTGGTAAACGAGGATGGGCAGAAAAGTGAACGGGCAAAAGGTGCAGCGTGATTATCTGGGGAACCGCATACAATGGTTGATTTCTTTTCTGGCACGGATGACGGCGGAATAGATGAAGGCGGATGAAGGCGGATGAAGGCGGACTATTTACTAATGCTGAATCTGAACGGGCGGGCGGGGCGGCGGGTGCGGGGGCGTGCCACTTCATTTTTTGCTTTGTGCCACCGGCAGCAGCGGCGCTGCCAGTGTGCGGCCTGTCTATGTCAAGGCGGCGTGCACGCTCCGGACGTAACGCTACGAGTGTGTCCGGCGGTGGCTCGGTGAGGGGGGGGGCGGCACGGGGCGGCTCTCTCCTTGCCGGATTTATCCAAACGGGGTTTCTTCGCTGCCGCCGCCCGGTGCGGGGTCTTCGTCTTTGGTGTCGGACGAAAGTTCGATCCACTCCAGCGCATCGTTGTCCACCAGGGCACGGGTGTAGCCGCCGCCGAGGGTGGATTTGCTGCGTTCGGGGACGAACTGCACGTGTACGGCTTGCACCTGTTTGGCGAAGTCGAAGTCCTTAAGCTCCTTCACGCCTTTCGTTTCGAGCACGTAACGGAAGAAGCCCAACCCTTTGATGTGGACGCTCTTGCCTTGGCTCATGCGGGTGTGCATCACGCCCGCGATGTCGCCCAGCACGGCCTGAACATCGGAGTTGCTTACTGTGGAAATCTTCTCCAAATCTTTGGCGATGGTTTCCGTTTCTACGGGCTTGCCCTGCACGATGGTTTGGGGGAAGTAGACCGCATTACGCTTGTTGAATGATTTTTTCCAGAATGGCATAATCAATCAGTTTTAAAATTGTTGATAATTATACTTATCCTCTTCTTGCTCCTCCAAAGGGCGCTACAGGGCTTGTAGAGGGCTTGCCGCCTTCGGGAGGTCAAGGTAGCTGCCTTTAGGATGCCGAGGCAGCTGCCTTGGCAAGGCCGAGGCAGCTGCCTTGACGAGGAATAGGCAGCGGGGAAGCGTTCGATAGTTGAAGAAATGAATAATTGTTCATATTTATTGTTTTTTTTGGTGCCATCCGCGGCAGGAGTAATGGGAAGGGAGCCTTGCTTTTCTGCTTGGTTGTTTTCATCACTGGATGCACGCGTCGCCTTTGTTCTGTTCTTTTTTCGATGATTGATTGAAGCAGGTGGCGTTTTATCGTATCTGCGAGTACAAAGTTAAGCAATAGCCTTTTTAGAAAAAAGCTTTTTTATCACTCGTTTTATGAAAAAAACAAAATAATGACGCTAAAACGCGCCGGACGGATGTTTTTAAACGCTAAAACGCGCCGGATTTAATCTAATGCGGAAGAAAGTGATACCTTTGCCGGAAAAAAAAAGAGAAAGACATGAAATACGTTGAATTTACCTTCAGCACCCATCCGTGCACGGAAGCGGTGAACGATGTGCTGGCTGCCGTGCTCGGCGAGGCGGGCTTCGAGAGTTTTATGGCGTGCGAAACAGGGCTGAAGGCTTACGTGCAGCAGGCGCTTTGCCAAGAGAGCTGCATACAAAAGGCTTTGGCTGACTTTCCCATCGCCGGTGCGAGCATTACTTATACTTGTACGGAAGCAGAAGACAAAGACTGGAACGAGGAATGGGAAAAGAACTTCTTCCAGCCCATCATCATCGGCAACCGGTGCGTCATCCACAGCACCTTCCATACAGAAGTGCCCCCTGCCCAATATGACATCGTCATCAATCCGCAAATGGCTTTCGGCACGGGGCACCACGAAACCACGAGCCTCATCTTGGGCGAACTGCTGGAGGGCGACCTCTACGGGAAGTCTTTGCTCGACATGGGGTGCGGGACTTCCATCCTTGCCATCTTGGCACGCATGCGGGGGGCAGCGCCCTGCACGGCTATCGACATCGATGAATGGTGCGTGCGGAACTCTTTAGAGAACATCGCCCTCAACGGGCTGACAGACATCACCGTAGAAGAAGGCGACGCTTCGATACTGGCGGGCAGAGGCCCGTTCGATATAGTGATTGCCAACATCAACCGCAACATTCTGCTGGCAGACATGAAGCGCTACGTGGCATGCATGCAGCCCGCCGGAGCGGAACTTTATATGAGCGGGTTTTATACCGACGACGTACCCGCTATCCGTGCCGAAGCAGAACGGAACGGGCTGACCTTCGTTAGCCAGCAAGAGAAGAACCGCTGGGCTGCCGTGAAATTCACACGCTAAACGCACCCGAGGAAGAGGAGGAAGAAGAAGAGGAAGACGGCTACCGAAGAGTCATCTTCTTCAACTCCTCCAACGTGCCGTTAAAAACATTGAGGTCAACATCCTGCTTGATGCCGGGCACAGTGCCGATATCGGTATGCTGCCAAAAACTCCATTTCCCCTCATAACGCACAGAATCCACATAATAATGAGCAATCCAATAAGGATAAGCGTTGAAAACAGCATCGTTAAGATAGCGGGTTTTGAATTTGTAAGAAGTATAAAGAATCGGCTTCACGCCGTAATGAGCTTCCACCCTGTCGAGCCAGCACTTCACGCTTTCTTGCAGCTCCTTCTTGTTCTTCGTTCCATGCAACTCTACATCGAGCACAGGAGGCAAATCCCCTTTCGATAACGTTACAGTACGGATAAAAAAGTCAGCCTGCTTGAGCGGATTTGTTTTCGGCGAAAAAAAGTGATAAGCACCGCGGATAAAGCCACGCTTGCCAGCCTCCGAAAAGTTTTGGGCAAAAGTGTCGTCGCCATGATCACCGCCCTCGGTAGCCTTCATAAAGATAAAGTGAAGCGGAAAGTCCGCCTCCTTGTTCCGCACCAGTTTGTCCCAGTCGATAGCTCCCTGATAATGAGAAATGTCAATGCCGTGCACTTCATAACAACAAGGCAGGCAGATGCCATAAGCCTTCTGCCCGTAGCACTCTTTCCAGCGGTACGAATAAGGGCGGATGACAAAATAATAGAATGTAACAGAAAAAACACCAACCAAAAGAAGGGCAAGCAGATTCCTCAGCCAAGCAGGCATGACCCGGCGGGTTTTCTTCCTCTTTCGCCGGGCGCGGCGGGAAGCAACAGCAGATTTCTTGCGGGGAAGAGACAATTTGCGAGGTGTCATAAA
This sequence comes from Bacteroides sp., assembly GCA_036652495.1. Taxonomy (GTDB): domain Bacteria; phylum Bacteroidota; class Bacteroidia; order Bacteroidales; family Bacteroidaceae; genus Bacteroides. The sequence continues at coordinate 3,350 of JAVVVS010000008.1, forward strand.
GATAAAATCCACCACAGAAAAGCGCAGGCGCTGCGCCTCCCCGTGGTGAAATAAAAAGTTTAAATTATTTAGCTTGTTCCAGCTCCAAGGTTTTAGTAGGCTGATCACAAACCTCCGTCGGACCGAAATACTGGATAGGACCCGGATAAACATAATCCGTAGTCATAGCCCAACGATCACGCAAAGCAGCAAAAGCCTTGAAAGGAGCCCCGTTGAGTTTCACCAAAGCTTTCTGAATCACCGGCTTGAGCTCGCCATGACGACGCTCCATATTCATCATCATCGTGATAGGCACCCCCCCCGCAATCCATTGTTCGGCAGGAGCAGTCGTGTTGCGCACCGACGACATGTAACCCGTCTTGCCGTTAGCAATCAGCATCGAAGCAGTATAACCCAACGAATAACAATAATCAGCGTCATAATTAGACGGAGCAGCGCAACGCCCTTCATAACCGAAGAAATGATGCTGAGCGGCAAACTTGCCCACATACTTCCCCTCCTCCTTCCAAGCAGCCAATTTCGTAGCAACCATTTCAGACAACAACTTCTCCGTTTCAATGAGCGACACCTGTACATTTCCGTGCGGGTCACGATCTAAAGACAGTTGGCGAGCCACCCCTTCGGGCAGACTAGCATAAATAGCCGAATTAGCCGGAGAAAGTTTGCGGATGATATAGTCCCGTTGATGAGATTTCTTGATTTGAGAAAACTCCTCGGCGTTAGCAGCCAAGAAATCATTCAGCTCGGAAATCAGACTCTTCATGGCAGGGATAAACTCTATCAAACCTTCGGGAATCAGCACCGTGCCAAAGTTATTCTCTTGAGCAGCACGCTTAGCCACTACCTCAGCAATGTACGTCACCACATCATCCAGCGACATATTCTTTTCCTCAACCTCCTCAGACACGATGCAGACATTAGGCTGCACCTGCAAAGCACATTCCAGCGCAATGTGCGAAGCCGAACGCCCCATCAATTTGATAAAATGCCAGTATTTGCGGGCCGAGTTGCAGTCACGCTGGATATTGCCAATCACCTCCGAGTACACCTTGCAAGCCGTATCAAAGCCAAAAGACGTTTCAATCATCTCATTCTTCAAATCACCGTCGATAGTTTTAGGGCAGCCGATTACTTGTACGCCCGCCTTCTTGGCCGCATAATACTCCGCCAATACACAAGCATTCGTGTTAGAATCATCACCGCCAATAATCACGATCGCTTTAATGCCCAGCTTATGGATGATTTCCAGCCCCTTGTCAAACTGCGCCGGAGTTTCCAACTTCGTACGCCCCGAACCAATAATGTCAAAACCCCCGGTATTGCGATATTCATTGATAATATCCACCGTCAGCTCCATATAATTATGATCCACCAGTCCGCCGGGACCTAAGATAAAACCAAATAAGCGGTTCTCCTTGTTCAAAGCCTTCAAGCCATCAAACAAACCGGAAATCACATTGTGCCCCCCCGGAGCTTGCCCGCCGGAAAGAATAACACCCACGTTCATCACAGGAAGTTGTGCAGCCGGACCTTCTTCAAAGGCAATCAGCGGCATACCATACGTGTTCGGAAACAATTGTTTGATAGCTTCTTGGTCAGCTACCGATTGAGTAGCAGCACCTTCAACAGCTTTCACAGAACCTTTCAATGCTTTGGGAAGTTTAGGCTGATAGGCAGCCCTTGCAATTTGCAATGCACTCTTAGTCATTTTCTTTATTTATTAGTGTTAGTAAGTTCAATGCGTTTTTTTTCAAAAGCGATGCAAATTTCGCTTTTTTTTCTGAATAATAAAAGAGAGTCAACAATTTATATCCTACATTTGTATTTTATTATAAGAGCCCCTGACCCCTTGACATCTATGAAAAAGCCGATTCCCATCCTCTTTGTTCTGTTATTTAGTTTTTTTGCCCTGCTGCCCGCACACGCCCAGCAGCGCAAAAAAGTCGCCGTCGTGCTCAGTGGCGGCGGCGCCAAAGGAGTGGCCCACATCGGCGCGTTGAAAGTAATCGAAGAAGCCGGCATACCGATTGATTTCGTGGTCGGCACCAGCATGGGAGCCATCGTAGGAGGCCTCTACGCCATCGGCTACACACCCAGCCAGCTCACCAAAATGGTAGACAAGCAAAATTGGTCTTTTCTGCTAAGCGACAAAATAAAACGGAGCGAACAAACAATGACAGAACGGAAAAACACAGAAACCTACATCCTCTCTATTCCCTACACAAAAGGGATGAAAGAAAAATCAATAGGAGGCGTTATCAAAGGGCAAAACCTGTCGAATCTGTTCTCCGAACTCACCGTAGGCTATCACGACTCCATCGACTTCAACAAACTCCCCATCCCCTTTGCCTGCATTTCCGAAAATGTAGTGAACGGCGACCCCGTAATTTTCCGCAGCGGCGTACTATCTACCGCCATGCGCGCCAGCATGGCCATCCCCTTCGTCTTCACCCCCGTGCGGATAGACAGCATGGTGCTCGTAGACGGAGGGATGAAAAACAACTTCCCTACCAACATCGCCAAAGAAATGGGAGCAGACATCATCATCGGAGTAGATGTGCAAGAAGAATTAAAAGGCGCCGGCCAGCTGAAAACAGTGCCCGAAATCATCGGTCAGATTATCAACCTGACCTGTCAAAGCAATTACCAACAAAACATCGCCCTTGCCGACACCTACATCAAAGTAAACGTAAAAGGGTACACAGCTGCCAGCTTTGCACCAGCCTCCCTCGACAGTTTGATGAAGCGCGGCGAAGAAGCAGCGCGCCAACATTGGGAAGCCCTGCAACAACTGAAAAAAACAATCGGCATCCCCCGGAATTTCATCCCCCGCCCACATGGCCCATACAACGCCCTCTCCCTCTCAAGAAACGTTTTCGTAAGAAAAATCACCTTCTCGGGCATTGACGACGCCGACCAAAAATGGTTGCTGCAAAAGTGCAAACTAAAAGAATACACAAGCATCAACATCAGCCAGCTAGACCGGGCACTCTCAATACTGCGAGGAAGTCAAGCTTATTCTGATGCAAGCTACACACTCACCAACGTGCTGCCACAAGAGTACAACCTTCACATCTTGCTCCAAGAGAAATACGAACAAAACATAAATATCGGCATCCGCTTCGACTCCGAAGAGATAGCTTCCCTGCTGCTCAACGTGACAACCAACCTCAAAACACGCATCCCTTCAAAAGCATCCATCACAGGACGATTGGGAAAACGCTACATGGCTCGCGTAGAATACACCTTAGAACCGGCACAAATGCGCAACGTCAATATCGCCTATCAATTTCAATACAACGACATCAACATCTACTCTCACGGCGAACGAGTGTACAACACAACCTATAAATACCATGCCGGCGAGTTCAGCTTCTCCGATATCTGGTACAAAAACCTGCGCTTTGCTATCGGTGCCCGCATTGAGTATTATCGGTACAAAAACATCCTCTATAACCAACCAGAATTCAACCTGGCAGTGAAGCCGGAGCACTTCTTCAACTATTTTGCCCAACTGCACTATAACACCTACAATAAAGGCAGCTTCCCCTCCAAAGGCTCCGACTTTAAAGCAGGTTACAACGTATACACCGACAACCTGGTAAGCTATAACGGCCATCTTCCATTCTCCGCTATCAGTGCCTCGTGGGAAAGCGCCTTTGCACCGGCCCGCCGGACAACCTTGCTGCCCTCCATCTACGGACGCGTACTGATAGGAAAAGAAATCCCCTACCCTTGCTCCAATGCCTTGGGCGGCTACGTCTTTTCCCGTTACGTGCCTCAGCAACTGCCTTTTGTAGGCATCGATAATATTGAAATGAGCGATAAATCAGTCATCGTCAGCAGCCTGAAACTTCGCCAGCGCTTAGGCAGCAACCATTATATTACATTGACGGGCAACGTAGCCTTTTGTGACAGCAACTTCTTTCACTCCTTGAAAGGAAAAAAAATTTATGGAGGCGGCATCGGCTATGGGCTAGACAGCATGTTCGGTCCGCTCGAAGCCTCATTCAACTACTCCAGCGAAACAAAGCATTTAGGATTCTACATCAATTTAGGCTTCGCATTCTAAGCCAGCAAATTGATTTTTTTCTTAAAACATTCACATTTGTTCGGTAAAGCCAAAGAAACTCTCTATCTTTACAACCTATTTCATAGTATTCACTTAAAAACAATTAGAGAGTATGACAAGCAGAAGACATTTTAAAAGAGAAATACGCAATATTGCAGAAGAAATATATTTAATCTGCATCCTTCACAGATTGCAAAATCCCAGCTGCGATATAGAACAAACAAAAACAATAATAAAAGACACCATGGCAATACAAAAAGAGTATATCCGTCGAATCAACCATACCGAACCAGGAGACGCAAAAGCATATTACAGACATCTTCACCGAAGTTTCGACGACACAATGGATAAATTGATTGATACCATCGAAGCACTAATCAAAAAGACTACCAATAAATGAAAAAAGCTCTTTATCGTTTCATCTACTATAAGTTGCTGGGCTGGAAGATGAATGTATCGGTGCCAAACTACGACAAATGCGTTGTTTGCGCCGCTCCACACACGACCAACCTCGACCTCTTTATTGGCAAACTATTTTACGGCTCTTGGGGGCGGAAGACTAGTTTTATGATGAAGAAAGAATGGTTCTTTTTCCCGTTAGGAGTCTTCTTCAGAGCCATAGGCGGCATTCCGGTAAACCGTGGACACAAGACCTCGCTGGTGGAACAAATGGTTCGTCATTTTAAGGAATCAAAAAGATTCCATTTAGCCATCACTCCCGAAGGAACGCGCAAAGCAAATCCGCATTGGAAAAAAGGATTCTATTACATCGCTCTCAAAGCCAATGTACCTATTGTGCTAGTGGGAATAGACTATCCGTCCAAAACCATTTCCGCCACTAAATCCATCCAGCCATCAGGAGACATAGAAAAAGACCTGCACGAAATCAAGCTCTATTACAAAGACTTTGTAGGGAAACATCCCGAGAACTTTGCCTTAGGTCATATTTAAGATAGAGGCATGACAATCTCAATCATTCAAACAGACATTCGTTGGGAAAACAAACAAGAGAATCTCCGTTCGCTCCACTCAAAGCTCACAAGCCTTCAGGGAACAACGGAGATTGTTGTTCTACCAGAAATGTTCTCCACCGGATTCAGCATGAAAAGCCGGGAGCTGGCAGAGCCAACGGATGGCAAAACCATCAGCACTTTGAAGCAATGGGCAGCAGCATTCCATTTCGCCATTGCCGGAAGCTACATGGCGTGCGGAGACAAAGGGCAGCATTACAACCGCGGTTTCTTTCTGACCCCCGAAGGAGAAGAATACTATTACGACAAGCACCACCTTTTCCGAATGGGACATGAAACCGAGCACTTCGCGGCGGGCGAAGCCCCCTCACCACTCATTTCTTACCGAGGCTGGAACATCCGCCTGCTCATCTGTTATGACCTGCGCTTCCCAGTGTGGAGCCGCAATGTAGCCAACGGATACGACCTCTTAATCTATGTAGCCAACTGGCCTGAACCCCGCCAACTGGCATGGGATACCTTGCTCCGCGCACGTGCCATAGAAAACATGAGTTACGTCTGCGGCGTCAATCGCGTAGGCACTGACGGCAACCAACTGTGCTATACGGGAGGAAGCATGATTTATTCGCCTAAAGGCGAAGCCTTGGTTGCTGCGCCCGATAAAGAAGAAAAGATAGCTACAACCGTCCTCTCCCTGTCCGATTTACAACAGTTTCGCGAAAAGTTTCCGGCTTGGAAAGACGCTGATGCCTTCCAGCTTTCACCCTTGCCCCGAAATAAATGTTAAAAACAAGGAAATAGAGCAACAATACCTCAAAGCGGGTAGTTTCTATAATAAAGTTCTTTTGTATCTTTGTAGAACAAAAAGACTAAAGACACGACTTTAATCTGACATCACATAATAACCCCAATTTTATGAAAACAAACTTAAGTTCTCAAATCACTCTCAATAGAATATCGCCCAGATATTACAGACCTGAGAATGCCTTTGAAAGATCGGTATTAACCCGATTCGAGAAAATCCCTACTGACATCTACGAATCTGTAGAAGAAGGCGCTAGCTACATTGCCTGCGAAATAGCACAGGTCATCCGCGAAAAACAAAAAGCCGGACGATTCTGCGTATTGGCTTTGCCGGGTGGCAGTTCTCCCCGCAGCGTGTATTCCGAACTCATCCGTATGCACAAAGAAGAGGGACTAAGTTTCCGCAACGTGATTGTATTCAATATGTACGAATACTATCCACTCACCGCAGATGCTATCAACAGCAACTTCAACGCATTGAAAGAAATGCTGCTCGACCACATTGACGTAGACAAGCAGAACGTATTCACCCCCGAAGGAACCATTGCAAAAGATACCATTTTCGAGTATTGCCGCCTCTACGAGCAGCGCATCGAAAGCTTTGGCGGAATCGACATTGCCCTGCTGGGTATCGGTCGCGTAGGTAACATCGCTTTCAATGAACCGGGCTCTCGACTGAATTCTACCACCCGGCTGATTTTGCTAGACAGCGGCTCACGCAACGAAGCATCAAAAATCTTCGGGAACTTAGAAAGCACTCCTATTAGTTCTATCACCATGGGTGTAGCCACGATCCTGAGTGCCAAGAAGATTTATTTATTGGCATGGGGAGAAGAAAAAGCACACATGATTAAAGAATGCGTGGAAGGTGCTATCACCGACACCATCCCGTCTTCGTACCTGCAAACACACAACAATGCGCACGTAGCCATCGACCTATCCGCCGCTAGCAACTTGACGCGTATTCATCGCCCTTGGTTAGTAACCTCTTGCGAGTGGAACGACAAACTCATCCGCAGTGCCATTGTTTGGCTGTGCCAACTGACAGGAAAGCCCATCTTGAAACTAACCAACAAAGATTATAACGAAAACGGATTGAGCGAACTGCTTGCACTCTTCGGTTCGGCATACAACGTCAATATCAAGATTTTCAATGACCTGCAACATACCATTACCGGATGGCCGGGCGGAAAGCCCAATGCCGACGATACGTATCGTCCCGAACGTGCTAAACCGTTTCCTAAACGCGTAATTGTCTTCTCTCCGCATCCCGATGATGACGTTATCTCAATGGGTGGCACAATCCGCCGGTTAGTAGAACAAAAGCACGAAGTGCACATCGCTTACGAAACGTCTGGAAACATTGCCGTAGGCGACGAAGAAGTGGTACGTTTCATGCACTTCATCAACGGCTTCAACCAGATATTCATGAATAGTGAATCAGCCATTATCAACGATCAATACGCTACTATCCGCCAATTCTTGAAAGACAAGAAAGACGGCGATATTGATTCGCACGATATTCTGACAATCAAAGGATTGATACGCCGTGGCGAGGCTCGCACCGCTTGCGCATACAATAATATTCCTTTGGAGCGCGTTCACTTCCTTGATTTGCCGTTCTACGAAACAGGCAAGATTCAGAAGAATCCAATCAGCGAAGCCGATGTGGAAATTGTACGCAATCTGCTCCGTGAACTGAAGCCGCACCAAATTTTCATTGCCGGCGACTTGGCTGATCCGCACGGAACACACCGCGTATGCACGGACTCTGTCATGGCAGCCATCGATCTGGAGAAAGAAGAAGGTGCCGAGTGGCTGAAAGAATGCCGTATGTGGATGTATCGCGGCGCATGGGCAGAATGGGAAATCGAGAACATCGAAATGGCAGTGCCTATCAGCCCCGAGGAATTGCGTGCTAAACGCAACTCGATTCTCAAACATCAGTCGCAGATGGAAAGTGCTCCGTTCTTAGGTAACGACGAGCGCCTCTTCTGGCAACGCAGTGAAGACCGCAACCGCAACACGGCTGCCCTTTACGATAGTTTGGGTCTGGCTTCGTACGAAGCAATGGAAGCTTTTGTGGAATATGTCCCCCTATAATAATTGATAAAAGAAAAACAGAAGAGTGGGTAGCGTAAAGCTATCCACTCTTTTTTTGTTACTTTTGCAACGAAAAACAAAATATCACAAGCCGTTTTTATGAAAAAGTCACCACTGCTCCTGCTGCTCCTGCTTATCGGAACACACATTCTCTATGCTCAAGACATCGAACGAAATGTAAAAGAGCGACTGACAAGCTATTTTGGCAGCTACACTCCCACTACCGCCAAGACCAATAGTGCACAACTGAAAAGTTTCGACATAGACTACGATCGGAAAAAGATTGCCATCTATGTGACCGAGAGTTTTGCCTACCAACCCTTTCTTCCCGAAACAGTAGAAAACATCTATCAGCAAGTAGAAGAATTGTTGCCCGGTCCTATACGTTTTTTTACGATGACCCTCTATGTCGACAACAAGCCCATCGAAGAATTAATACCCAACTTTTATCGAAAAAAAAAGAAAGACAAAGCGCGCCTGTCTCTGCAAACAGACTATAAAGGCGAACCATGGGTAAAAAACATGTCCCGTCCTTATGACGTTTCACGCGGACTAGAGAACCGTCACATCGCCCTTTGGCAAAGCCACGGAAAGTATTATAAGAATGATAAGAACGAATGGGGATGGCAGCGTCCACGCCTGTTCTGCACCACAGAAGATCTGTTCACACAATCGTTCATCCTGCCCTACGTCATCCCGATGTTGGAAAATGCGGGAGCAAATGTATTCACTCCCCGCGAACGGGATACGCAAAAGAACGAAGTGATTGTAGATAACGATACTCAAAGCAGCTCTATCTATCTGGAACAAAACAGCCGCAAAGCCCGTTGGGGACTGACCGGAAGCAAAGGTTTTGCCCAGAAGCAACACCTCTATCGCGACGGAGAGAATCCGTTTTTGACAGGCACCGCACGCTTTGCCCCCACCGAAAAGAAAAAAGACAAAGCTTTTGCCGAATGGATTCCCACCATTCCCGAAACAGGCAACTATGCTGTTTACGTTTCTTATCAATCGCTATCAAACAGTGTGACGGATGCTAAATACCTTGTCTTCCACAAAGGAGGGGTCACAGCATTCAACGTCAACCAGCAGATAGGCGGAGGCACTTGGGTGTACTTAGGCACATTCGAGTTCGACAAAGGAAAAAATGATTATGGCATGGTCGTCCTCAGCAACCAAAGTTCGAAGAGCGGAGTAGTCTGTGCCGATGCCGTTCGTTTTGGCGGCGGGATGGGGAATATCACTCGTGGCAATGCTGTGAGCGGACTGCCCCGTTATCTGGAAGGCGCCCGTTATTCGGCTCAATGGGCGGGAATGCCTTACGAAGTGTATAGCGGACGCAAGGGTGAGAATGATTACACCGACGACATCAACACACGCTCCAACACCCTCAATTATCTCTCGGGCGGATCTGTTTATAATCCGAAACAGCAAGGACTGGGCGTTCCCTTAGAAATGGCACTGGCTTTGCACAGCGATGCAGGCAGCAGCAAGACGGACGAGATTATCGGATCACTGGGTATTTACACCACCCATACGAATAACGGACAGCTAAGTACGGGCACCGATCGCTACGCTTCGCGTGACCTGACCGACATCACCCTTACGCAATTGCAGAAAGACATTCGTGCTGGATTCAACATTCCTTGGACACGCCGCAGCATGTGGGACCGCAACTACAGCGAAACGCGCTTGCCTGCCGTGCCCTCTTCTATCATCGAACTGCTGTCTCATCAAAACTTTGCCGATATGCAACTGGGGCACGATCCTAATTTTAAATTCACCGTTGGACGTTCTATTTATAAATCCGTACTTCAATTCCTCAGCAGTCAGCACGGGAAAGAGTATGTGGTCCAACCATTACCCGTCAGTCATTTTGCCATCCAGTTCGGGAAGAAAAAAAACACGTTCACGCTTTCTTGGCAAGGCGACGATGATCCGCTGGAACCCACAGCGCGTCCGCAAGAATACGTTGTATATACCCGCGTGGGATACGGAGGTTTTGACAATGGCGTCTTGGTAAGCAAAACGTCTTATACCTTAAAGATAGAACCCGGACTGGTGTACTCATTCAAAGTGACGGCCGTCAACCGTGGCGGTGAAAGTTTTCCGTCGGAGATATTATCCGCCTACAAAGCTAAGCGCGAACGTAACCGGGTGCTAATCATCAACGGATTCGACCGCGTCAGCGGTCCCGCAGTGATCAACACCGCTACCGAAGCCGGTTTCGATTTGGAGCAAGATCCGGGAGTGCCCTATCTCTATAACATTTCACTCTGCGGTGCGCAAACCGGGTTCGACCGGATGCAAGCCGGCAAAGAGGGCAAAGGCAGTTTGGGAGAAAGCGGCAAAGAGTATGAAGGGAAAAGAATAGCCGGCAACAGCTTTGATTATCCTTTTATTCATGGAAAAGCGATTCAAGCAACAGGGCGCTACAGTTTTGTTTCATGCAGCGATGAAGCGATAGAAAGCGGGCAAGTTTCTCCAGAAAACTATCCGATAATTGATTATATTCTCGGATTAGAAAAAGAGGAGGTTCGGGCACACGCATATTACAAAACATTTTCCTCGCAGATGCAGCGCTTCCTGACCGCTTATTGCCAATCGGGAGGTAACCTGCTCGTGAGCGGGTCGTATTTGGGAAGCGACATGAGCTCCTCGCAAGGCAACCGAGAGTTCACCGAAAACATCTTGAAGTACGGCTATCAAGGTTCATTGTCTGACCGGTCCGGTCGTATCAACGGCTTGGGATGCACGCTCACTATCCCCCGTCTGCCCAATGAACAAACTTATCCTGTAATTGCGCCGGAGTGTATCGTTCCGGTAGCTCCCGCTTTCTCCGTCATGCTCTATGCGCCCGGAAATCAAAGCGCTGCCATCGCCTACGAAGGCAATTACCGCACATTCGTCCTCGGCTTCCCCTTCGAAAGTATTGAATCGGAAAGAAATCGGGCAAAGGTTATGGCAGCCGCACTGGGATTCTTTGAAGAAAAACGAAAATAATCTCTTCGCAACGCATCATCTGTCACGAAAAGTTTTATCTTTGCTCATGTTAATCATTACAGGACTTACGAATAATCATCTTAAAACGAAAAAACCATGTATACTATCCAAGCCAATCTCAGCGGTACACGCATCATTGAAGTTTCTGAAGATAACTTGAAAACAATTGAAAAGCACGCCCTCTTCCGCCACCTAATAGACAGCACGGGTATCGTGGACGAAACAGTACTCGATAAGCTGAAACTCAATATCCGCTCCATCATTGCCAGTCAAGAAGAGAACAGCAAAGATTTGCTCGACCTCTGCATCGACGTCATCTACCACACGAACATGAAAGCGCTCGGCTTGCAACAGCTCATCAAGCTTTATCTTACTTGGCTCATTAATCAAGAAGAAGAAGAAGCATGACAACGGTCGATACTCGCGGACTGACGACTTACAGTCCACTGATTCCAGCCATCAAAGGCATCTGCAACGCCGCCATCGGCGAGGTAGTAGAAATTATCATGGAAAACGCCGACGCTTTTCAGGACCTCAAAGAGTATCTGTCAGAGCAAGGCATCGGCTTCCGCGAGATATACGACGGCGAACAAATGACAATCCAGTTCACAAATTCTTAATCCACAAAATTATCCGTATCTTTACCGCATGAAAGAATACCGACTGACTGACTGGCTGCCCACCAGCAAAAAAGAAGTAGAAATACGCGGATGGAATGAATTGGACGTGATTTTATTTAGTGGCGATGCATACGTAGATCACCCTTCTTTCGGTGCGGCCGTGATTGGTCGCATACTAGAGGAGTGCGGACTACGGGTTGCCATTATCCCTCAACCCAATTGGCGCGATGATTTGCGCGACTTCAAGAAACTGGGGCGTCCACGATTGTTTTTCGGCATTTCCGCCGGCTGCATGGACTCGATGGTGAACAAATACACCGCCAACAAACGCCTCCGCAGTGAAGATGCTTACACACCGGACGGCAGACCGGACATGCGGCCAGAATACCCTTCTATCATTTATAGTCAGATTCTGAAGAAACTTTATCCCGATGTTCCCGTAGTATTGGGAGGCATTGAAGCAAGTATGCGCCGCCTTTCGCACTACGATTACTGGCAGGACAAAGTGCAGAAAAGCATTCTTTGCGACAGCGGTGCCGACTTGTTGATTTACGGTATGGGCGAGAAGCCGATGACCGAACTCGCGCAACGGTTGGTGAGTCTGGATCGCCCCGTTCTAAGTCAGGATCTCCCCACCAACATCCCCCAGACCGCTTTCTTGTGGAAACAAGCAGAGCAGTCTGTGCTACCAGCCACCGACACCATCGAACTCTATTCGCACGAAGAATGTTTGAAGGATAAGAAGAAACAAGCCGCCAACTTCCGTCACATCGAAGAAGAATCTAACAAATACGCTGCCTGCCGCATCCTACAGGCGGTGGACAAGCAGATTGTAGTGGTCAATCCACCCTACCCTCCTATGAGTGAAGCCGAATTAGATCATTCGTTCGACCTGCCTTATACACGCTTGCCACATCCTAAATATAAAGGAAAGCGCATCCCGGCCTATGATATGATTAAATTCTCGGTAAACATTCATCGAGGCTGTTTTGGTGGTTGCGCCTTCTGCACCATCTCTGCGCATCAGGGCAAATTCATTGTTAGCCGCAGCAAAGAAAGCATACTAAAAGAAGTAAAAGAGGTGATTGAAATGCCCGATTTCAAAGGCTACCTCAGCGACTTAGGCGGACCATCCGCCAATATGTACCAAATGCGCGGACGGGAGGAAGAGATTTGCAAAAAATGCAAACGTCCGTCGTGCATCCATCCCAAGGTCTGTCCCAATCTGAACACCAGCCACCGTCCATTGCTCGATATTTATCAGGCAGTAGATGCACTGCCTGGTATCAAAAAATCATTTATCGGTAGCGGCGTACGATACGATTTGCTGCTGCATCAAAGCAAAGACGCCGCCACCAACCGCAGCACAACCGAGTACACCCGCGAGCTGATTGCCAACCACGTCAGCGGACGTTTAAAGGTAGCGCCGGAACATACGAACGATGCAGTGTTGAACATTATGCGCAAACCATCGTTCAGTCAATTCATCGAATTTAAAAAAATATTCGAGCGCATCAACAGCGAACTGAACTTGCGGCAGCAACTGATTCCTTACTTTATCTCCAGTCATCCCGGATGCCGTGAAGAAGATATGGCAGAACTAGCTGTACTGACCAAGCAGCTAGACTTCCATTTGGAACAAGTGCAGGATTTCACTCCCACTCCTATGACCGTATCTACCGAAGCGTGGTATGCCGGATTCCATCCATACACTCTCGAGCCTGTGTTCAGCGCCAAAACGCAACGGGAGAAACTGGCACAACGGCAGTTCTTCTTTTGGTACAAGCCCGAAGAGAGGCGAAACATCATCAACGAGCTGCGACGCATTGGCCGCGAAGACCTTATTAACAAACTCTATAGCGGAAGATAAACAAATGCCCTTCCGACTCCTGAAATATATTCGGCAACTCTTCAAACGAAGTAATCCAGACAAAAAAACAGGGCAACCACATCAATGAAATAATCCTCTGACGGAAGAGGAACCATCCTCTGCCGAAGGATGACGAATCTTTCGACGGAAGAAGATGAATCGTCTGCCGAGAGTTGCCCCATCCTCTGCCGAGAGCTGACGTCCCGCACAGCTGTTTGGTTTGGGCGGGGTGCGCGTAGGACATTGTTCGTGTACCTATTGTGCTAAATAGAATCAAACTTTTGATGCGGTTGCCCTGAACAAGAAAAAGCTCCCTCTTTTGGATTCGTTAGTCCAAAAGAGGGAGCTTTATCGTTTACTTATACAGTTTTGCTTTATGTACTTAGTCCCGGCGCCCCATAAAAATCATCACATAATAAATCAGTGTGGCCAATGAACTAAGTGCAGCTACTACGTACGTATAAGCAGCAGAGCGGAGTGCATCTTCTGCTTGAGCATGGTTGTAAGAGTTTGTAATACCCGAACCGCTCAGCCAAACCAAAGCGCGTTTGCTGGCATCAATCTCCACCGGAAGTGTGATAAAACTGAACAGTGTGGTCAAAGCAAACAAAATAATACCAGCCAGCAATAACTGCGGAAAAGAATTCAGCAGCAAAATGCCGCCCAAAAGCAGCCAAGTCATCCACTGCGAAGCAAAGCTTACCACGGGTACCAATTTGCTGCGCAAGGTCAAAGGCGCATAAGCCCGTGCATGCTGCACAGCGTGCCCGCATTCATGAGCTGCCACAGCGGCTGCCATAATGCTATTGCTTTCGTACACGCCCTCGCTCAAGTTTACGGTTTTGTTGGCAGGGTTATAATGGTCGGTCAATCGTCCCGGTGTATGCGTCACCGTCACGTCCGTGATTCCATTGTCCTGTAGCATTTTCATGGCCACATCTCTTCCCGTCATTCCGTTTCCCGTCGCAATCTTCGAGTACTTTTTAAATTTGCGTTGCAGATTAGACTGTACCAACCAACTAGCTACGGCAATACCAATAAATAATATCCAATAAGACATCATATTCTTTCGTTTTTAATGATTACTACAATTTGTCCCTACAAATTGTTTGCCAGAAATAAATAAATATCAAAGACCTTTTCCTAGAGTCAGTTCTACCACACAATCTACATCGGTGGGCACGGCTCCTAATTCGAGCAATACACCGCCTTTGCAACGCGTAAAGCGCAAGGAAGCCTTATCTTTATAGAACACAGCTTTCTTTATATCACAATTAGCAAGAGGCAAGAAAAGCGATTGATCGGGCAAATTGAGAATGTGCACATAAAGCTTGTTGCCTTTTTGCGTCGTCACTCCCCAGTTGTGCGGAGCCACTAACCCTCCACGGGTGCCTTGTATGGTTGCGCCATACACTGCCATCCACTCTCCCATCTCCTTCATGCGCTGTACTGCCACTTCAGGCAGTTCGCCATCGGGTTGCGGACCTATGTTCATTAGCAGATTCGCATTCTTTCCCGCCGCTTTCACAAGGTAATGAATCAACGTTTTCGTCGATTTATAATTTGCATCATTAATTCGATATCCCCACATTCCGTTCATCGTTTCGCAAGTCTCTAACGGCAGACGGCTCACATCTTGTCCCGAAAGCCCGGCTGCATTTTCTCCGGGAAGGTCGCGTTCGAAAATTTGAATATCTTCACCTGGATTAGGACTCTGATGATGATTGTTTCCAATCAAGCAGTCAGGTTGCAGGCGATGAATCAGAGCGTATTGTTCGGACAGCTGCCAGTCAAAACCAGCCTTCTGATCCCACCAACCATCAAACCAGATAGCTCCTACAGGACCATAGTTCGTTAGCAGTTCCGTCAGCTGATTATTCATAAACTGATAATAACTCTGCCAGTTCCCCTTTGCATCGGGACGTCCGGTACCACGCCCCGTACCTCCCCAAGGATAATCCTCGCGCACCCAGTCAAGATGTGAATAATAGAAATGGAGTTTGATACCTTGCTTAACACAAGCATCCGCCAATTCCTTCACGATGTCACGTTTGAAAGGAGTCGCTTTGATGATATTATAATCGGAATACTGGGTATTGAACATCGAAAACCCTTCATGATGCCGGGTGGTGAAGCAGATATACTTCGCACCCGAGGCTTTAATAGAAGCCACCCATTTGTCTGCATTGAACTTAGAAGGATAGAATCCGCCCGCCAATTTGGCATATTCCTTATAGTTCAAATTGTTATTTGTCATCGCCCATTCACCAGTAGCCAGCATGCTGTATAACCCCCAGTGCAAAAAGATGCCCAACTTATTATCTTGGAATTCACTGCGTGCTTTCAAGTTCCCTTCTGAAGGTTGGTAACCCGGCTGAGCAAAAGTAGTTGCTGTAAAAGCCGACAATAACAACAAGGAAAAGAATTGTTTTCTCATGATTATGTGTGTTATTTAAAAGATTAAAACGTTATTCCGTATAACGTTCGATGGTCTGCTCTCTGTCCGGACCAACCGAAACGATTTTTATTTCTACACCCAATTGTTCTTCCAAGAAGTCGAGATAAGCATTAAACTCTTCAGGGAATTCATCTTCGCTCTGCATCTTCGTCATATCCATTTCCCAGCCCGGAAGCTCCACAAAAACAGGTTCTACAGCTTCGTTAATATCATAAGGGAAGTAATCTATTTCTTCTCCATTCATTTTATACGCCACACAAGCCTTTATCAGTTCAAACGAATCAAGCACGTCACTCTTCATCATGATGAGTTTGGTGACACCGTTGATCATAATAGAGTACTTCAGCGCTACCAAGTCAATCCATCCACAACGCCGCCTGCGTCCGGTCACCGAACCGAACTCATGTCCCAACGTACAAATCTGATTGCCTGTCTCGTCAAATAATTCGGTAGGGAATGGACCCGCACCTACCCGCGTACAATAAGCTTTGAAAATGCCATAAACATCGCCTATCTTATTGGGAGCTACGCCCAACCCCGTACAAGCACCAGCACAAACGGTATTCGAAGAAGTCACAAAGGGATAAGAGCCAAAATCTATGTCGAGCATTGTGCCTTGTGCACCCTCGCAAAGCACTGTTTTACCTGCTTTGAGCAGACCGTTGATTTCGTGCTCGCTATCCACAATTTGAAATTGTTTCAAGTATTCGATACCTGCAAACCAGTCTTTCTCCAATTGAGTCAGGTCATATTGATAATTCAAACTTTTAAGAATCTGCTCGTGACGTGCTTTGGCAGCAGCGTATTTCTGATCGAAATTTTCGAGAATATCTCCTACACGCACACCGTTACGACTTACTTTATCTGTATAAGTAGGACCGATGCCCTTACCCGTAGTGCCAACTTTTGCATCTCCTTTAGCAGCTTCATAAGCAGCATCCAGAATGCGATGAGTGGGCAAGATAAGATGCGCTTTCTTCGAAATGTGCAGTCTCTCTTTCAAACAATGCCCCGATGCTTCCAAAGCTTCCGCCTCGGCTTTGAACAAAGCTGGGTCCAGCACAACACCATTACCAATTATATTTACTTTGTCACCTTGAAAAACGCCAGAAGGAATGGAACGAAGCACATACTTCTGTCCTTCGAACTCTAACGTATGACCGGCATTGGGACCGCCTTGAAAACGTGCTACCACATCGTATCTCGGGGTTAAAACATCGACTACTTTGCCTTTTCCTTCGTCGCCCCATTGTAATCCTAAAAGAACATCTACTTTCATTTTTCTTTTTTATTGTTGTTATTTACTTTCTTTCGTTTATTTATTCGGTCGCATTTACTGCATATACCATAAATATATAAGGAGTAATGTGACAATTGGAATTTGTTTAACTTTGTACTTTCTATTGCATTTTGCAAAGCTTCATTTTGAAACTCAGTCACTGTGCCGCACTGAGTGCAAATTTGATGATGATGCGTTTCGCAATTAAATGATTTCTCGTATTGGGAAGAGGTACTGAACTGATGTTTTATAATCAGCTTCGCATGAATGAGCAGAATGATAGTATTGTAAAGAGTAGCCCGGCTTACGCGGAAATTTTCTTGATTCATCATCTGCGAATAAAGCATATCTATATCAAAGTGTCCGTCTATGGAATAGATGGTGTCAAGTATGGCATAACGTTCGGGGGTCTTACGATGCCCGTTCGCATTCAAATATTCGGTGAATATCTGCTTTACCGTATCTTTAACGTTCTGAGTTTCCATATCGGCATAAAATTAGCGCGAACAAAGTTAATCGTTTTTTGTGGAAAGCAAATGATTCACAGAAGTTTTTTATTCCTCTATAGTTTCTTCTTCAACCAGCTGGCAGAGCATCTGCTCTTCTTTTACAGTTGAACCTTCCATTCTTTCCACCAAACGACAAACGCACAACGCATGGTCCTGACTATGCTGCATGTAGCGGCGAAGTGCTAACAACGCTGCATTACGCACGCCATAACTACCGGAAAGGACGGCAGTAATAGCCTGATCGAGAAACTCTTCCGCCGGACGTTCGTCCATCTCACCCTTTTGCATCAGCAAGCGGGCAATGGTCAGAAAGCCGCACACTTGGGCATACTCTTCCTCAGAAGCAATCCAGTGAAAAGACTTTGCAGGGGCATAAGGCAGATGTTGAAACAAATTCATGCAACTAAGTTCTGCAATCTCCATCGTAGGCATAGCTTCTACCCAAATGTCGGCTATTTCAGGGTAAAAACTATCAACGGGCTGCAACATTCCTGCCAGAATCTTGCACTCGCGAATGTTTTCTTTCCACAATGCCTGAGCCAGCTCATGATTCTTCTCGTGAGTAGCGGCAATCGTTTTAATACGGGGAAGTTCTACACCGAAATTGAGTTTATAAACCAACCCTTTTTCGCGCATACTTTGAGAAACCACTCCGTTCATCGAGAGACGGAGTTGTGTTTTGATACTTCTTAGTTGTTCTGTTATATCCATACGAATCAATTATTAATAGAAGGAAGAAGAGAATAATCTTTGCTATAACGCAACATCTGTTCGGCATATCCTTCCTCATAGCTCACAGTTACATCGGTTATCGTTCCGTCGGGAGCGGTTAAAGCTTTGTACACGGGATTGACAAATCCTTTGTATGGAGCCAAATGAAGCTTCTTGTAGCGTTCCAGTACTTCTTGGTGAAGGTCCGGGTCTACTTTTACCGCATACGTCTCGACTAATGTGCGGGCGGCGTTGAAGTCACCAGTCGACTTAATGCGCTGAATTTCCGCAAGCAGTTCTCCAAAGAGCTGACGCAAGCGGACGTAATCATGTACTACTACATACGTCTTTCCGCCTTTCTTAGGCATTTCCACAACGTTATCCGTCAGTCCTTTTTCATAAACCCAGCGCGCAATGAGCTGACGATTGCGCATGTGCGCCTCTTCCACCTCATTGCCCGGCACTAGGCGAACTAATTGAGTCATCAATCCATTCATCAAAAAAGTGTAGTACTCGGCTTTGTAAGCTTCGCCGTCCGGTGTCAAGCCAAGTTGTATCAGTTTCTCATCCGCCATGTAATACAGACCGAACAAATCGGCACGCGCTTCTTCAATTGTAGCTCCATAGACTTTCAGTGCATCGGCGTCTATGCCGGGAAGCAATTTGCCAGAACCATGTCCCAAGCATTCATGTAAGTCGGTATGTAAGTTACCTGTCAAATCACCGTAGCGGTCAATCAGTTGGCGTTCGATGTGGCTATACACAAACTCTTCACTGAAACCATTGCCATGTGTTGCTCGGTTATAAGCAGCAGTAATGTTACCAATCGTTACCGATTTAGAACCATGCCGGTCACGAATCCAGTTCGAGTTGGGTAAATTGATGCCAATAGCCGTTGCGGGATACAGGTCACCGGCAAGAATAGCCGCAGTAATCACTTTGGCAGAAACCCCTTTCACCTTTATTTTTTTATAGAGTTTGTTCACCGGAGAATGGTCCTCGAACCATTGTGCATTCAAGCTAATAAGTTCCGTACGCTTGGTAGCTTCCAAATCTTTGATATTAACAAGCGATTCCCAGCTAGCCTTCATACCCAACGGATCGCCATAGGTTTCGGTAAAGCCATTAATAAAATCAACGTGCACATAGGAGTCCTTCACCCAAAGGATGGCATATTCATCGAATGTTTGCAAATCGCCCGTAGTATAATAAGCTATCAATTTATTCATTACAGCCTTTTGAACTTCGTTCTCAGCCACTCCTTCTGCTTTTTTTAGCCAATAGATTATTTTCTCGATAACCTGCGTATAGAGTCCGCCTACCTTCCAGACCTTCTCTGTAACCAACCCGTTACTCTTAACCAAACGACTGTTTAACCCGAATGAGACGGGCGTTTCGTCTGTTGAAACCTTCTTTTTGGTATAGAAAGCCTCGGCTTCTGCTTGTGTCACTCCGTCGTAATAGTTACATGCGGAGGTAAGCACCAGGTCTTCTCCATCCGTTTGATTGACACGCTTGGGCATTACTGCCGGATCGAAAATGACCGGGAATACTTCATCACACAGCTGCCCCGCCTTCTGCCCCTCTGCCAATGGCAAGCAAGCAGCGTCAATACTGATCACTGCCTCACGCAAAAATTCCGGAGTAAAAGCCGGCATAAACTTTTCCGAACCATAATGATGATGAATGCCGTTAGAGAACCATACGCGTTTGAGATAAATCGTCATCTGCTGAAAGTCAGCCGTCGTCCGCTCGCCTTGATAATGCGTATACACCGCTTCGAGCATCCTGCGGATGGTCAGATTATACTTGCCATTCTGATCGAACAAAAGGTCTCTTCCCACCAGCGCCGCCTGCGATAAATAATAAACCAGCTCCTTCTGTCTTAGTGATAATTGTTCAAAACCAGGTACTTGATAACGTAATATTTGTAAATCAGCAAATTGTTCTACCGTATTATTCATAATGTCTGCCTCAGCAGTTTTTTGATTTGTTTAGGGAGGGATATAAAACACGAAAAGGAAATACCCCGAAGTTGCTTCAGGATAGTTCCTCTTTAATGAGCTTCTCAGCGCAATTATTTCATTTTTTCCAAACTTTTCTTACGGAATCCGTTAGGAGTTTCTCCCACGTTCTTATAGAATGCTGCATAAAAAGATTGACGGTTGGCAAAGCCTACCATTGCACTTATTTCTTCAACGTTTTTATCAGCATATCTCTTATCTGTCAACAAATGCAAAGCGTCTTTTACTCTGTACTCATTTAATAGACAAGAATAATTTTGACCAAAGCGAGAGTTTACTACAGCCGAAAGATAGCGTGTATTGGTTTTCAGTTCTTTCGCTAAATCTTTAGCTGAGTATTCAGCGTCTCTGTACTTCTTCTGAACCACAATAATATTCAGAATCTTATCGTACAATTCGTCTGCCAATTCGGGTCTGATTAATGATCGGTAAGCAGCCTTTTTCTCCTTCTTGTCCCTTAAGTTGTAAGGACGCTTTTTGGGAGCTTCTTCCTGTTTTTTGTTTTCTAAATCACTCATTGAATTAACTGGTTAGGGTTTGTTTTTAAATATCACTATTGATAGTAACTTTAGACGTCACAAATTTCATACATTATTTTCAAACGTGCAACTATTTCGTATGTATTTTTTATAATAGAACAACTCGAAAGGTAAAAAAAGCCTATCGCCAGAGGCATAATAAGAATATTTAACTGTTTAAAAGCCATTTTATTACTCTTAATCAAATACTATTCTTTCCTTTTGCACACAAAACACTATCTTTGCAGCATAGACTAACACATTAACAATGATTCAAACGCTAAAGACCTATTTCGGCTACAACAGTTTTCGTCCCTTACAAGAAGCGATTATTCGTGACGTAATGAATGGAAAAGATGCCTTGGTGCTAATGCCTACTGGTGGCGGAAAGTCAATTTGCTATCAACTTCCGGCACTACTCAGTGATGGAACAGTCGTGGTGGTCTCCCCCTTGATTTCGTTGATGAGGGATCAGGTAGAATCTTTGCGCTCTAACGGAATAGCAGCTTGTGCGCTCAACAGTAACAACAACGAAACCCAGAATGCCAGTCTACGCCGCGCTTGCATTGAGGGGAAGATAAAACTACTCTATATATCGCCCGAAAAGCTGATTGCCGAAGCCGACTACTTGCTTCGCGAAATCCACATCTCACTCTTCGCTATTGATGAGGCGCATTGCATTTCGCAATGGGGGCACGACTTTCGTCCCGAATATACGCAGATGGGAATTTTACATGCAAAGTTCTCGCATGTTCCTATTATAGCATTAACCGCCACCGCTGATAAGATAACCCGTCAGGACATCATTGATCAACTCCATCTGACGGACCCTGCCGTATATATTTCTTCTTTTGACCGCCCCAACCTAAGCCTGAGCGTGAAGCGGGGATGCCAACAAAAAGAAAAGAGTAAAGCCATATTGGATCTCATCGCCAATCATCCCCACGAGAGTGGAATTATTTATTGCATGAGCCGCAGCAAAACAGAAACAGTGGCACAGATGCTGAAGAAGCAAGGCATACGAAGCGGTGTTTATCATGCAGGGCTTTCGGCAGAAGTCCGCAACAAAGTACAAGATGACTTCATCAATGATCGCCTCCAGGTGGTCTGCGCTACTATTGCTTTCGGGATGGGCATTGACAAATCAAACGTCCGCTGGGTGATTCATTATAATTTGCCTAAAAGCATCGAAAGCTTTTATCAAGAGATTGGCCGTGCCGGGCGCGACGGCATGCCCAGCGATACACTCTTATTTTACTCTATCAGCGACCTGATGCTCTTGACCAAATTTGCTGTAGAAAGCAACCAGCAGAGCATCAATTTAGAAAAGTTGCAACGCATGCAGCAATATGCCGAAGCCGACATCTGCCGCCGCCGTATCTTATTGAGCTATTTCGGCGAAACGGTGACCCACGATTGCGGCAATTGTGACGTTTGCCGCAAGCCACCTGCACGGTTCGACGGCACCATAATTGTACAGAAAGCCTTGAGTGCCATCGCTCGCACGGAACAGCAAACAAGCACCGGTTTGCTGGTAGATATTCTGCGGGGTTCTTTCTCTGCCGAAGTCAAAGAGAAGGGATACGACCAACTTAAGACTTTTGCTGCAGGGCGCGATATTCCCGCTCGAGATTGGCAGGACTATCTGCTACAAATGCTGCAAATGGGATACGTTGAGATTGCTTATAATGAGAACAACCATCTGAAGATAACGGAGAGCGGCAACAAGGTGCTTTTCGGTAAAGAGCAGGTGCAACTCGTCGTCATTCGCCGGGAAGAATTTGTGACATCGAGAAAGAAAGCTTCCATCAACAAAGAGTTGCCACTAGATTTGGCGGTTGCAGAACGACCGGACCTCTTCGAAGCTATGCGCGAGCTTCGCATGCAACTGGCGGAACACGAACAAATACCACCTTACATTGTGCTCTCGGACAAAGTGCTGCATCAACTTAGTTTATCACGCCCCTCAACACTAGAAGCCTTTGGATCCATCAGCGGTATCACCGAATACAAAAAGAAAAAATACGGCAAAGATTTTGTTAAGCTAATACAACACTATTATTAATTTAATTATACATCATGAAAAAACAACCTTTAAAACGTCATTGGGGGATATTGATCCTTCTATTGTCTCTCATTGCCCCTGTAAGCTGGGCAGGTAACACAAAACCTTTCGTCATTCCCGAACTAAAAGAATGGAAAGGTGCCGACGGACAATTCATTCCCGGCACTACCCTGCGGATTGTATGCACCACCTCGCAGCCCGAACTGCTGCGCGTGGCACAGCAATTTGCGAACGATTATCAAACGATGTTCGGATTCAAACCCGAAGTAACACAAGGCAAGGGTCGGGCAGGCGACTTCATCCTCAGCCTGCGTTCTGACAAGAAACTGGGCAAAGAAGGTTACGCCCTAAAAGTAACTGACCGCCTCACCCTTTTCGCCCCCGAACCTATTGGTGTGTATTGGGGTACTCGCACTTTACTACAAATAGCCGAACAAAGTGACAACCGCCAACTTCCCAAAGGCGAACTGCGTGACTATCCCGACTATGCCATCCGCGGATTCATGCTTGATTGCGGACGTAAGTTCATCCCCGTCGCCTTCCTCGAAGATTATATAAAGATGATGGCTTATTATAAGATGAATACTTTGCAAATCCACCTCAACGACAACGGTTTCAAACAACATGCCGAACATAATTGGGACAAGACCTACGCTGCTTTCCGTCTTGAGAGCGATACTTATCCCAGTCTGGCAGCTGCCGACGGTTTTTACACCAAACGTCAGTTCAAAGACCTGCAAATACTGGCAGAAAAGAACTTCGTAGAGATTATTCCCGAAATTGATGTACCGGCACACACTCTTGCCTTCACGCATTACAAGCCTGAATTAGGAAGCAAAGAGTATGGCATGGACCACTTCGATTTGTTCAACCCCGACACATATACCTTTGTAGACGGACTCTTTAAAGAGTATCTGGAAGGGAGCGACCCCGTGTTCAGAGGCAAGCGTGTACACATCGGTACAGACGAATATTCAAACAAGAAAAAAGACGTAGTAGAGAAGTTCCGCTATTTTACTGACCGTTACATCCGCTACGTGGAAAGTTTTGGCAAGCAAGCCTGTGTATGGGGCGCTCTCACTCATGCCAAGGGAGAAACTCCTGTAAAATCGGAGAACGTATTGATGAATGCTTGGTACAACGGATATGCCGACCCTGCCGAGATGATTAAACAAGGGTATAAACTGGTCAGCATCCCCGATGGTTTGCTCTACATCGTTCCTGCTGCCGGATATTATTACGACTATCTGGACACTCAAAAACTCTATGAGAGCTGGACGCCCGCTCATATCGGCAAAGCTGTCTTCAACGAGAAAGATCCCGCTATTTTGGGAGGTATGTTTGCTGTATGGAACGACCACGTGGGCAATGGCATCTCCACTAAAGATATTCATCACCGCGCTTTCCCCGCGCTGCAAACATTGGCTGTAAAGATGTGGACAGGTAAAGGCACCTCACTTCCTTACACTGAATTCGACAAAGCACGCCAACTTATCAGTGAAGCTCCCGGCGTGAATCAAATGGGAAAGATAGGCCGCACTCCGGGACTCGTTTACGAACTTTCGGAAGTTACTCCGGGCATCGCCACCCCTCATCGCGAAATAGGTTACAACTACACTGTCAGCTTTGACTTGGAAGGAGCCGACGAAGCTATGGGCACCGAACTCTTCCGCTCGCCTACAGCCGTGTTCTACCTCTCCGACCCAATCCGTGGATTGCTGGGTTATGCTCGGGACGGTTATTTAAACACTTTCAACTATCGTGTAAGAAAAGGAGAAAAAGCGCGGATTGGTATCAGTGGTGACAATCGTTCTACCCGCCTGCTTATCAACGACCACGTTGTAGAAGAACTAAACACACAAAAATTCTTCTTTAACGGAGGCAAAGATTCTATCAGCTATGTACGCACACTCGTATTCCCTTTAGAAAAAGCCGGCACCTTCAAAAGCCAAATAAAGAATCTAAAAGTGTATAACACGATACAAAAATAAATTCATTCATAAATTTAACAAAGAAGCATTATGAAAACATCCAAAACACTCCTTTTGCTCTTAGCCTCCCTGCCAATGAGTCTATGGGCACAACAAGGAGTCACACAGTGTGGATCACCCACTCAGCAGCCCCCATTTCCTCTTGAGACGTACATCGAATTGCCCAACCCCGACCAGCCCGTTGTTCAAGAATGGGCTGCAGTGAAGGGCACAAAAACAGCTTGGGGAAGCACCAATCAACGCTATTCCAAAAGCAAAGTGCCCGGACAAATCACTAACAACCAGCAAGTACTAAAAGCTTGGCGTGGAGAAAAGGTACATGCCCAGGCAGTGGTGTACACCGGCACGGAGATTAACAAACTGAACTATTCTGTATCCGCCTTTACCAATAGCAAAGGCGGGGTGCTGCCAGCCGATGCTTTCTCCACCGGCTTCGTCCGCTACGTAATGACCGATGAACTCAATAAAGACGGCGGCGGATGCGGTTATCGCCCCGACCATTCCGTTTATGACTCTACGCTCGTGGCAGACCCCATCGATCCTCTAACCAAAGAACTAATCATGAAACCCATGAGCACTCAAGCTATCTGGCTAAGCTGCGCCGTACCAGCCAACACAGCTGCCGGCAAGTATAAGGGCACGCTACAGTTGCAGAACGGCACCCAGCCTCTTGGCACACTGCCCATAGAGATAGAAGTACTTGACCGTACATTGCCCGCTCCGGCAGACTGGACGTATCACCTCGACCTGTGGCAGAATCCGTTCTCCGTAGCCCGTTACTACAACGTGCCCCTTTGGAGCCAGGCACACTTTAACGCCATGCGCCCTTTGATGAAAATCCTTGCCGATGGCGGTCAGAAGATTATCACGGCTAGCATCATGCACAAGCCTTGGGGCGGACAGACGCACGACTACTTTGAGACCATGGTTAGTTGGATGAAAAAAGCTGATGGGACATGGACCTTCGACTATACCGTGTTCGACCAATGGGTAGAATTCATGATGAGCATCGGCATCGACCGACAGATAGACTGCTATTCAATGGTGCCATGGAAACTCTCCTTCCAGTATTTCGACCAAGCCACCAACTCTTTGCAATCCATCGACACCGCTCCCGGAAAGCCCGAATATAACGAGATGTGGACGGCTATGCTTACCTCCTTCTCGCAACATCTGCATCAGAAAGGCTGGTTTGACAAAGCAGTGATTGCCATGGACGAACGCCCGATGGAAGCAATGAAACAAGTCATCAAACTCATCAGACAAGTAGACCCCGGATTTAAAATCGCCCTTGCCGGAAACTATCATCAAGAGATAGAAAAAGACTTGTACGACTATAGCATTGCCTGGGGACAGAAGTATCCGAAGGAAGTATTAAAACAACGCCAAGCTGACAAACAGCACAGCACATACTACACATGCTGCACCGAAGGATGGCCCAATATGTTTACCTTCTCCACTCCCGCCGAAGCCATTTGGCTTAGTTTACAAGTGGCAAACGAAGGCGTAGACGGTTATTTGCGCTGGGCTTCGAACAGCTGGCCGTTGGAACCGTTGCTCGACTCTCGCTTCAGCGCTTGGGCAGGCGGAGACACCTACCTTATTTATCCGGGCGCCCGCACTTCCATCCGCTTTGAGAAGCTAGTAGAAGGCATTCAAGCGTTCGAAAAGATAAAAGTGTTGCAAGCCGAATACGCACAAAAGGGCAATACGCAAGGCAGTAAAAAGATTCGCAAGATCCTCGAGCCATTCAAAGGCAAGTTTGCTCCAGCAGACGTAACGAAAAAAACAGTAGAACGTGCTCTAAATCAGCTTAACGCTTTATAATGACAGTTCACTAGGATTTATTCTAGAACTCCTAAACTAAAATCCCGTATACGGATAGCTACAGATGCGGCTATTTCGTATACGGGATTACTTTTATAATGATTAAATCCTCTGCCGAAAGACGAACAATCTTCCATCGGAACTTGAAGAATCCTTTGCCGGGAGATGGAGCATCTTTTACCGAGAGTGGAAGTATCTTTTGCCGAGAGAGAAAGTAAAATCCAGCAAAATTATGAAGGCAGCCCTGCCTACTTTTTATCACAATATAATGAGGATTAATTCAATTCCTACCATTAATGTTTGTCTCCCCTTACACCCTTCCAAAACCCCTTTCCATCGGTGTTTGAGGGTAAAAGAGGTGTTTCAGAAGGCGTTCGTCTTTTCAGTACCTATTTATCAAGCGATTCAAAGCAAGAGTTCTTGCTAACAAATTCAGGGACTATATTTTTCATAGCTGAAACAATTTGCATCTGATCATAAGAATAACTCACGTCTACCAGCTTTTGAATGCGTTGTGCCACCTCCACATAATTATATTCGCGTACTGTAGCAATCATAATTTTTTCGTGATAGGTAGGCTTGGTCAGCTCTTTCACATTGAGCAGCTCTTCGTAAAGTTTCTCACCGTGGCGAAGACCAGTAAACTCGATTTTTACATTGCTGCGCCCCGACAAACTTATCATGCGTTTAGCCAGTTCTAGAATCTTAACGGGTTTACCCATGTCAAAAATATAAATCTCACCACCCTTCCCCATGCTACCAGCTTCGAGCACTAAACGGCATGCTTCAGGGATGGTCATAAAATAACGGATAATTTCAGGGTGCGTCACTGTCACTGGTCCTCCCCGCTGAATTTGATCGCGGAAACGAGGAATGACAGAACCATTAGAGCCTAAGACATTGCCAAAACGAGTGGTAATAAACTGTACCGATTTCTTTCCTTCTGCCTGCAACTTCTTGGCAAGAGACTGCACGTATATTTCGCAAATACGTTTTGAACAGCCCATCACATTAGTTGGATTTACAGCTTTGTCGGTAGAAATCATCACAAACTTCTCTGCTTCGTATTTTACAGCCAAATCCGCCAAATTACGAGTTCCCACTATATTCACTTGAATAGCTTCGGAGACATTATCTTCCATCATCGGAACATGCTTATAAGCAGCCGCATGAAAAATGTATTGTGGCTTGAATTCCCGGAATATGGCTTCCAGTCGAGACAAATTAGAGATGTCAGCTACAATAGTTTCGGCATCTATATTGCGCCAGCGGTCTTGCAATTCTAAACGAATATCGTGCAACGGAGTTTCTGCCTGATCAATCAGCACTAGCTTATAAGGATTGAAAGAAGCCACCTGACGCATAATTTCTCCGCCGATAGATCCAGCTGCACCTGTAATCATCACTCGCTTGCCTTCAAGATGAGAAGCTATTTTACGTATATCCACCTGAATAGTTTCACGCTGCAACAAGTCTTCTATTTGAATTGATTTTAATTGCGCACTGCTCAGCGCCTGTCCGTCCCATTCGCTCAAAGGAGGGGCTATCAGTAGTTTTATATTGTTTTCTAACATTAAATCGGTCATTTCCGTTTTATTCTTCAGCTCTTCTTTTTTTGAAGGCGAAACAATAACCACGTGCACATCCTTACTAATCAGTTCTTCAATTAAATCTTCATCATTAGCATAAACATTCACACCCATCATCACTTTATTTACCAATTCCGGCTCGTCAGCAATAAATCCTCGTAAACGATAATGATTTCGGAAATTGACACGCAAGGCCTTGGCTATATAAACTCCAGCTTCTTTTGCTCCATAAATAAAAACATTAGTCATTTGACTTCGGTTAAATCTTATTCGTTCAAAAAAAGTTTTAACTAAAATACGTGAATAGGCCATAACAGAGAAGTTAATAATATAGGCCATCAACAATACACCAATAGAAGCAATCCGGATATTCAAATAAGAGTCACAAAAAAAGCTCAACATCACCAGTATCAGATAAGATACAGAAAGCGAAACGAAAATTCGCATAAGATCAACGAAAGAGGAGAAACGAAGAACATTAGAATAAGTCCGAAATACGCGGAAAAGCATTACATTAACCAATACGACGAAAAAAAGACTTTTTATCACGCTAGATGAATTCTGGGACAAGCTATTAAAATTATAACGTAACACATAAGCTAAGAGATACGAAATGATAAGAATAACAATATCAATAAGCAAGATAGTCCATAGCGGCAACACTTTTGCCGAAAGATATTGATGAATTAATTTATATTTCATTCGTTTTACATTTTATTTTTTTAGGCGTGACAAAGATACAGTATTCTATGAAGATACACACAAATATCAGTCGAAAAAACGTCAGTATAAAGAATAAGCCAATCAACTATAGAATGGCTTTATAGCACAGCCTATAATTGATTGGCATATTCTGCTCTATTGCTACATTAAATTGCTTGCCAGCTCACTGAGTTCGCTGCGTTCTCCTTTCACTAAATTCACATGAGCAAAGATAGGTTGGTCTTTCATACGGTCGATCATATATACCAACCCATTGGATTGACTATCCAGATAAGGCTGATCTATCTGCTGGATATCACCAGTAAACACCATCTTTGTTCCTTCTCCAGCACGAGTAATAATTGTTTTTATTTCATGGGGAGTCAAATTTTGAGCTTCATCAATGATGCAATACGTTTCACTCAGACTTCGTCCACGAATAAAAGCCAGCGCTTCTATTACCAGTTGTTCGCTCTTCTGCATATCTTCTATCCGCTTCACTTCGGAGGAACTTGCGGCAAACTGACGTTTAATTACATTCAGGTTATCAAATAACGGCTGCATATAAGGAGCGATTTTTTCTTGCGCATCACCTGGCAAAAAGCCTAAGTCTTTGTTAGAAAGCGCCACGATGGGGCGTGCCAATAAAATTTGTTTGTAATCCACCAGCTTGCCCAATGCAGCAGCCAAAGCTAGCAACGTTTTCCCGGTACCGGCTTTCCCGGTAAGCGCCACCAGCTTCACGTTCGGGTCATTCAGTATTTCAAAAGCGAAACTCTGCTCGGCATTGCGAGGTTCAATGCCATAATTCTTAGATTTATTCACTCGGCAAACGGTATGAGTAAAAGGATTGTAACGGGCAAGCACCGTACTGCGATCGCTCTTCAAAATAAAACATTCGTTAAGCCGAAGAATGTCTTTAAAGTCAAATTCATTAATGTCTACCCCCTCTTTCGATGAATAGATGCGATCAATCATCACTGGGTCAATACCTTCAAACACTTCGTTCGACTTTTCGAAAATGTCTATATTCACCACTTTGTCTGTAATGTAATCTTCGCAGAGCACCCCGATGGAACGGGCCTTCATACGCAGGTTCACATCTTTCGTGATAAGAATACTTTTCATCTTCGGATATTTCCGTTCCAGATATTCTGCTACCGACAGAATTTGATGATCAGGTTTGCGCACAGGAAAAGATTCATGTACTTGTGGAGAATCAACTTCCCCAGTAACTACAAACAAACGCCCCAAACCTTCACCTAACGGCGCTCCGCTGCTAAAAAGCTTGTCATCGGTAATTAAATCAAGTTCCCGAACAAACTCACGAGCATTAAAATTAATTTGTTCATTGCCCTTTTTGAACTTATCCAGTTCTTCTAGCACAACGATGGGGAGATAAATATCATTCTCTTGAAAGTTCTTCAGGCAATTATAGTCGTGAAGAATCACATTTGTGTCAATCACAAAATTTTTCTTGGTTCCCATACTTTCTTTTAAGATTAAAATGTTGATATTTGCAATCCAAATTTGTCAATCCTAAGTCATAGACCCAATTGATGCTCCTAAGATAACAAATTAATAGATGACAAAGATTAGCAACCTGTTAAATATCACAAAAGATGAATTATAAAGAAACATTAGATTACCTATACACCTCTGCCCCCATGTTTCAGCAGATAGGAAGTGAAGCATACAAAGAAGGATTAGAAAACACTATCGCACTAGATGAACACTTGGGGCACCCTCACCGGGAGTTCCGAAGCATCCATGTGGGAGGCACTAACGGCAAGGGGTCTTGCTCTCATACTCTGGCAGCAATACTGCAATCAGCGGGGTATAGAGTAGGGCTGTACACTTCTCCCCATCTCCTCGATTTCAGAGAACGCATTCGCATCAATGGAGAACCCGTACCGGAGACCTACGTTATTCGCTTTATAGAAGAGAACCGGGCGTTTTTCGAACCCTTGCACCCTTCATTCTTTGAACTCACTACCGCCATGGCTTTCCGTTACTTTGCAGAGGAGAAGGTGGAGGTAGCCATCATTGAAGTAGGTATGGGTGGGCGGCTAGACTGTACCAACATCATCCATCCTGATTTGTGCATCATTACCAACATCGGTCTGGACCATACACAGTTCTTAGGAGACACGTACGAGAAAATAGCTGCCGAAAAGGCAGGCATCATTAAAGAAAACGTGCCGGTAGTGATTGGTGAAGCAACAGATGAGACAAAACTAGTCTTCGACCATAAAGCAGAGGAAATGGGAGCTCCCATTATTTTCGCGACCGAAAAGTATGAAATAGAGAACACAGAACTGATTTCCTGCATCCAGACAAATGGCTATCTCTATCAAATAGATCTTGAAATAGAAAAATACAATCAAGGAGTAAAGAGAATACAAGAGAAATTCAGCGAAAAATCAGTAGAAAAGATACGCGCTTATAAACAGAATTGCCAAAAGCTATTACAGAAAACAGGAACAGCTAAAAACAGCACTGGCTGGCTGATTAAAACAGCAACCTATCCAAAACTGGAAGTAGAGCTGGGAGGCATTTGCCAATGGAACAACACGAACACTCTTCTCCATGCACTCAAGCAACTCGAAATATTGGGATACAAAATAGAAGAAAAGCACGTCCGCGAGGGATTCAAGCACGTATGCGAACTTACTGGATTGATGGGACGCTGGCAAAAGCTCTGCGACAGACCGTTAGTTATCTGTGACACAGGTCACAACGCCGAGGGCATGCTATATATCAGTCAACAATTGAGTCTCTATGAACAAATGCACATGCATATCGTCATCGGAATGGTTAGTGACAAAGACATTCGAGGCATGCTAGGTTTATTGCCTGCAAACGCCACTTACTATTTCACCAAAGCCAGCGTTAAAAGAGCCTTATCCGAAAAAGAAATAAGAAAGGTTGCTCGTGAGTTCAATTTGCACGGCAATTGCTATCCTACTGTTTTTGCCGCTGTAAGGGCAGCAAAAAACAAATGCCTCCCAGAAGACTTTATCTTCGTAGGAGGCAGCAGTTTTATTGTAGCTGATTTGTTAGCGAGCCGCGATGCACTCAATCTCAACTAACGCATCTTTGGGCAACGCCTTTACTGCAAATGCCGAACGGGCGGGAAAAGCGCCTTCAAAATAAGTAGCATACACGCCGTTCATCCCGGTAAACAAAGACATATCTTGCAAGAAAACAGTCGTTTTAACGATGTCATTCATCGTTAAGCCGGCTGTTTCTAGTATATGCTTCACGTTTTCCAATGATTGACGTGCTTGGGCTTCAATACCTTCTGCCATTTCGCCGGTAGCAGCACTAATGGGCAGTTGCCCCGACACAAAGACCATTCCATTGGCTTCAATAGCCTGGCTGTAAGGACCAATAGCCCCTGGAGCCTTTTCACAACAAATTACTTTCTTCATTTTATCGTTTATTTAAAAAAAAGGTTGAACTGCAATGCAGTATTCTAATTGTTTCTTCATTTAGCCTATAGTTACATAAGAAAAAAAGAAAGATAAACCTATGACCTAACTTTAAGGACCTAAACCAAAACTTCGAAAGCCCCTGCTATCATTCCGGTAGCAGGGGTTTTCTTTTGATACATTAAGTTCTTATTTATTATTACAATGTTTTTTTATCAGTTCCTCTACATTGGGGTCGCCTAGCTCCTTGGCTTTGGAAAAGTTGGTGCATGCCTCCGCGTTTTTTTTCTGTTGCAACTGGCAAATACCCAGCAAGCGGTAGGCTTCGGCATATTTCGGATCTAGTTTCACCGCTTCGGTCAGCACCTTCACTGCAGTGTCATAACGTCCTACGCGCAGATTCACCACTGCTTGTTCGGCACGATAGGTCAAATCTTTCTGATTGAGTTCAATGGCTTTGGCTATGTCGTCCAATGCCCGTTGAAACTGTTTCGCTTTAAAAGCCGCCTGCTCCCGATAAAAGTAAAAGACGTCATTCACTTGTCCGTTTACTGCATCATAATAGGCGTCATAGTCGAGCATGGCAAGGCGGAATTGTTCCGTATTCATATACATCTGTGCCCGTTCGAGCAAATAAGGAGCGGCATCGGCTGTCAAGGGTTTTATGCAACGAGCAAGGCAACTGTCCATCAACGCGAGCACCTCTTTCGAATCAGCTTTCATCAGTTCCTTGGTTTTAGCTGTATTGAAGTAGGTAGCTGCCGAAGCCAAATTACTGGTGTTGACTTTTTCATAACAGACTAACGCGCCGGCATAGTCTTGCTTGGCAAAGAGAATGTCCCCCTCGAGCTGCTGGTAGACAGGTTGCGGATTTATCGCTTCGGCACTGCGCACCTGTTCCAGGGCTTTGTTGAACGTCCAGTCCTGATAAGTCTTGTCCGGCTTGTTTAGTTGATATGCATAAATCATCTTGGCGAAGTTATAATGCACATCATCTTTATTTTGCGACACCTTCAGCGCTTGCTCGATATCGGCAGCAGCCGAGGCAAAGCCGGCGTCTTCTTTAGCCAGATAAATCCGGTTGTTCGCCCGGCGTATGTAACCGTCGGCACTATTGGGATATTGCCGGATATAATCATCAAGCAACACTTTGTACTCTTCGGGCGTTGTTTGCGAAGAGGCCATATAAAGGAAGATAAGCGCTTGTTCTTCTGTATCGGGCAACCCCTTTTTGATGCCTATGTTCTGAAGTGTAGCATCACTCATCGAAAGGGCATTGATGGCTTGGGCAAAGGCAAATGTGGCATCTGCAGCGTAGCAAATAGCCGCCGAGTCTTTGCCCGATGATTTTTGGGCAAGGCCGAACACTTGACCGTCAGCAGTCATGAGCGGACAGCTGACGAGTTTGTCTTTGAGAGGCAAACTCAGCGTATAGTATGCGTATTTTTCGGCTAGTTTAGATACAGCCGTAATTTTTCCTTGCGTGCACGAGCGGTCTTTCTGTGTAGAATAAGGCAGCAGATAGACCTCTGCCCCTACCATGGGGGCTGATGACGCCAGTGGCAAAGCAGCTACCTTTTTATCAGTAGTGCTCACCCGGAATTTAATCACATCGTACATGTCGTTCGCACCCAAGAGGGCGCTCACGGGCATTTCCCGACCTTCGGAATCGATTATCATCGCCCGTTGCGCTCCTTTGAACAGTGAGCAGTCCGACAGGGCAATTCCATCTTCGGTGGCAAAAAAGCCATTTCCGGTATTAAGTATTTTATCATTCTTATCGTAAGTAACGATGGAGAATACGGCTCGTTTGGCCTTCTCCACCCATTTGGGTGTTTGTGCCATACCTCCTTGTGCCAGCAAGCAGAGTGCTAAAGTTAGCAGCAAATTCTTTTTCATGTATCGTATTTTTTTAGTTAGTAGTACGTTGTTTCACCGCTTCATAAATCAAGATGCCGGCAGCTACCGACACATTGAGTGATTCGATCTTGCCCAGCATCGGTATCTTGACCCATTCGTCGCACAAAGCCAGATGATCATAAGATACGCCTGTATCCTCGGCTCCCATGATGATGCACATGGGTCCGGTATAGTCCCCTTTCGAATAGTTGTAATCGCCCTTCTCGGTAGCGGCAACAATGCGGAAGCCACTGTCCTTGAGAAACTGGAG
Organism: Bacteroides sp.; assembly: GCA_036652495.1. Lineage (GTDB taxonomy): Bacteria > Bacteroidota > Bacteroidia > Bacteroidales > Bacteroidaceae > Bacteroides. The sequence continues at coordinate 38,070 of JAVVVS010000008.1, forward strand.
CGTTGTTTTCAGGTTTTGTTCTCTGCACACGGGCAAGGTATGCAACGCGCCTGCCGAAGTTTTCATGGCATCGGCGTTCACCGACACGCTACCGCGCACCGGGATAATAACAGCATCCACTGCAGCGCATTCGCATGTACGGGCGATGGCACCAAAGTTGCGCACATCCGTCACACCGTCAAGCATCACAAAAAGCGGGTTTTTGCCTTGTTCGAAAAGGAAGGGGACCAATTGCTCCACTTTTTGATAGGTTACGGAGGAGAGATAGGCCACTACTCCTTGGTGGTTTTTAGTGGTGACGCGGTTGATGCGTTCCACGGGCACGCGCTGTACGGGAATCAGCGACCCTTTCAATGCGGCGAACAGTTCTTTCGACAAGTCGCTCTGAATGTCTTTTTTGACCAGAATCTTGTCTATTTCTTTACCTGCCTGAATAGCTTCTATCACGGCGCGGACGCCAAAAATCATTTCACTGTTATCAATCATCTTCGTTTAATTATGTATTAGGAATAGCGGGAACCTAACAAGGCTCTCGCATTATTTAGCGCCGCATCGGTCAAGGTTGATCCGCTCAGCATGTGTGCCAGTTCTTCTACCCGCTCATCGGCAGTGAGCCTGCGGATGTGGCTATTGGTTTGTGTATCATTGTCCCGTTTGTAGACTTTGTAGTGGGCGCATCCGCGAGCGGCTATCTGCGGCAAATGGGTAATGCTGATGACTTGCCGGTTTTGTTCGCCCATTTCTTGCATGATGTCCGCCATGCGGTCGGCTATTTCGCCGGACACGCCTGTGTCTATCTCGTCGAAGACAATGGTGGGCAGCTTCACGGCTCGGGCTATCATCGCCTTGATAGAAAGCATTACGCGAGCTATCTCTCCACCCGATGCTACTGACGCTACTTGTTGCAGCCATCCGTTTTTATTGGCAGAAAAGAGGAAACTCACGGTGTCTTCGCCTTGGACGCCGGGTTCTTTCTTTGTCCCCATTTCCACTTGAAACCGTACATTGGGAATGCCGAGCGGAACCAGACGAGAGGCCATTTGTTTTTCTACTTCGCGCGCTGCTGCCGCCCGTTTGCCAGTGAGGAGCGCAGCTTGCGCTTTCACTTTATGGTAATGAGCATCGCGTTGCTGGGTAAGCTCGGCAATGCGTTCATCGTAAGAGGTGATGTCATTGAGTTTGTGCCGGTAGTTTTCTGTGAGTGCGAGCAGTTCTGCCAAGGTTTGCACCCGGTGTTTCTGCTCAAGCGAATAGAGAAGGTTCAAGCGGTTGTTTACTTCTTCGAGCCGGATTGGATTGAATTCGATGTTTTCGCCTTGGTCTGCTACTTCCAGCGCCACGTCTTTGAGTTCGATATAGGTGCTTTCTACGCGTGCGGCCAGTTCGGCGGCGGGGGGGTAGACTTTTGTCAATTTTTGCAGGGTTGTCTGGCAATCTTTGAGTGCCGGCAGCAAGCCGCCTTCATCGGACGTAAAGAGCTGGTGGGCGCGATAAAGGGCTGCTTTAATTTCTTCTGCGTGGGTCATCAGTTCGAATTGTTGTGCCAGGTTTTCTTGTTCTCCTTCTACAAGGTGTGCTTCTTCGAGTTGTTCGAGCTGAAAGCGGACAAATTCTTCGTCTGCCTTGCTTTGTTCTGACTGCCTGACAAGGTTGTCTAGTTCTTTTTCCAATTGTTTCCAAGCCGTATAGAGCAGGTGATAATTGTCTAATGCTGCTTCGTTATGTGCCAGGATGTCGAGCACATTGAGCTGAAAGCCTTCTTTGTTGAGCAGCAAGTTTTGGTGTTGGGAATGGATGTCAATGAGTTGTTCGCCCAATTCTTTCATTTGTGCCAGTGAAGCCGGCGTATCGTTTATGAAGGCCCGGCTTTTGCCGGAGGCGCAGACTTCGCGGCGCAAGATGCACTCGTCTTCGTATTCTAGTTGATTGTCAGAGAAAAAGGGCTGCATGCGGTAGGCGGATATATCGAAGTGTGCTTCGATGACGCATTTTGCAGCTCCTTGGCGAATGGACTTCACTTCGGCGCGTTGGCCCAGCAGCAGACCAATGGCGCCGAGGATGATTGATTTGCCCGCACCGGTTTCGCCCGTGACGACGGAGAAGCCTGTGTCAAAACAGATGTCCAGTTGCTCGATTAAAGCATAGTTTTGAATGTATAGCGAACGTAGCATAGTTTACTGATTAGTTCTACTTTTTTCAGGGAGACTCCACTCTTCGATCAAGCGGTTTACGATATCTTGCGCCACTTTGTCTTTGGGTTTGAGCGGATAGTCCGTTCTTCCTTCGGGGTCGATGATGCTGACTTTGTTTGTATCGTGCCTAAAACCGGCTCCTGCGTCGTTCAAGGAATTGAGCACGATGAAGTCGAGATTTTTCCGTTGTAGTTTTTCTTGGGCATGGCGTTGTTCGTCATGGGTTTCGAGAGCGAATCCGACCAATTTCTGTCCGGCTTTTTTTTGCTGCCCCAAGCAAGCGGCAATGTCGCGGGTGGGTTTCAGGAGGAGTGCAAGGTCGTCGCGGTCGCGTTTGATTTTAGTACCGGAGACGTTTTCAGGGGTGAAATCGGCTACTGCCGCGCAGAGGATGGCTGCATGGGATGTTGAAAAGTGCTGCAGTGCTTGTTCGTACATTTCTCCTGCGGATTCTACGTCAATGCGGGTGATACGGGTGTGATGGGTTTGTTGCTGCACCGGTCCGGCGATGAGGCATACTTCTGCTCCGCGGCGGGCGGATTCTTCTGCCAGGGCGAATCCCATTTTGCCTGAAGAGTAGTTGCCTATGAAGCGTACGGGGTCTATTTTTTCGTAGGTGGGCCCTGCTGTAATCAAAATCTTTTTGCCTGCCAGTTCGTTTGTTTGGGAGAAGAATTCATCGAGCAGGCGGATAATGGTTTCGGGTTCTTCCATCCGTCCTTTTCCTACTAAATGGCTGGCTAATTCGCCGGAGGCTGGTTCGATTATGTGATGGCCGAAGCTGCGGAGCGTGTTCAGGTTATGCTGTGTAGCGGGATGGGCGTACATGTCAAGGTCCATGGCGGGGGCTATAAAGACGGGTGCTTTGGCTGACAGATAGGTGGTGACAAGCATGTTGTCGGCTATCCCGTTGGCCATTTTGGCGATGGTAGCTGCGGTGGCGGGTGCTATCAGCAGGGCGTCTGCCCATAGTCCCAAGTCTACATGGCTGTTCCACGTGCCGTCGCGTTGGGCGAAGAATTCGCTGATCACGGGTTTTCCGGTGAGTGCGGACAGGGTGACTGGTGTGATGAATTCTTTTCCTGCAGGGGTAATGATTGCCTGCACTTCGGCTCCTTGTTTGACAAGGCCGCGGATGAGGTAGCATGCTTTGTATGCGGCGATGCTGCCGGTGATTCCTACTATTATTTTTTTTCCTTTGAGCATGTTTTATTTTTCGGTTATCTGGCGCAACCTGATTTTAGTTAGCATGGCTTTGGTGTTGAGCGTGAAATCGCTGTTGAGTATCCAGCTGTAGTAGCCCGGGTCTTTTTTCAGCACTTCGGTGACCAATAGCCCTTTGTATTTGCCGAAGTTAAAGACTTCGGCTCCTTTTTCGTCGTAGACCATCCGGCCGGCAAAGTCGACGTTTTTGTTGTAGGTGGAGTATTCGGCCAAGAAGGTGACATCGTTTTTCAGTTCGTTCCCGTAGCGGTCTAGTTGTGATTTGAGCACTTCGTAGGTGGCGCGGGTGTCTGCCTGGGCGGTGTGTGCGTCTTCGAGGTTTTTTTGGCAATAGAATTTGTAGGCGGCAGAGAGGGTGCGTTGTTCCATTTTATGAAAGATGACTTGGACGTCTATCATTTTGCGTTTGGTCATATCCAGGTCTACTGAGGCGCGGAGGAATTCTTCGGCGAGCACGGGGATGTCGAAACGGTTTGAATTGAAGCCTGCCAAATCGCAGCCTTCGAGGTCATTGGCTATGTTGCGCGCTACTTCTTTGAAGGTGGGGCAATTGGCTACATCGGCATCATATATGCCGTGAACGGCAGATGATGCTTCGGGGATGTGCATTTCGGGATTGATGCGGAGGGTTTTGGCTTCTTCGTTGCCATTGGGGTGGACTTTGAGGTAGCAGATTTCAACGATTCGGTCTGTATTGATGTTGACGCCGGTTGTTTCTAAATCGAAGAATACGAGCGGATTTTTGAGGTTTAATTTCATTGGTCTGTTTTTTTTAGGTGGTTTGGTTAATCGTTGAGCATCATCGGCATGAGCAGCATGAGCAGGTCTTCGTTTTCTTCTTGGTCTACGGGCACGATGATGCCGGCACGGGAGGGGTCGGCCAGTTCTACCACGACTTCGGAGGAGGCTATGTTGGTGAGGATGTCGATGAGGAAGGTTGCTTTGAACCCGATGTTCATCGGTGCTCCGGTGTATTGGCACACTTGGGTTTCTTCGGCGGAGGTGGAGAAGTCGATGTCTTGGGCGGAAACGACGATTTGGTTTTCGAGCATGCGGAGCTTGATCAAGCTGCTTGCTTGGGATGAGAAGATGGATACGCGGCGCAGGGCGCCCATCAGTTGCAGGCGGTCTACAATTATTTTGTGCGGGTTGTTTTGGGGGATGACGGAGTTGTAATTGGGGTAGCGTCCTTCGATGAGGCGGCATACCATGCGATAGTTTTCGAGCATGAACACGGCATTGCGTTCGTCGAATTCGATGGCTACGATGCCTTGTTCTTTGGGCAGCAGGTTTTTGAGCATCATCGCGGGTTTTTTGGGCAGGATGAAGGCGGCGCGCTCGCTGCCGTGGGCTGCCAGGGTTTTGCATCGCACCAGTTTGTGGCCGTCGGATGCTACCATGGTGATGTCTTGGGTGGTTATATCGAAATAAATGCCATTCATCACCGGGCGGAGTTCGTCATCGGCGGTGGCGAAGGCGGAACGGTTGATGCCGCCCAGCAATACTTGTGCATCCATTTCTACGCGTACGGCGTTGGTGCCTAATGCTGCGGATTGGGGGAATTCATCGGCATTTTGCCCCACGAGGCTGTATTTTCCATTCTGATAGAGGATGGTGATTTCATACGTTGCAGGGGCTACGTCGAACGCAAGGGGTTGTTCGGGTATTTCCTTGAGGGCGTCAATCAGTGTTTTGGCGGCTACGGCAAAGTGTCCGTTCATGTCACTTTCGTTCACTTCCAAGGAGGTGACCAGGGTGGTTTCGCTGTCGGAGACGGTGACGGTAAGCGTTCCGTCTTCCAGCTGAAAAAGGAAACAATCTAAGATTGGCAGCGCGTTTTTGGAATTGATCACGCGGCTGATGGCTTGCAAACGGCTCGAGAGAGCAGTACTTGAAACGATAAATTTCATATATGTCCTGTTGTTTGATTTTTAGTTTTTTAAAAGCACAAAAATACGGAAAAACTTTGGGGTACGCTAACAAATCAAAAGAAAATACCCGCCATAGTGCTTCGGATATACCTAAAATATTGTAACTTCGCCGCAGATTTTAAAATTATCAGATATGGAATTTACAGGAAAAATTATCGCGATACTTGCGGCAAGGGGCGGAGTATCCAAAACGAGTGGCAACGAATGGAAGGCACAGGAGTACGTTATCGAGAACCACGACCAATATCCCAAGAAGATGTGTTTTGACATTTTTGGTGCTGACAAGATAGAGCAATTCAACATCCAGATGAGCGAGGAGCTGACCGTATCGTTCGATATAGATGCGCGCCAGTGGCAGGATCGTTGGTTCAACAGTATCCGTGCTTGGAAGATAGAGCGCGTCGGTGCTGCTGCGCCGGTAGCTGCGGGCGCTCCCGTTCCTCCTCCTGCGCCTTCTGCTGCGCCCGAATTTACGGCGGGTGATGCCAAAGATGATCTTCCTTTTTAAGAAGAGGGGGCGCAACGCAAACACATCTGTTTTGCTGCAAACGCGGGCTATGCTTTCACCGGCATAGCCCGCGTTTGTATGGGGGGCAGGGGGGGGGCAGAAAGAAGACAATAAATACGAACAATTATGGGCCCGCCCACTACCGTGCGTTTTTGCCTGCCGGCAGGGATTTGCCGAGGCAGCTGCCTTTACGATGCCAAGGTAGCTGCCTCGGCATTGTCGAGGTAGCTGCCTCGGCATTGCCAAGGCGGCAGGCTTGGAGGGGGGGGGCGCCACGATGGCACAGGATGGTAAAAAAGACGGATAATGGCGGCAGGCGGCAGGGGTCAGGCTGGCACTATTTTGAAGCGGGCATAGCGCAACAGCAATTGCTTGTCGCCGGAATGCTCAAAGTGAATGGTGGCTTTGGCATTATCGCCCGTTCCTTCTACTTTCATCACTTGCCCCAGCCCGAACCGTTCGTGTTCGATGTGCTGGCCGGGCTTCAGAACAATCGTGGGCATGGCGGCGGGAGAGGCGGCGGCGGCGGGTTCGGGCGCAGGGCGGGCGAGCTTTTTGAGGAGGGGGGAAGGATTGGCAACGATGCGCCGTACGGGGTCGGCGCTTGCCGTGCGCTTTGGTTTGCTGCCGGGCAAGGCGAGGAAACGGGCATCGATGTCTTTCAAAAACCGGCTGGGGCTGCTGAACTCGGTGGTTCCATAACGGAAGCGGGCTTTGGCATACGACAAGAAGCAGTGTTCTTGGGCGCGGGTGATAGCTACGTAAAACAGGCGCCGCTCCTCCTCCATCGCTTTGCAGGTATCCGCTATCATGCCGCTGGGGAAGAGATTCTCTTCCATCCCTACCACAAAGACGTTGCGGAACTCGAGCCCTTTGGCCGAATGAACGGTCATCAAGGTTATCTTTTCGCCATCCGTATCCTTGTCCGAATCCAGATCGGTGAGCAACGATATTTCGGACAGGAAATCAAACAGGAACACGTTGGCATTGCCCTCTTCCTGGCGCATGGCACAAAAATCGTTCATACCCGTCACCAGCTCTTCGATGTTTTCTTTCCGGCTCAGGTTCTCGGGCGAGTCATCCCGGCAGACATCACCGAAGATGCCTGCCTGACGGATAATAGCCGTGCCTGAATCGTACGCGTTCTCTTGGGCCGACAGCTGCTGGAAACCGGCAATAAGCTGGCGGAAGTTTTGCAACTTGGTCTGCATGCCCTTGTTAACGGACAGCCCGCAAGCCTGCGGATCGCTCAGCACCGCCCACAGGCTGATGCCTGCGGCACGGGCCGCATCCGTCATCCGGGCCAGCGTAGTCTCGCCTATTCCGCGTGCCGGATAGTTGACAATACGTTTGAAAGCCTCTTCATCGTCAGGATTCACCGCCATACGGAAGTAGGCGATGACATCCTTGATTTCCTTGCGCTGGTAGAACGAAAGCCCGCCATAAATCTTGTAAGGCATATTGCGCTTGCGCAAACCCTCCTCGAAGATACGGCTCTGCGCATTGGTGCGGTACAAGATGGCAAAATCATCGTAACTGCAAGCAGGCCCGCGCCGCAACTCGGCAATCTTGTTCGCCACAATCTCCCCCTCTTCTATATCACTATAAGCCTGGAACACACCGATAAGGTCACCCTTCTCCTTCTCCGAGAACACCTCTTTGCGTATCTGCCCGCTATTCTTCTCTATCAAGCTGTTGGCAGCGCAGACAAGCGTCTGCGTAGAACGGTAGTTCTGCTCCAGCTTGAAAACTTTGGTATCCGGATAAATCCGCGTGAAACAAAGTATATTGTCGATGTCCGCCCCGCGGAAAGAATAAATGCTCTGCGCATCATCACCCACCACGCACACCCGCTGGTTGGCTTGAGTGAGTTGCAGCACGATGCTGTGCTGGGCAAAATTAGTATCCTGATACTCGTCCACCAACACATAACGGAACTGCTCGGCATAACGCTGCAAAACCTCCGGATGATCCCGGAAAAGAAGATACGTATACACCAGCAAATCATCAAAATCCATCGCACCCGCCTGCCGGCACCGCTCCCAATAACGCAGGTACAAATCACGCACCAACGGCATTTTAGCCGCCAAGTCATTCTCATAACTCTCCCTGTCGGACGCATAAGCAGAAGGCAACAGCAAGTGGTTTTTGGCCCTGGAGATGCGCGATTGCACCACCCCCGGCTTATAAACCTTCTCGTCCAGCCCCATCTCCTTGACAAGAGAACGGACAAGACTCTTGCTGTCCGACGAATCATAAATGGTGAACTGCGGCGTGAACCCGACGAAGGATGCCTCGGCACGCAAAATGCGCGAAAAAACAGCATGAAACGTCCCCATCCAAAGATAACGCGCCCGCTGCCCGCCCACCTGCTTGGCGATGCGCTCTTTCATCTCGCGCGCCGCCTTATTGGTAAAAGTCAGCGCCAAAATATTCCAAGGGTCATATCCGCTCTCGAGCAAACAAGCAATCTTGTAAGTAAGCACACGCGTCTTTCCCGAACCGGCGCCAGCAATCACCAGCGAAGGCCCCTCGTTGTAGAGCACCGCCAGACGCTGGCTCTCATTCAATTCCGTCATATAATCCGCCATCCGTTCTTTCATATCTAAATGTAAGGGCGCAAAGATAGAAGAAAGTTCAGACACCTCCGAACATTTGACCGACTTAACGCGTTCTAAAACTAAAAAGATTCAAAAAGAATCCAACCTGTTATGAACACATTACTAACCACCTTATTCATTATGACCATGACCTACGGAATGCCCCAACTTCCTTATGCAAACCACGCATTGGAACCTGTAATCAGTCAGCAAACCATCGATTTCCACTACGGCAAGCACCTTCAAACCTACGTCAACAACCTCAACAGCCTCGTCCCCGGAACAGAATGGGAAGGAAAAACACTCGAAGCGATTGTAGCCTCAGCCCCCGACGGACCCGTGTTCAACAACGCCGGACAAGTGCTCAATCACACACTCTACTTCCTGCAATTCACGCCCAAGCCCTCCGCCCCCCAACCCACCGGCGCACTGGCAAGCGCCATCGAACGAGATTTCGGCAGCTTTGACAACTTCAAAAAAGAAATGAACGCCACAGCAACAGGACTCTTCGGGTCGGGCTGGGCATGGCTGTCTGTCAACAAAGACGGCAAACTGCAACTCACCAAAGAACCCAACGGAAGCAACCCCTTGCGCGCCGGGCTCAAACCGCTGCTGGGCTTCGACGTCTGGGAACATTCCTACTACCTCGACTATCAAAACCGCCGCGCCGATCACATCAATGCCTTGTGGAACATCATCGATTGGGACGTAGTAGCACAACGGATGAAATAATAATTCAGCAAAAACCGTTGGCTGATATAAGTGAAAAGGGTAACTTTGTGCGCTACAAAAAAAACACAAGTTACAGCTATGTTAACAACGCAGGTCCTCAAAAAAGCATCTTTCGTTATCATACTCATAGGAAACCTGCTTTCAGCCCCTCTTCCCGTCTGCGGAAAAGAGCTGAAAGCAGCTTCTAAAAACGAAATACTCATCATAACGTCGTACAACTCAGATACGAAATACGTCTACGACAACATCAACACCTTCATCAACACCTACCAAGCCCAAGGAGGCAAAACCCCCGTCGTGGTAGAAAACATGAATATCACCAACCTCCAGCAAGCACCCCGGTGGGCGGCAACCATCAAAGCAATCATCAACAAACACCCCCACCTGCACCTCCTCATTCTGCTGGGCGGCGAAGCATGGTCGGCCTTCCTGCAACAAACAGAAGAAAAATACAAAAAAATACCCGCCATCTGCGCCATGGCCCCCCGTTACAGCATAGACTTTCCGCCCCAAGAAGTCAACATCAGCACCTACGAAGCAAACAGCATCGATCTGCTAGAACGAATGAAAACCTTCAACATACAAGCATGCTATGCCTACGAATATGACATCGACAAAGACATCCAGCTCATCCGCTCCTTTTACCCCCGCACCAACCACCTCGCCTTCATGTCCGACAATTCATACAACGGAATCACCCAACACGCACTCATCAAAAAAAGACTCAAAGCATACCCCGAACTACAAACCACCTTTATTGACGGACGCCGCTCCACCCTCGACAAAGCCGTGAACCAAATCAAAACATTGCCCAAGCACAGCGTCTTGCTGTTAGGAATCTGGCGGATAGACAGCCTGGAAGTAACCTACGTCAACAACTCCGTCTACGATTTCCAGAAAGCCAACCCCACCTTGCCAACCTTCAGCCTCACCTCCACAGGCATAGGCTACTGGGCAATCGGCGGATACGTGCCCGTCTACGAAGACGTAGCCCGGAAAGCAGGCGAGAAAGCCTATCAAATACTCGACCTCCATCAAACACCCCGGCCCCAATTGACCAGCCTCCCCTGCCAATACAAGTTCGATGCCCAAAAACTAAAAGAATGGGGATTCGAAGACAAAAAGCTCCCCCCCAACTCAACAACCATCCACCGCGAAAAAAGTTTCTTCGAACTTTATAAGCGGGAAGCAGAAACCGTGGGACTGCTCTTTCTGACCCTGCTCGCCGGACTCCTCGCTTCCCTCTACTATTACTTCAAAGCCCGAAGACTGGCACTGCACCAAGAAATGATGACGCAGCAACTGCTCGCCGACAAAAAAAAGTTGGAAGAATCAGAATCCGATTTAAAACAAGCCAAAAAAAGAGCAGAAGAATCGAACCAACTCAAAAGCGCCTTTGTATCAAACATGAGCCATGAAATACGCACGCCGCTCAATGCCATAGTCGGATTCTCCAGCTTGCTGGTCGACAGCTCCACCTGCAAAGAAGAACAAAAAGAGTACGCCTCCATCATCCAGAACAATACCGCCCTGCTGCTGCAACTCTTCAACGACGTGCTCGACATCTCCAAACTCGAATCCGGAAAACTACCCTTCACGTATGACTGGTGCGACATCGTGGGGCATTGCCACAACATGATTGCACTAGCCAATCAAAACAAAACAACCCGGACAACGGTAAGCCTCGCCGCCCCCGTCCCATCATACATGCTCTATACCGACTCGATCCGATTGCAACAAATCATCGTCAACCTGCTCAACAATGCCCTGAAGTTTACCCCCGACGGCGGAAGCGTGACCCTCTCTTTCAGCATCGACGAAACAAACCACCACGTCTTGTTTTCCGTCACCGACACCGGCATCGGCATACCGGAAGAAAAACAAAAGCTCGTCTTCCAACGCTTCGAAAAACTCAACAGCTTTATGCAAGGCACCGGCTTAGGACTCTCCATTTGCAAGATGACCATACAATGCCTCGGCGGCGATATCTGGATCGACAAAAACTACCAGACCGGCGCACGCTTCGTCTTTTCACACCCCATCAAAGAAAAAGACGAAATATAATTCACCAAACAAGCACTTTTCTGCTCCTTTTTCAGTTACTTTGCCGCGGTAAAGACAAAGGGGTGCTCCGAAGAAGAGCTGAGATCATACCCTGGAACCTGATTCAGTTAATACTGACGTAGGGATTGTATTTCTGCTTCCTCCCACTTTCAAGAAAAAACAAGCACTCTCTTTGTATTTACTTTCATTTTAAATCAACCAGTCACAATGAAAGTACAAGTAAACAACAAAGAAGTGGAAACCACCCCTCCCTCTACCCTCGCCCGGCTCGCCCGGCAGCTGGAACTTCCCGCCCAAGGCATTGCTATCGCCGTAAACAACCGGCTAATCCCCCGCACCCAATGGGACGGATACTGCCTGCACGAAAATGACAACCTAGTAATCATCAAAGCCGCTTGCGGAGGATAAACAAATGATCAACTTACAATTCATCACCCACCACACCGAGAAATACACCTATCTCGACTCGGCACGCATGGCCCTCGAAGGAGGCTGCCGGTGGATCCAGCTACGCATGAAAGAGGCGTCCCTGGAAGAAATAGAAACCGTAGCCCTCCAGCTCAAACCCCTCTGCAAAGCACACGGCGCCCTGCTCCTGCTCGATGACCACGTAGAGCTGGCCCGCAAATTGAAAGTAGACGGCGTGCACCTAGGCAAGTCAGACTGCCCCGTAGCCCAAGCCCGCAAAATCCTGGGCGAAGCATTCATCATCGGCGGCACCGCCAATACCTTTGAAGACGTACTCCTACATAATAGCGCCGGTGCGGATTATGTAGGAGTAGGCCCCTTCCGATTCACCGCCACAAAAACCAAATTGAGCCCTGTACTAGGACTCGAAGGCTACACATCCATCGTGGCACAAATGAAAGCCGCAGCAATACAGCTGCCCGTAGTCGCCATCGGAGGAATCACATACGAAGACATCCCCGCCATCTTACAAACAGGAGTAAGCGGAATCGCCCTTTCGGGAGCCATCCTTTCGGCCCCACAACCCATCGAAGAAACAAAAAGAATCATTCATATAAACACATGGAAAAATTAATTATTGCAGGACGGGAGTTCAACTCCCGCTTATTCCTGGGAACAGGAAAGTTCAACTCCAACGAAGCGATGGAGCAATCGATACTAGCCTCCGGCACCGGAATGGTGACCATCGCCATGAAACGAATAGACAGGAACAACCAAAAAGACGATATGCTCCAACATGTCATCCACCCGCACATCCAACTGCTGCCCAATACGTCCGGCGTGCGCAATGCAGCCGAAGCCGTTTTCGCCGCACAGATGGCGCGCGAAGCCTTTGGCACCAACTGGTTGAAATTGGAAATTCATCCCGACCCGCGCTATCTGCTTCCCGACTCGGTAGAAACCTTGAAGGCAACCATAGAACTGGTAAAGCTCGGCTTTGTCGTACTTCCTTATTGCCAAGCAGACCCCGTGCTTTGCAAACAACTAGAAGAAGCGGGAGCCGCCACAGTAATGCCGCTAGGCGCACCCATCGGCACCAACAAGGGATTGCAGACCAAAGAATTCTTGCGCATCATCATTGAACAAGCCAACATACCCGTAGTGGTCGACGCCGGCATCGGCGCACCCAGCCATGCGGCACAAGCGATGGAAATGGGAGCCTCCGCTTGCTTGGTGAACACCGCCATTGCCGTAGCCGGAAATCCCGTAGAAATGGCAATAGCCTTCAAGCTAGCCGTAGAAGCCGGACGCAGAGCGTACCAAGCAGGGCTGGGCACACAAGCCGCTAACCTCATAGCCTCAGCCAGCTCGCCACTCACCGCCTTCCTTAAATAATCTTATTCACCCCACTCACATTGATACAAGAGATCATGGAACAAAAAATAAAGTTTCCTCGTTCGCAAAAGGTCTATTTACCCGGAAAGTTATACCCCGAAATACGGGTCGCCATGCGCAAGGTAGAACAAGTGCCCAGCACGAACTTTGAAGGCGAAGAAAAAATCATCACGCCCAACCCGGGCATTTACATCTACGACACCAGCGGTCCTTTCAGCGACCCGAACCTTTCTATCGACCTGCAAAAAGGCCTGCCCCGCCTGCGCGAAGCGTGGATACAAAAACGAGGCGACGTGGAACAACTTCCCCAAATCAGCTCCGCCTACGGACGTACGCGCCGTGACGACCGCAACCTCGACCCCCTGCGCTTTGAGCACATCGCCCTGCCCTATCGCGCCAAAGCCGGACACGCCATCACCCAAATGGCGTATGCCAAGCAAGGCATCATCACGCCCGAAATGGAATACGTCAGCATACGCGAAAACATGAACTGCGAAGAACTGGGCATCCAGACGCACATCACCCCCGAGTTTGTCCGTAAAGAAATAGCCGAAGGACGCGCCGTACTGCCCGCCAACATCAATCACCCCGAAGCCGAACCAATGATTATCGGCACCAACTTCCTGGTCAAAATCAACACCAATATCGGCAACTCCGCCACTACTTCGGGCATCGAAGAAGAAGTAGAAAAAGCCGTGTGGAGTTGCAAATGGGGCGGCGACACCCTGATGGACTTGTCCACCGGAGAAAACATCCACGAAACCCGCGAATGGATTATCCGCAACTGCCCCGTACCCGTAGGCACCGTGCCCATCTACCAAGCCCTCGAGAAAGTCAACGGAAAGGTCGAAAACCTCAGCTGGGAAATCTACCGCGACACCCTCATCGAACAATGCGAGCAAGGCGTGGATTACTTTACCATCCATGCCGGCATCCGGCTCCACAACATTCATCTTGCCGACCGGCGCCTTTGCGGCATTGTCAGCCGCGGCGGAAGCATCATGAGCAAATGGTGCTTGGTGCATCAGCAAGAAAGCTTCTTGTACCACCACTTCGACGACATTTGCGACATCCTGGCACGCTATGACGTAGGAATCTCGTTGGGCGACGGACTCCGCCCCGGCTCCACACACGATGCCAACGACGAAGCCCAATTTGCCGAACTCGACACGATGGGCGAACTCGTGGTGCGCGCTTGGGACAAAAACGTGCAAGCATTTATCGAAGGACCCGGACACGTGCCCATGCACAAAATCAAAGAGAACATGCAACGACAGATAGAGAAATGCCACAACGCCCCCTTCTATACCCTCGGCCCTTTGGTGACCGACATCGCTCCCGGCTACGACCACATCACCTCCGCCATCGGCGCCGCCCTCATCGGCTGGATGGGCACAGCCATGCTTTGCTACGTGACCCCCAAAGAACACCTTGCCCTGCCCGACAAAGAAGATGTCCGCATCGGCGTCATCACATATAAGATTGCCGCCCACGCCGCCGACTTGGCGAAAGGACATCCCGGAGCACAGGTGCGCGACAATGCCTTGAGCAAAGCCCGCTACGAGTTCCGCTGGAAAGACCAGTTCGACCTCTCGCTCGACCCCGAACGCGCTTTCTCTTATTTTCATGCCGGGAAGCATACCGACGGAGAGTACTGCACCATGTGCGGTCCTAATTTCTGTGCCATGCGCTTAAGTAGAGAACTAAAGAATAAATAATACCATCATGTTTTCAGAAGAATTAGCTACCATTTCTTGGGAAGAGACCACGAAAGCCATCTATTCCAAGACCGACGACGACGTACGCCGTGCCCTGAGTAAAGAACATCGCGACGTGAACGATTTCATGGCGCTCATCTCCCCTGCCGCCGCTCCCTATTTGGAAGTCATGGCACGCCTGAGCCAGCAATATACGCTCGAACGGTTCGGAAAAACCATCTCCATGTTCATCCCGCTCTACCTCACCAACTCATGCACCAACTCGTGCGTGTACTGCGGTTTCCACATCAACAACCCCATGAAACGCACCATCCTCACCGAGGAAGAAATGGTGAACGAATACAAAGCCATCAAGCGATTATCCCCCTTCGAAAACCTGCTCTTGGTGACGGGCGAAAACCCCGCAGCAGCAGGCGTGCCCTACATCGCCCGCGCGCTCGACCTCGCCAAGCCCTACTTCAGCAGCCTACAGATAGAAGTAATGCCGCTCAAAGCAGAAGAGTACGAAGAGCTCACCCATCACGGCTTGAACGGCGTCATCTGCTTTCAAGAAACCTACAACCGCGCCAACTACAACCTCTACCATCCGCGCGGCATGAAGTCGAAGTTCGAATGGCGCGTCAACGGATTCGACCGCATGGGGCAGGCAGGCGTGCACAAAATAGGGATGGGCGTGCTCATCGGACTAGAAGAGTGGCGCACCGATGTCACCCTGATGGCGTACCACCTCCGCTACCTGCAAAAACATTACTGGAAGACAAAATACAGCGTCAACTTCCCCCGCATGCGCCCCTCCGAAAATGGAGGCTTTCAGCCCAACGTCGTGGTGAGCGACCGCGAACTGGCGCAAGTAACCTTTGCCATGCGTATCTTCGACCGCGATGTAGACATCTCCTACTCCACCCGTGAAGGAGCCGAACTCCGCGACCAGATGGCTACGCTGGGCGTCACCACCATGAGCGCCGAAAGCAAAACTGAACCGGGCGGATACTACAGCTATCCGCAGACGCTGGAACAATTCCACGTGAGCGACGAACGCAAAGCCGTGGAAGTGGAGCAAGCCCTCAAGAAGTTGGGACGCGAACCCGTCTGGAAAGATTGGGACCAAGCTTTTGACCATGCGGTATAGCCGGCAGCTCGTGCTGCCCGAGATAGGCGTAGAGGGGCAGGCGAAATTGCAAGCCGCCAAGGTATTGCTCGTAGGCGTGGGAGGACTTGGTTCTCCCATCGCTCTCTACCTAGCAGCGGCAGGAGTGGGCACGCTGGGGTTGGTGGACGGTGATGTGGTAAGCTTGAGCAACCTACAAAGGCAAGTGCTCTATACCGAAGACAACTTAGGCGAACGCAAAGCCACCGCTGCCGCCCGCCGTCTCCTAGCACTCAACAGCGAGATGACCGTAAACGCTTGCCCCTACGCCCTCCAGCCCGGCAATGCCCGTTCGCTCATCAGCCATTACGACCTCGTAGTGGATGGCTGCGACAACTTTGCTACCCGTTACCTGATGGACGACACTTGCGCGGCACTGAACCTGCCCTACGTCTACGGCGCCATCACAGGGTTCGAGGGGCAAGTATCCGTGTTCCACTACGGCACCGCTGCCCGGTCGTACCGCCAACTCTACCCCTCGCCCCCGGCAGAAGCGCCCCGCACGGAGCCCGACGCCGCCGCCCGGGGCGTGATGGGAGTGACCCCCGCTGTGGTGGGTAGTATGGAGACCAACGAAGTGCTCAAGATAATCGGCGGTTATGGTGACGTATTATCGGGCAAACTATGGACAATCGATTTGCGAACTGTGCAAACTAACATCTTTTCACTATAAACGTTGGCTTGCCAGAGCGCTTATGCGTATTTTTGCTAGCACTAACCCGTTTAACCCACAATCAGATGAAACTCATTGTAATTACCTCTCCCACTTTCTTCATCGAAGAAAATCAAATAATCACCGCCCTGTTCGAAGAAGGGCTCGACATCCTGCACTTGCGCAAACCCGAAACCCCTGCAATGTACTCCGAACGGCTGCTCAGCCTCATCCCTCAGAAGTACCACCGCCGCATCGTCACCCACGACCACTTCTACCTTCAAGAAGAATTCTGCTTAATGGGCATTCATCTCAATGCCCGCAATCCCAAAGAACCCGATGACTATTCAGGACACCTGAGCTGTTCTTGCCACTCCCTCGAAGAAGTAAAAAGCAAAAAACACTTCTACGACTACGTCTTCCTTAGCCCCGTCTACAACAGCATTTCCAAGTCCGGTTATGCTTCCGCCTTCACCATCGAAGAACTGAGAACGGCCCGCAAAGACAAACTTATCGACAACAACGTCATAGCTCTGGGAGGCATCGACACCACCAACATCTCCGGACTTAAAGACCTCGGGTTTGGCGGAGCTGCCGTGCTGGGCGATCTCTGGGGGCGCTTTGATGCTTGCTCCGATCGCGGTTATTGGAGCGTGGTGGAAGAGTTCAAAAAGCTCAAACAGCTTGCCGACTAACAAGGTAGCGATCCCCGCAGACGCAGCGGGGCCCTGCCACACCCAAAAGAGCTGCCTCCGCCAAGTGCGGGGACAGCTCTTTTTAGTCAGCAAGAAGTTCAAGCAGTTAGATGCCCAGCGATGCCACCACCGCTTTCACCTTGGCTTCAGCCGCAGCATTGGCGCTGGCAAAGTCCGCACGGCTGCTCATCGGCGCTTTCACTTCCATATAGAACTTTATCTTCGGCTCCGTACCGGAGGGGCGCACGGACACTTTGCAACCATCCTCAGTGAAATATTGCAGCACGTTGGACGTGTCGGGCATATCGAGTGGTGTCACTCCGCCCTTGCCGTCGGTGACGGTGAGCGATTGATAATCTTTGCAGCACACCACTTTCGACCCTGCCAACTCGCGCGGCGGGTTGTTGCGGAAGTTGGTCATCATCTGTTTAATCTCTTCGGCTCCGCTCTTGCCTGGCTTCACCACATTCACAGTCACCTCTTTAGAAAAGCCGTATTCCACATAAATATCAAGCAACAATTGATAAAGCGACTGCCCCTTGTCTTTGGCCCACGCAGCAATTTCAGCGATGAGGCAGCAAGCTGACACAGCATCTTTATCGCGCACAAAATCTTCTGCCAAGAAACCGTAGCTCTCTTCGCCGCCGCCGATATATTGCTTCTTGCCTTCGCGCAAACGAATCTCGCGAGCAATCCACTTGAAGCCGGTGTAGCAATCGAGCATCTCAATCTGATTCTTCGCGGCAATCGCTTTGATAAGTTCGGTGGTCACGATAGTCTTTACGCAGAACTCGTTGCCCCGAATCTTGCCCAATTGTTTGTACTGGGTCAAGATGTAATAAAGGTACATCATGCACGTCTGGTTGCCGTTGATGAGCACCCATTCACCCTCCTCGTTTTTGCAAGCAATGCCTACGCGGTCAGCGTCGGGGTCACTCGCCATCACTAGGTCGGCGTCAATCTTCTTTGCCAATGCCACAGCCATGGAGAGGGCTTCGGCATTCTCGGGATTGGGAGACACCACAGTGGGGAAGTTGCCGTCCTTAATCATCTGTTCGGGCACGGTAGATACCTGTTCGAAGCCCCACATGTGCAGCGTTTGCGGGATAAGCATCATGCCGGTGCCATGGATGGGCGTGTAGACAATCTTCATATCCTTGTGACGGGCAATGGCAGCGGGGTCGAGGGAAACGGTTTTTACCCGGTTAAGGTAGATTTCATCAATCTCCTTTCCGATGACTTCAATCAGTTCGGGGTTGCCCACAAACTTAATGTCGGCAGCCGAAGCTACCTTGCCTACTTCTTGGATGATGCCGCTGTCGTGCGGAGCCAGCACCTGTGCACCGTCGTCCCAATAAGCCTTATAGCCGTTATACTCTTTGGGGTTGTGCGAAGCAGTAAGGATAATACCGCTCTGGCAGCCGAGGTGGCGGATGGCAAAAGACATTTCGGGGGTGGGTCTCATGTCTTCGAAAAGATAGACCTTGATGCCGTTGGCAGAGAAGATGTTGGCAGAAATTTCGGCAAAGAGGGTGCTGTTGTTGCGGCAGTCATATCCTACCACTACAGCAATTTGCGGCAGTTCTTTGAAGTTTGCGTTCAGGTAGTTGGACAATCCTTGCGTGGCAGCGCCCACGGTATAGATGTTCATACGATTAGACCCCACACCCATGATGCCGCGCAATCCGCCCGTTCCGAATTCAAGATCTTTGTAAAAGCACTCTATCAGTTCAGTTTTGTCTTCATTGGCCAACATGCGTTTCACTTCCGCCTGAGTTTCGGCATCATACGCCGGGGTGAGCCATTGATTGGCTTTCTCAGTTACCTGATTAATTAGTTTCTGATTCTCCATAATGATTATATTTGTTAGTTAGAGATTTTCATCGTGTGGCAAATGTAGAAGAATTAGCGTAGACTTCCTAACAATTGCCGGAATAAGTATGGTCGTTCCGAGCACTTATTCCGTCACCTTATATCTTTCTCCCGTCTGCTTCACATACTCTTCTAAAAACTCCTTGGTATATCCCGGCCGGATGACGGTAGCAGGCTGCCCGATAGCGTTCCGCTCGAACTTACCGTCTTTGACGCGCTTGAGCACACCGTCGTTGTACTTCACAATGAGGAATTGTCCCAAGCGTTTCCAAGCGTCGAGAGTGCTTTGAGCCGTGAGGTTGGTGTAGTGGGTCAAGAAAGCTTTCGCTTCCGCCGGATTCTTCTGATAGAGACGGGCAGCCACCTCTTCAATGCCCGGCTGTGCCTGGTCGAAAGTGCCTTCCAGTTCCGCTTGTGCCGCGCGAAGATCACCAATCATCAGGTCGTAACGCGGATACACCATGTTGGACACCCAGTTGAATATCCAGAACGACGAATCCCAAGAGAAGGTAATATAATCCGCTCCGCCCACACGCGTGTAGCAAACAGGGTCTTTCGTGGTACAGCAATAGACGGGGGTAAAGACCGCCATGTTGGCATCGTCGGTAGCAAACCACAGCACGCCGCCAATGGCATCGGGTTTGTCCGCCCGCATCTGCGCCACAAAGACGAAGCCAGCCTGTTGGGTGGAGATAGGGCGCTCGTTGAAGTATTCTTTTTCGCCCACCTTGAAGGTCAGTGGTGAAAGGCGGTAAGGGGCTTTATAAGGACCGGCACCGAAATCCTTGGTGAGGTCGAGCGCCGTGCCTTCGTAATGATCGCGCATCGCATTTTTCACGTCTTGCACCGAAAGCTTGCGGGTAGCTTTCACGAAGAGGGGCATGGGTTGGTCGTTTTTCCCTAAGATATAGGGTAAATAAGCTTCGCCCTGATCGGTGAACTTATTAAAGAAACTCCATACGCGCGCCTCGCAAAAGCGACGAGCACCGAAGTCGAGCGGAGCGTAAGCTGCTGCAAAGCTGAAATCCTTGTTCACTCCGGTAAAGAACCCGCGTTCACGGGCAAAGGACACCACATCGGGGGAATAGAGGCAGTTCTCTTTGTCGTTCATGGCAAACTGATGGATGCGCGATTGGTTAGCATGAGCCGAGATGCAATCATCGGGCACCCGTACTGCGACCCACACCGCCCCGCGGATACCGGGTCCTTTGCCTATAAGCTCCAGAATCCAGATTTCATTGGGATCGGCTATTGTGAATGACTCGCCGCTACTATAATAGCCGTATTCCTGCACCAAGTCGGTCATCACCTTGATCGCTTCACGCGCGTTGTGCGAACGTTGCAGACCGATATAAATCAAGCTGCCATAATCCATCACCCCCAGCGTATCCACCAATTCAGGACGTCCGCCGAAAGTGGTTTCACCGATAGTCACTTGAAATTCGTTCATATTGCCAATCACGTTGAAAGTCTGTCTGGCTTGAGCTATCTGACCCAGATACTTGCCGCTGTCCCACTCCACTACGTTCATCATCGCCCCCTTGGGATAGGTGGCAGCAGGGAAATGGTACAGCTCGCCGAAAAGTCCGTACGAGTCTGCCGAATAGGAGACGATAGTCGATCCGTCGGTCGAAGCATTCTTACCGACAATCAGATTGGTACAGGCGAAAGTTTCCGCCACAGCCGCCGCCACCAAAAGTGCGGCACAAAAGATTCGTTTCTTGTTCATTCTTAATCTATAATTAGTAATATTAGTATCCATTTGATTACCACACAAAGGTGTCCCGGCTGACCTGCTCGTTTCCACAGTGGTCCGTAGCGGTCATCTCTACCGTGTGGCGTCCGCCTTTCTTCACATATTTGGGGTCGAGCACACAAATCCATTGTTTGTGCACCGCACTGGGCACTTCAAAGAGGGCATACTTCCCGTCTATCGTCCCGCGATAGGAGCGGATGCCCGTCTCACGATCTTTTAGTTGATAGACAATCCTGCCCGAACGCGCCCAATTGTTCTTTCCAATAGGTGTCACTACGGGAGAAAGAGTGTCTACACATACGGTGTAGGTACCCATCTCGCGGATGATGGTTTTCATAAAACCTTCCTCGTACACGCCTCCGGCAGAATGCTTGCTTTCTTTCCCGATGACTCGCGCCACATAATACTTTGTCATGTCCGCCACCGGCTTCCGGCGCAGACCGATACGCAGTTCGCAACCGGCATGCAACGGAAGCGAACGGTCGTGCAACTGATAAGTAAAAGCGATATCCCCGCTGTCAGCACTGACTTTATAATTCAGTTCCTCATCCTCATAAAGCATTCCCCGCGGCACAACGAGCGTCATGCCCGGCTCTTGCAAATAGTTCGTCCGGTTCCAAGCAAAAAGATATTTAGCCCGTTGCTGCACCGGTTCGATAGCCCGTCTACGTCCGCGCACCACAAAACGGTAACGCGAAGTGTTGCCAAAGACGTCCTGCAATTCGTACAAGAAGTGGTAATCCCGTTCTTCATCAATTTCCACCAACCCACGGTTCCCATTCGAAGCCCTCAGCATCCGGAGCGTGTTGCCCGGGTCAAGGAACGATTTCATATAGGCTCCCTGCGTCCAGGAGTTGATCATCCGGTTCTCATCGGCCGAGTAGCGGTCCACCGTGCTGCGGAAAATTTCTTTCCCGTCCAGTGAAAGCACCACCGAATGCACGCCGTAATGATTCGGCACTCCGTTCATGTAATCGTACGCTTTAATGCCTAACCCTATCTCTCCCCAAGCTTCCACGGGTCGCATCGTGTTGAGCGGCACCCGGCGGCTAGTTGCCACTCCCCTGCCTGCTTGCGGAAAGAGTAAAATGCCTTCGGCTCGCGGCGCTGTGGTATCTTTTATCCATTGAGTAAAGAAAGGCAGCGGATCTACATAATCGCCCGTTTCCGTTTCCAACATATCCAGATGCAGGTGCGGTCCGAAAGAGTATCCCTTATTCCCGCTCCAGGCTATCTGTTGCCCCGCCTTCACCGGATATTCTTCCGGTTCGGGGACGAGGGTCACTACGTAACTCTCTTTCTCGTATTGCAAAGCTTTTATCCGGTCGGCAATCGGGGATACAAATCCGTCCAAGTGACGGTTGATGGTGGAATACCCATTGTGATAGCAGACGTCGAGCACATAGCCCGATCCTTCAGTGACACGGATTCGGGAAATGTATCCATCAGCCAGCGCCCGTACCGGTTTGCCCGTCACGTTACCAGTCTTAAAATCAAGTCCGCCATGAAAGTGATTAGCGCGCAACTCCCCGAAATTACCACTTAAAGTGATGGGAAAGTCGAACGGTGGATTAAAAACAGGTTGTGGTGCTCGTTGGGCAAAGCCATACAGCGTACAAGCCAGCAACAAAGCCGTAATATATCGTTTCATTTAGTTTTCATTGTTCTTTTAGAGGGACAAATGTACATTATTCTACGTAGATAACGAAACGACAGAGCGCTTTTTGAGCAAATCTATGAAAGAATCATTTGGTAAATTTAAAAAAGATAGTACCTTTGCAACCGAATACAAAAGAACAATGGTTCCTTGACCGAGTGGCTAGGTGCCGGTCTGCAAAACCGTTTACGGCGGTTCGAATCCGCCAGGAACCTCAATTGACCCTCTTAGATGACTTCTGAGAGGGTTTTTCTTTTAAAAACAGTGCTTTTTGTACTACATTTGTGCTACAAGTCAAGATAGCTTCATTAGAATATCCAGTTCAGACGGGAATTCCCATATCAAGTAATGAAGTATCAATAAGTCCATTTACGAGCTTTTTGTAGTATCGGGCGTAACCTTTCCAATTTAACCCATCGCAATAGTCCTGCAATTGTCTTATAATAGTTCATCGTTGAGAAAAAGACTATTAGATAGTCACGATAATAGTCCGAAATGTATAATATGCAAATTCCTTCCTGCTTCTGTATAATGATACATGAAATAAGTATATTCATACCGTTTCCCGCCAATAGGAAATATCAGTCTTAAAATACGAGCCTCAGCTTTAGAATCATGTTGTATTCCATCATGCGTTAATAAGGCTCACCTATCAAAAAGAAGTAGCCATCATTCGAGCCTTACCCGGAAATACAATCCGAGAGGAAAGAATGACAGCTATTTCATAACAACGTCCATTGACATAGCACCGGGACTACAGCCCAATAAGTATCAATAGAAATTGTTTAGAGTTGCGAATATAGGCATTAATTAGGTAACCCTTATTTGAAAATAAAAAAATAATTTTAGGGTTCTAATGTCACGGCTTAAACCTATATTAGCAGGGGGGGTGTACCCATTCACCATCTTTTGCAACACTTTGATAAGCTCCCTTGCATCGGCTTTAGTTATTGATATAATCAGGTCGCCTTCATGTGTCAAGTCATATCGATAGTCTAATCCTTCAACAAGGAGTATGATCTCATTATCGGAACGTTCTTATCTTCCATCTCTCACCTGTGTTTAAGTAACTCTATCGTGGCGTTGATAGAGCACAATATGTGTACAACTCTAAATAGCTCTGCATCGGTAACGGAATCAGCCCCCATGCCTACTAATGTTATTGCATCAAAGATGCTTTCTTGCATCTCTTTAAAGCCCTCGTTATCGTTATCTCTGTACGATTCAAACTCTTCATAATCCTTTTCCATACTGTTAGTATTTTCTTAGTTTACTTAGTAACACCCCCATAATTGTAAGCCGATTTATTGATTCAGGAACTGATACATATTCATCTTCAATTATACAGCCTATTGCTATAAATAGATCGGTTATAGTATTGTCTATCATCTCATTCTGACATCTTGTCAGTTGTTCCAATACTTCCAACTGCTCTTTACTTGGTTCATAAAACTTTTCCATATCATTTTTCTTTTGATAAATCTATTAGCAGATTATTATATCTTGCCATTTCTTCCGACGCTTCTTGAATTTCTCCTTTACTGTGTGGCGGTTCACCAGATTGCAAATCTAAGAGTATCGTCATTGCTATAGCCAATGCCGCTTGTCTACATTGTAACATTCCATCCTCTTTGCTTCTTAATCCATAGATAGAACACAGTGCATCTTCTGTTAAAAACAAATCTTCTTCTTTCTTCATACTTTTATAATTTATGGGTGTAAAGTACTTCACACCCGGTTAATAATTAATCTCCGCAATAGTGACCGCAACCGTAACCCATTGCACGGCTTAATCTGTCTTGATACTCATTGTAAGAGATACCCTCTTTACGTGCTGCTATCTCACCTCTCATACGCTCTGCTTTGGATTCCGCTTCACGTTTGATACGGTCGGCTTTCAACTGTGCATTAAAGAGGATTGAACGAATAGCGGTCTGCTCTCTGCGTTCCTGTTCGGCTTCTTCATTTGCTTTGGCTTCAACTTCCATTGCCGGGCGGTTGGCTGCTATCATAGCGTCAAACTTAGCCATCTTCCAACTCTTTTTGAGGGCTTCTGAAAAGGTCGGGTATTTAGCGCGGGCGTTGTTATACAAGTTGTGCGCTCTCTTCATTATTTTACTCAAATTGAACTTTTTCATATCGTTGTTGCTTTACTGTTTAACTTTGATGTTGCAAATGTAAGCCAATCGTTTTACTTACGCAAGAAAAAGAAGTATTATTGTTTTGCATTTAACATCATTTAGTAAGCCATTCGTTTTACATTTGATTATTCTATGTAATTTTGCATCGAACTTAATACTTATAGTTATGATAGATAGATTAATTATTAAAGAAGCTATGAAGCGTTACGATACGTCTGTTAATGAAATAGCTGATAAAATGGGAATATCACGAGTTACATTGAGCACTCATATCAATGGCAACCCATCTACGGAAATTCTTTTGAGAATAGCGGATGCTATTGGATGCCCGGTAACTGAACTCTTTGAGCAACCAAAGAGCGATACCGTCTCTCTGTCCTGCCCTAACTGTGGTAAGAGTATCAACATTAAAGCCGAATGATATGGAAGAACTACGAGTAATCCAAAGTAAAATTTATGAATTTAGGGGTGTAAAGGTCATGCTTGATTTTGACCTCGCCAAACTGTATTGCAGTGAAACAAGTTTACTGAAACGAGCCGTTAGACGTAACATAGCACGCTTCCCGGAAGACTTTATGTTTGAATTGACAAAGGAAGAAGCTAATTCTTTGCTGTCCAGTGGGGTATTCCAATTTGGCACACCCCAATATAACTTTAGTGCATATTCGCCTTTTGCATTTACTGAGCAGGGAGTAGCAATGCTTTCAAGTGTCTTGCGTTCAGATGTTGCCATTAAAGTTAACATCAATATTATGCGTGCTTTTGTCAGTATTCGTCAATACGTATTAGGCAGCGGCATAAAGAGTAATGAGATTGACGAGCTAAAAGCACGTATTAATGAATTGGAGCATCAAGGTTCAAAGGCTTTTGCTATGATAAGCCAGATAGGTGAAGAAGCATTGGAAACTATTAACGATTTGTCGGAAGATAATCGCAAAGAGTTTGATAGTATTTATCTTGCCCTTTCTCAATTGGCAGACAAACAGAAGCTGATAAATAAGCCACGTAACCCGATTGGATTTATCAAGGCAAAAGAGTAGCCAGTTACAATTTGTAACGCTTTGAAAAAGAAGAATCCCCTACCTCGCCAATCACGAAGTAGGGGAACTTTCATTCGGTGGTAATTGTCACAGCATACTCAATATCGTTTCAACCAATTTCTTAGCCTCATCCTTTGTAATTGAAATAACCAAATCACCGTCTTTGGTCAAATCTTCTTTTGGCGTAATTCCCTCAACGAGGAAAGTAACTTGATCGGGTAGTATCTGCTTTCGCTTCCCATTGTCTATGAAATGGTTCGTCTTCTGTACGCTAAATTCTAATCCCGATTCATTCTCAATTTCATAAATTTCCATGTTTTTGATTTTTAAATTGTTGATATTATTCCTTCCAGACTTCGCACTTGAAGCCCAACTCTGTTAACTCTCTCATTCGATACTCCTGCAATGGTCGGGGCTTTTCACCCGGTCGCTTCACTTCAACAAAGGATGTTACACCGTCTTTGAGTAGCAATAAGTCCGGGATTCCGTTTTTGTTGGTGAGTATCAACTTCACCACATAGTAGCCTTCCGACTCCAGTCGTTTGATTATCCGGGCTTGTATCTTACTTTCCAGCTCTGCCATAATACGAAAGTGTAAAGTCCTGTTTTCCGTGTACCGCCTCCAATATTTTGCTTTCAATACCGCAATCAGAACAGAGGAAGTAAACATCTGCAGGATCAGTGCGTTCTTTCGATACAAGTCGGTTTCGTCCCTGTTCGTAGCTTAGGTATGAGAACTCCAGGTTGAAGAAGATTAGCGCATCGGCAGTATCAAGTCGAACACCTTCACGTGCCCGTCTTACCTGTGAGATGAAAACCCTATCAGTTGATGTTTGAAACTCTTCCGGGCTGTCCGTCCAGTTCGGGAAAACAGACTGTAACAACTCCGCTTCCGACTGGTAGACGTAAAAGAGTGCCACCTTCTTTCCGTCGAACTGTTTGCGTACAAATTCAGCCTTACTTTTGTCAAACGTCAAATGAAGCCCATTTTCGGCAATTATAGTGCCGGATGATAGTTGGTGTAGTTTGGTGAGTAATTTTGCCGGAGAATCGCCCAAAATGGCATTGCCGTCTATTTCTACCATCAAGTTGTTGCGCATGGAATTGATAAACCGTGCTGTTTGCGCTTTCATCGGCACAGATAAGACATATTCGTTGATTTTTACGTCGAACCCGGCTTGCTCCTGTGAGTAGGAGATAAACAGTTCTTTCGTGTCATGGTCTATCTTTGCTTTATTGGCATGGGAATAGTCATTGATGAAGTAGCCGTTCACTTTCTTCTGACGAACATTCACGTATGCTTTAGCCCATTTGTAGAACGTCTTGTAGTCTTTCCACGGTGAGGATGAACACACCCAAAACTGATGGTACAGCTGCGAGTAGCTTTCGGGGGATGGTGTACCAC
>JAVVVS010000009.1:0-19503 GCA_036652495.1 Bacteroides sp.
ACTGTTACAGCTAAATAGGACTCACAAGTGACTGTATGACAAGGGGTGCGAAACTTTAGTTAATCAATTGAGGGATAAACAAATTGCAGAGTTTTGAAAAGTTGGAGATAACGATTTGTCAACTGTGTGTATTTCAGCGTATGACCAAAACAGATAAGAAAAAGCTGTTGAAAACATTTCTAAATTGGTGCGGATTTAAGGTGTATTAAGTGCGTATTTGTACGAATAGATATATCACCAATGTTTTTATCTGTTGTCTTTTCTTATTTTTTAGTAAGTAATGAATTTTTCTGTTATTAGTGAGTCTGAAATATTGTAAACAGCAATAAATCAGTAGGTTTAGCATCTTGCTTTTTAGGCTCAGGCTCACGGGTATCAGGGCTCATTTAATGAGCCCCCCTGTACGCCCTCTTTCTTATAGTTGTTCAATAAAATAACTATTATAAATAAATATTAGTAATCATCTTTTAATTTAATTTTCGCCTAAAGCTAATCCTTTGTTTGTTCTTCCTTTCTTCCTTTTATTAATAGAGGCGGAAGTTGATAGAAAAGACGTAACGTCCTTTTTTAAGACATGCTACATCTTTTTTTTTAAGACGTTGCATAGAAAGAAAAAACATGCTACATCTTTTCTCAAAGAATCGGACTAGTTTGAATTAAAACTTTCTAAATCACAACAATAAATAAAAATATCATTTGTAATCAACAATTTCTAATTAGCAACAGTGCAAGAATTTTTCATCTAACAAATTTGTCCTGCTTTATATGCGTTTTTTTAAGAAAATATATTAGCTAATATTTGTAACTAATTCATCTATAGTATAATAATGATATATCTAAAAAGCAAGCAAGCAAGAATAAAAACAATCAAACAAAATCTTTATGCAGGTGAGTAAATAAATAATTCATTACGAATATATTTATACAAAATTTATTTTATTAAACATGATTATTTGGGGGTGCATTAGGGGAGCTCATTAAATGAGCCCTGATACCCGTGAGACTGAGCCTAACAATCAACAATCTTATTTTATTGATATACTGTATGTTACAATGTTTCTAGCAACGGAGGAAATAGAAAGCTGAACATTTAGTAAAAAGCCGAAATATCAACAATCAAAAAGAAGGACTATAAAAAGATTTATCTTAACTTAATGGGCGCTTATGTGTGGTCGTTGTTGGATATATCCAAAATCTAAAATACAAAGGCACTCCCTTGAGTCTGGAAATCTAAATCAGTCAAGGTGAATGGTATAAAGATAGATTGCGCTCACCTATATTAGGGCTATTACGTATGCGGGATTTAGTACAACACTTTGTTTTGGTCAGGGATACATTTGCTCGAATACGGTCCGGTATTGCTCGTACGCTGCCGGATGGAGGAAGTAACGTACGTCTTTCCCTGCAGCAAGGGCTTGGCGAATGAAGGTGGAGCTGACGTTGAAGGTGGGTGCTGCGGACAGGCGGACGGTGGGTGGAAGCGCAGCTTCGTTTACGGGGAAGCCGGGGCGGGGATAGATGAGCAGACGGTTCTCGGAGAGGATGCGTTCGTAATGGCGCCAACGGTGGAACAATGCCCAATTGTCCGAGCCGATGATGAGGATGAACTCCCGTTCGGGATAGGCGTCCTTGAGGCGATCGAGGGTGTCGATGGTGTACGAAGGGCGGGGGAGGTGGCATTCGAAATCGGAAGCTTGGAACTTGGGGTAGTGCTCGATGGAGAGTTGCACCAACTTCAAGCGAAGCGCATCGGACCACAGCTGCGCCTGCTCTTTGAGGGGGTTGTGGGGGCTGACCATGAACCACAACTCGTCCAATGCTTCAAATTCACAGAGGTAGTTGGCTAGCGCCAAGTGTCCGATATGAATGGGGTTGAAGGAGCCGCTGAAGAGTCCGGTTATCCGCTTTTCCATCCGTTTTTAGTGGGCTAAAAACGTTTGGATGGCTTGCAGTGCCTTCGCCTTGGCGCTTTCCAAATTGTCGTTGACTATCACTTGGTCGAACTTCGGGGCAAAGGTGAGCTCGTAGGTGGCTTTTGCCACGCGGCTTTCAATCACGTCGGGAGCGTCGGTGGCGCGTCCTACCAAGCGCCGGCGCAGTTCTTCTACCGAAGGGGGCTGGATGAAGAGGGACAACGCCCGGTCGCCGTAGAACTTCTTGATGTTGCATCCGCCCACCACGTCCACGTCGAACACGATGTTCTGCCCCGCTGCCAGCTGTCGTTCCACTTGGGCTTTCAGGGTGCCGTAATAGCGGTCGGTGTAGACTTCTTCGTATTCGAGGAACTCGTTGCGGGCGATGCCTTGGCGAAATTCGTCGGGCGAGAGAAAGAAATACTCCACGCCGTGTTTCTCTTTCCCGCGGGGCGGACGGCTGGTGGCGGAGATGGAGAAGGCAAGGCGGAGTTCCTGCCGTGTGAGCAAGTAGTTGATAAGGGTGGATTTCCCCGCTCCGGAAGGGGCGGAGAAGATGATCAGCTTTCCGTTCATAGCTTTACATGATGTTGAGCACTTGTTCTTTGATTTGTTCTAGTTCGTCCTTCATTTGTACCACGATCTTCTGCATCTCGGCGTGATTGGATTTGCTGCCCAGCGTGTTGATTTCTCGTCCCATCTCTTGGGTGATGAATCCGAGCTTCTTGCCCTGTCCGTTGCCGTTTTCCATGGTGCTGATGAAGTATTTCAGATGGTTGCCCAGACGCTGCTTTTCTTCGTTGATGTCCAGCTTTTCGATGTAGAAGATGAGTTCTTGCTCCAAGCGGTTCTTGTCATAGTCCACGCTCAGTGTTTTTTCCAAAGCGTCGGTGATGCGGTCTCTGACCTTGTCCACACGCTCTTTTTCGTACGGCGTGATGGATTCGAGCAGCCGGGTGATGTTGCCTATCTTCTCGCGGAATTTCTTTTCGAGCGCAGCGCCCTCTTGCCGGCGGAAGTCCACTAAATGACCGATAGCTTCTTGCACAGTGGCGTACACCATTTTCCATTCTTCTTCATCAAGTACCATCGACTCCGTTTTCGACATTACGTCCGGCAGGCGGAGCAAAGTCTGGAACCAATCGGTGGGCACTGCGATGTGCAGCTGCTGCGCTATGGCAGAGATCTGCTTGTAATAGCCTTCTACCAAGCATTGATTGATGGGGTTGGCGAGTTCGGCACTCTCGTTTTTTTCTATCCACAGACAGAAGTCAGCTTTGCCGCGTTCGAGCATGCGCGACACTTCGTTGCGGATCTCTATTTCTTTTTCGCGGTAGGCAGGAGCGATGCGGGTGGATAAATCCATCGCTTTACTGTTGAGTGATTTGATTTCTACGTTTATTTTTTTATCGGATAGCTCGGCAGTTGCTTTGCCATATCCTGTCATCGATTGTATCATAAAGTCTATTTTAGTTGCGCAAAAGTACAGGAATAATTTAAGATAACCGCCGTAAATGGTATAAATTCATAGCTGCGTGCGGTAATCTGGAAATAATGAACTAAATTTGCGACAAGTTTAATAATTTGATATTTATGTCGTGTATCTTGCATATTGAAACCTCCACCGCAGTGTGTTCGGTGGCAGTAAGTGAAGACGGACAGACGATTTTTGTGCAAGAAGACCTCAAAGGACCTTCGCACGCCGTGTCGCTGGGCGTTTTTGTAGACGAAGCCTTGTCTTTTATTGATAGCCATGCCATCCCGTTGGACGCAGTAGCCGTGAGTTGCGGTCCCGGATCGTACACCGGACTTCGCATCGGTGTCTCCATGGCAAAAGGAGTTTGCTACGGACGCAACGTTCCCCTTATTGGTATCCCCACGCTCGAAGTGCTGAGCGTGCCGGTGTTGCTCTATCATGATTTGCCCGAAGATGCCTGTCTTTGCCCGATGATTGATGCCCGCCGCATGGAAGTCTACACCGCCGTTTACGACCGGGCTTTACGGGTGGTACGTCCGGTATCGGCGGAAGTGATTGACGAACATTCCTTTCTCGAGGTGCTCAACGAACATCCCGTTTATTTCTTTGGCAACGGTGCCGCGAAGTGCCGGGAGCACATCACGCACCCTCATGCCCATTTCATCGACGATATTCATCCGCTGGCAAAACGGATGTTCCCCTTGGCAGAAAAGGCGGTGGCTATGAACGATTATAAAGACGTGGCTTACTTTGAGCCCTTCTATCTCAAAGAGTTCGTTGCCTCGCAGCCTAAGAAGCTGCTTTAATTTTTACTATTCATTATTCATTAGTTAGTATGTTATATAATACCCAACAGAAAAGAATGCGTCTTCCCGAATACGGGCGGAGTATACAGAATATGGTTACTCATGCCATGAGTCTTGAAGATGCAGCCGAGCGTCAGCGCTGTGCGAACACCATCATTAACATTATGGGCAGCATGTTCCCTCATTTGAGAGATGTGCCAGACTTTAAACACAAGTTGTGGGACCATCTGGCAATTATGGCGGACTTCAAACTGGACATCAAGTATCCCTACGAAATCATCCGTAAGGAGAATCTGATTACCAAGCCGGACATCATTGCTTACCCCAGTACCAAGATACGTTATAAACACTACGGTCGCACGCTCGAAGTGCTGATAAAGAAAGCTTGCGAATTTCCCGAAGGAGACGAGAAGCGGAACTTGGTGGCACTCATCTGCAACCACATGCGCAAAGACTACATTGCTTGGAACAAAGACATGGCGGATGACCGCAAGATTGCCCAAGACCTCAAGGAGTTCTCTAACGGAGAGCTGAAGATGGACGAAGACATTATCCGCTTGATGGCATCACGCCATGCCCAGACATATCGCCCGCGCCCCAATTTGAGCAATGGCGGCAGAAACAACAATAACCCCAAACGCGGTTATAAATAAAAAAATATTCACCCTTTAACCATTCATACACATGGCTTCATTTGTAATCGAAGGAGGGCACAAACTTTGTGGCGACATTCGTCCGCAAGGTGCCAAAAACGAAGTGTTGCAGATTATCTGCGCTACATTACTGACTGCTGAGGAGGTAACAGTGAATAATGTTCCCGACATTCTGGACGTCAATAACCTGATTCAGCTGATGAGGGATATGGGCGTGACGGTTGCAAAGAAGGGATTGGCTACGTATAGCTTCAAGGCAGAGCAGGTGGACTTGAGCTATCTGGAGAGTGACGAGTTTTTAAAGAAGTGTTCCAGCCTGCGCGGTTCGGTTATGCTCATTGGTCCCATGATTGTTCGCTTTGGCAAAGCGATGATTTCTAAACCCGGAGGTGACAAGATTGGGCGCCGCCGCCTCGATACACACTTCGTAGGCATCCAACGCTTGGGAGCTGACTTTATTTACAACGCCGAACGGGGCGTTTATGAAATTCTTGCCGGCGAACTGCAAGGCGCTTCCTTGTTGCTTGATGAGGCTTCCGTTACGGGTACGGCGAACATCGTGATGGCTGCCGTACGCGCCAAAGGGATAACGACTATTTACAACGCTGCCTGTGAACCTTACTTGCAACAACTCTGCAAGATGCTCAATCGTATGGGAGCCAAAATCAGTGGTATTGCTTCCAACCGCCTGACTATCGAAGGGGTGGACGAGCTGCACGGCACTGAACATACCGTGTTGCCCGATATGATTGAAGTGGGCAGCTTCATCGGCATGGCTGCCATGACGAAGAGTGAAATCACCATTAAAAACGTATCTTACGAAAACTTGGGCATCATCCCCGAAAGCTTCCGCCGGCTGGGCATCAAGCTTGAACAGCGGGGAGACGACATTTACGTCCCTTCGCAAGAGACGTACGAGATTGAATCGTTCATGGACGGTTCTATTATGACCATTTCCGATGCACCTTGGCCGGGCCTGACGCCCGATTTGCTAAGCGTGCTGCTCGTGGTGGCCACACAAGCGAAGGGCAGCGTGCTCATTCATCAAAAGATGTTCGAGAGCCGCTTGTTTTTTGTGGACAAACTTATCGACATGGGTGCGCAAATCATCCTTTGCGACCCCCATCGGGCCGTTGTCATCGGTCACAATCACCAGTTCCGGTTGCGGGGCGGTAACATGACTTCGCCCGACATCCGTGCGGGCATTGCACTGCTTATTGCTGCCATGAGTGCGGACGGAAGCAGCCGCATTCACAACATCGAACAGATTGACCGCGGTTATCAAAACATAGAAGGCAGGCTGAATGCTATCGGCGCCCGAATCACACGTATATGATAAAGAAAGAAGAAGTATATAAGATAGGGCTTTTTAATAAGCCGCACGGCATACACGGAGAGTTGTTGTTTACCTTTACCGACGATATATTCGATCGGGTGGATGGCGATTACTTTATCTGTCTGCTCGATGGAATCTTTGTGCCTTTCTATATCGAAGAGTACCGCTTTCGTTCCGACTCTACGGCGCTGGTGAAGTTGGAAGGAATCACCAGCAGCGAGCGTGCCCGTATGTTTACCAACGTCGAAGTTTACTTCCCGGCCAAGCACGTTATCGAAGCTGTGCCGGGCAACTTGTCGTGGGACTTCTTTGTGGGCTACCGCATGGAAGATGTGCACCACGGTTTGTTGGGCAAAGTAGTGGAAGTGGATACCGCCACTGTCAACACGTTGTTCGTGCTCGAACAACCTGATGGCGAAGAGCTGCTGGTGCCCGCGCAAGAAGCCTTTGTGGTAGGAGTAGACCAAGAACAGAAATTATTGACAGTCGATCTGCCCGTTGGGTTGCTCGCGCTGGAGGAAGCAGAGGAGGTATAATGTCGAAAAGGAAACGCAGCAAGATTTTTTGGAACAACGTTAAGTTTAAGTACAAACTCACCATCTTCAATGAAAATACGCTCGAAGAGGTGGTGGGCATTCACGTGTCCAAACTCAACGGCTTGTCTGTGTTGCTCTCGGTGCTGGCATTCCTCTTCTTGGTGGCTGCTTCTATTATCGCCTTTACGCCGCTGCGCAATTATCTGCCCGGATACATGAACAGTGAAATCCGCGCCCAAGTGGTAGAGAATGCCCTCCGGGTAGATTCGCTGCAGCAATTGGTAGACCGTCAGAACCTTTATGTGATGAATCTGCAGGACATCTTTGATGGCAAAGTGCGCATAGACTCTGTGCATTCCATTGATTCGCTGACCAATCTGCGCGAAGATTCACTCATGAACCGCACCGAACGCGAAGCCGCCTTTCGCCGCCAATACGAAGAAACCGAAAAGTATAACCTGACTTCTATAACCGAACAACCCGAAATGGACGGGCTGCTTTTTTATCGCCCCGCCCGTGGAATGATTACTCATCACTTCAATGCCGTGAAGAAACATTACGGAACGGACATTGCTGCCGACCCTAAAGAGAGTGTGCTTTCTGTTCTTGATGGTACGGTGATTTTAAGCAGCTATACGGCAGAAACCGGTTATGTGATCGGTGTGCAACACAGCCTGAACTTTGTTTCCCTCTATAAGTATTGCGGCTCTTTGCTGAAGGACGTCGGCGACAAAGTGCAAGCAGGCGAAGCGATAGCCTTGATAGGAAGCGCCGGAACGCAGCAGACGGAACCTCATTTGCACGTTGAATTGTGGCATAAGGCACGTGCCGTGAACCCCGAAAAGTATATTGTATTTTGAGACTCATGAATAAAGAAACAAAAAAGAAACAGATAGCTATCCTAGGCTCTACGGGATCCATTGGCACGCAGGCACTGCAAGTGATTGGCGAACATCCTGACTTGTACGAGGTATATGCGCTGACGGCAAATAATAAGGTAGACTTGCTTATCGCTCAGGCTCGTAAGTTTAAGCCCGAAGCGGTGGTGATAGCCAACGAAGCGAGGTATCCGCAACTGAAAGAGGCACTGGCCGACCTTTCGATTAAAGTCTATGCCGGAGCCGATGCGTTGTGCCAGATTGTGGAGTCGCAACCCATTGATATTGTGCTCACTGCCATGGTGGGCTATGCCGGGTTAAAGCCGACCATTCATGCCATTCGTGCCCGCAAAACCATTGCGCTGGCAAACAAGGAAACGCTGGTGGTGGCAGGAGAACTGATTAACAAACTTGCCCAACAGTATCGTACACCGATACTGCCGGTGGACTCGGAGCATTCGGCAGTCTTCCAGTGTTTGACGGGAGAAGTGGGTAACCCGATAGAAAAAGTGATACTTACAGCGTCGGGAGGACCTTTCCGTACGTGTACGATGGAGGAACTCCGGACGGTGACCAAGGCACAAGCTCTCCGGCATCCCAATTGGGAGATGGGTGCTAAGATTACCATTGATTCTGCTTCGATGATGAACAAGGGCTTTGAAGTCATCGAAGCCAAATGGCTGTTCGGCGTGCAACCCAGCCAGATAGAAGTGGTGGTGCATCCGCAGTCCGTCATTCACTCCATGGTGCAGTTCGAGGACGGAGCGGTGAAGGCACAGTTGGGCATGCCCGATATGCGGCTCCCCATCCAGTATGCTTTCTCTTATCCTGACCGTGTTGGGTCTACGTTCGAGCGGCTGGACTTTTCCCGGTGCACCAGCCTGACCTTCGAACAGCCCGATACTCAACGCTTCCGCAACCTTGCTTTGGCTTACGAAGCTATGTACCGGGGCGGAAACATGCCTTGCATTGTCAATGCTGCCAACGAAGTGGCGGTAGCCGCTTTCTTACAAGACGGCATCAGCTTCTTGGGCATGAGCGATGTGATAGAGAAAACCATGAGCAGCGCCACTTTTGTGGCAGCGCCCCAATACGACGACTATGTAGCTACCGATGCCGAGGCACGACGCCTCGCTACCCAACTCATTCATAATTTATCATTCAAAAATCAATAAATGGAAACATTTTTAATTCGT
Organism: Bacteroides sp.; assembly: GCA_036652495.1. Taxonomy (GTDB): domain Bacteria; phylum Bacteroidota; class Bacteroidia; order Bacteroidales; family Bacteroidaceae; genus Bacteroides. Next base: position 8,796 of record JAVVVS010000009.1, read on the forward strand.
GCCTTGCAACTTATCATGAGCCTTTCGTTGCTCGTTATCATACACGAAGGCGGGCACTTTCTCTTTGCCCGCTTGTTTAAAGTCCGTGTAGAAAAATTTTGTTTGTTCTTCGACCCTTGGTTTACGCTGTTCAAGTTCAAACCCCGTAAAAGTGATACTCAATACGCCATCGGCTGGTTGCCCTTGGGGGGCTACGTCAAAATCTCCGGGATGATAGACGAGTCTATGGATACCGAACAGATGAAGCAACCCGAACAACCGTGGGAATTCCGCTCCAAACCTGCTTGGCAGCGGCTGATTATTATGGTGGGCGGGGTAGTGTTCAACTTCTTGTTGGCGCTATTCATCTACTCTATGATTCTTTTTACTTGGGGTGACCAGTACATTTCTGTGCAGAAAGCTCCCTTGGGCATGCAGTTCAACGAAACGGCGAAGTCCGTTGGATTTCGCGACGGCGATGTGCTGCTCTCTGCCGATGGGGTGGAGTTTCAACGCTATGACGGCGATTTACTTAGCCAGATAGCCGATGCACGCGAAGTAACGGTGCTCCGGGGTGGAGCCAAAGCATCCGTCTTTATCCCCGAGGACATGATGCAACGTCTGATGGTAGACAGCATTCGTTTTGCCACCTATCGTATTCCTTTTGTGGTTGACAGTTTGAAAGCCCATTTCCCTGCCGAGGCAGCGGGCATCCAAATAGGAGACAGCTTGATAGCGCTTGATGGCAAACCCATCGCTTTCTTTGATTTTAAGGCCGCTATGAGTGAACGGATGAAAGCCGCTGCTGCCGGGACTAACGACAGCATCGATCTGCACCGGATCACCCTGACTTATGTGCGGGGCGGAGTGACTGATACGCTTAGTTTACGTACTGATTCTGCTGTTAATATGGGTGTTGTGCCGGTGACGAACAGCGATCGGCTGCTTCCGGTGGTGAAGGTGGATTATGGCTTTTTTGCGTCTTTTCCTGCGGGTGTGAACTTGGGCGTGAAAACGCTGAAGGGCTATGTGGGCAACATGAAATACTTATTCTCGAAAGAGGGAGCCAAGCAGTTGGGCGGTTTCGGAACCATCGGCAGCATCTTCCCCAGTACGTGGGATTGGCATCAGTTCTGGTACATGACAGCTTTCTTGTCCATCATCCTTGCCTTTATGAATATCTTGCCCATTCCTGCCTTGGATGGCGGTCATGTATTGTTCTTGTTCTATGAAATCATTGCCCGCCGCAAGCCGAGCGACAAATTTATGGAGTATGCGCAGATGGTGGGTATGTTCTTCCTCTTCGCGCTACTCATTTGGGCAAACTTTAACGACGTGGTCCGGTACTTCTTCTAAGAAAGTTCACCGAGTCTTCTTCAATGTCCCGTCGGTTCCGCCGCTATCACTCATCGAGTTTCGGCGTCGGACCCGACGGGTCTTTTTAGTGCCCTATCGGTTGCATCAAACACCTCTTCAATCCCTTTCTCTATTACTCTTTTTTTCTCTGCTTGCATTGGTTATTCTTATTTATCTTTGCCATCGGCTAGTATTGATTGTTACTCTAGGCTCGGTATCTTACATATGCTTAGTACAGCAACAGTCCCGCTATGCCGCAGACTATAATGAGGAAGATGGGATTGACTTTGTACTTGCGGCTGGCGATGAAAACTGTGACGAAAATCAGCAGGCTGGAAAGAAAAGAATAAGGATGTTGGGCAGGCGAACCGAAGTTTTCTGTGTTCATCAACACCAGTGCGGCGGATGCCAGCAGCCCCACAACGGCGGGACGCAAGCCTTGGAAGACGGATTCTACCACCGGATGCTTCTGGTACTTTAAAAAGAATTTGCTAATGGTGAGCATCAAAATAAATGAAGGCAATACCACGGCAAAGGTGGCGGTGACTGACCCCCACACACTGCTGGTAGCCGTAAAGCCAACGTAGGTGGCGGCATTGATACCGATAGGACCGGGAGTCATTTGACTGATGGCTACAATGTCGGTGAATTCTTGCGAACTGATCCAGCCGTAACGTGTTACTACTTCTCCCTGAATCATCGAGAGCATGGCATATCCGCCTCCGAAACCAAAGAGACCAATCTTGAAGAAGGTATAAAAGAGCTGAAGATAAAGCATGAGAAAAAGAATTAAGAATGATGAAATCTGCTTCCCCATTTACCCCAGAGGAAGCCGCCGAGCCCGGCACCGATAATAATCCAGATAGGAGAGAAACCTACTAGCCAAATGAGCAAGGCTGAAACCACCGGAATCCAGAGGGTGTACCGATTGATACGAGCCGACTTTGCCATACTGAAAGTAGGAGCGGCGATGAGCGCCACCACTGCCGGACGTATCCCTTTGAAGATGCGCTCCACTACGGGGTTGTCCTGAAACTGATGAAAGAAGAGGGCGATGCACAGAATGATGATGAACGAGGGCAGGATGGTGCCTAATGCTGTAAGGATGCTTCCCCGGATTCCGCGCAACTTATAACCGATGAAGATAGAGATGTTGACTGCCAGAATGCCCGGCGCCGATTGCGAGATGGCAAGCAGATCCACAAAATCGGCTTGCGTAATCCACTTGCGACGAGTGACTATTTCATTCTCGATGAGCGGTACCATGGCATATCCCCCGCCAATGGTGAAAGCACCTATCTTGAAGAAGATGCCGAAGGCTTCCAGGTAAAGATTCATTCTGTTTCTCCTTTCCCGTATTTGCTTGGACTCACTCCGAAGCGTTTCTTAAAGACTTCCCGGAAGTATTTAGCATCGTTGAATCCGGTCAGCTCTGCTACTTCGGTCACATTGTGTTTCCCTTCTTTGAGTAGATTGGCTGCACGAGTCAGCCGGATGATCCGGATATAATCGCCCGGAGCCTGATCGGTGAGTGCCTTGATTTTGTTGTAGAAGCTGGTGCGGCTCATGTTCATTAAATTGCAAAGTACGTCAACGGTAAAAGCCGAATTGTCGAGATTCTCTTCCACACTCTTTTTTACAGAAGCAATAAACTTCCAGTCGAGGTCGGTAGAGCAATTGATGCACTCATTCCCCACAATCACCTCTTCCGGATTCGCATAGCGGTTGCGCAGCAGCGCGCGGTTTGTGAGCAGGTTGCCCACGGTCGATTTCAGTATCCCTATATTGAAAGGTTTCATCATATATTCGTCTGCTCCGATGCGGAGACCTTCCAGAATGTCTTTTTCGTTGCTTAGGGCAGTGAGTAAGATGACGGGGATATGAGATGTTTCTATATTGCTTTTAATCAAGACGCATAGCTCGTCACCTCTCATTTTCGGCATCATGATGTCCGAGATAATCAGTTCGGGTTTGTATTCTTTGATGATGAGAAGCGCTTCTTTGCCGTTGTGGCACGTTTGCACGCAATAGTTGTCCGATAGTGTATGGTTCAGGTAATTGAGTAAATCTTCGTTGTCTTCCACTACCAAGATGCGTTGGCGGTTCTCTTCATTTTTCTTTTTCGTTGTTTCGTAGAGGTTGAGCGCGGTGTTTTCTTCCAAGTCAAGGGAGCTGAGTTTCTCTTTCTTGGGACCGCTTGTCAGATGTGCTTGGTGGTATTGCTTGCTGTCTTTGGGGAACGTAACTTTCACCACGGAGCCTTGATGTTCGGTGCTGTTCATCGTGATCTTTCCTTGATGCAGATGCACTTGTTTCCATACCAGCATCAAACCGATGCCGCTTCCGGCTGTCTTCAGGTTGATGGCGTTGCTCCCTCGAAAATGAATCTTAAACAGTTTGTTCAGCTCGTTGGCAGGAATTCCGATGCCCGTATCTCTGATTTCCACACTCCAATGATCGCCTTGTTCGCTGACAAAGAGGTGTACGTTCCCGTTCTCTGGTGTGTATTTCATTGCGTTCGATAGGAGGTTTTTGAGGATAGAATCCATTTTTTCTTTGTCAATCCAGACGTTTAAGTACCGGAAGTTGCTTTCGAATGTAAAGTGAATGTGCTTGATGTCGGCATAAGGGCGGAAGGCTTCGTATGTTTCCGTCATAAGCGTGTTCAACTCGTATTCCGAAATGAACAGTTGGGAAGAGAACAAGTCTGCCCGCTCAAAGTTAATCAAGTTGGTGGTGAGGCGCAACAGAATGTTCACGTTGCGCAAGGCGGTGTTGATGTACTCTATTCCGCCTTCACTCAGTTTTTCTTTCTGTTGCAGCTCTTCGATGGGGGCTTTGATTAGGGTGAGCGGCGTGCGGATGTCGTGAGCCGTATTGATGAAGAATTGTATCTTTTCGATGGAAGTCTTGCGTTGCTTCTTTAATATAAGGATGCGTACGGTGGTCACAGCAATCAGAATGGCAATAGCAATATAGATGAGCAATGCCCAGATGCTTAACCAAAAAGGATAATCGACAATGATCTGCATGCTCCTTTCTTTCAGGATGATGCGGTGGTCCTCTGCCGATACCAAGCGCACGTGCAGGGTGTACTTTCCGGGGTTGAGATTGGTGAAGCGGATCACGTTTTCACTTTCGGGATGGCTCCATTCATCATAAAATCCTTCCAACTTATAGGAATAGAGGTTGTTGGACGGGTAGTCATAATTGATTGATGACACATTCAGCGAGAAAATATTCTGATTTGATTTCAAGCGGAGCACTTGTGTTTCATCAATGGGTACGGTCAGTGGCGAATGGATCTCATTGGGGTAGGTCGTTTGATAGAAGAGCCGGAAGTCGCTGAAGATGATATTAGACGGATGGCTATCGGGGATCTTCATGCTTTTATCAAATTCTACAGCTCCATCCGAACTGCCGATGATGAACTTACCGTTGCGCCGCAAGATGCCCGAGCTGGTGTTGAAATGAATTGTCATCAATCCTTGGTCTTTGGTCCAGTTGTGAAACTTCTTTTCTTGGGAATGAAAACTGCTGAGCCCATTCTCTGTACTGATGAGGATGCTCTGATTGCTGCCGGGAAGGATGGTGTAAATGTTATTAGAAATCAATGCGCAGTTGTCGGTATAGTAATGAGTGTATTCCTTCGTTTTTCCATCTTGTACAATCAGTCCCGAACCGCTGGTCCCGATGTACAATGTGCCGTTGGGGTCTTGGTAGAGTGAATAGATATAGGTTGCCCCCACGGGCAACTTGATGTATTGCGATTTTCCGGAATCTTTGTTCAGCAAGTAAAGCCCCGTAGCGGTGCCAATCCACATGTGATGGCTGTCTTTTTCAATGATGGAGGTAATGGAGTTCAACCCGGTATACAAGCGTGTGGACTTGTCTTTCAAGTTTCTTTTTTTTAGGAAATAGTATCCGCCGGACCAGATATCGCCATGGCTATCGAGCCGGATGTCGCGAATGTATTTATCCGGATGACTGTCTTGGTGGTCGAATGCAGCTGGTGTGTAATAAGAAATAGATAAATCTTTTTTGTTGATTTGGTAGATGCCCGAGCCGAATCCGCCTGCCCAGATAATGCCGGGCGATACTTCGCACAAGGTGATGAAGATGTGATTTTTGTTCTTCTGACCTTTCTCGAAAGAGCTTAAAAACGAATGCCAGTGCTGGGTTCGGGTGTTGTAATAGCTGATGCCATTGTTGGTGCCAAACCATAGGTCGTCATCGCTATCTTCTATGATGGAGTTCACTTGATTATTTATCAGTGATTGGGTGTTACCGATGGAGTGCTTTATCCAGTTGTAGCTCGAATAGCGATTGTTGCGCACGGTGATGCCGATGGGATAGTTTGCCAGCCAGATGCGCTTTTCACTGTCTACGTACACATCGTTGATGCTGTTGCCGTTCATTGCATTGTTCCGATCGAAATCGGCTACAATGTAAGGTTCGGTGTGGTAATTGTTCACATTGATTTTGTACACGCCTATTCCGTCGGTAGCAATCAGTAGCTCCTGATTGTTGAGGGGCTTGATGCGTGAAATGCTCACGTCCGCCAAGCTGATGTCGGGCTTGATGACCTGTTTTAGGTTCATGTCGTATACCAGAATGCCTCGTTGGAATGTCCCGATGAAGAGTTTGCGCGATTGGGAGTGGAAATACAGTTCGTTGACCTGTATATTGATATTGTCCAGCTTGTTGCAAGGGAGAAGGTGCAGCGCATTGCCTTTCATGAGCGCATGATGTATCCCCTTTTCGGTGCCGATGAAAAAGTGCGTGTCGTCAATCTGCTCGATTCGGGTGATTTCTTCTTTGAGTTCATTGCTCAGCCGGTGGCTCTTGTATGTTTGAGTGTTAAAGATGAATACGTCCTGCTTATTGCATAACCAGATGTTGTTGTCCTTATCCATATAGCTATAGCTAATGGGGGTGAGGTCATCGGATATGTATTGTTCGGGGAGTTTATAAACGAGGTCGAAAGAATCTTTTTTGTAGTCGTATCGGAACACTCTGCCTCTTTTCCCTATTTCCCAAAGCACGCCTTGCTTGTCTAAGTAAAGCCAATTGAGGTTCAAAAGGGAATTGAGTTCTTCTTTTCCGTCGGATAGTTTGTAATGTTTAAACCCGCTTCCGTCATAGCGGTCTATGCCCTCGTGGGTGAGAAACCACATGTATCCTTTTTGGTCTTTCTGAATGTTGTAGACGCGTCTGTTGCTCAGTCCGTCTTCTACTCCAATATACTTGTAGGTCTGTGCAACGCTTATTAACGGAAACAGCAAGAATAGAAAGATCCATTTTTTCATTCTGAAGAAGACTTTTGTAAGTTTTAGATTTCGTTCCGAAGTGAGCATTCAATCATACAAAATTAAGAAGTATATTCAATATAGCAAAGATAATACAACAAAAAGGCTGTCACTTTTGTTTAGTGACAGCCTTTTGTAGTGTATTTGTAAACTGAGAGTCTTATTTAGACTGCTTCTCTACCCAATTGCGTGCATTGACGAAGGCTTCTATCCACGGGGTGATTTGGTCGTTGCCAAGGCGGTCGGCCGGATAGCAAGCGTTCTGCCAAGGGAAGATGGCACGTTCAAGGTGCGGCATCATGGCCAAATGGCGCCCGTTTTCGCTAGCTAAGGCTGCTACGGAGTAGTCCGAACCGTTAGGGTTGCCGGGATATTCATCGTAATTGTATTTAGCTACGATGTTGTATTTGTCTTCGCTATAGGGTAATGAGAATTTGCCTTCTCCGTGAGCTACCCAGATGCCTAGCTGGCTGCCGCTCAAGGAGCCGAACAGTACGCTGCGGTTGGTAGGGATGGTTACGCCGATAAAGGTGGATTCGAACTTGTGTGAGTTGTTATGAAGCATTTTAGCTCTCTTCTTGTGCTCGGGGGCGATGAGGTTGAGTTCTATCATCAGCTGGCAACCGTTGCAGATGCCCAATGAGAGGGTGTCTTGGCGGGCGTAGAACTTGTCGAGTGCTGTTTTGGCTTTCTCATTGAAGAGGAAAGCGCCTGCCCAGCCTTTGGCGGAGCCCAGCACGTCGGAGTTGGCAAAGCCGCCGCAATAGACAATCATGTTGACGTCTTCGAGGGTTTCGCGTCCGCTGATGAGGTCGGTCATTGTGACGTCTTTTACGTCGAAGCCTGCCAGATAGAGCGAGTATGCCATTTCGCGTTCGCCGTTGGTGCCTTTCTCGCGGATGATGGCTGCGCGGATACCGCTTGGCGTACGGCGGTCGGGGTTGATGCCGTATTGGGTGTATTTGCCTTTGAAGGTAGGCATGAAGTGGAACTCCAATGGTTGCATCTTATAGTTTTCGAAACGTTTCTTGGCGCAACCGTTCATCGACTGTTTGCGGTCGAGCAGGTACGAAGAGGCGTACCATACTTCGCGCATATAGTCGATGCCGAACTGGTAGGTGGCTCCGTCTTTCGACACCAGGATGTGGCGTTCGTCCGTCGGTTTTCCTATTGCAATAAAGCCTACGCCGGCTTCTTCGAGCAGTTTCTTAACTTCCTCTTTGTGCTTGTCTGCCACTTGGATAACGACTCCCGGATTCTCGGCAAAGAGAATCTTCACCATGTCGGGCTCTTTTATCTTGTCCAAGTTGATTTCCAGTCCGCCTTCTACATTGGCGAAACACATCTCGAGCAGCGTGGTGATGAGACCGCCGGCGGAGATGTCGTGTCCTGCCAGAATCAAGCCCTTCTTCACCAGTTCCTGAACAGCGAGGAAGGCGTCGCGGAAGTATTCGGCATCTTGTACGCAAGGTACGTCGCTGCCTACTTTGCCTAACGATTGTGCAAAGGCGGAGCCGCCCAGCTTAAAGGAGTCAAAGCTGAAGTCGATATGATAAAGCGTGGTTTTGTCTTTGTTCACCAGTACGGGGGAGACTACTTTCTTCACGTCGGAGACTTCGCCTCCGGCAGATACAATGACGGTTCCCGGAGAAATTATTTTTTCTCCGTCGGGGTACTTCTGGGTCATCGACAGCGAGTCTTTGCCCGTGGGCACGTTGATTTGCAGCGAGCAGCAGAAGTCGCTCAAGGCTTTTACGGCTGTGTACAAGCGGGTGTCTTCGCCTTCTTGCGAGCGGCAAGGCCACATCCAGTTGGCTGAAAGCGAGATGCTGTCCATTCCTTCTGCCAGGGGTGCCCACACTAAATTGGTCAGGGCTTCGCTGACGGAGAGGATAGAACCGGCAGCGGGGTCGGCAAGTGCTGCTTGCGGGGCATGCCCGATGGAGGTGGCGATTCCTTTTTCACCGCGATAGTCGAGCGCTACCACACCGCAGTCGCTCAGCGGCAACTGAATTTCGCCTTGGCATTGCTGGCGGGCCACTTTGCCGGTGATGGAGCGGTCTACTTTGTTCGTCAGCCAGTCTTTGCAGGCCACCGCTTCTAGTTGCAACACGCCGGTGAGGTATTCGTGCAGTTTGGTCAAATCGTATTCCGGCATGGCGTACGTGCGTTCTACCGTCTTGTCTATCATATACGTTTTGGGCGATGCGCCGAACATCTGGTCTACAGCCAGGTCGAAGGGGCGTACGCCGTCCGCCTGCGCAAAGGCAAAGCGATGGTCGCCGGTGGTTTCACCCACTACGTACATCGGAGCGCGTTCGCGTTCGGCTATTTTGCGTACATGGTCAATGGCTTCTTCTTTGATGAGGAGCCCCATGCGTTCTTGTGATTCGTTGGCGATGATTTCTTTGGCGGACAAGCTTTTGTCACCGATGGGCAGTTTGCTCATATCGATTACTCCGCCGCATTCTTCTACCAGCTCGGACAGGCAGTTGACGTGTCCAGCCGAACCATGGTCGTGGATGGATACTACTGGATTGATTTCTTCTTCGCAGAGGGCGCGAACTACGTTGTTAGCGCGTTTCTGCATTTCTGCATTGGCGCGTTGCACGGCGTTAAGTTCGATGCCGCTGCTGTAGCGTCCCGTATCTACCGAAGAGACTGATCCGCCGCCCAGTCCGATGCGGTAGTTGTCTCCGCCAATGACGACTATTTTATTGCCTGTTTCGGGTGTGCCCTTCAGGCAGTCGCGCTGTGTGCCGTATCCTACGCCGCCTGCCAGCATGATGACTTTGTCGTAACCGTACACTTCGTTGTTTTCGGCATGTTCGAAGGTGAGCACGGAGCCGCAGATGAGCGGCTGGCCGAACTTGTTGCCAAAGTCGGATGCTCCGTTAGAAGCCTTAATTAGAATTTGTTCGGGTGTTTGATACAGCCATTGGCGTACAGGCAGGATGTTTTCCCATTCGCGCTCTTCGTCGGTGCGGGGATAGGAGGTCATGTAAACGGCCGTTCCGGCGATGGGCCAAGAGCCTTTGCCGCCAGCCATACGGTCGCGTATCTCGCCTCCCGTGCCGGTAGAGGCGCCGTTGAAGGGTTCTACGGTGGTGGGGAAATTATGTGTTTCGGCTTTCAATGAAATCACGCTCTTGATGTCTTTCACTTCAAAGAAGTCGGGTTTGGCATGGTCTGCAGGAGCAAACTGCTCTACTACGGGACCTTCGGCAAAGGCGACATTGTCTTTGTAGGCGGAGATAATCTTGTTCGGATTTTCTTGTGTGGTCTTTTTAATCAGTTGGAAGAGCGATGATTCTTGCTCTACGCCGTCGATGATGAAGGTGCCGCCGAATATTTTGTGCCGGCAGTGTTCGGAGTTGATTTGGGCAAAACCGAATACTTCCGAGTCTGTCAGCTTGCGGTGGAGGTCATTTTCTACTTTTTTGAGGTAGTCCATCTCTTCTTGAGAGAGGGCGAGTCCTTCTTTTTCGTTGTAAGCTTCGAGGTCGTCTATGTAAAGGATGGGTGCCGGCTGGCGGTTGGTGGTGAATACTTGTTGGTCCAGCCCCTTGTACATGCGTTGCAGCATGGGGTCACGGTCTGCGTTTTCATCCTTTACGGGGAAGTATTCCTCGATGCGGGCAATGCCTTCAAGCCCCATGTTCTGGGTGATTTCTACGGCGTTGGTGCTCCAAGGAGTAATCATTTCGCGTCGGGGACCAACGAAACAGCCTTTCAAGTTTTCTTCACTTTCTGCATCGGCTTCACCGAAGAGCCAGCAGAGTTTCTTACTATCGTCCGGGGTGAGCGCTTGGTTGCTCTCTACGGCAATCACGCTCTTGGAAGGGGTTCTGAAAAAAAGAATCATATTATATTGAATGATTTACGTTCCTTAATGTGGGTGCAAAGATAGTCAAAATGGTTGGTGGTAGAAAAGAAAAGCAGAATTTATCAGGGCAACTGCACCAAAGAAATAATCCTTTGCCGGAAGATGAACAATCTTCTGACGGAAGAGGACGAATCTTTTGACGGAAGAAGACGAATCCTCTGCCGAAGGATGATGAATC
>JAVVVS010000009.1:19603-64649 GCA_036652495.1 Bacteroides sp.
GAGGACGAATCTTTTGACGGAAGAAGACGAATCCTCTGCCGAAGGATGATGAATCTTTTGCCGAGAATCAGCCGTCACTCACGGTTGTCTGGTTGGAGCGGGGTGCGCGTAGAAAGAGGAAAAGGAAGAAAAAGACGAGGAAAACCGCCTCCAGCTGCAGCAAGGGTCTGTGTTCATCTGTCTTGGTCCGCGTTTTTTGTGTGTCTATTCCACGTAATCCGTGCTTAAACACAGAATCTAACTTTTAATGCGGTTGCTCTGGGGATTTATCTTTTTTGTGGCTTGATTTTCTATTTGTAGGCGGGGCTGAACGATGGTCTCCCATCCGTTGCTTCTACGCAACAATGCACTAAAGTGATGCGTTCAGGTAGAGAGTCGGCGTTTGCCCGGGAGGCATAAAAAAAGCTGTCCTCCTCACGAAGAACAGCTTTTGGATATGAAAAATAAAAATATTTTTTTTATTTACTTATTGTGCCAACTTGTCGTTAGAGCCCAATACATTCAATATTTTATGCTTGTACAGTTTTTCCATATTGTCGCGAGCCGGACCTAAGTACTTGCGTGGGTCGAATTCGGCAGGTTTTTCTGCAAATACCTTGCGGATGCCAGCAGTCATCGCCAGACGGCTGTCTGAATCGATATTGATTTTGCAAACGGCAGAGGCTGCTGCTTTACGCAATTGCTCTTCGGGGATGCCGACTGCTGCTTTGAGTGCGCCGCCAAACTTGTTGATGGTCTCTACCTCTTCCTGAGGAACAGACGATGAACCGTGAAGAACGATAGGGAAGCCCGGAAGTTCTTTCATCACGCCGTCCAATACGTCGAATGCCAAGGGAGGGGGAACCAAGTGGCCTGTTTTGGGGTCAATCGTGCATTGTTCGGGAGTGAATTTGTAAGCACCGTGAGATGTTCCGATTGAAATAGCCAAGCTGTCGCATCCGGTTTTCTTTACGAAGTCTACCACTTCGTCGGGCTCGGTGTAAGTGTGGTGGTCTGAAGATACTTCATCTTCTACGCCTGCCAATACGCCCAATTCACCTTCTACTGTTACGTCGAACTGATGAGCATAATCCACTACCTTCTTCGTCAGCGCTACGTTTTCGTCGTAAGGCAAAGAAGATCCGTCGATCATCACAGAAGAGAATCCCATGTCGATGCACGATTTGCAAGTTTCAAACGTATCACCGTGGTCTAAGTGCAACACAATCTCGGGATGTGCGCAGCCCAGCTCTTTGGCATATTCCACCGCACCTTCTGCCATATAACGGAGCAGTGTTTGGTTGGCATATTGACGAGCGCCCTTAGACACTTGAAGGATCACCGGAGATTTAGTTTCAGAAGCCGCCTTAACGATGGCTTGCAACTGTTCCATGTTATTAAAGTTAAAAGCAGGAATAGCATATCCGCCTTTAATAGCCTTTGCAAACATTTCTCGGGTGTTTACAAGACCTAAATCTTTGTAATTAATCATTTTGTTTAACTATTTATTGTTAGTGAATAAAAATCCTCAGCAAAAGTAAGCATAATCCTTTTAATAGAGAAGTAGCTAGTCATAAATATCCCCAATAAGGCAGCAATTCCATTTTATTATCGTCAATGTCCTATCAATAGGCATTTATTTGCTATCTCTATATAGCAAAGCGAAGAGCTTACTTCTTTAGATAAATAAGGGTAGGCAGATGGTCACTGTACCCGTTGAGCCAATGTTTTCCCCCATGCGTGCGCAGGGGCGAACCTTTGTATGCTCCCTCTTGTTGCAGCAGGTAGCTGCGCAGAAAGACCTCGTTGCCCGCATACGTCAGCCCCTTGGGAGCGTGGAGTAGGGAAGGGGAGAGGATGATCTGGTCGAACAGATTCCATTTGCCCCGATAGAACAAGGTGCCCACACCTTTGTCTTCGAGTGTTTCCCACCAAGGATTGAATAAGTCGCCCTCTTTTACTTCTGATTGATCTTTTTTAGCCCCCAAGGCAGCCAGACTTTCGTCCATCGGATCATCGTTGAGGTCGCCCATCAAAATGAGCTTTAAGTCTTTATCGGTGCGCAACAATGAGTCTGCCAAAAGCTTTGCTTGCTGGGCGGCATGAACGCGTACGGGAGCATCGGCTCCACGAGACGGCCAATGATTGACCATAAAGCACACCTTGTCTCCTGCCAGCAGTCCGTTCACGATAAGAAAGCCGCGGGTGAGGTGCGTGGTGTCTCCTTTAAAAGGAAGGGAAGGCACCAACAGACTCGAAGTGACCGTGAATTGTTGGGGGTTATAGAGCAGCGCACAATCGATGCCCCGTTTGTCGGGACCTTCGTAATGCACGGCTTGGTAGTCTTTGAGCGAGGGCTGTTTCAGCAAATCATCCAGCGCGTGCCGGTTCTCTACTTCTGCTACGCCGATGGCAGCCGGTCCGTCGGGCACTTTGTCGCGAGAAAGTTCGCTCAATACCTTTGCCAGGTGTTGTAACTTCGCCGTGTACTTCTCCGTATTCCATTCTTTATTTGAATGAGGCAAATACTCATAGTCGTTCTTTCCCGCATCGTGGATAGTATCGAATAAATTCTCGAGATTATAAAATCCCACGCTGTAGATCTCTTTTTTATCGTCCTGTGCCCGTCCGCTTACAGAGACAAACAACAGTAGATTGAGTGCAATAATTAGTTTCTTCATAATTAAGGGGTGTTACTTTCCCGCAAAAGTCATAAAAAAAAGCGAGATATAAGGAATTTACCCGAAACTTTTTTCTTATTCGCAGAAAAGCATTATCTTTGCGCTCTGAAAATGACCATTACACTATTCTTACCAAATAGTAAAACGATAACAGAATTAAAAACAAATATTGAAATGAAAACAGGTATTCATCCTACAACTTACCGTCCGGTAGTGTTCAAAGATATGTCCAATGGCGATATGTTCTTGTCTCAGTCGACAGTTAACACAAAAGAAACCATCGAATTCGAAGGCGAAACTTATCCGCTTATCAAAGTCGAGATCTCCAGCACCTCGCATCCGTTCTACACCGGCAAGTCTACGTTAGTAGATACCGCAGGTCGTGTTGATAAGTTTATGACTCGCTATGGTGACCGTAGCAAAAAGAAATAATCCGTTGACCAATCAATAGATATAAAAAGAGGTAATTCTGCAAGGAATTACCTCTTTTTTTTGTATTAATGTATGGAAGTACCGAAACTACTTCGTAATTTTGCAACGTTTTCTATATAATATATATCTATTTATATCTATATGATTAAATTTGATTCCCAACAATGGGTATCACGCGGAAAAAGCGTCTTCCATTATGCAGCTACCCACTGCCAAACTCTTTGGAACGGGTACATCCATCTTTACCAAGGAGCCCGTTGGTATAAAAAAACAATTCTTTCTATTGCTACCTTTTTGACGTGTTTCCTGCTCTTTCTGGGCATGGTAGACATTAACTTCTTGTGGCTGTTTGGCAAGTCACCCAGCTTGTCGAGCATACACAATCCCAGTCAGCCCATCGCGTCGGAGATTTATAGCGCTGACGGCAAGATAATAGGCAAGTATTTCCTAGAGAACCGTAGCCCTGTGAAGTTTGAAGAAATCTCTCCTAAGCTGATAAAGACGCTCATTAGCACCGAGGACGAGCGATTCTACCAACATTTCGGTGTCGATTTGCAAGGCGTATTCTCCGCTATCAAAGACATGACCAAGGGGCAGGCACGCGGGGCGAGCACTATCACCCAGCAGTTGGTGAAGAACATGTTCAAAGTCCGTTCGCAATACTCCACCGGTCTCTTTGGCTATATCCCCGGAGTGAAACTGCTCATGATGAAGGCAAAAGAATGGATTACAGCCATCAAAATAGAATGCTTCTATTCGAAGAATGAGATTCTGACGATGTACCTCAACACTGTGGACTTCGGTAGCAACGCTTTCGGCATCAAGACGGCTAGTGCCACTTATTTTCACACTACTCCGCGGGATATCACTTACGAACAAGCTGCCACCCTCGTGGGGTTGCTGAAAGCCACTACCACCTACAATCCGCGGGCGAACCCCAAGAACAGCCTCAAACGACGCAACGTGGTGCTGGAGAAACTGGCAAAGAACCGTGTTATCACCCGAGCAGAGTTTGACTCGCTCAAGCAGATTCCTATCCAGTTGAACTATAACATCGAGAGCAACTACGACGGACAAGCGCTTTACTTCCGCGAAGCCGTGGCTTCGGAGCTGGACAGCTGGTGCAAAGAGAACGGGGTAGACCTTTATGCCGACGGATTGAAGATACACACCACGGTAGATACGCGCATGCAACAATATGCCGAAGCTGCGGTGAACAAGCAAATGCGCGTGGTGCAACGTAACTTCGACAATCATTGGGGCAGCCAGAATCCTTGGCGCGATCGTAACCATCAAGAAATACCGTACTTCATCGAAAATTTGGCTAAGGGAACCGTTGCTTATAAGGTGTTGGAACAGAAGTTTCCCGATTGTCCCGACTCCATCGCTTACTACCTTAACCGCCCTCACCGGCTGAAAATATTCGACTATGACAAGGGAACGCGTGACACCACTATCAGTACGATGGACTCCATCCGTTATATGGAACGTTTTATGCACTGCGGCTTCGTTGCTATGGAGCCCGAAACCGGATTCATCAAGGCTTGGGTGGGTGACATCAACTTCGGTTCCTGGAAATATGACAAAGTACTCTCCCGTCGTCAACCGGGATCTACCTTCAAGCTCTTTGTCTATGCTGCGGGGATGAACCAAGGCATGGCTCCGTGTGACGAACGCATCGACCAATACCTTGCTTGGGACGTTATCGAAGACGGCAAACCGGCGAAGTGGGTACCCCGCAATGCCAATGGATCCTTCACCGGAGACACCCTTTCACTCAAAGCGGCGTTTGCCCGATCCATTAACACCATTGCCGTGCAAGTAGCCAAAGAGGTAGGCATTCACAACGTGGCGCTCACTGCCAAGGCGATGGGTATTCAAACTCCGCTAGAGGAGACGCCTGCTCTCAGTCTGGGAGCGTCGGATGTCTCTTTGTTAGAGTTGGTGAATGCTTACACCACGGTGGTGAACGACGGAATGACGCATGACCCTGTACTGGTGACCCGCATTGAAGACCGGAACGGAAAAGTGCTGTACGAATACCAACCCAAGCCCGTGCAAGCCATACCTTACGAAACCGCCTTTTTGATGACCGAAATGCTCAAGGCCGGAATGACGGAGCCGATGGGGACTTCGCAAGCTTTGTGGGGATACAACCTGTTCAACTTCGACACCGAGTTTGGTGGAAAGACGGGAACCTCTTCCAACCATTCCGATGCGTGGTTTGTAGGTGTTACCCCCCATCTGGTAGGTGGCGCATGGGTGGGAGGCGAACACCGAAGTATCCACTTCCGCACCGGCGAGCTGGGGCAAGGAAGCCGTACCGCCCTCCCTATCTTTGCCTACTTCATGGAGGGAGTGCTCAAAGACAAGAGCCTCCTGCGCTATCGGGGCAAGTTCCCCCAGCCCAAGGAGCCCATTGGCAAATCTTATGGTTGCAGGGGCGTTTATCATCCCAAAGACACCGATTCAGTTGCCGTCAGCCTGTCTGATAGTTTGGCAGGAGAATCAGAAGGAATAGACCTCGACGAGCTGATGAAAGAAGAGAAGTAGAGCGGACTATTAGGGGAAACCCTATTCACAAGTAGGAATATGCCAGCGAGCAGAGCAAAAGTCCTTTCGTATCTTTGCGGCATTCTAGTATTAATCTTTAATGCAAAAAACATGAAACGATTCTTGACTCTATGTTTGCTGGTGGCAATCACCGCAGGCGCCTATGCACAGCGTGCCGAACTAAGTACTGACCTCTGCCTCCGCGGGACGCTCAACGAAGCGTACGAGAGCTATCCCAAGGGAACGCCTGTAGCCCTGAGGAAGGTTATTAAGCTGAGCAAGCAGAATGTAGAAAGCCTCAACGGGGTGGTGATGGCGGTGGAGGTGGAAGGCGTACAAAGGGCGATACCTGTGGAGGCGCTCAAGCAGATTGACTTTGCACCCGCCAGCGAACAGGAATTCTGGCAATACATCTTCTTGCGCGAAGGCATGTACCAACATTACGAGAGCAAGGGATACCGGTACGACCTCCGTCAGGATCTTGCTGAGGAGAGTAATAAATACTTGCAAGATCTCGCTGGGTTATACTATGAAGATGCTTATATAGAGGACTACGTGCAGGCGATATTTGCACAGACCACCCCGCCACGCATTGCCAACAAACGCCCTGAAGTGCTCAGTTTGCGATTACTCAAATCTACCGCACCTGATGCTTACATGCTGCCCAATGGAACGATGCTCATCAGTACGGGGCTGCTTTCTACCCTTGATTCGCAAGATGAACTGATGGCGATTATCGCCAGCGAGATGGCTCATTACTTGCTCGACCACCAAGTGGTGAACGTGGGCAAGGCAGAGAGCCGTGCCCGTCGGGCGGACTTTTGGGGAGCGGTATTGTCAGGAGTGGCAGAAGGAGTGGATCAGGTGTTGTACGATCGATGCGAATACTACGTTCCCGGCACTTCGTATGTGGCTGCTGAACTTGTGGCGGCACTCATCAATACGGGTACTACCACCCGTCTGGGCATGACTTATACCCGCAAACAGGAAAAGGAAGCTGACCAGATTGCGCTTGATTTCTTGCGCTTTAAGCACATCGATCCGGCTGCTCTTGCTTCCGCTTTGACCAAAATAAAAAACTATTCGATCGCCGAACATGACTATTACAACCTGTCCCGTTATGGCAATTATGCCGAACTGGACGAGCGCATCGCCAAGCTGGGCGAAGTGAAAACGCTGAAGAGTCATCCCTATCTGAAGGCTATGTCCGGCGTCACCACCTACAACGCTATCTTGCAGCAGACCAGCAAGCGTTACGAATCGAGCGCTCGGCTTGCTCAGAAGAACATCGACAACAAAGTCTATTCGGACGATGATTACATCATCCTCGCCAAAGCCAACATGGGTTTATTGAATACGCCGGAGGCAAATGAACAGAGTTTGCAGCTCCTTCACCAAGCCATGAAGATGTCTACAACCCCCAATTTGAATGCCTATAAGCAGGAGATTTTGCTTTTGCTCCGCATGAACAAGCAAGCCCAAGCCTCTGATGCGCTGAAAGATTATCTGGACCTGATAGCCAAATACCAGCAGCAAGCCGGTAGCGGTAATGAAGCCGATTGGGCGGCTGCCGAAGGCAGCTGGGCACACAAGCTATTGCTGCGAATCAGCCTTTTTTAAGCCGTGCCCACAATAGCCACTGTGTTGTTGCTTATTAGCAGCGGACGGAAAACAAAAACACCCCTGCTTTAGCTGGCAGCGCTGTGGCGAGGCTGGCTAAGGCAGGGGCGAAAGAGTGCCCCACGGAGGTGAAGCGGTAGGGTTACTTCGTTTTGGCGAAGGTAGTGTACAGGCGGAACTCGTGGGCAGGCACCGTCAAGGTGGATCCGCCCGCTGCCGGAGCGCCGTTGTCCAAATACTGGAACCAGCTTCCGGCGGGCAGGGTGTAGGTGACGGGAGCAGTAGTGAAATTGCCGAAGACGTGCAGCGCTTTTCCATCCACCGAGGTCAGCGTCAGCGTGCGTCCCTTGTCCCAGTCAGCCACGCCCACCTTCCATGTCAGTTGTGCCGAAGCAGCAAAGAGTGAAGGGTGACGGCGGCGCAGAGTAATGAGCTGGATGTATGTTTTCACTAGCGCTTGGTGCAGGCTTTCATATTCCCAGTGCAGGGGCTTGCGTCCCGTACGTCCGCCTTCGTCAATCGATACATCGTACGCCATCTCGCCGAATTGCCAGATCATCTTCGGTCCCGGTACGGTAAAGAAGAAAGCCGCATTGGTGGACAGACTCTTCATCCGGTTGCTCAGGTTCGTTTTCAAGTCACCATTGCCGAATTTATGGACTTTAAATCCGACGCGTTCCTCGTCATGACTCTCCATATAACCCACGTAGGCGCCGGGCGTCATTCCGTTGGTGCCAGCAAAGAGGGAAGCGAAGTCGCTTTTCTCGCTCCAGCTCATGCCGGACTGGCAGTACGCGGTGTTCTTGTTGCGCCACACTTTCATGCCGTCCGCTGCCAAGGCTTTTTCCTCTTTATCATCGCAGAAATGCTCCAAAATGGTCAAAGCGTTCTTGCTTGTCTGCCGGATGGCGGCGTGGTAATCTTTCAAGATGGCTATGCGCGAGGCATCATAGTCAGAGGCGGTGCCATCTGAACTCTTGTTCTGTGTAAATCCTTTTGTAAGGTCGAAACGGAAACCATCTACGTGGAACTCCTCGAGCAGATACTGCAAATTGCGTTTCACGAAAGCGCGCACCAACGGCGATTCATGGTTGAAATCGTGGAAAACGCTATAAGGATGGGGTGCATCTACATTGAACCACGGGTTGTTAGCAGCCGTCTTGTTGGCTTTGGCATCCCAGTAGAGGCGAGCAAAAGGATGATTGCCGGTGGCATGATTAAAGACCACGTCCAGCACCACCGCCATGCCCTGCTCGTGGCAGGCATCGATGAATTGCTTATACCTCTTCACCGTGCCGTACGCTTTGTCCATGGCAAAGAAGAAGCAGGGGTTGTAGCCCCAGCTGTCGTTGCCGTCGAACTCCTGCACGGGCATCAGCTCGATGGCGTTCACGCCCAATGATTGGAGGTAATCTAGCTTTTGAATGGCACCGTTCAAGTCTCCGCTGTTGGTGAAATCGCGGAGCAGCAATTCGTAGATCACTAAGTTATCCTGATCTTTAAGCTGAAAGTTATTCACCTTCCATGCATACGCCTCTTTCTGAATCTGGAAGACGGAGGCGATGCCTACCGCTCCTTGCGGATATGCCTTGGGTTCGGGATAAGTGGCAGCGGAGATGTACTTGTCGTTGTCGGGATCCAGAATTTTCTGCGCGTACGCATCTGCCAATCGAACGGTTTCACCCGCCTTTGTGCCTACATAATATTGGAAAGCATACTCTTTGGTTGCTTCCAGCCCAGTCAAGGTAATCCACCAGCAGCCGGCAGCCTCGTCGCGGAACATCTGGCTGTTCGTCTCGTTGCTCAGCTTCCATTGGTTGAAGTCGCCTATCACGTGAGCAAAATCTTTGTGATGTCCGTTCGTGTCTTTGTCATAAAGCACTAAGGTGACGGTGGAGGGGTCTATCACATTGATTCCCTCTCTCACCTTGGCGGGTAGCGGTGCGTTCTTGATGGCAGCCGGTGCAAAAGCTTCATACTTGCTATCGGTCACAGCCACGAATGAATCTTCAGCTATCCCTTTTTTTGTGCCGTCGGCACTGCGGATAACCAGCCCCAATTTCTTGATTGCCGTGGTGCCCGCACCAAACCATTCGCGGATAGAAGGAGATAGTTTCAGGCTCCACACGTTGGCTTCGCCCTTCGTCATTTTACATTTGTCCAGATTCTGATCCCACGCTGCCGGCACGTACATCCACGTGCCCTCGGAGATAACGCCGGGATGAATGTACACTTCGCCTGTATAGCCGTACAGTGGCGATGACTTCGCCGCTTTGAATGTTATCGTCAGTTCTTTATCCGCGTCGGGTGCTTCGGGCAAATAGGTGAGTCCCTCCTTGATCTCCGTCACGGGCGGTGTCGGTTTCGGGGGTTCGGGGGTGGGTATCAGAGAGTTCTCTTTAGAACAAGAGGTGAACAACACCGGCAGCACACACAAAAGTTGAAATAATTTCTTTGCTTTTATCATTGTTTTTTTTGATAAGAAAGGCCGCCCTCCGCTAAGAGGACGGCCTTCTGGTTATTGCTAGAATGGTTTAGTTTTTCGTCAGCGTGCAATGGCTTGTTGCGTCATTGGTCAGATACAGCTTTACCGTGTAGTTTCCTGCTTGGGTCACTTTCAAGTTATCCCCTCCGCTTACCAGCTTCTCAGGACTTCCTCCCATATTGATGCCCCAATCCTTGTTGGCACGGAATTTTAATTGATCGGCTGCCAAATCGGTAGTGACGCTCCAGCAGTTGGTGGCAGGGTCATACTTCATCATCACATCGTTGGCTGGATCCCATCCGCCTACAGCGCCACCGATAAGGCTCCATTCTGTCTTTACGGCTTCTATGGATTTCTTGGTCATATCCGCTTTCAAGAAATAGAATCCCTCGGGCACTACCAGATTGCCTCCGTCATCGGTGATGTTGTTAGACTTGTTGGTGAAGAAGCCGAATCCATAATCCACACCCGTCCAAGACGGTTGTCCGGTGAGTTTGAATCCGCCGTTGAGGTACAAGTGTCCGTTGTACACCATATCCATGTTGGCAGAATACAGTTGCACCGCTTTGTCGGGTGCCCATCCTTGGTGATTGCCCGGTGTCCACAAATAGGGTGACATTTCGCCCATCGGCTTTGCTTGGTAGGTACCGTCCAAGAGGTTCAACGTGATTCTCACCCAGCCGGCGGCGGCTATCTGCATGGCTTGTGCATCTTTCACAACCAGCCTTCCCTCTTCCGCCGTATCGCCGTCGATGGCGCAACCCAATACGCCCGGTCCCCATACGTTGGGTGCCGTTCCTGCTTTGAGTGCATCCACGCACGATTGCGGGATTACTTTCCAATAGCATTTCTCGGATACTTTCAGCAAGATAGAGAATTCGGCATCCTCATACACGTCCTTGCCGCTGTGATTCAGCTTAATCAATTTCGTAGCGTCATCAGCCACCCAGTTGTTCATATTGCCTATCAGGTAATATGCCGGTTCAATGATGGGCGCTTTGGGCGTTATCTTCAGGTTCAGGTTGCTGCTTCTCACCTTAGAGGTCTGTCCCTTCGGAGTAGCCACATACGCATTCACCCGTACGATTAATGGACGAGCTTCCGGACGTTTGCCATAGAGCGTCTCCACCGCTTTCTGCAAATCGGCGGTTGCCACTTTCAGGCTCGTGCCGGCTAAACTGGCTGAATAGCGAAGCTTGGCTGCAAAGTCGGCTGCTTTGTCTAGTTCAATATCGTACGAAACAAGGGTACCTGCCTCGTTGCTTAGCTTTGTCTGAGTCAGCAAGTCGATGGAGTCTGTTTGGATGGTTGCCAAGTCAAAGGCGGCGCTCGCCGTGGCTACGTCGAACGACAAGCTCTTTGCCGCTTCCGGTTCATTGGTCTGGGGTGCAGCCCAGTCTTCAAAGTTCTCGTCACAGGCAGTCACAGCTGCTAGTGTAAAGAGAGAGAGTAGATATACTGATACTTTTTTCATGGTTGTACTTTTTAATCGATTATCCTTTACTTATTCTACGCGTCCTGTTCCCTTGGTGAAGTTGAGATATACCTTCTTGCCGGCTTCCGCTTGCACGCGCTCTTGGTCATTGCCATTGGCACGATATTCCAACTTTCCGCCAAAGAAGATAAACTCTGTGTGCCACCATTCGTGCTTGGGCAATACGACGCAGAGTCTCAACTCGCCGCTTTCGGTGAGGGCAGGCGATACAAATTCGCCATCGGCTGCAGCAGGCGTGGTGAACTTCTGTCCGTCCGCTCCCCATTTACCGCCTACGGTAGGTCCGCAAACATAGACTGTGGGTGCCAAGAAGTCAACCGCATATGTATAGCTGCGTCCTACGATGGTTGTTTTTACCGCCACGATATACCATCCGGCATTCGTTACTTTGATGTTTCCACCGCTATCTGCTACTCCGGCGTTGGCTGCGTCATTGATTACGGTGTTGGCAAAGCCGAACTCGGTGCCGTCCCATGTCTTAGCCATATTGAACTTGATTTCATCGTTCGCGGCTAAGTACGTCATCAGCCAGAATTCGCCCGATGCAGCAGGGTAAGTAGAAACCATTGGGAACGATTTCGCCCAGTCCCATCCGCAAGGACTGCCTGTCATGTACATCTTCTCCGGCATGACCATGGCATCGAGTGCAAAGTAGCTCAACACCTGCGGCAGTTCGATGACGTTAGACACAATGGAATTCAATCCGCCGTTCACGGAAGCGTGCATGCGGATATACACCTTGATGGGCTCTTTGTAGAAGTTCTCTTCTTCGGTGATTCCCGACAAGTTCACAATGGCTACCGCCAATTCTTGTGCATCCACATTCATCCGGGCGGTGGTGTACACCGAAGGAAGTGTCTGATAGGTGGCTGCCGTGTTTTTATCGGTTTCTTCATTGAACTCTCCGGTCAATGACACCTGAACCGAATAATCGGTGGCTGCCGTAAATCCGTAGTCGGGCTGCGAGCAAGCCAGCTCGAGGGTTTTAGAATGCTTCAGGTCGTACACCGTCGAGGCATAAGCGGGTGCATTCAACACAAAAGTGGTGGGCTCCTGCAGTAGGGGGTTACTGTCTCTGTCTGAATCGCAGGAGACGATACCCAATGCTCCCAACGCCATCAATGCTATTATATTTAAGTTTTTCATCTTAGTCTTTTTTTTATGATGATTCATTTAGCTAGTCAATATCCGGGGTTCTGAGTCAACTTGGTATTTGCCGAAAGTTGGCTGATAGGAATAGGTAACAGTTTCAAATAATCGGGAACCGATGTGCCATCGGCTATTCCGCCTTTCCAATCCCAGGTGTAGTTAGAGGTGTATTTGTTGAAACGAATCAAGTCTACCCGACGTTGGGCTTCGAAATAGAACTCGCGAGCCTTTTCATCCAAGAGGAAGTTCAAGGTCAAGTCCGATTCTCCAATGGTACTGGCTTTGGCGCGCTTGCGCAATTCATTGACTGCTTTCAAAGCTTCTGTTTTATCGCCTCCGGCTCTCAAAGTAGCTTCGGCAAAGGTTAAATTAGCTTCGGCAAGACGGAACAAGGGGAAGTCCATATCGGGGAACTGCTTGTTAGGGTCGCTACCTATCTGACCATTCTTGGTTAAGTTCTTGAACTTAGCTACCGTATAGCCTTCGGTAAACTCGCTCGGCTTTTCAATGGCTAAGGTGCGGTCTTTGGTCCAGAACATGGCACGGTCATCTTTTACTTTAGCTATATCTCCATCGTTGGCAAATTTCTTAACCAGTGCTACCCGGGCTCTGTTGCCGCCCCAGCCTTCTTTGGTTCCGAAGTTGGCTTCCAAATCCATATCGCCTGAAATGAAGCTGCACACAAAGAACATTCCGCTCCAAGAACGAGCATAAACGCCATCAAAACAGATGGGCATGATCATCTCTTGCGAAGTATTGTTGTCGGCTCTGAACATATTGCCATATAAGGGTTCTAAAGCATAGCCGGCAGTCATTACCTGTTTGGCATAAGCGGCGGCATCCGCCCAGCGGGCAGTGCCCGTGTACACTTCTGCATTCAAGTATAGGCGAGAAAGGAGCATCCAAACAGCCGCTTTGTCTGCCCGTCCGTACTCATTAGCGCGGGGAGCTTTCAGTGCAGGCTCTATTTCCTTCAGTTCTTTTTCAACGTAAGCAAACAAATCGGCGCGAGTGATTCTTTCGGGAACATAAGCTCCGATGCCGGTCACTTCGTCTACAAAAGGTACGTTGCCGTACAGGTCGACCAAATAATAATAATCCAAGGCACGGATGAAACGAACTTCCGCACGTTGCAAGACCGATTTTTCATCCGAAGCATTGGCGGTTTGTATCAAGAAGTTGTTGCATTGGGCTATCTGAATATACAAGCGGTTGAACATATTCAACACCACACCGTTGGAGGGGGTAAACTTGGTATAGTTCAGAGGGAATACATCTGTATCACCTGTCCACGCACAAATAGCTTCATCGGAAGTCAGCTCATTGATGTTAAACATCATACGCATCAAGCCAGATGCACCTTCATCTGTATCGGCAATATCCGGCTGTCCGGCAGGACCTTGATTACCCGTAATTGCCAGTCCGGCGTATATCTTAGCGAAGTTAGCGTCTTGGTTGAAGGCTATATCCAAGTTAGGATCAATAGGCGACACATCAAGATCCCCCACACATGATGAGAAATTCATCATCAAAGTCAGGGACAAGGCTGGAATTATATATTTAAATATCTTTGTATTCATAATGGTTATTGTTTAAAAGGTTAGACTTAATCCGAAAATACCAACTAATGGACGAGGGTATAAGTTCTTGTCGATACCATCTTTTACTTCTGGATCCAATCCGTCGTATTTGGTAATCACGAATGGATTTTGTACTGTACCGTAAACACGTCCGTTCAAAGACTTGAATAAGTTCTTGAAAGAATAACCTAACGTAATGTTGTCGCAACGCAAGAAAGAAGCGTTTTGCACATAATAATCGGACAGTACATTCATGTTCTGGAAGTTTGTTTCAAAGGCAGAGAAAGGTCTGTTCGATAAATAACCTTTATTGTTTACCCAACCTTCACTGATAGGAGAATTGAAAGATGCCACATTATTATAGGCATAATTATTCATGTTGGCTCTCAAAGAGAAACTGAAGTCCCAGTTCTTATAGATTAATTTAGAAGTGAATCCCATGGTCACGTCAGCTGCTGGCTTTTTGTAGAAATACTTGTCGCTTTCGTTCACCTGACCGTCACCGTTGCGGTCTACATACATTCCTTCAATCGGCTTTCCGGCTTTGTCGTATACTTGTTGGTACACATAGAATGAATTGACGGGGTTGCCTACGCCTTGTGCTTGTATCATGGTACCCGTACCACCATCAATGTATCCGGTAGGAACAATGGTAGCTGCATTATCTTGTGCGGTCAGTTGTGTGATTTCTGTGTTGTTCCAGGCAATGTTGAATCCCAAATCCCACATCCAATTCGTAGTGACTACGGGCTTGGCATTGATAGAGAACTCCACTCCCTGATTTTTCAACGAACCGATGTTGCTGACAATACGGTTTTTAAAGTTGGTTCCGGCAGGCACATCAATCACGTTAATCAAGTCTTTTGTTTCGCGATAGTAGTAATCTATCGCTGCTGTGATGCGATTGTTCACAAAGCCAAAATCCAGTCCGGCATTCCAAGTTGTTGTTTCTTCCCATTTCAAGTCCGGATTAAATCCGTTCGGGCGGGAGATAGCCACCTGTTTGTTGTCCCCGAACTGATAAAAAGCGCCGTCTTGTCCGGCAAAGTAAGTCGGCATATAAGGATAATCACCTTGCTGAAGGTCTTGCTGGCCAGTGATACCATATCCCAAGCGCAATTTCATGTCCGAGATGGCTTCTACATCTTTCAAGAAGGCCTCTTCTTTGATTTTCCAACCCACGGCTACTGATGGAAAAAGTCCCCAACGATGATCTTTAGAGAAGCGGGAAGTGCCATCATCACGCAAGGTAGCAGTGATCAAATATTTATTCATGAATGAGTAGTTCAGACGACCGAAGAAAGAGACCAGATAGCTCTCCGTTTTAAAGATATAGGAGGTAGGGTTAGAGTTGTCCAAGTTGTTAAATCCATTCTCAACCGTACGGTGAAAATGTTGCCACGAATAACCTGCCATCACGTCCACGTGATGCTTCTCGTAAAAGTCTTTCGAATATTGCAGGTAGAAGTCCAGCAAGAGGTTGTATTTATCGATGGTTTCAGACCCTGTCTTACCGTTCTCAATATAACCTATTGGCGATTCCTTTGGATAAAAGAGATCTTGTGTTCCAGAGGCTAAGTCCATACCTAAGTTCAAGTTTGCACGTAAGTCGGGAAGACAATGGAATTTATAATCGAACTGGGCATTGGCTACCAAATTCTTAGAGTTGGCAGTCTCCTTTTTTTGTTCGAGCATAGCTACCGGATTCTTGGAAGCAATAGAGATGAATTCGCCCGAGGTCGGATTCTCCCAAGCAAAGTAACCGCCGTATTTAGGATTCCCGTCCATCACTACTTGTGTGGGGTCAAAGTTCATAGCTGCGCCTACGGCACCGGTATCTGCAAAGCGACTTTTGGCTATCATTCCCTTAGCATTCAAATTAATATTCAAATGCTTGTCAAAGAGGCTGGGGTTTAAGCTGAACGACCCCGTGTATCTTTCGAACTTGGAGGTTTTGAGGATACCATCTTGATTGGTGTACCCCAATGATACGCGATAAGGCATGCTTTTTAAGCCTCCCGAAACGGTTACATTATGATCGGTCCCGAAAGCTGTCTTGAAAATCTCTTTTTGCCAGTCGGTATCGGCTTTGCCCAATAGTTTGGCAGCACCCGAGTCGGCACCAAATGTGCCTGTCACGAAGTCGCGGTACTCATTGGAGCTCATGACTTTTATTTCATTGACTTTGGTACTCATGGATACATTGCCGTCATAGGTCACGCGGGGGCGGGAGTTCATCTCTCCTTTTTTCGTTGTGATAATGATGACGCCGTTTGATGCGCGCGAGCCATAAATAGCCGTAGCCGAAGCATCCTTCAACACCGTAAAGGTTTCAATATCATTGGGGTTGATAGAACTTAACGGGTTCGCAACTCCTTTTATGCCTTCATTGTCGATGGGAAGGCCATCGATAACAATGAGCGGATTGTTGCTAGCTGATAAGGACGAACCGCCACGTACACGAATAGAAGCGCCACCACCAGGAGCACCACCATCGGAAGTGACGTTTACACCGGCTATCTTACCCGTAATCATATCCGTTGCGGTAGTGGTTAAACCACGATTCAGTTTATCCGGCTTGATTGCCGTCACCGAACCGGTCATGTCGTTCTTCTTTACCGTACCATATCCAATAACGACTACCGCATCCAGCAGTTGCGAATCATCCGTCAGAGTGATTACCATCGACTTTTCAACTTTCATCTCTACTGGTTTGTAACCGATGAAGGTAACGGAGATAATAGCGTTAGGAGTAGCATTGAGAGTGAAATTACCATTGAAATCGGTAATTGTTCCATTTGTAGTACCTTTGACTACGACATTTGCGCCAATAACAGGCTCGCCTGTTGCATCTTTCACATGTCCCTTTACAGAGAACTGCTGAGCAAAAGCGCCTACTGACAAGAAAAGCCCAATTAATAAGGGCAGAATCATTCGATAGATTCTTAGATTAACTTGCTTCATGCATTTAATAAATTAAAGTTAACAATATAAATTACTATGATTTTCACGAGGTTGTCGAAGGGGTGTAAATGTGGCTTTCACTAAGGTCCGTTCCTACGACGAAACAAAAATAGAGTTAATGATACTAACGAGCTGAACAAAAGCGAAAAACTTAGCAACAAGACCGTGCAATCGTTTGCACGTCCCTTCCCTAGGAAACAAACCGGCAAGCAAATGGAACTGAACCAATTCCTCTATTTTTGCGTATCGAAATGAAACTTCGCTGCTATCTGCTTGCGCTGTTTCCCTATTTCGTTTACCTTTGGACCTTTGGCTTAAACTACTAGGATATTATGAATAAACCACAAATCACTATCAAAGATATTGCCCGCGAACTGGGAGTGTCTCCGTCCACTGTATCGAGAGCGTTGAAAGACAATCCGGACATCAGTCTGGAGACTAGGACAACGATACAGAAGTATGCCAGCGAACATCATTATAAGCCCAATGCCTTGGCGCTCAACCTGCGCACCAATCATTCCAATACTATTGGCGTCATTATTCCGCAACTGGTGCATCACTTCTTTTCTTGCGTGCTCAGCGGCATCGAAGAGACGGCGGCGCGAGCCGGGTATAACATTCTGGTGGCACAAAGCAACGAAAGGTACGAGCAAGAGGTAAAGATAGTCTATTCTTTCTTAGCGGCAAGGGTTTGTGGCGTTATTACGTCGCTTGCCAAAGATACATCGCAATACGGGCATTATCAAGAACTGCTGGACAATGACATCCCCATTGTCTTTTACGACCGCATCTGCACGGGCATCAACACGGAACGGGTGGTGGTGGACGATTATGCCGGTGCATTCTCTGCGGTAGAATACATGATACAGACGGGATGCAAACGTATCTTCTTTTATAGTGCCGCACCGCATTTGGAAATATCGAAGAACCGGCGCAACGGTTATTTGGATGCCATGAAGAAGTATAAGATTCCGGTAGATAATAGTATGATTAAGTGCTGTGACACCCGCGAACAAGCTATTGCCCTCACGCCCGACCTGTTGGAAGCTCCTAATCGCCCCGATGGTTTTTTTGCCATCAATGACGAGACGGCTTCGGGCATTTTGTATTCGTGCAAATTGGTGGGCGTGAAAGTGCCGGATGAAGTCTCTATCTGTGGCTTTACTGACGGGGCTATCGCGCAAAGCACCGATCCCAAGCTTACTACCGTGGAGCAGCACGGTGAAGAGGTGGGGAAGTGCGCCATCGGTCTGCTGATAGACAAGATAGAAGGGAACAAGGAGGCTAAGAGCCAGAACAAAATTGTACGCACTAATCTTGTGGTGCGGGGAACGACGAAATAACTTTATTAAATAAACATACCATGAAAGTAAAACCTGATTTAAGTTTTTGGAAGCTGTGGAACATCAGTTTCGGTTTTTTAGGCGTACAGATAGCTTACGCCCTGCAAAGTGCCAACATCAGCCGCATCTTTGCTACGCTGGGAGCCGACCCGCACAATTTAAGCTATTTCTGGATTCTTCCACCCTTGGCAGGCATCCTTGTGCAACCGCTGATTGGCTCGGCAAGCGACCGCACTTGGACTCGTTTCGGAAGACGGATTCCCTACTTGTTTGTGGGCTCGCTGGTTGCCATCATCGTGATGTGCCTGCTGCCCAATGCCGGCAGCTTCGGGATGCTGGCGGGCACGGCTATGATTTTCGGATTGGGTTCGCTCATGTTCCTTGATACCTCTATTAATATGGCGATGCAGCCTTTTAAAATGTTGGTGGGCGATATGGTGAATGAAAAGCAGAAAGGGCTTGCCTACTCCATTCAAAGTTTTCTTTGCAATGCGGGCAGCTTGATTGGTTATCTGTTTCCCTTCCTCTTCACTTGGATAGGCATCAGCAATATTGCCGAAAAGGGGATGGTGCCCGATTCGGTGATTTATTCTTTTTACATCGGAGCTGCCATCCTGATAGGTTGTGTGATTTATACCACCGTGAAAGTAAAGGAAATGCCACCTAAGGAGTTTGAAGAATTCCACGGCATCACCGCTACGGAGAAGAAGGAGAAAACGAACTTTCTCTTTTTGTTGAAGCATGCGCCCCGGGTGTTCTGGACGGTAGGGTTGGTACAATTCTTTTGTTGGGCGGCTTTTATGTATATGTGGACGTACACCAACGGAGCCATAGCTGCTACGGTTTGGAACACCACCGACGTACAATCGTCCGGCTATCAGGAAGCGGGCAATTGGGTAGGCATCTTGTTTGCCGTGCAAGCTATCGGTTCCGTGATATGGGCCATTGTGCTCCCGCTGTTCAAAGCGCGCAAGTTGGCTTATTCTGCCAGCCTGCTTTTGGGGGGAGCGGGTTTCATCTCCACCTTATTCTTTCACGACCCGTATTGGTTGTTCCTTTCTTACTTCTTGATAGGTTGTGCGTGGGCTGCCATGCTCGCCCTGCCTTTCACCATCCTTACCAATTCTGTTTCGGGCAAGAATATGGGGGCTTATTTGGGGCTGTTCAACGGCACCATCTGTCTTCCGCAAATAGCTGCCGCCCTTGTTGGTGGCGGATTGCTTCACTTGGTAGGCGGACAACAAGTGAATATGTTGGCATTGGCAGGCATACTGCTCGTCATCGGTGCCGTCTGTGTGCATTTTATTCAAGAGACGGTAGTGCACAAAGCGTAGGCTATTCCCGGCGCTTTGGTGGCGTTTGAGCCTGAACCCTTCTAGCGTGAAGTTCCCTTCTGCCCTCGACAAAAACGACTTGCTGAGATAGAACCTGATGCGGCGTGGATGGCGAGGGTCGGCAGGAGATTGCTTAACTCCCGGCAGGAGATTGCCCAACTCCCGGCAGAAGATTCGTCATCCTTCGGCAGAGGATGGCTTATCTCCCGTCAAAGGCAGAGCAAGTTTTGTGCAATTAGTGATTTTTTTGTACCTTGCCCCCCGTTACACTAACCTCAGAAAATACACATGAAGAAATTTCTTAAAACGGATCAATGGAACATCATTGAAGAAGGGTTCCGCCCAGACCAGCTGCGGGCATCCGAAAGCATCTTTAGCTTGGGCAACGGGCGTTTCGGGCAACGGGGGAACTTTGAAGAGACGTACAGCAGCGACAGCTTGCAGGGTTCTTACGTAGCTGGAATCACCTTTCTGGACCGTACGCGGGTGGGGTGGTGGAAAAATGGTTATCCGCACTACTTCTCGCGCATCCCCAATGCACCCAATTGGAGCGGCATTTATCTGCGCCTCATTGACGAGGAGTTAGACCTTTCTCAATGGGACGTGCTACAGTTTGAACGACGGCTCGACATGAAAGGCGGAATCTCTTTTCGTGATATGCTAGTGACTTCCCCCAAAGGGCATTCGCTGAAGGTGCATGTGGAACACGTCAACAGTATGGCGAACCAGAATCTTTGCCTTATAAAATACAGTGTGACGTCGGTGAACTACGAAGGAAAGATTTCACTCGTCCCGTACATTAACGGGGACGTGAAGCACGAAAGCTCCAACTTCGACGAAAAGATGTGGAACATTCTGCGGGCAGAAACAACCAATGAATATGCTTACTTGTGGACGCAGACCAAGCGCGAAGATTCCCAACTCTGCAGCGCGATGACTTATCAGCTGTTTAAGAACGGCAAAGAAATGACCATCAGCCCTATCAAGATAGAAAAAGAAAAGGTGGTAGGCTTCAGTGCCGGAGCCGATGTGAAGCCGGGCGAACGGCTGACGCTCATTAAATACACCGCTTTGCTGTCTTCGCTCTACTATGACCGCGAACAATTAGTGAATCAAGCCATCTCCGAAGCCAAACAAGCCAAGGGGAGGGGCTGGGAACTGCTGATAGAAGACCATCACCGCGTGTGGGAAGAGATTTGGGACGAAACCGATGTGCTGATAGACGGTGATCCGGAAGCCCAGCAAGGCATCCGCTACAACATCTTCCAGCTGAGCCAAAGCTACCGGGGAGATGATCCGCGCCTCAATGTGGGTCCCAAAGGATTCACCGGAGAGAAGTACGGCGGAACCACTCAATGGAACACCGAACTCTGCTGTGTGCCCTTCTTCTTGCTGTCCAGCCCCAAGGAGACCGCCAAAAACTTGCTGCTCTATCGCTACCACCAATTGCCCAAAGCAATAGACAATGCCCGCAAGCTGGGCTTCAATGACGGAGCGGCGCTCTATCCCATGGTGACCATCCATGGAGAAGAATGCCACAACGAATGGGAAATCACATTCGAAGAGATTCACCGCAATAACATCATCGCTTACGCCCTCTTTCAATATACAGTGATGACAGGCAGCCTGCATTTCGTGGCGGAATATGGGTTGGAAGTGATGATAGCCATCTGCCGATTCTGGAACCAACGCGTCTCCTTTTCACAGCAGAAGCAGAAGTTCGTTGTCTTGGGCGTGACCGGACCGAACGAATACGAAAACAATGTGGACAACAACTGGTACACCAACTACTCGTGCGTACAAACGCTGAAGGGTACCATTGCGTCTATCGAGGCGGTAGCTCATCAGTATCCCGATGACTATGCCCGCATCCGCCGGGTAACTAACTTCCAACACACAGAGACGGCGCACTGGCAAGAGATTATCGACCGGATGTATCTGCCGGAAGATGCCGAACGGGGGATAGTCATCCAACACGACGGCTATCTGGATAAAGTGCTCGATACGGTAGACATCATTCCGGTAGAAGAACGTCCCATCAACCAAGTTTGGTCATGGGACCGTATTCTGCGTTCGTGCTTCATCAAGCAGAGCGACGTGCTGCTAGGCATGCATCTCTACTACTTTAACTTCGATTTAGAGACTATCCGCCGCAACTTCCGCTTCTACGAACCCCGCACCTTGCACGAATCGTCCCTGTCTCCTTATGTGCATTCCATCCTCGCTTCCCGCATTGGCGACTTGGACAAGGCATACGACCTCTTTATGCACGCTACCCGTTTAGACCTCGACGACTATAACAACGAGCTGGACCAAGGGCTGCACATCACCAGTATGGCAGGCAGCTGGCTCGCCATCGTTAGAGGTTTTGCAGGCATGCAAATAGCCCATGACAACCTTTACTTTCATCCCATCATTCCCAAGAAATGGAATAGTTATACGTTTAACGTTAATTTCCGCGCACGCACCCTGCGGGTGATGGTGAGCAAAACAGAAATAAGAATCTCACTCACAAGGGGAGAAGAGCTGAACATCCGTATCTATGAAGTTGTTTATTCCATCAATAAGGGGGCAGAATTGACAGTAGCGATGGAAGTATAGTTAATTTATCTCAATATATACACCGGAAAACTCGTTATCGTTTTCTGGTTTTATACCTTTGTCCCCGTAAACAAGAAGAATAACTCTTCCAACAATAGGTTAATATGAAAAGAAACTATGTTATCGTCTTGATGGCTGCACTTTTAGTGACGGCATGTGGGCAAAAGAAAGCGGATAAAGGCAACCTTGTCCGACCAGTGAAAACGACTGTCGTAGAATCCCGATCGGTCATTAAAAAAGACTTCTCGGGCATCGTCGAAGCGGTGGACTATGTAAAACTGGCTTTCAAAGTCAGCGGGCAAATCATCAACCTTCCTATTATAGAAGGACAGAAAGTAAAGAAGGGCGATTTAATAGCCACCATTGACCCCCGGGACCTTTCGTTGCAGTATGCAGCGGATAAGTCGGCTTATGAAACGGCTGCCGCACAAGTAGAGCGTAACAAGCGCTTGCTGGCCCGTCAAGCCATCTCTTTGCAAGAGTACGAAATCAGCATGTCCAATTATCAAAAGGCGAAATCGAACTACGAACTATCGAGCAACAATATGCGCGACACCCGTTTGAAGGCTCCTTTTGACGGCTCTATAGAAAAGCGGTTGGTGGAGAACTTCCAACGCGTTAATTCGGGCGAAGGCATTGTGCAGTTGGTTAACACCCAAAAGCTGCGCATCAAATTCACCATTCCCGATGCGTACTTATACCTGATGCGTTCGCACGAAAAGCAGTTCAAGGTGCAATTCGATACCTATAGCGAGAGCATCTTTAACGCCAAGCTCGAAGAGTTTCTTGATATTTCTACCGACGGAACGGGTATCCCCGTCACCATCACCATTGAT
This sequence comes from Bacteroides sp., assembly GCA_036652495.1. GTDB lineage: Bacteria > Bacteroidota > Bacteroidia > Bacteroidales > Bacteroidaceae > Bacteroides. The sequence goes on from JAVVVS010000009.1 coordinate 42,656, forward strand.
GATCCGGCGTTCGACCGTGCAGTCTATGACGTGAAGCCGGGATTCACTTGCAGCATTCACTTCTCTGCCAACATCGGTCCGATGCTCGAAGAGAGCATGACTACCATCCCTATGAGTGCAGTGTTCAGCGAAAGTGATGGCAAGAAAATGTGTGTCTGGGTGATGAACGGAAGCAAAGTGACACGCCGCGAGGTAGTGGTGTTCTCCCCTACGGGAGAAGCTCAAGTGCTCATCTCTTCGGGATTAAAGCCGGGCGAGAAAATCATCATTGCGGGAGTGCATCAATTAGTAGAAGGAGAAACGGTAAAGGAGGTAAACTAAATGAACTTAGCTAAATATTCATTAGACAACACGAAGGTCATCTACTTCTTCCTTGCCGTGCTGCTGATTGGGGGAATTTTCTCCTTCAGCAACTTAGGGAAGAAAGAGGATGCGCCTTTCGTTATCAAATCGGCGGTCATCATGACGCGCTATCCGGGAGCCGCCCCTGCAGAGGTAGAGCGGCTGATTACCGAACCCATCTCTCGTGAGATACAAAGCATGAGCGGGGTTTATAAGATTAAGTCCGAATCAATGTACGGCATCTCAAAGATTACTTTTGAGTTGCTTCCCTCTTTATCCGCTGCTTCCATTCCCCAGAAATGGGATGAACTGCGACGTAAAGTGCTCAACATACAGCCACAACTGCCTAGCGGAGCTTCTGTGCCGACGGTGTCTGATGACTTCGGCGATGTGTTTGGCATCTATTATGGTTTAACCGCCGATGACGGCTTCACCTACGAAGAGATGCGCAACTGGGCGGAACGGATAAAGACACAGGTAGTGACAGCGGATGGAGTGATGAAAGTCGCACTGTTTGGCACCCAAACCGAAGTGATTAACATTTGCATCTCCGTCAACAAACTAGCAGGCATGGGCATCGACCCCAAACAGCTGGCAGGACTGTTGCAATCGCAAAACCAGATTATCAACACGGGTGAAATCAAAGCTGGCGAACAGCAGCTGCGCGTAGTTGCCAACGGCACTTACACCACGGTGAACGACATTCGCAACCAAGTGCTCACCACGAAATCCGGTCAGGTGAAGTTGGGTGATATTGCCGTAATCGAGAAGGGATATATGGATCCGCCCGCTACCATCATGCGGGTGAACGGCAAACGAGCCATTGGTATCGGCGTTTCTACCGACCCCGAGAAGGACGTTGTTCAAACGGGTGAGATGGTCAATGCCAAGCTTGCTGAGCTGTTGCCGCTGATGCCGGTAGGGCTGCAACTGGAAAACCTCTATCTCGAAAACGTCATAGCCAAAGAGGCGAACAACGGATTTATCATCAATCTGATAGAGTCTATCCTGATTGTTATCCTCATCATTATGCTGGTGATGGGACTTCGCGCCGGATTGCTCATCGGGTCATCGCTGGTGTTCTCCATCGGAGGCACACTGCTCATCATGTCTTTCTTGGGAGTGGGGCTGAACCGAACATCGCTGGCAGGATTCATCATCGCTATGGGTATGCTGGTGGACAATGCCATTGTTGTGACCGATAACGCCCAGATAGCGATTGCCCGAGGCATCAACCGCCGTAAGGCATTGATTGACGGAGCTACCGGACCACAATGGGGGCTCTTGGGCGCTACTTTTATTGCCATCTGTTCATTCTTGCCTCTGTATTTGGCACCTTCGGCTGTAGCGGAGATTGTGAAGCCACTCTTCATCGTGCTCGCCATCTCGCTGGGACTTAGCTGGGTGTTGGCACTGACGCAAACCACCGTATTCGGTAACTTCATCTTGAAAGCCAAAGCACCCGACGGTTCCAAAGACCCGTACGACAAACCTTTCTATCACAAATTTGCTGCCATCTTAGCTGTGCTGATAAAGAAGAAGGTGCTGACCATTGGTGCGATGATTGTGCTCTTCATCGTCTCGCTCGTCATCATGGGAACGATGCCGCAAAACTTCTTCCCTTCGCTGGATAAGCCTTACTACAGAGCCGACGTGTTCTATCCCGACGGATACAGTATCAATGACGTGTCTAAAGAGATGAAAGAAGTTGAAGCCCACCTGCTCAAACAGCCTAACGTGAAACGGGTGTCTATCACCTTTGGAAGCACACCGTTGCGCTACTATCTTGCATCCACTTCGGTGGGTCCGAAGCCGAACTTCGCCAATGTGCTGATAGAACTGACGGACGGCAAGTACACCAATGAAAGTGAAGAAGCTTTTGACAGCTATATGAGAGCCAACTATCCCAATGCCATCACGCGCACCAGCCTCTTCAAGCTTTCGCCGGCAGTAGATGCCGCCATTGAGATAGGATTCATCGGCAACAATGTAGATACGTTGGTGTTGCTGACCAACAAGGCGCTGGAGATAATGCACCGCAACCCGGACCTGATTAATGTGCGGAACTCTTGGGGAAACAAAATCCCGGTATGGAATCCGGTCTTCAGCCAGGAGCGTGCACAGCCCTTGGGCGTATCGCGCCAAGGCATGGCACAAAGCATTCAGATTGGCACCAACGGCATGCCGCTGGGCGAGTATCGCGAAGGCGACCAAGTGCTGCCTATTCTGCTGAAAGGCAGTACGGACAAGTCTTTTATGATTAACGACCTGCGTACCCTGCCCGTATTCGGCAGTGGTGAGGAGACTACGAGTCTGGAGCAAGTAGTCTCTAACTTCGACTTCCAGTACCGCTTCTCGAACGTGAAAGACTATAACCGAGAAATGGTGATGATGGCACAATGCGACCCCCGTCGCGGAGTCAATGCCATTAGTGCCTTCAACACCCTTTGGAAGCAGATGCAGGAAGAGATTAAGATACCCGAAGGATACACCATGAAGTATTTTGGCGAACAAGAAAGTCAGGTAGAATCTAACGAAGCTCTCGCCAAGAACCTGCCGTTGACCTTCTTCTTGATGTTCGTCACCCTGCTGCTGCTGTTCAAAACGTACCGCAAGCCGACGGTTATTTTGCTGATGCTGCCGCTTATCTTTATCGGTATCGTCTTAGGATTGCTGCTCTTGGGCAAGACGTTCGACTTCTTTGCCATCCTAGGTCTGTTGGGGCTGATTGGTATGAATATCAAGAACGCCATTGTGTTAGTCGATCAGATTGACATTGAATCTCAAGGCGGTAAAGACCCGCGTCAAGCCGTCATCAGTGCTACGGTCAGCCGTATCGTTCCGGTAGCGATGGCCTCGGGAACAACCATTCTGGGTATGCTTCCGTTGCTGTTCGATGCGATGTTCGGCGGCATGGCAGCCACTATCATGGGAGGTTTGCTCATCGCCTCGATACTGACCCTGTTCGTATTGCCGGTAGCCTATTGTGCCATTCATAAAATAAAAGGATAATGAAGAAAGAGATCATCACTATATCACTGCTACTCCTCGGCTTGGGTGCCGGGGCGCAGCAACCCCACATGAGCCGCGAGGTGTATCGTGACCGCGTGGAAAACTACAGCCAAGTGCTCAAACAGCAAAAGTTGAAGACGCTGGCAAGTAGCGAAGCCCGCAAGATAGCCTACACCGGCTTCCTGCCACAAATCGACTTGAACGGTGAAGGCACGCTGAATCTTAGAGAACTGGATGCTTGGGACGGACCAGCTGGTCAATACCGCAATCATACTTATCAAGGCACGCTGGTGGTGGCTCAGCCCCTCTATGTGGGCGGAGCACTGACAGCACAGCACAACATAGCCAAGGCGAACGAACAATTAGACCAGCTCAGTCAGGAACTGACTCTCGATCAGATTCATTATCAAAGCGATGCCGTTTATTGGGGAGCTTCCGCTTCGCGGGAACGCATGGAGGCGGCTGCTAAATACCAAGACATCGTGCAGCAGCAATTCAATATCATCGAAGACCGCTTCAAGGATGGGATGATTAGCCGCACCGACTTGCTGATGATTTCCACCCGTCGCAAAGAAGCAGAGTTGCAGTTCATCCAGGCGCGTCAGAACTATACCCTTGCCTTGCAAAAACTGAATATCTTGATGGGCGAAAGCCCCGATGCACCGGTCGATAGCTTGTGCTTCATCGGCACCGTTTGCGAACCGGTCACCCTGCTTGCCTTGGACGAAGTGTTGCAACGCCGTGCCGACTATGCCAGCACCGGAGTGAACATCAGCAAGAGCGAAGCACAACGCAAGGCGGCTCTGAGCCAATACAATCCGCAACTGACCACCTATGTTGCTGGCGGATACGCTACCGGGTCGCCCAATCTGGGCACGGGTGTTGACTTTGTGCCGATGCTGGGAGTGAATCTCAATGTTCCCATCTTCCGCTGGGGGGCACGGTCTAAAACAAACCGCCAGCAGAAGGCTTACATCGGTCTGCAGAAGTTGCAACAGAGCTATGTGACGGATAACATCAGCCAAGAACTCTCTGCAGCCCTGACCAAGCTCACCGAAACAGAATTTCAGGTAAAGACGACGGAAGAGAACATTGCTTTGGCAGAAGAGAACCTTGACTTGGCTTCTTTCTCTTATAATGAAGGAAAGGCGAGCATGGTAGACGTGCTCTCGGCACAACTCTCGTGGACGCAAGCGCATTCGAGCTTAATCAATGCTTATTTGTCGGAGAAGATGGCGGTATCGGAATATCGGAAAGTGGTGAGCGAGTAAAGGTTCACCACCGAGTACACCGAGTACACAGAGGACAAATTTCTATTGAATAAGAAATAAACCTCTGTGCCCTCTGTGTATTCGGTGGTGATGTTCTCCGTGGTGAGTTCTTAGAATTCGCTCGTGAAGTGGAAGCGAATCTTCTTAAAATCGATTTGCGCCATTTGCAGCACATAGTTGGAGTCCGCCAAGAAGACGTCGCGCCCTTCGCGGTCTTTCGCCATGTACTGGTATTTCCGTTTCTTGAATGCTTCCAACTCTTCGGTGTCATCGCTCTCTATCCAGCACGCTTTGTACAAGCTCAGCGGCTCCCAGCGGCAGGAGGCGTTGTACTCGTTCAGCAGCCGGTATTGGATAACTTCAAACTGCAACTGTCCCACCGTACCGATGATTTTGCGCCCATTGAACTGATTGACGAAGAGTTGCGCCACACCCTCGTCCATCAATTGGTCCACACCTTTCGAGAGCTGTTTTTGCTTCATCGGGTCAGCGTTTTCAATGTACTTAAACATCTCCGGTGAAAAGCTGGGAAGCCCGCGGAAGTGCAGCAATTCGCCCTCGGTGAGCGTATCGCCTATCTTGAAGGATCCGTTGTCGGGCAAGCCGATGATGTCTCCGGCGTAGGCTTCGTCTATCGTTGTCTTTCGCTGTGCCATGAACTGGGTGGGCGAAGAGAAGCGCATCGTTTTGTTGTGACGGATGTGCAGGTAAGGGGCGTTGCGTGTGAATTTGCCCGAACAGACTTTGCAGAACGCCACGCACGAACGGTGGTTGGGGTCGATATTGGCGGTAATCTTAAAGATGAAGCCCGTGAACTTCGGCTCTTCGGGGATGACTTCCCGTTCTTCCGCTAGGATGGGACGGGGAGAGGGAGCGATTTCTACAAAGCAGTCCAGCAGCTCTTGTACGCCGAAGTTGTTGAGTGCCGAACCGAAGAAGACGGGAGCTAGCTCTCCGTCTAGGTAAGGTTGTACGTCGAACGGCGAGTACACCCCGTTGATTAATTCCAAGTCGCCCCGCAACTTGTCCGCCAAGGTGGTGCCGATGTGTTGGTCCAACTCGGGGGTATGGATGTCCACGGCCACCTTTTGCGTCACCACTTGCTTGGAGGGCTGGTAGAGGTCGAGCTTCTGCTCATAGATGTTGTAGACGCCTTTGAAGCGGATGCCTTGTTCGATGGGCCAAGAGAGCGGACGCACGTGGATTTGCAATTGCTCTTCAAGCTCGTCGAGCAAGTCGAAGGGATCATTTCCTTCGCGGTCCATCTTGTTGACGAAGATGATGACGGGCGTTTTGCGCATGCGGCACACTTCCATCAGCTTGCGCGTTTGGCTCTCTACTCCTTTGGCACCATCGACTACGATGATTACGCTGTCCACGGCGGTGAGCGTGCGGAAGGTGTCTTCGGCAAAGTCCTGATGACCGGGGGTGTCGAGGATGTTGATCTTGTAGTCCTTGTAGTCGAACTCCATCACGGAAGTGGTGACGGAGATGCCTCGTTGTTTCTCTATCTCCATCCAGTCGGACGTTGCCGTCTTCTTGATCTTGTTGCTTTTTACGGCACCCGCCACTTGGATTTGTCCGCCAAAGAGCAGTAACTTTTCCGTCAGCGAGGTCTTACCGGCATCGGGATGCGCGATGATGGCGAACGTGCGCCTTCTTTTTATTTCTGTATCACTCATAATTTAGTAGGGGAGTTGGGAGATGCACTGTGCCAAGCTGGTTTCCCAATGGGGGATTTCCAACTCAAAGGTGGCTTTGATTTTCGTCTTGTCCAGCACCGAATAGGACGGGCGGGCGGCTTTCGTAGGATAGTCCGCGGTATGCAAAGGGCTTACCCGGCAGGTGCGGATGCCCGCCAGCCGGTGGATGGCGAGGGTGAAATCGTACCAGGAGCAGACGCCCTCGTTGCTGAAGTGATAGGTGCCGGGCACCACACCCCGAGCTATCACGGCATAGATGGCTGCAGCCAAGTCGTGGGCATAGGTGGGGGTGCCTATTTGGTCGAAGATGACGCCGAGGGTATCGCGTTCGCGCCCCAAGCGGATCATGGTCTTGACGAAGTTGTTTCCGTAGATAGAGTAGAGCCAAGCGGTGCGAATAATGACAGCTTTGTCGCACTGCTCGCGCACCCGGTGTTCGCCTGCCAGCTTGGTGGATCCGTACACGGATGCCGGACAAGTAGGTGCTTCCTCGGTGTAGGGAAGGTGGGCGGTGCCGTCGAAGACGTAGTCCGTCGAAATCTGTATCATCCCTGCGCCGCGCTTTTGTGCGGCGCGCGCCAGATAGCCGGGAGCGAGGTGGTTGAGCTTGTCGCACAAGACGGGGTCGTCTTCTGCCTTGTCCACGGCGGTGTAGGCGGCGCAGTTCACGATGAGGTCAATCTGGTTCGTCTCCACAAAGGTGTCGATGGCGGCTGGTTGGCAAATGTCCAGCTCTTGCACGTCGGTAAAGAAGTACGTGTGACCCGGGTTGGTAGCCGAAAGCACACGCATTTCATTTCCCAATTGCCCGTTGGCACCGGTAATGAGTATATTCATGTTATTCAAATTTTAATTCTCCTGTGAGATCTTTGTTGTAGTAATTGGCAAGCATCGAAAGGAAGAGGCTGATGGCTTCGATGGCGCGTGCGGTGCCGGGGGAGACGGGGCTCTTTTGCAGGCGCAGGAGCATCACTCCGTAGAGTGCTTCGAAGCAGGTCTCGAGTTCGGGGTCGTCTTTCTTTCCGTTTTTGCTGCGTAGCTCTACGATAAAAGGCAGGGCTTTGAAGTAAGCGCTGGTGTAGAAGGGGTACTTGGGCGATGCCAGCAGGTGGTGGTGGAGTTCGCTGAGGTTTTGCAATACGTTGCGGTTGATTTGCAGATGTCCTTTTTCGCGGACGTCTTCTTCGTACATCATCGTGACTAGGTTGCCGTACCATTCTTTCAGTCCGGGTTGTTCGGCGGGGGCGAAGGGGCGGATGAGGGTCTCTTCAATCCGGTCGAGGTTGCATCCGTTGGCACGCAGAAGATCTTCCGTCTGCCACATGTAAAGGAGGTATTCGGCAATATTTTGTTGTTTCAGCACTTGGTCTATTCTCATGGTTGTTTTTTCCAATAGGTTTAATAAAGCGATTCGCCCAGCAGTGTAAATACCAATCCGACCATCGAGACAATCATCACGATGCTGCCGATGACGCGGTTAAGAATCCAAATGCCGCGCAGGTTGAACTTGGTGCGCACTTTGTTGACAAAGTAGGTGATGCCGAACCACCAGACGAGGGCGCCCAAGGCGATGGCGAAATAACCGGTAATGCGCTCGAACACCAGTACGCCGGGCTCTACAAAAGCAAAGCGGGCAAAGAGACCGATGAAGAGGAAGATGATGAGCGGGTTGGACAGTGTGACTGCAAAGGCGGTGATGAAATTGTGCAAGTACGAGCCTTTGTTGGCAGAGACGGGGCGGATTGATTGCACGGGGTTGCTGCGAAAGGTGTAGATGCCGAACAGGAGCAGCATCACGCTGCCCAAGAGCTGGAGGTAGAAAATGTTTTTATTGATGTAGTCGAAGACAAAACTCATGCCGTAACCCGTCAGCAGTGCATAAGCAATATCACTCACAGAGGCTCCCAGTCCGGTTACGAATCCATACCACCGTCCTTTGTTCAAGGTACGCTGAATACACAGCACTCCCACCGGTCCTAAGGGTGCAGACACCACGACGCCGATAATGAAGCCTTTCAACAATATATCGAAAAATGTTTCTATCTGAATCATGTGGCAAATATCGCAATTATTTATGAGACAGGAATACCTTGTTAACGTTTTTTCGTCTCCAAGAGCAAGGAATGGGTTCTTTTATGAACCGTTGTGACCTGCCCGCTGCCTTTTAGTCGCCTCTAAACCTGCCGCTGCTGTTGCGAACGGAGCGGACATGAGCGCCATGTTGTCGTTGTTTTGCAACGTTCTGTTTGCAAGTAGCAGCACAATGACGTTACTACTTGCAAGCGGTGCGCCTACTCGCAACGTCTAGAAATTATCGGCGGCAATGCGCGGGACTTTTGCTGCACAATGTGTATCTTTGCCCCCCATGAAACAATTACACCCCCTGATGCTTGCCGGCACCGGCAGCGACGTAGGCAAAAGCATCCTCGCGGCTGCCTTTTGCCGTATATTTAAACAGGACGGTTACCATCCCGCCCCTTTCAAAGCGCAAAACATGGCGTTGAACTCCTTTGCTACCCCTGAGGGACTGGAGATTGGGCGCGCACAAGCGGTGCAAGCCGAAGCTGCCGGCGTGCCTTGCCACACCGATATGAACCCTCTTTTGCTCAAGCCAACCTCCGACTGCGTGGCGCAAGTGGTGCTTCACGGCAAACCGGCTGGTAATAGCTCGGCGTACGAATACTTCCGGGGCGAGGGCAGAGCCGTCCTCCGTGCAGAAGTCAACGCAGCGTACGACCGGCTGGCGAAACGCTACAACCCCATCGTCTTGGAGGGGGCAGGCAGCATCTCCGAAATCAACCTTCGTGAGAGCGACTTGGTGAACCTCCCCATGGCGAAACATGCCGGGGCGGATGTCATTCTGGTGGCGGACATCGAGCGCGGCGGCGTCTTCGCCAGCGTGTACGGTTCCCTCCAGCTCCTTCAGCCAGACGAGCGGAAGCTCATCAAAGGTATTCTCATCAACAAGTTCCGGGGCGACCTCCGCCTCTTCCAGCCCGGGGTGAAGATGATGGAAGAGCTTTGCGGCATTCCCGTGCTGGGCGTGGTGCCTTACTACCACCATATCTACATCGAAGAAGAAGACTCCGTGATGCTTGCCAGCAAGAACCGTCAGGCAGAGCATGGAAAGGTCAACGTGGCGGTGGTCTTGCTGCGCCATCTGAGCAACTTCACTGACTTCAACGCCCTCGAACGCGATGCCCGCGTCCATTTGTTCTACACCAACAATACCGAAGAGCTCGGTAAGGCGGATATTATCTTGGTGCCCGGTACTAAAAATACGCTGTCCGACCTCTGCGAACTGCGCCGCAACGGGGTGGCACAGGCCATCATCAACGCTCATCGCCAAGGCACCACGGTGATGGGCATCTGCGGAGGCTACCAGCTCATGGGGCAGGAAATCTGCGACCCCGACCATGTGGAAGGCGAGCTGGAACGTTTGCCGGGGCTCGGACTCTTGCCGGTGAGCACCCGCATGCAGGCGGAAAAGCTTACACGCCAAGTGCAGTTTTGTTTCCGCGGTGCCGGAGAATCCTTCTGCCAAGGTTACGAGATTCACAATGGTGTCACCACTCCTGTGGAGGGCATGCCTGCTTCGCCCCTTAACCGCTTCACTGACGGAGGCACGGACGGCTATTGGGCAGACAGCACCTGCTTGGGGACGTATATCCATGGCATACTGGATAACCCTGCCGTCATCGACACTCTTCTCCAGCCTTTTGCCGGGCGCGCCGCCGAGCCCGCCGTGGATTATGCTGCTTTTAAAGAAGAACAGTACGACAAGCTGGCGGCGCACGTGCGCCAATACGTCAATTTGCCCCTCGTTTACCAATTACTTACCTGTTAATAATCTTCCGTAATGAAAGTACCCCATGGAGACGATGCTTACCTCTTCGGAGAGAAGATTGTCAGCAATTTTAGCTCGAACGTCTATCAAGCCACCGATAACACCCCTTTGCAAGCCCATTTGGCAGCCCACATGGCTTGCATTAAACACTATCCCGAACCCTATCCTCACCGGTTGGAGGCAGCCATCGCCCGGAAGGAAGGTGTTCCTGCCGGCTGCGTGCTCGTCACCTCGGGCGCGCAAGAAGCCATCAACCTCGTGGCGGAGTACAGTGATCGTTCGGGTACCTTTCTAGCTCCCTGTTATAGCGGATACGCCGAAGCCTACGATGTGTGCCGCCAGCTGGACGTGGAGACCTTGCTCTCGCCCAGCGGCGAGACAGACGGATCGTTGGGAAAGACAACGTGGATTTGCAATCCCAACAATCCGCTGGGCAACGTCCTCCCCAAGGAGACCCTTACCGCTTTTGTCGCCGCTCATCCATCTTGCTTGATTTGTATCGACCAGTCGTACGAGCATTTCACCCGCCAGCCGCTCTTCAGTGCCGCCGAAGCTTTGACGTTTGCCAACCTTTTGCTCCTGCACTCGCTCACCAAGACGTATGCCATCCCCGGTCTGCGTCTGGGCTACGTCACCGCTCCGGAGAAAATTTGCCAGCTGTTGCGCCAGCGGCAGATGTGCTGGAGCGTCAATGCTCTTGCTGTGGAAGCGGGCTTCTACCTCTTGGATCAGGGTGCAGCTCTGGCTCCTGATGTAGATGCCTTGCTGGCAGAAACGCAGTGCCTCGCCAGTGCGCTTGTCGCGTTGGGCATTGCTGTGTCTTCTTCGGACTCGCACATTCTGTTCTGCGAACTGCCCGCCCCCTTTTCTTCCGACGAGCTGAAGGGTTATCTGGTGGAGGAACATGGCATCTTAATCCGCGAAGCGAACAGCTACTTCCTCCCGAACGCCTGCAAAACGGGTTGCTTCCGCATCGCCACGCAGACACAGGAGGAGAACAATAGGTTAGTACTTGCCCTCGAGCAATGGCTTGCTCACAAACGTTAACTTATGGAAACAGAACTCTGGAAAGCGTTAGCGCTTTATCTAAAGGTGCGGATGATTTGTTGCTTTTTTCCTTTGCCGCTGGCTTGGGGTCTTGATCGTTGGCTGGGTGATCCGTCGTGGTTGCCCCATCCCGTGGTGGGTTTCGGTAGGGCGATTGCAGCTTGCGAGCATCGGCTCAACCGCGGCAAACACCGTCTTTGCAAGGGCGGATGTATGGCGGTGGGGTTGACGCTCGGGGTGTACGGACTCACTTTCGCTTTGTTTCGCCTGATTGCCGAAGCCGGCATCGCTTTCGGCACTCCCACAGCCGTTTTGATGGTGACGGCAGGGCTGCAAACCATTCTCATCTTTTGCTCCTTGGCGGGCACCACGCTTATCCGTGAAGTCCGCGAAGTATTCGTAGCTCTTGATCGTTCGCTCGAAGAAGGGCGCACGCAGGTGGCGCGCATCGTGGGGCGGGACACGTCCCAGCTTTCCGCTCAGGAAGTGCGTACGGCTGCCCTTGAAACGCTGGCAGAGAATCTGAGCGACGGGGTGATTGCTCCGCTCTTTTGGTACCTGCTGCTCGGCGTGCCGGGGATGCTTGCTTATAAGATGGTGAATACGCTCGACTCGATGGTGGGTTACAAAAACTCCCGCTACTTGCTTTTCGGACGCGTTGCCGCCCGTCTGGACGATGCGGCGAACTACTTCCCTGCCCGTATCACTGCGTTGTTGATGGGGGTGGCAGGCGGAAAGCTCTCGCTCTTTTCGTTTGTGTGGCGTTACGGACGGAAGCACGCCAGTCCCAACTCGGGTTATCCCGAAGCTGCCTTGGCGGGCATTCTCGACTGCCGTTTCGGCGGACCTCATGCGTACTTTGGTGCGGTGGTGGACAAGCCCTTTATAGGCAGTACCGATCGGGAGTTGACCACGGAAGATATGAAACTCGCCGTCAGCATCAATCGTTGGGCGGAATGGCTGATGGTGGCGGCGGTGATAGGAATCCGCTTGGCGATGAATTAGTAAGTGAGGCGTACGATGCCTCCGTAGGGGGTCAGTGCGCCGAACGCCTCTTCCTTTGTCAGTACGCCGGCATAGAGTTGCGCACAAATCAGCACGCCTCCATGGGTGAAGAGGGCGGCACGTGCCGTCTGCGCCCGCTGCTTTAGCTCGTTCAAGAACGCTGCTACCCGGGCATATTGCATGCTGAAGGATTCGCCTTCCGTAGCCGCTACGTGAAAGTAGTCGGCATACCAGTCGGCTAGCCTCGGGTCGGTGATGGCATCGAAGGGTTGCATCTCCCATGCACCAAAGTTGAGTTCTTTGAGCCGGTCGTCTCGCCGGGCATTGTTATAACCGCAATACTCTGCTAGCCGGACGCAACGACTCAGGGGGCTGGTGTACACTTCGTCGAAGCCGCCCTCGGTAGCTACTTGCTGGTGCAGCCGGGCGGCAGTGATAGCGGCTTCTTGTTCAAAATTTGCCTTTAAAGGCACGTCCGTCTGCCCGTAGCAGACGCCCCGCAGTACATCGACGGCGGTATGGCGGATCAGGGTTAGTTCCATAAGGTATAAGTAAACACAACACCTACGTAAAAAGATAATTCGCAAAGCAGAAACAGCGCACCGCAGCAGTCGCCCGTATATCCTTGCAGCTTCCGTTTCATCAGCAGGCAGAGACCTGCAAAAGTCACTATCGGAAGTCCTGCCGCCCATAGAGGTTGCATTGGAAACCAAAGGCAAAGGGGCGTGATGCCGAAGAGGAAGGCAAGCACCCGTTCTGCCACGGACATCCGGTTGTAGACCACCTTCGCCTTGCTGTCCGCTTCCTTGCGGGCGTAGGGCAAGAAGTTGATGATCTGTGCCGCTACAAACTTCGCCCATACATCGCCGGTAAACAATACTACGCAAAGCACGGGCAGCGGCAAGGCAGTGAGCAATGCCCACACTAAGAGGAAGTAGCCAATCAGAGCGATGACTCCGTAGCTCCCGATGTGCGAGTCTTTCATGATGGCAAGCGTCCGCTCGCGGGTTGTTCCCCCGCCAAAGCCGTCGAAGAAGTCGGCTAGCCCGTCTTCATGCAACGCTCCCGTCACCAAAAGCCGGCTGAAGAGTGCCAGTAACACCGCTACGTGCAGGGGCAGCATGAGCGAAGCCAGCCAAGCCACCCCCGCCATTATGCCGCCCGTGAGCCATCCGGTGAGCGGCCAGTACGGCACCACGTGCTTGAAGCAGTGGGCAGGCACTTCGTGTATCCTCCAAAAAGGCAGGCGGGTGAAGAAGATAAAAGCAGCTAAGACGTTCATTGGTTAGAAGTATTTGGTGATGGCAGCATGGGCAAAGGTATCCATCTCGTTCATCATCCGCACGGCAGAGTCTACAATGGGATAGGCGCAGATGGCTCCTGTCCCTTCGCCCAAACGCAATCCCAGATGGAGCAGCGGATGAGCGCCCATCGCATCGAGCACCAGTTTGTGCCCGGCTTCGTCGCCTTGATGACCGAAGATGGAATAGGGCAGCACTTCGGGGTAGAGGCGGGATGCTGCCAGCACGCAGTTCGTTAGGATGAACCCGTCCACAAGGATAATCATCTTCAGCTCGGCGGCTTGCAAGATGGCGCCCACCGCCATCACCATTTCCAGCCCGCCGAACGTGCGGATAAGGTCTGTTACGCTGGCCGTTCCTTGATAATGCGCCACGGCTGCGCTCAGCACCTCGAGCTTGTGGCGGATGCCTGCGCTGTCCAGTCCGCTGCCTGCTCCGATGCAGTCCGCTAGGGGATGCCCGGTGAAATAGTGCATCCAGATGGATGACGAAGAGGTGTTGGCGATGCCCATCTCTCCGAAGCTGATGACGTTGGTGCCTTCTTCATAGCAGCGGCGTGTGATTTCTGCTCCATATTCGATGCAGAGGTCCATCTCCTCTTCTGTCATGGCAGGTTCGTGCAGGTAGTTGCGCGTGCCTTTGCGCACCTTTCTGCTGATGATGCCTTGGTCGGATGGCAGGTCGTAGTCCACGCCCGCGTCTACAATCTTTAGTTCGAACCCGTGTTGTCGGCAAAGAAAGTTCACTCCGGCGCCTCCGTGCAGGAAGTTGCTCAGTTGTTGCCACGTTATTTCCTTGGGCGACAAGCTGACGCCTTCTTCCACGATGCCGTGGTCGGCGGCAAAGATTACGTTCTGCGGATGGTGAAGTGCGGGGCTGAGGGTTTGTTGAATCAGTCCGATTTGCAGAGCCAGCTCTTCAAGCGTGCCCAGAGACCCTTTAGGCTTGGTCAGATTGTTGATTTTGTCTATCAATGCTTCCCGGATGCTTTCGTCCGGTTTTTCAATGCTAAATTTCTTCATGTGTATAAAATGTTTATCTCACGTTGTTTGAGTGGCAAAAGTACGCATTTCCTGAAAGACTACCTATTCTTTGCCAGAGCAACCGCATCAAAAGAACTAATCTTCTGCCGGGAGATGAGCCATCCTCTGCCGAAGGATGACGAATCTTTCGGCGGGAGAGGACGAATCTTCTGCCGAGAGTTGGATAATCTTCTGCCGGAAGTTAGCGCCCCCCACGGCTGCTGGGTAAGGACGGAGCGCGCGCAGGAAAAGGAGACAGAAAGAAAAAGACGAAGAAAACCGCCTCAAACTACCACGAGAATCTGTGCTCATCCGGCTTGATCCGCGTTGTTTGTGTACCTGTTCCACGTAATTCGAGCTTAAATAAAACCAAACTGTTGATGCAGTTGCCTTGATTCTTTGCAAGCAATATTGCAACCGAATAGAATATAATTAGTCAAACGTTTGACTAATAAAGCATCTTTTTTGTACCTTTGCGCCCGATAAAAACGATTTAGAATGACCAATAGCGATCTTACACACGAACTTATTCTGCGCCTCCTGCGCTTGCGTATGTCTTTCCGGCAAGCTTTGATGCGCACCCTCAAACAGCATAATATGGAGATAACGTTCGAAATGTTTCAAATCATGCACCGTCTGGGCGAAGGCGATGGCGTGAGCCAGCAGTACTTGGCGGAGAAAACCTCTAAAGATAAGGCTTGCATGACCAACCTGCTTAATAACCTCGAAAAGAAAACCTGGGTGAGACGGGCGGAAGACCCTACAGACCGCCGCAACCGCCTGGTGTTCCTCACCGAACAAGGCAAGGAAATGCTGTTGCGCTGCCAACCTCTCATCAAGAGTCTTTACGACCAAGCAGGTGCACGGATGAACAACAAACGTCTGATGAATTGTCTTACTGATTTAGCCCAACTTAACGATGTGCTCGACGAACTTTAAGCTGCTTTTTATCCTGCTTCTACAGGGTGCAACATCGGTGCTGCCGGCTCAGGAAACACATTCGTTATCGGTGGACGACCTCTTCCGCTTGGGTGAAGCGAACAGCTTGCGCCTCAAGGCAACGCACGTGCAGCAACTCATGGCGGAAGAGCGGGAAAAGACGGCGCGAACCGCCCGGCTACCGGAGATGACGGTGGGGCTGACCGGCGGATACATCGGTGGGGTGACTCTTTTTAAACAGGGATTAACCGAAGCCACGCATCCCGATACGCCGGACTGGTCGCAAAACTATAACGTGCAACTCATCCAACCTATCTACAGCGGCGGAAGAATAGAAAACAACTTGCGCCAAGCTTCACTGCAAAAACAGCTAGCAGCCCTCAATCTCATCACCGACAAGGCGGACCTCAAGCTGTTCCTCTTGCGGCAGTATCTCAACCTTATTGGCTACTACAAGCAGCAAGAAGTTTTTGCCCGCAACATTGAAGAATCCGAAGTACGGCTCAAAGACATCCGCCGAATGAGAAAGGAAGGTGTAGTGACGCGCAACGATGAAATACGCAGCGAATTACAGTTGACTAACGACCGGCTCAACGAGCAAGAAGCGAAAAACAGCATCATCATCGCTTCCCAGCAGCTCACCGTCGTTCTCGGATTGGATGAATCGCAGATCATCCGCCCCGACACCGCCGTTCTCTTCACCGCCTCCTCCTTGCTGAGCTACGATGAATATGTGGCAGAAGCCTACACCCACTATCCCGAACTGCAGATTGCCCAATACCATAAAGAACTTGCACAGAAGGGTGTTGAGTTGATGAAGGCGGAACTCTTGCCCTCCCTTTCGTTGCGTGCCGGTAATATCCTTGCCCGCCCGTACACGTCTGCCAACGATGTCTTTGCCAACACTTGGAACGTTTCGCTGAACGTTTCGTATCCGCTCTCGTCGCTCTATCGCAACCGGCACCAGATGCGTGAAGCCCGGCAAAACGTCTTCCTCTATCAAACGCGCGAAGAGCAGGCGAGGCAGGAACTCCGTATCCGGGTCAACGGCGCTTTGATCCGCCATCGCGAAGCGGTGAACCGAGTGGCGGCACTCGCTCTTTCGGTACGGCAAGCCGAGGAGAACTACCGGATGGTGCGCAACCGCTACCTCAACCAGCTCTCCATATTGACCGACTTGCTCGATGCCAGCAACGTTCGTCTTCAAGCAGAACTGCAACTGACCGCTGCCCGCACCGAAACCATCTATACCTATTATGAACTGCAACGCTCGTGCGGACATTTATAAACCATTAGTAAGGAAAGGAAATGATATGTCGACTCTTTATCTCAAACGTGCTCAACTGAGAAAACTTAAAATAAGGAACATTACCCTTAACACGCTTTGCATCATCTTGGTGCTCGTGGGCATCGGGTGGGTGGTGAACTACTTCTGGAAATACGTGAACTATGAAATCACCAACGATGCCGTGGTAGACCAATACATTGTCCCGGTCAACATCCGTGTGCCCGGCTATATCCGCGAGGTGCGCTTCACCGAGCACCAGCAAGTGAAGGCGGGCGATACGTTGCTCATCCTCGACGATCGCGAATACCGCATCAAGCTGAAAGATGCCCAAGCAGCATTGCTGGACGTGAAAGGCTCGAAAGAGGTGCTCGGGTCCGGCATTCATACTTCGGAAGAAAATGTACGGGTGCAAGAGGCAAACATCGCCGAGACGGAGGCGAAGCTCTGGCAGCAACAACAGGACTATCAGCGCTACGCTAATCTGCTGGTCGACGAGTCGGTGTCGCAACAGCAATATGAACAGGTCAAAGCCGCGTATGAGGCAACGAAAGCGCGTTACCAAGCGTTGGTCAGCCAAAAGAATGCCGCTCGCTCGCAATACACCGAAACAACGCGTAAAACTGCGAGCGCCGATGCCAACATCTTGCGCAAAGAGGCGGAACTAGAGATGGCAGCGCTCAACCTTTCTTATACCGTGGTCATCGCCCCGTACGACGGCTATATGGGGCGGCGCACTCTCGAAACAGGACAGCTGGTGCAGGCAGGGCAGACGCTCTCGTATCTGGTGCGCGGCAAAGACAAGTGGATTACGGCTAATTATAAAGAGACGCAGATAGCCCACATCTATATAGGTCAGAAGGTGCGCATCAAAGTGGATGCGTTCAAAGGACAAATGTTTCACGGCAGGGTGACCGCTATCTCCGAAGCCACCGGATCGAAATATGCGCTGGTGCCGACCGACAATGCTGCGGGGAACTTTGTCAAGGTGCAGCAGCGCATTCCCGTTCGCATCGAGTTCGAAGATGTTACGCCCGAAGAGATGAAACGGCTTCGAGCCGGTATGATGGTGGAAACCGAAGCTTTAAGAGATTGAGATGGCAGGCGTACAACTCAATCTGCCTACCCGCCCGTGGGTGCCCCAATGGGTGGGCGTAATAACGATGTTCGTCGTTATGTTGCCCATCATGCTATTGAACGGAGTTTATACAGGCAGTATGGTCGAGGTATCCGGTACGTTAGGCATCCTGAGCGAGGATATCACAATGGCTTATTATGCCACTTCGGTGGGGATGGCGGTGGCTTATCCCATTGTGCCCAAGTTGCGGGCAGTGATTACTCCGAAAACGATGCTGCTTTCCGACTTGATGCTGCAAGCTATTCTCAGTTTCTACTGTGGGCGCACCACCGATATTGATATGATTATTATTTGCAGCTTCTTTATCGGTTTTCTAAAGGCATTTGTGATGCTCGAGTTTATTGTGCATATTCGTCCGCTCTTCAGTCCGAAAAATGTTCGTAGCGAATTTTATGCCTATTTCTATCCGATGGTGTTTTCCGGCGGACAGCTTTCCATGGCGTTGACGGCACAATTGGCGTACCATTATCAATGGCAGTACATGTACTTCTTTATCGTGATTTTACTGCTCATTGCCATGGTGTTCGTTTTGCTTTTCTTCCGTTACGCCAAGCGTCCCATTCATATTCCGTTCAAGGAGATTGACGGGAAAAGCATTCTTTTGATTGCTACCGTGCTGTTGATGACTATTTACTTGTTTACCTACGGGAAGACGCTGGACTGGTTTGCTTCCGACAAGCTTAAACTCTTTGCACTGGTGGTTCCGCCTCTGCTGTGGTTCTTCTTTAGCCATCAGCATGCCAGTGAACATCCGTACGTCAGCACAGTGCCGCTTTTTCGAGTTAAATCGATTGTTGGTTACGCGTTTATGGCTGTTGTGATGTTCTTTTCCGCCACTAGCTCGCTAGTCACCAACTATGTGAACAGCATCATTCGTGTGGATAGCATTCATGCCAATGGACTCAACCTGTGGCTGCTTCCCGGTTTCTTTGTCGGAGCTTTCATCTGTTTCTGGTGGTTCCGCTGGCAGCGGTGGAGGTTTCGTTTCCTTATTTCGGGCGGGCTCTTTTGCTATGTGCTCTATCTGGGACTGCTTTATTTCGGCGTGTCGCCCGGAGGCACTTACGAGGCGCTCTACTTGCCCATGTTTCTGCGTGGGCTGGGGATGATGGTGCTCTTCATCGCCTTCGGCGTTTATGTGGTGGAAGACCTTAACCCCAAGCTGATGCTCTCGAACGCCTTTTTCCTTATTACTTTTCGTTCGGTATTGTCGCCCGTGCTTTCTGCTTCATTCTTTAATAACATGATTTATCTCTTGCAGTCCCGGGCGATGAACGTTTTGTCCGAAGGCTTAGCGATGGACCAGCCGTTGGCAGCGCAGCGTTACGCTCAGTCGCTTAACAGTGCTTTGGCGCAGGGGCACGGACTGGAAGAGGCAGGTCAAGTTGCCACGAATAGCCTTTACTCCGTTCTTCAAACTCAAAGTTTGTTGCTGGGGATAAAAACGTTGCTGGGCATCGTGCTTGGTATAGCTCTTGTGCTTGCTGTAGTAGCTGCATTCATCCCGTTCCATAAAACCGTGAAGGTGAAGGTAGTCAAAACGGGTGACGATATGATATAAACCTTTATCCTTTCACCGTCACGGGGATTCCCGATACCATCAGTATCACTTTGTCTGCTTGGCGGGCGATGTACTGATTCATCCAACCCTGCATATCGGTGAATCGTCGTTGGAGGGTGTTCTCGGAAGTGCCGCCCATGCCTATCTCGTTGCTGACGAAAATGAACGTAGCCTCCTGTGCCGTGAGCCGGTCGAACTCCGCTTTGACCTCTTTCAGCGCCTGATCTGCATCGGCTTCGAGGTCAAAGAAGAAATTGGTGCACCAAAGTGTGACGCAGTCCACCAGCACCACCCGTCCTCTCAGTTCGTGGCGGCTTAGCTCTTTCTCTTCTTCTATATTGGTCCATTCACTTCCCCTGTTGGCTTGATGGTGTAGCACCCGTTGGCGGAACTCTTCGTCCCAGATGCGTGCCGTAGCCAGATAAACCGGGTTAGGAGAGAGGCTGAGCGCCAGTTTTTCGGCTTGGCTGCTCTTGCCCGAACGAGCTCCTCCGGTGATGAGTATCAATTGTTTCATAAATAATTCATTTAATGCGAGCAAATGTACGGGAATCTTTTGATATTTTAAAAGATATTTCTACCTTTGCCCCGCAATTGAAACAAGAGATTCAATGATAAGCAATGCGAAAGTAGCTCAGTTGGTAGAGCATCAGCTTCCCAAGCTGAGGGTCGCGGGTTCGAATCCCGTCTTTCGCTCTCTTTCATCATCGGCACCTACACCCCCCTAGGCAGGTGCTTTTTTCTTGAAAAGCAGCTTGAAGCGAACAATTATCTCAAAAAGAGCTTCGTTTCTTTTTGTAATTTCAAATAAAGCTGTACTTTTGCACGACCAAAAAGAAGAGGCTATCCGCCGCTATAGCTCAGTTGGTAGAGCAACGCATTCGTAACGCGTAGGTCGCCAGTTCAAGTCTGGCTAGCGGCTCTCTGTTGTAAGCACTGATTATCAATCAAATAATCAGTGCTTTCTTTTAAAAATCGCTGTGGTTGAATAAAAAAAACAGCAAATCTACGAATATATTCGCACGGAATTGTATAGTAGAATTGTATAGTAGATTATTCACTATGGCAACAATCAGATTAACAGTTTTAAAATCAATTAAGGATGCGAGCGGGAAGCTCCCGATCCTCATTTGTATATCACAGAAAAAAATCGCTCGTACATAAGAACCGAACTTCTAATAGACGACGTTTCCGAATTTGGAAACGGGAAGGTGATTTATAAAAAAGACGCTGGCATTATGAACAAGCGTATGCAATTCATTTTATCTCTATATGAGGAAAAAATTAGAATTGGTTGAAGTGCGTAATGATTCCTTTAATTGGTTTCTCACTGATTCAAATATAAGAGGATTAATTACTATCATAGCTAATAAAGCAAAAGCGACCATCTTCAAAGTTGCGGTTTGAGGAAGTCGGTTAATAAATAGATTAGTTGGAATCATCCGCAACGTGATTTCGACACAAATATACAAACTTTGTTTGTTAATGGCAATGATATGGCTAAAATAATAAATAACATAGAACTTCTACCTCCTATAAATAGAAGGTTGTATGAATTGGTACTAAAATATACAGAAGGGAATGTAACAGCATTTTCACGTGAGTTGGGAATACAGCAACAAAAAATAGATAGATTATTTAAACCTGATAAAAGAAGCGCAGACGGGAAGTACCCATCTGTAGAGGATTATATAATAGAATCTGTAATATCTAAATACAATGGAGTAACGAAGGAATGGCTACTATTGGGAAAAAGAGATTCAATAACTAAGCAAGAAGACCCTGAACGTCAAGCAAAGGAAATATCCATTTCCAATTCGGATATTAAAGAGGGGGAATATTGCGGAACACTTGTATATGACATAGATGGAACTTGTGGGAAGGAAGGAAGAGATATAACATTCACTTACGATGACGTGATAGGATGCGTAAATCTTCCTGAAATAAAAAAAGATTCCAAAATAATAACGGCAAGTGGGGATAGCATGGAGCCGGTAATATATAGTGGAGACAGAGTAGTGATTCGTGAGATATTTGATTGGAACGATATATTCTACGGTCAAATATATATGATACTTATGGATGAATATAGGATGATAAAGTATATAAGAAAGTATGAAGAAGATGAGAATAAATATATCATATTAAGAAGCAGAAATAAGGAATACGACGATATGAGGTTTGAAAGAAGCAAAATAAAGAGGCTGTTTATTATTGAGAATATATTATCAGTAAAAACGCAAATATAAACTTTAAAACAAAAATACTATGGAAGATTTACTAACATTTACGGGTATCATTATTATTGTATTTGGAATACTTCAAATTATTCTATTCTTTAAGATGTGGATAATGACAAATGATGTTTGGAAAATAAAAAAACATTTAATAGGATGTGAAAATGATATGTATGAATATATCATTATGGGGGATAATGATAAAATATTAAGAGTATTAAAAAAAAGTTTTCTCCATGTGGTGATAAGTTCCCGAGCTTCTGTCAGTCCTGAATTTGCTCTTC
>JAVVVS010000010.1:0-37645 GCA_036652495.1 Bacteroides sp.
CCAGGGCAACCGCACCAAAGCAAAAACCTCTGCCGGGAGATGAGCCATCTTCTGCCGAAGGTTGACGAATCTTTCGGCGGAAGAAGGTGAATCTTCTGCCGAGAGTTGTCCCATCCTCTGCCGAAAGTTTGTGTCCCGCACGGCTGTTTGGTTAGGGCGGGGCGCGTAGGAAGAGAAATAGAACTTTAATATTTCAAGGAATGTGGGGTGAGAGTTCGCTCTTGCTTCACATTCCTTTTTTTTTGTACCCTTTTTTACCCTGATAGAAAGGGGTGAATTGATGAAAAAGATGCACCATGAATAAATACATTTTTCTATTTGTTGTTCTTCTGATGTCGCACAAGATAGTGGCACAGAGTTCTTCGATCCCGTGTTCAATCGTTCCTGCTCCGGTACAAACGGTGACGGACGCAACGGGCAGTTTTTGTTTCTCCGGTCGGACACTGATTCGAGTGGAGAATGCCGAACAGGCTTCCATAGCCAAGCTTTTTGCCGGCTACTTCACGCAAGCGGCTGGATTTACTCCGCGGGTCAACGTCGGTGGACGGAAGGGAGAGGTGCGTTTGCACACCAATTCCTTGCTCAAAAGCGAAGCCTACCAGTTGGCGGTTACTCCTACAGGAATAACTATCCACGCTTCGGACGCCAAAGGTTTCTTTTATGCCTTGCAAACCGTCCGCTTGCTGCTGCCTGCGGCGATAGAAAAAAAACAGCTTACCACTTCTCACTGGAAGGTGCCGGCTGTGACCATCAACGACGAACCGCGCTTTGGTTATCGGGGGCTGATGCTGGATGTCGCCCGCTTTTTTATCCCCAAGGAGAACGTGTTGCGCATCATCGACTGTATGGCTATGCTCAAAGTGAACAAGCTGCACTTTCATCTGGTAGATGATAATGGCTGGCGGCTAGAGATAAAGAAATACCCCAAGCTGACGGAAGTGGGAGCGTGGCGTGTAGACCGCACGGATGTACCCTTTTCTGCCCGTCGCAATCCCGAGCGCGGAGAACCTACGCCGATAGGCGGCTTTTACACTCAGGAAGAGATGAAAGAAATGGTGGCTTATGCCGCCAGGCGGCAGGTAGAGATTATCCCGGAGATAGAGATGCCCGCTCATACCAACGCTTCGTTGGCGGCTTATCCACAGTTGGCTTGTCCGGTAGTGGACCGGTACATCGGCGTGCTGCCCGGATTGGGAGGTGATCATGCGGATATTATCTATTGTGCCGGAAACGACAGCGTGTTTGCTTTCTTGCAAGACGTGATTGATGAGGTAGTTGCTTTATTCCCCTCGCACTACATTCATCTGGGCGGAGACGAAGCCCGTAAAACCGTGTGGGAAAAGTGTCCTCTTTGCCAAGCACGCATGAAGAGCGAACGCTTGAACCGCGAAGAAGATCTGCAAGGGTATTTTATGAAACGGATGAGCGACTATGTGCGAAGCAAGGGCAAAGAAGTGATGGGATGGGATGAACTCACCAACAGCGCTATCCCCCAAGATGCTATTATCTTTGGCTGGCAGGGGATGGGTACGGCTGCTTTGAAAGCTGCCAAGCTGGGGCATCGGTTTGTGATGACGCCCGCCCGCGTGATGTACCTGATCCGTTACCAAGGTCCTCAATGGTTTGAGCCGCTGACCTACTTCGGAAACAATACGCTGAAAGATGTGTACGACTATGAACCTGTACAGTCCGATTGGGCGCCAGCGTATGTGCCCTTGCTGATGGGGGTGCAAGCTTCGTTGTGGACCGAGTTTTGCAACACACCTGCCGATGTGGACTATCTGCTCTTTCCCCGGTTAGCAGCTTTGGCCGAAGTTGCTTGGTCCAAGCCGGAACAAAAGCAATGGACGAGCTTTCTTCGGGGGGTAGATGTGTACAACCAACACTTGGAAGAGATGGGAGTAGGCTATGCCCGGTCGATGTATAACATACAGCATACGGTGACTTCGGAGAACGGAACGTTGAAGGTGGAACTGGAATGTATTCGCCCCGATGTAGAGATTCGATACACCTTAGATGGCAGCGAACCGAGCGCTTTCTCTTCACTTTATGAAAAAAGTCTCACACTAGCGAGTGCCCGAACAGTAAAAAGTGCTACCTTTAGCCACGGAAAACAGCTGGGACAGACATTGGTGCTTCCTCTTCTTTGGAACAAAGCAACGGCAAAACCAGTTCTGGGCGGGAAAGTAAACGAAAAACTATTGACTAACGGAGTGCGGGGAAGTCTGAAGCAAACAGACTTTGAATGGTGCTCTTGGGAAAAGAGCGATACCCTATCCTTTACCGTCGATTTGCAGAAAATAGAGACCGTGCATACGGTTACCTTGGGCGGAATAACCAACTATGGTATGGCGGTGCAGCGGCCTGCTTACTTGCAAGTACAGTTGTCTGCGGATAACGTGAACTTTACCGAAGCGGCAACGCGGCGCTTTACTCCGGAAGAGATTTTCCGTGAAGGAACTTACATCGACGAGTTCTCGATGCAAGTGGGCGAGGCGAAAGCCCGCTATGTACGGGTGACGATTTATGGTGCGGGACAATGTCCGGCTAATCATGTTCGCCCCGGACAAGAAGCCCGAGTGATGCTGGACGAAATAATGATAGACTAACATAATATTGATAATAGAACTATGAAACAACTCTTTCTGATGATGCTGGCTGTGCTGGCTATTCTTCCTGCTGCAGCACAGCAGCAGCCATCACCCGAATGGCAGAGCCAATACGCCGTCGGGCTGAACAAACTCCACCCCCACGCTTACGTATGGCCTTACAATTGTGCTTCCGATGTGCGGAAAGGTGAGTTCGAACAATCCTCCTACTATCAGAGCCTGAATGGGAAGTGGAAATTTCATTGGGTGAAGAATCCTGATAATCGTCCGAAAGACTTCTATAAACCCGCCTTTTATACGGGAGGCTGGACCGACATCAATGTCCCCGGAAACTGGGAACGGCAGGGATATGGTACGGCTATCTACGTGAACGAGACCTACGAATTTGACGATAAAATGTTCCACTTCAAAAAGAATCCGCCCTTGGTGCCTGAAGCCGAGAATGAAGTGGGGTCATACCGTCGGACGTTCACCGTGCCCGCTGCGTGGAAAGATCGCCGGGTGGTGCTTTGCTGCGAAGGTGTTATTTCATTCTATTATGTATGGGTCAACGGCAAACTGATTGGTTACAACCAAGGATCGAAAACGCCCGCCGAATGGGACATCACCGACCAACTGGAAAGCGGCGACAACACCATCGCCTTGGAAGTGTATCGGTGGAGCGCCGGATCTTACTTGGAGTGCCAGGACATGTGGAGGTTGAGCGGCATCGAACGCGATGTTTATCTGTATAGCACGCCGAAACAGTTTATAGCCGACTACAAGGTGAATGCGGCACTTGAAAAAGAACAGTATAAAGACGGGCTTTTCGGTTTGGAGGTAACGGTGGAAGGACCGGCCGCTGCCCGTTCTATCGCTTACGAACTGAAAGACGCTGCCGGAACTACTGTCTTGAAAGATGCAATCACGATGAAGGCGCGCGGACTGAGCAACTTCATCGCCTTCGACGAGCAGCGCCTCCCCGGAGTGAAAGCTTGGAGTGCCGAGCATCCTAACCTCTACACCTTGATCTTGGAGCTGAAGGACGCGCAAGGCAAGGTGACCGAAGTGACGGGCACCGAGATTGGCTTCCGTACATCGGAGATTAAGGACGGACGCTTCTGTATCAACGGCGTGCCGGTGTTGGTCAAGGGCACCAACCGGCACGAGCATTCTCAATTGGGACGCACCGTGAGCAAAGAGCTAATGGAACAAGACATCAAGCTGATGAAGCAGCACAACATCAACACCGTGCGCAACTCTCATTACCCCACCAACGCTTATTGGTACACGCTCTGCGATCGTTACGGACTTTATATGATAGACGAAGCTAACATCGAATCGCACGGCATGGGCTACGGTCCAGCTTCGTTAGCGAAAGACAGCACTTGGCTTCCGGCACATCTGGACCGCACACACCGCATGTACGAGCGCTCAAAAAATCATCCTGCCATTGTTATCTGGTCGTTGGGCAATGAAGCCGGCAATGGCATCAACTTTGAACGGACTTACGACTGGTTGAAATCGGTGGAGAAGAACCGCCCCGTGCAATACGAGCGGGCAGAAGAAAACTACAACACCGACATATATTGCCGTATGTATCGCAGCGTCGATGACATCAAAGCTTACTTGGCGAAAAAGGCGATTTACCGCCCGTTCATCCTTTGCGAATATGTGCATGCTATGGGCAATAGTGTGGGAGGCTTGAAAGAATACTGGGACGTGTTCGAAAGCGAACCTATGGCTCAAGGCGGCTGTGTGTGGGATTGGGTGGACCAATCGTTTCGCGAGATAGACGCCAATGGCAAGTGGTACCTGACCTATGGCGGCGATTACGGACCTAAAGATGTTCCGAGCTTCGGCAACTTCTGTTGCAACGGGCTGGTGGGGTCCGACCGCGTGCCCCATCCGCATTTGCTCGAAGTGAAGAAGGTGTATCAGAACATCAAAACAACGTTGGTGGATGAGAAGAACCTGACGATACGGGTGAAGAACTGGTTCGACTTCTCCAACTTGGATGAATACATTCTGCACTGGCAGGTGAAGACAGATGACGGAACCTTGATCAGCGAAGGCAAAAAAGTGTTGGCGGGTGCGCCTCATACAGTTACGGACGTAACACTGGGAGCGGTAAAACTTCCTTCAACGGCACGCGAAGCCTATTTGACGTTGAGCTGGACGCGCAAAGAAGCTTCTCCGCTGGTAGCTGCGGATTGGGAAGTAGCTTATGACCAGTTTGTGCTTGCCGGAGCTAAGAAGGGTGGAACGTATGCTCCGGTCCGACCGGCAGGCGTCACCACGTTTGCCTTGGACCCTGCAACGGGTGCCTTGCGCTCGCTGTGCTTGGATGGAAAAGAATTGCTTGCCTCGCCCATGGTGCTGAGCTTGTGTCGCCCTGCTACCGACAATGACAACCGCGATAAGAACGGAGCCCGCCTGTGGCGAAAAGCAGGACTGTACCAATTGACACAGCGGGCCATCGCCTTCAAAGAGAGCCGGACCGCTGCTTCTGCCCGGGTGGAAGTGCTCAATGTGAAAGGCGAAAAGGTGGGGCTGGCTACTTTTGTGTATCGCCTCCAACGCAACGGCGCGCTGACCGTGCAGACTACTTTCGACCCCGATACGGCTTTGGTGAAGTCGATGGCTCGTTTGGGCTTGTCGTTCGAGATGAAGGACGCCTTCGGACAGGTGTCTTATCTGGGACGGGGAGAGAACGAGACATACGCCGACCGCAAACAATCCGGCAAGATAGGCATTTATCAGACGACTGCCGAACGGATGTTCCATTATTACGTCACTCCGCAGGCAACCGGCAACCGCACCGACGTGCGCTGGATGAAGCTTGCCGATGAGGCAGGACGGGGATGCCTCGTCGAGTCGGACCGACCTTTCCAATTCAGTGTACTGCCTTTCACCGATGCCCTGTTGGAGAAAGCCCGCCACATCAACGACCTCGAACGGGACGGTAAGATTACCGTGCACCTCGATGCCGAACAGGCGGGAGTGGGCACCGCTACTTGCGGACCGGGCGTGCTGCCGCCGTACCGGGTGCCGGTGAAGAAACAATGTTTTGAATTTACTATTTATCCCTTGAATAACTGATGAAAAAACTCGTAGTATTACTAGCGTTGTCCGCTATCACTTGTAGCGGATTCGCGCAGAAGGACAATTATTTCGTGAAGAAGGTGGAGTTCCCACAAGGTGCAACGTTGATGGAGAAGGTCGACCTCGCCGCCAGGTTAGTGCCCACTCCCCAGCAGTTGGCTTGGCAACAAATGGAGTTGACGGCCTTCCTGCACTTTGGCATCAACACCTTTACTGGAAGGGAGTGGGGGGACGGCACGGAGGATCCGGCACTGTTCAATCCCTCGGAACTGAATGCCGAACAATGGGTGAGCAATCTCAAAGAGGCTGGCTTCAAGATGGTGCTGCTCACCGCTAAACATCATGACGGATTCTGCTTGTGGCCTACCCGCACCACTAAGCACTCTGTAGCTTCCTCGCCTTGGAAGAACGGCAAGGGAGACGTAGTGGGCGATTTGCGCAAGGCGTGCGACAAATACGACATGAGGTTCGGCGTCTATCTTTCGCCTTGGGACCGCAATGCGTCCTGCTATGGCGACTCGCCCAAGTACAATGCCTTCTTTATCGAACAACTTACCGAACTGCTCAGCAATTACGGAGAGATAGATGAAGTCTGGTTTGATGGCGCCAACGGCGAAGGACCCAATGGGAAGAAACAGGTGTACGACTGGGATACCACCTTGGCTACCATCCACCGCCTGCAACCCCAGGCTGTGACCGCCATTTGGGGCGATGACGTGCGATGGGTAGGCAACGAACGCGGACTGGGGCGCGAGACCGAATGGAGCGCCACAGTGTTGACTCCTGAAGCGCATCCCAATGGCATTGCCCGCAACGCCGCTTTGGGCATTTTGTCTACTGCCAAAGATTTGGGCAGCCGCGAGATGATTGCCCGCACCGATAAGCTCTTCTGGTACCCCTCGGAGGTGGACGTATCCATCCGTCCGGGCTGGTTCTATCACGCCGAAGAGGACAGCAAAGTAAAAAGTTTGAAGCAACTGGCGGACATCTACTTCCAGTCGGTGGGCTATAACTCCGTGCTGCTGCTCAACATCCCGCCGGACCGCAGGGGCTTGATTAACGAAGCCGACGTGAACCGCTTGAAGGAGTTTGCCGCGTACCGCCAACAGGTGTTCGCCGACAACCGGGTGCTCAAAGGCGCCAAGGCGTGGCAGGCAGCTCCTGCTGAGGCACGGACTTATGCGTTGAAGAAAGATTCGGAAATCAACCTTGTGGTGCTGCAAGAAGACATTGCCAAGGGACAGCGTGTGGAGGCTTTCGAATTGGAAGCTTTGACAGCGGACGGATGGAAGCAGGTGGCAAAAGGCACCACCATCGGCTACAAACGGATGGTGCGCTTTGACGCCGTGAAAGCTTCTCAGTTGAGGCTTCGCTTGACGGCTTGCCGCGCCAACGCCCACATCAGCCAAGTAGCCGCTTACCGTGCTGCCGCCTTGAATGATGTGGCGGGTAAAGAAGCTTGGCGCACCGACGGTGCGCGCAAGTTGTGGAAGCTGATGGACGCTGCTCCGCTTACCCTCGACTTGGGCAAAGTGTCGACGCTGAAGGCTTTCGTCTATGCCCCTGCCGGCGAAGTGGCGAAACCCACCACCGCCTTCCGCTACAAAATCTATAGCAGCCTCGACGGCAAGACGTGGACATCCATCCCTGCCAACGGCGAGTTCAGTAACATCATGAACAACCCTCTGCCGCAGACTGTCACCTTCGGAAAGGCGGTGAAAGCACGCTACTTCAAGCTCGAAGCCACTACCGCCACCGACGTACAGGCAGTCGTGAGCATGAATGAACTGGGATTAATCACTTTTTAAAATACAATTACTATGAAATTCTTTATTGACACAGCTAATTTGGACCAAATTCGGGAAGCGTACGAACTGGGCATTCTGGACGGTGTGACCACCAATCCTTCGCTCATGGCGAAGGAGGGTATTAAAGGTATTGAGAACCAGCAGAAACATTATGTGGAGATTTGCCGGATGGTACAAGGCGACGTCAGTGCCGAGGTCATTGCCACCGATTTTGACGGCATGGTGCGTGAAGGTATGGAGTTGGCGGCGCTCCATCCCAACATCGTAGTCAAACTGCCTTGCATTGCCGATGGTATTCGTGCTGTGAAATACTTTGCCGGAAAGG
Organism: Bacteroides sp.; assembly: GCA_036652495.1. Classification (GTDB taxonomy): domain Bacteria; phylum Bacteroidota; class Bacteroidia; order Bacteroidales; family Bacteroidaceae; genus Bacteroides. The sequence goes on from JAVVVS010000010.1 coordinate 7,827, forward strand.
GCATACGCACCAATTGCACCCTCGTCTTTTCCGCCGGACAGGCATTGTTGGCTGCTAAAGCCGGAGCCACGTACGTTTCGCCCTTTGTGGGGCGTCTGGATGACATCGGCGAAGATGGCATCGGCTTGGTGGCAGACATTGCCAGCATGTTCCGCTTCTACCATTTCTCCACGCAGGTGCTCGCTGCCTCTATCCGCAACACCAAGCACATCATGGAGTGCGTGGAAGCCGGAGCAGACGTGGCTACCTGTCCCTTGAGCGCCATCAAGGGCTTGCTCAACCATCCTCTCACCGACTCGGGGTTGAAGAAATTCCTCGAAGATTATCAGAAGGTGAACGGCTAAGCACTCCTCGCAGAGAGAGTGCCGGGCACGGAAAGAAAGAACGAAGGCTTTGCAGGCTCCAACGGACGGACGTTGGACTCTGCAAAGCCTTTCTTTTTGGCGCGTAGGATGTCAGCTACCTCTGCAACAGGGGGGCTTACGACCGGCTCTCTGCTTTGAACACCGGCTTGCGTTGCTGTTCCTCCGAGGCTAATCCAAACCAAAAGCCTCCGTCTCCCTCGCCCGAGGGAAGGAAGCAGAGGCGCAAACCTTCTTCGTAGGTGCCGTACGCCACATCCCACTGCGGGGGCGGTACTTGTTTTTTCGTCTTCACTCGTTCGGCAGGGCGTTTTTTGAGCGACATGCCCGCTTCTATCCATGCCACGCTGACTGCCGTCTGATAAGTCGGGTAATGGTTGAGGCAAAACTCGTACAGCACCAATCCCCGCCTCTCCAGACTCAGGGGTTGGTCAACGAGCCCCGTCCGCACGCCCTCTGCCAAGAAGTCCGCCAGAAACGAGGCGTTCTCGAGCATCAGCTTGCGGGTGACGGCTTGCCAAGCAGGCTCATTGTAAAAGCCGTCGAGCAGGCGGGACAGGCGGCGCGCCGTTTGCAGCTCGTCCCCGCTGATTTCGCGGGTCTGCAACACTTCGTACGGTGGAAGCGGGGCGTACTGTATGCCCAGCTCTTCTGCCCTGCGGCGCATTTCGGTGCCGGGGAGCAGTTTGAGCAGCTCCAGTTGAATTTCTCCCGTGCCGTAGCCGGCAAGGGTATGGATGTCCTCGAATATCTCGCTCAAACGGTACAGGGGCAGCCCGGCTATCAAGTCGGCATGTGTCTCCATCTGCGGGAGCGAGCAGAGAAACTGCAATCCGTCGAGGGCTTGGTTCAGCTTCCCTTGTCTGCGGCTCATCGCCAGCACGGGCTCGCGTAAACTCTGTATGCCCGCTTCCAAGTGAAGCAGTCCTTGGGGCAGAAGCGAAAGTTCGTGCTTGAGTTCGTCCGAGAGCAACGCAGGATGAATCTCCAAATGAAAACAGATGTCGGGATAGAACTCTAGAAAAAGAGACAGCAGGGCGCGGGCGCGTCGGTTGTCATAGTTGAACGTACGGTCGAGCACGCGTACGTTCCGGATGCCGTGCTGGTGAATCATGGTGAGCCGTTGGCGCACGGTGTCCAAGGAGAGTGTGCGCACGGGCTTTTCTCCGCCGCTCACGCAAAAGGCGCACGTGTTGAAGCAGCCCCGGGTAGTCTCCAACTGCACGAAGGGTTTGCTCCAGTTGAAGAAGGCACTTTCCTCGGGCGCCGCCAATCGGGCGAAGTGCGTCACGCGGGCAATGCCCTGATCTTGGTACCGGTTTTCCTTATCGAGATAACACAGTCCGGTGACCGTCCCCCAATCCTCGGGGCGGTTCCACGCCGCCAGCCAGCGGGGGAACATCTCTTCGCCCTCTCCACGGAAGACGCAGCCGACAAAGGAATTCGTGCGCAAAAACCGTTCGTTGTCGCCCAGAAATTCCGGTCCGCCCAGCACGATGAAGCAGTGGGGGAGGAGCGCCTTCACCCGCGCGAGGATGTGCAAGAGAGCTTCGTGAGTGAATAGCCAAGCCGTGGCAGCCACCACATCCGGCTGTTGCCGGCAGATTTGGAGAGCGGTGAGACCAGCGTTTTCGTTGATGGTGGCAGACACCACCGCCCATTCCGTAGAAGGGTCGTCCGCCACCTGAGCGTGCAGGGCAGGCAGGGCGAGGGAGGAGTGAGCGTACGAACAGTTTAAATCGAGCCAAAGAAGTTTCATGAAGGATACTTTTATTGATGTGCCACAAAGGTATAAAAACTTGGCTTTAGTTTCTATCATCGGGACGAAAAGGCTATATTTGCAGTCGGTATTCACTTAAATAGAAACAACCATGAGAAAACAAAACGGCATTACATTCCTCCTCCTCACGGCTTTGTTGCTGAGCTTCACCGCTTGTGAAAGTGATGAAACTTTGTTCAACCGCTTGATAGGGCGCACATGGGTAGGCGATTTAGGCTTCAGCTATGACCACTATCCGGTGGAGAGCGGGCTCACGTTCAAGGCGAGCGGCTTCGCCACGGACGAACAGTACTTTTTCCCCGAAGACGGCGGCGATCACGCTGTTACGTTGGATGTGCGCTGGAGCATTGCGAATGACATTCTCTATCTGGACTATGGCAATGGTTATCCGCTGTTGGAGGTGCGGGGTTTCTACGTCAGCGGGCGCTTCCTGAACGGGACGCTTTATGTGGACGGAAAATATGACGGACCGCTCACGATGGAGATTGACCATTAGTCCGCTCCGATGTTTTACAAAAAAAGAGGATGCACAACTTGTGCATCCTCTTTTTTGTGGCTCTCTGGTGGCGGGCTAGGTTTCGTTGGCTTGCAACGGATTCCAGCCTTGGGCTTTTAATTCAAACTCCTGTCCGTCGCGCGTAATCAAGGCGCAACCCAGTTCTGCCTTGGTGATGTGCCCGATGAGTTTGACGCCCTCCATTTCCGACACCTTTTCATGATCGGCGATGGGCACGGTGAACAGCAGTTCGTAATCTTCTCCGCCGTTCATAGCGCAGGTGGTCAGGTTGAGGTTGAACTCTTCCGCCGTCACCGCCGTCTGGTAGTCGATGGGAATGTGCTCCTCGTACACGCGGCAGCCCGTGTGGCTTTGCGTGCAAAGGTGCATCAGTTCCGACGATAACCCGTCCGAGATGTCCATCATCGACGTGGGTACTAAATGGGCAGCCGCCAATAGCTCGATGATGTCTTTGCGCGCTTCCGGTTTTAGCTGGCGTTCGAGCAGATACTCCTTGCCGGTGAAGTTCGGCTCTATGTTTTTCTCGCCTTTCAGCACCACCTTTTCGCGCTCCAGCAGTTGCAGCCCCAAGTAAGCAGCTCCCAAGTCGCCGCTCACGCAGATCAGGTCGGTCTCTTTAGCGCCGTTGCGGTACACCACTTTCTCTTTATCGGCTTCACCGATGCAAGTGATGCTGATGGCAAGCCCGGTGAGGGAGGAGGTGGTGTCTCCGCCCACGATGTCGACGTGATGCAAGTCGCATGCCAACCGTAGTCCGGCATAAAACTCATCCAAGTCTTCCACACAAAAACGTTTGGAGAGTGCCAGCGAGACGGTTATTTGTTTCGGCGTTCCGTTCATGGCATAAATGTCGGAGAAGTTGACGATAGCGGATTTATAGCCCAGATGTTTCAGGGGCACGTACGTCAGGTCGAAATGAATGCCCTCCATCAGCAGGTCGGTGGTGACCAGTATCTGCTTGTCCGCTGGATAAGAGAGGACGGCTGCATCGTCGCCCACCCCGTAGCGGGTGGATTCATTTTTGAGTTCAATCTCCTGAGTGAGGTGCTTGATGAGTCCGAACTCACCCATAGTGGCTATTTCTGTTCTCATAGTTGCTGGTTACGCCTGATTGATTAATTCGCGCATGATGGTGGTCATCTTGGGCTGTGCTGCGTCGGCAGCTTTCTGCACCTCTTCGTGCGACACTTCTACAATTTTGCCTTCTACGCCCAAATCGGTGATGACCGACACACCGAACACTTTGATGCCGCAATGGTTGGCTACAATCACTTCCGGTACGGTGGACATCCCCACGGCATCGGCTCCCAGAATGTGGAAGAGTTTGTATTCCGCCGGGGTCTCGAAGGTGGGACCTTGTGTGCCCAGATACACGCCATGCTGCACCTTGATGCCTTTCTCTCGGGCTATCTCGTCGGCTTTCGCTATCAGAGCTTTGTCGTATGCTTCGCTCATATCCAAGAAGCGGTCGCCATAGAGGTTTTTGCCGCGCAGGGGATGTTCGGGGAAGTAGTTGATGTGGTCGGTGATAATCATCAAGTCGCCAATCTCGAAATCGGGATGGGTGGCTCCGCTGGCGTTGGACACAAACAGGGTTTTGATGCCCAGCTCCTTCATCACGCGTACGGGAAAGGTCACTTCTTTCATCGAATATCCTTCGTAGTAATGAAAGCGACCCTTCATGGCGAGGATGTCTTTGTTGCCCAGCTTCCCGAAGATGAGCTTGCCGCTATGCCCCTCTACCGTTGATACGGGGAAGTTGGGGATGTCTTCATACTTAATTTCGTAGCTCTCGGTGATGTCGCTCGCAAGGCTTCCTAACCCTGTGCCCAGGATGATGGCTGTTTCAGGCAGGGTGTTCATTCTGCCTTTCAGGAAGGCGGCTGTTTCTTGTATCTTCTCTAACATAGTTAATGATATATTGATTAAAACTGTCTTGTTGGTTTTGTATTATTTCTATTTCGATGGGTAGCACGTAGAGGTGCTGCTTCAGTTCCTCATCCAAGTCGGGGTGGTGCAAGAGGCGGGTGGCGTCTTTCTCGGTGGTGATGAGGATCTTTTGATTGCCCTTCAGGTGGTCGAACCGCTCTTTGACGAGCTGTAGGTCCCGCTTGCTGAAGGGGTGATGGTCGTCGAATGAAAGCAAATCGATGTGGGAGGTATATGTTTTGATGTGCCGGAGCAGCGGGTCGGGAGAGGCGATGCCCGTGAGCAACAACACTTGTTCGCCCGTCTTCAGTGAGGATAGTTTGCGTTCGGGCGTTTCCGTTGGGTCGGGGAACAGCCGTTTGAGTTTTCCGTAGCGGAAGGTGGAGAAGAACAGCTGCTGGTAGGGGTAGAGTGCGAGCCGCTTGCCGATGATGTTATAGTCGATGGGTTTGAGGTCTTTGGGACATTTGGTGACAATGACCACTTGTGCGCGGTTCTTGCCTTCGATGGGTTCGCGCAGGCGTCCCGCAGGCAGCAGTGCGTCGTCGCAGAACAACCGATGGTAGTCCGTGAGCAGAATGTTAAGGCCGGCTTTGATGTAGCGATGCTGAAAGGCGTCATCCAGCAGCACCACGTCTACGGCAGGCTCGCTCAGCTTTAGCAGTTGTTCGATGCCGTGGCAGCGGTTCTCGTCCACGGCGACTCGGATATCGGGGAATTTCGATTGAATCTGATAGGGCTCGTCGCCAATGCTGTCTGCATGACTTTGGGGAGTGGACAATACATAGCCTTTGGTTTGCCGCTTGTATCCACGACTCAACACAGCTAGGTGGAAATGGGGTCGGAGCAAGTGGATGAGATATTCGGTATGTGGCGTTTTACCCGTTCCTCCTACGGCAAGGTTGCCAATGCAGATAGTAGGAACACCAAAACTCTTCGATGGGAGATACCCCCAGTCGAAGAGTTTGTTCCGGAGAACTACCCCCATTCCATATAGATAGGAAAGGGGGTAGAGTCGTTTGTGTATCTTAATCAAATGTTCCTTCATGATTCTTTTTTAGTGAATGTTCAGTTCGAAGGGAAGCCGGGCTTGCACGGCAGCTCGTTCTTCCAGATTTTTGAGCAGGCTGAAGTCCTTGTAGTAGCTGCCCAGTTTGCTGTTGAGCAGTTTCGATTCGATGTAGCTGGTGGGCTGTGCATTCATCAGCAGGGTGAAGAAGTTTTCTTTCTCCGGGTAATCCACCACGGTGTATCCTTTGAGGTTTGCTTTCTTCACGGCAATGGCGAGTGCCTTGTCGATGCCGCCCAGTTGGTCTACCAATCCTAATTTTTTTGCCATCTCGCCGGTCCAAACGCGCCCTTCGGCTACTTTCTCGATGGCTGCTTTCGTCAGGTGCCGACCTTCGGCACAGCGGCTGACAAACAATTCATAGCCTTGACCAACCATCATTTGCATGAGTGCCTTCTCTTCATTGTTGAAGGGGCGCATCAGGTTTCCGAAGTCGGCAAACTGATTGGTTTTCACCACGTCGTAAGTGATGCCAATCTTTTCGGTCAGCACTTTTGCGTTGGGCACCATGCCGAAAATGCCGATAGAGCCGGTCAGTGTGGTGGGTTCGGCGATGATGGAGTCTGCCGCGCACGAGATATAATATCCGCCCGAAGCAGCATATCCGCCCATGGATACAATGACGGGTTTCTTTGCTTTGAGTGCTTTCACGGCGTGCCAGATTTGCTCGGAAGCAAAGGCGCTTCCGCCCGGAGAGTTCACACGCAGCACCACTGCTTTCACGTCGTCATCGTCCTTCAACTGGCGTAAGTCACGAATCATTTCGTTGCCCACAATGCCTTCTTCCGAAACAGATGAAGTCCGTTGGTCGGTAATCTCACCCGAAGCATAGTAGACGGCTACGATGTCTCCGCTTTTGTCTTTGGGCACGTTCTTCTTTACGTTGACCATCTCTTCGATGCCTAAGGTGGAGAGGTAGCCTTTTTTATCCATTTTCATCGTTGTTTTGAGGTAGTCGAGCATATCGTTCTGATAGAGCAATGTGTCCGCTAATCCGCACTTCACACTTTCTTCGGCGGGATAGAACATCAGCATGCGGTCAGCGTAGGCATTGAGCGAGTCGGCAGAAATATTGCGAGAAGCGGAAACGCCATTCACCACCTGTCCCCAAATGGAACCGATGAAGGCGGTCACCTGTTCGCGGTTGGCAGGACTCATTTCGGTGGCGATGAAGGGTTCCACTGCCGATTTGTAGGTGCCCACTTTGAATATTTGCATTTCTACGCCGAGCTTGTCCAGCAAGTTTTTGTAGAAGATAGGAGCAGAAGCTATTCCTTTCCATTCGATGAATCCCTTGGGGTTGAGTATCACTTTGTCCGCTACGCTCGAGAGGTAGTAGAGCCCTTGGGTGTAGTTGTCACTGTAGGCGATGACAAATTTGCCGCTTTTCTTGAAATCGCTCAATGCGTTGCGCACGGCTTGCAGGGCAGCATAAGAAGTTTCTAGTGAAGTGCAGCGAAGGTAGATGCCTTTGATGTTTTCGTTTTCTTTAGCCTTTGTGATGGAGGCAAGCACGTCGTCCAGTCCGAACATCTTTATATCACTTTTCGACAGCGTGGCGAACATGTTTTCCAGACTTTCCTGATTGCGCTCTTGCAAGGTTCCGTTGAGGTCGAGCAGCATTACAGAGTTTTTTTGTACCACCGTCTCTGTGTCTGCTGAAGAGACAATGCCGAAAATCGTGATAATTCCGATTACAGTAAGGATGATGCCGGACAGGATGATACCTGTCATTGTAGCCAGCGTGAATTTAAAGAAATCTTTCATGGTTCTTATCGTTTTTAGGAGTCTGCCTGTTTAAAAGCAAACAAAGGTAAATAATAGAGTTGGTATTTGCCCTATAAGTCGTCTTGTTTTTGCTTTCGTCACACTTTATCGCGATTATCTTCTCTCGTAAACGGTTTGTAGCCTTCAACTGGCGCCAAGCAGACACTGTAAACGGTTCGTTTGCCTCTATCGCCTATTGACCGGTAAAGGTGGCGGGCGTTAACTCTCCCTGAGCAAAGCCCAAGTTGCAGGTTCGCTCCAAGGTTCCGTTGGGAGTGTAAAAGAGCTGGTAGTCGGCATCCAGATTTTGTCGTCCCACTTTGATGACGATGACCGTGGGGGAGCGGGGAAAGGTGGCTTGCGTCACGTCCTCTACTTGTTCGGCTGCATAGATTCCGCTGGCAAAAGCGTTGTAGACGGCGGGCGGAAGTTCATCCGTACTTCCCCAGTCGGTGAGCGTCATCACCCACTTGGCTTGTAGGTCGATCCATACCGCGGTATCCCATCCCTCCGCCACTAAGCGGGCTACATAGTAGTTGCCTTGCATAGACCATGCCACGCCGGTGGCTTGTGGATACATTGTTTTCAAAACGGCTTGCACCTTGGGCGGCGAATAGCCTGCCATTGCCCACAGTGGCAGCCATGCTAAAAGCACAGCCAAACTCTCTTTAAACTTTTTCATATTTCTTTGTTCGGTAGATAAAGGCACCATCTTGTGCCTTGCAGCGTATAACAACGGGGTCTCTTTTTTTGTTCCGCTTTTCCGGCGGCGAAGGTCAGCCAGATCCGGCTGCTGTTCCGATTAGTAGCCCTGGCACGCTGGCAGGCATAAGCGTGTAGGCTGTAAAACAAAGAACCGTGGCGCAGCAGATGCGTCACGGTTCGAGCAAAGGCGCACAGAGGTGTGCGCCTTTTTTTCGTTTTAATTAGTAGGCGAAGATAGGATAGTTCTCCATGGTCTTGTTCACGCGGGCACGAACTCCGGCAATGATGGCTTCGTTGTCCACATTGGACAGTACGGTTTCAATCATTTCCGCAATCTCCAGCATCAAGTCTTCTTTGGCACCACGGGTGGTGATGGCAGGTGTGCCTAAGCGGATACCTGAAGTCTGAAAAGCCGAGCGGCTGTCAAACGGAACCATGTTTTTGTTGGCAGTGATGTCTGCAGCTACCAGTGCCTTTTCGGCCACTTTACCTGTCAGGTCGGGATATTTAGAGCGAAGGTCTACTAGCATGGAGTGGTTGTCCGTACCGCCTGAAACAATAGTGAATCCGCGGTCTATCAGCGCCTGTGCCAGTACGGCTGCGTTCTTTTTTACTTGTAGCTGGTATTCCTTGTATTCCGGTTGCAAGCATTCTCCGAAAGCAACCGCTTTGGCCGCAATCACGTGTTCCAACGGACCGCCTTGTACGCCTGGGAATACAGCCGAGTCGAGCAGTTGGGACATCTTTTTGATTTCACCCTTCGGAGTAGTCTTTCCCCAAGGATTCGGGAAATCTTTTCCTATCATAATGACTCCTCCACGCGGACCACGCAGTGTTTTGTGAGTGGTAGAAGTTACGATGTGTGCGTATTTCACCGGGTTTTCCAGCAGTCCGGCAGCAATCAGTCCGGCAGGATGAGCCATGTCAATCAGCAGAATGGCACCTACTTTATCGGCTATTTCGCGCATGCGTTTGTAGTCCCATTCGCGGGAGTAAGCAGAACCTCCGCCGATAATCATCTTGGGCTTTTCGCGTAATGCTACTTCTTCCATTTGTTCGTAGTCCACTCGTCCGGTCTCTTTGCAAACGTTGTATTCGCAAGGTTTGTAGATGATGCCCGAAGTGTTCACCAATGATCCGTGCGAAAGGTGTCCGCCGTGTGCCAGATTCAGCCCCATAAATTTGTCGCCGGGATTGAGCACTGCCAAGAATACGGCAGCGTTGGCTTGTGCGCCGGAGTGCGGTTGCACGTTTGCCCATTCGGCGCCGAAAATCTGTTTAAGGCGGTCGATGGCTATTTGTTCGCTTTGGTCTACTACTTCGCAGCCGCCGTAGTAGCGTTTGCCGGGATAGCCTTCGGCGTACTTGTTGGTGAGGCAAGAGCCCATGGCTTGCATTACTTGTTCACTAACAAAGTTTTCGGAAGCAATCAGCTCGATGCCTTTCAGCTGTCGTTGGTGCTCTTTCTCGATGATGTCGAAAATCACATTGTCTTTTTTCATTTGAATTACGATTAAAATTAATTAGTATTACTGTTCACTTAAAATATAACGCCCAGTGAGAAACTCAATACATTGTCGCGCCGGCGGAAGAGGATTTCACTCACCCCCGTGCTGCCGTCGGGATTGATACTGTCGTAGGTCACTGATTTGGATATGTTGCGTAGCCCTTGTTCGTAGCGGAAGTCAAAGAAGATGCGGGAGATGTTGACTGCCACGCCGATGACGGCACTGACGTTGAATGGATTGAGCTCTTCGTTGATGCCTTTCTGATCGAAGTTCTCGAAACTGATACGGTTCTGTTTGTTCCAGAGGTAGCGGAGCTTGGGACCGGCAAAGATGGACATGCCATACGGCCCCTGCTTCACGATGTTGTATCCATAGAGCAGCGGGAAGTCGATGCTGTGAATGGTGGAGTGCACTGAGGCATAGTCCGGTTCGATGTCGGGATGTTGGGACCCCAGTTTGTCGAAGGTAATCTCGCACTTGCTGATGTTGTACGAGATTTCGGGTTGCAAGAAGTGCTTCTTCATATTTATGCGCATGAATAGCGCACCGAAATAACCTAATAGGTATTTGTTTTGAATCTCGTCGATGGTGACGTCTTTAATTTTAAAATCAGACACCAGAAACATGGAGGAGTTAAACCCCGCCTTGATTCCGAAATTAACCTTCCGGGTATTGGGGCGTACTATCTTTTCTTGCGAGTCCCGCTGCGCCGCAAGGGAGCAGGGGAAGAGGCAGGCGATAAGTAAAAGGAGAAGAAGCGCTCTTTTCATGTCATCCTATTTTTTCTGTGCTTTCTCGACCGACCAGCCAAACTTGCCTATTTTCTTACCCAGCTCGTAGTATCCGCCGTGTACATACACCAGCGGATTGGTTTCTGCCAGTTCCAGCTTGCCCGTCTCTGCGTTTAAGTAGCGGTCGTCGGCACGCACGTTCACCACGTCGGCAATGAACATATCGTGCGAGCCCAGCGAGATGATTTCTTTCACCCGGCATTCGATGCACAAAGGCGACTCTTCTACGAGCGGTGCATTGATCACCGTGCACTTTCCCGGCGTGAGTTTCATCTCGTCGAACTTGTGATAATCTTTTCCCGAACGCACGCCACACCAGTCGGTGGGGAAAGCCATATCGGCGGTGGTCAGGTTGATCACAAACTCCATGGTCTTTTTAATGATGGCGTAGGAATGCCGCTCGGGACGAACGGATATATAACACATGGGCGGGTTGGTGCAAATCGTCCCTGTCCAAGCGATGGTGAGCAGGTTATAATCGCCCTCCTCACTGCCGCAGCTCACCAGGATGGCGGGCAGCGGATAAATCATCGTTCCGGGTTTCCAATCTTGTTTCATCGATAGATGGTTATTTTAGGGTACATTCTTCTTTGCGTTGTTCCTTTTCGCAATAGTGGCACTTCACGATGCAGTTCTCTTTGTCGCACACGTGGAAGAGTGTCGCCATGGGTTCGTTGTTGGTGATGCATTTGGGGTTGGCGCATTTCAAGATGTCTTTCAGTTCGTCCGGCATTTGCACCTCGCGCTTTTCCACCACCTTATAGTCACGGATGATGTTGAGTTTTACGTGCGGAGCCACTACGGAGATGCGGTTGATTTCTTCGTCACAGAAGAACTTGTCGGCTATCTTGATGATGCCCTTTCGCCCCAGCTTTTTGCTGTCGAGGTTGAAACCGATGGTGATGTTGTTGTCCATGTGTTCCAGTCCCAGCAGGGAGACCACGGTGAAGAGTTTGTTGCTGGGGATGTGGTCGATAACCGTCCCGTCTTTGAGGGCAGCTACCTGTAGTTCTTGATTAGTTGCGTTCATTGTCTTCTATTATATCTTCTAACGTGATACCTAGCACATCGCAGAGTATGGCTTCTCGGGCATACAAACCATTGAGTGCTTGCTGAAAGTAATAAGCCTTGGGGCTTTCGTCCACATCGTAGGCTATCTCGTTGACGCGGGGGAGGGGATGCAGGATGCGCAGATTGTCGCGTGTGCCGTCGAGCATCTTTTTGCGCAGGATGTAGACGTTCTTTACCCGCTCATATTCCATTAAATCAGTGAAGCGTTCGCGTTGCACACGGGTCATGTAGAGGATGTCCGCCTCGGCGATGGTCTCTTCGTTGAACTCTGTATGCTCCACATAGCGGATGCCGTTTTCTTTGCAGTAAATCTTATATTCTTCCGGCATTTTCAGTTCTTCGGGAGCGATGAAGTGGAAGGTGGGGTTGAAATGACGCATCGCCATGAGCAGGGAATGAACGGTGCGTCCGTATTTAAGGTCGCCCACGAGGTAAATGTTCAGGTTTTCCAGTGTCCCTTGCGTCTTGTAGATGGAGTAGAGGTCGAGCATGGTTTGCGAGGGATGCTGGTTGGCACCGTCGCCGGCATTGACGATGGGCACGCGGCTTACCTCGCTAGCGTAGCGCGCAGCTCCTTCTAGGTAGTGACGCATGACGATGACGTCGGCATAATTACTCACCATCATGATGGTGTCTTTCATCGTTTCGCCTTTCGACGAGCTGGTGGCTTTGGGATCACTGAATCCGATAACACGGGCGCCCAAGCGGTTGGCTGCCGTTTCAAAGCTCAGCCGGGTGCGGGTAGAGGGCTCAAAGAAGAGGGTCGCTACCACTTTGTCGGCAAGGAGCCGGCGGTTGGGCTGCATTTCGAATTGCTTTGCCATTTCAAGCATATAGAGGATTTTCTCCTTGGAGTGATCGGCTATAGTTACTAAACTTCTGTTTTCCATTACTGTAATCTTTTAGTTGATAGAGCTTGTTTTCGGACCGTAAAGATAGGCAGAATTATCGTTTATCCAATGACTGTGCGGGGATAAATCTCATTATCCTTGCCGCCCTTCCGGACGATGGTGTCTTAAAGAGCATATAATGCAGGGGCGAGCGGGCGTATATCCGAATGTTTTCTTATTTTTGCATCATTATTCATCTTACTTCTAAATATACTGATTACTATGAAAAAAATGGTGCTATGCTATTTGTTGCTATCTTGTGTCATTCACTATTTGGCTGCCTACGACGGCGGCAGCCAATTCAAACGGTTTACCACCTCGGACGGTACTACGTTCACCACCCATGCTGACCCTAACTGGAATGTAAATAACCGAGGCAATCATCGCGCCATAGTATGGGTGAAACAGACAAAAGAATCTTTGGCGCTTGTAGACATCCATTGGCGGCGGCCCGACTTGCGGGTGGGCGAGAAAAAGATAGTGGTGGTGGAGGCTGCCACCGGAAAAGAGGTGCAGAACGTCCTTGCCTTGGATGTAAACAACGAAAGAGGACGGATTCTTTTTGATACAGAAGGTAAAAATGGCAAATACTTCGTCTATTACCTGCCTTACCAATATATGGACGGCTCCTATGAAGCTCGTCATCAGCCTTACTTCAGCCAATATCTGAAACCGGAATACGCTGCCAACCAAGAATGGGCAGCGGCTGCCAAACTTAAAGCCGGAAAATGGGTTGCCATTCAAGCAGACACCATCGAATCGCGTCTGCAGCACGACTTTTGGTCGCCCATGGGCATTATCGCCACTGCCTCGGAGTGCGCCGCTTTAGCTGCTGACACCCGGGGGAACTTCATGCTCTTTGCCGAAGACCGCGCTTTCCCTATCCGCCTGCCGCGCGCTGTACCCTACCGCTGGATAGAGCGCGGAGCTCGGACTACGTTGGAGGGCGAAGCCTTGCGCAACGAATACTATACGTGGCAGATAGGCTTGTGGGCGTGCAGGGATTCGGTCAAAGAAGTGAAAGTGACCTTCAGCGATTGGGTCAATGGCAGCTACGTTATCCCGCACGATTCGCTTACCTGCTTCAACACTGGCGGAACAGGCTGGGACGGAAAGGCGCTGACCTTTCGGGTGAACGTAGCCAAAGGTGCCGTGCAAGCATTATGGTGCGGCGTTTCCATCCCCTGCGATGCGAAGCCGGGCCTCTATCGTGGCACTGCTACCGTAAGTACTTCGACGGGAGAAAGCAACGTAATTCACCTGAGCGTCACGGTGAAAGCCGGCCTGCTTGCCGACCGCGGAGACGGTGAACTCTGGAGGCACGCACGGCTGCGCTGGCTGAACTCGCAACTAGGCAGCAACTACAAAGCCGTAGCCCCTTACACGGGTATAAAAGTGAAGGGGCGTATTCTTCAAGCTTCGGGCAAAGAGATTCACTTGCAAGCGAACGGACTGCCTCTGAATATAGTGCACAACGGTAAGCGTGTCTTTGCCGAGCCTGTATCGTTTGTGGTAGAAACGCCCCAAGGCGAGGTCACCTTTGTGGCAAACAATATCCGCCTAAAACAGTTAGACAACGGACGTACCGAGTGGACCGCTTCCTCTGTTTGCGGAGGATTGAATTTCGCGCTCAAAGGTTTCCTCGAATTTGATGGCTATGCCCGCTACACGTTATCCCTTTCGGCAGCCAAAGGCAAAATACCCGTCAATAACGTGCGGTTGAAACTTCGGTACACCCCGTATTCTTCCACTTATTTCATGGGTATCGGACAAGGCGTGCACGGCGGTTACACCCCCCAACAGCATACTTGGAAATGGGAAGGACCTTACGACAGTTTCTACATAGGAGGTCCGCAAGCGGGAACGCACGTCGAACTCCGGGGCGCTTCCTACCACGGCCCGCTGCAAAACGATTACAAAGTGGACACCCCTCTGTCTTGGGCAAACAACGGTGCCGGCAGCGTGACGGTAGCCTGCCGCAAAGGCGAGTCCGCTACTATCTTGGCACAAAGCGGCAAACGCATCCTTACTACCGAACCGATGGATTACGAGTTCTCTATCCTGACCACTCCCGTGCGTAAGCTAGACTTAAAAAAGCAATACGCGCAGCGTTACTACCATGCCGATCCGCTCCTTTTCGATGAGGCTGCCCAGCAAGGAGCAAACATCTCGAACATTCATCATGCCCGGTCGCTCAATCCGGTAATCAACTACCCTTGGCTGGTGCGTCAGCCGCTGGTGGACTACATCAATAAACAGCATGCGCAAGACCGCAAAGTAAAGCTTTATTATACCATACGCGAGCTCACCACGCAGGCTACCGAAACCTATGCTTTCAAAAGTCTGGGCAACGAAATCTACAAACCGGGCAAAGGCTACGGATACACTTGGCCGCAAGAGCATCTTATAGATGATTATAGTTGCGCTTGGTACACAGCGTTGCCCCAACAAGATGCAGACGCTTCGCTTGCCACCTCTGCTTTTTCGCGTTACATCAACTATTACTTGGAAGGCTTGCGCTGGATGTTGGAGAATTACCAAATAGACGGTCTTTACATGGATGATGTTTCGTTTGACCGCACCGTGATGCAACGCATGCGCAAGATTATAGAGCAGTACCGCCCCGGCGCGCTAGTCGATTTGCATTCCAATACCGGCTATTCCATCGGTGCCGCCAATCAGTATGCCGACTTCATGCCTTATATTGACCGCACTTGGTTTGGCGAGAGCTTCCGTTACGGCGAGATGCAGCCCGACGAATGGTTGGTCACCTTTTCGGGCATTCCCTATGGGATGATGAGCGAGATGCTTCAA
Source organism: Bacteroides sp. (assembly GCA_036652495.1). Lineage (GTDB taxonomy): Bacteria > Bacteroidota > Bacteroidia > Bacteroidales > Bacteroidaceae > Bacteroides. The sequence continues at coordinate 23,030 of JAVVVS010000010.1, forward strand.
GACGGAGGCAACCTCTATCTGGGCATGGTTTATGGTGCGTCCAACCGCAAGTATGAATGGAGCAACGGCATTGTCCCCGATCAAATATGGAAACTGTGGAATGACTTCAACATCAGTGAAGCGCAGATGAAAGGATATTGGGACGAAAAGCCGGCTGTGCAAACGGACAATGATAAGGTGAAAGCCACCGCTTACGTGCACAAAGGAAAAACGCTTCTTGTGATAGGGAACTTTGGCAAGGAAGAGGCAACCGTTCGCCTAAAGATTGATTGGAAGGCATTAGGATTGCCCAGCACTGCTAAAGCCTTGTTGCCTGGCATGGGCAATCTGCAAATAGAAGGAGAAGCCGACGTACAGGCTCCGCTGAAAGTGGAAGCTCAGAAAGGACTCTTTATTGTCCTTTCACGCTAATCACCCTCTATCACGCTAGTTGCGTCTGGAAAAAGAGTACGTGTTCGTCCGCACCATCTGTGTTGTCCGTGTGCCAATTCTACTGTTAGAAAATAAATTTGATGATGAAAGCTATCAACAAACTTTTAGTTGTTTCCTTCCTGATGGGAAGCCTGGCGTGCAGCAAGGAAGAGAAAGCAGGAAACACCGAACCTGTAAAGCCCGTCTACGACATGACGGGCTTTGCTCGCGGTGCGGACGTGAGCTGGTTGACACAGATGGAGAAAGCTTCCGTTAAGTTCTACAACGCCAGCGGACGCGAAACGGAGTGCCTGACGCTTCTGCGCGACTTGGGCATGAACGCCATCCGTCTGCGTGTCTGGGTAAATCCGGCAGATGGCTGGTGCAATACGAAAGACCTTGTCAACAAAGCCCGGCGGGCACACCAGTTAGGCATGCGGCTGATGATAGACTTTCACTACAGTGATACTTGGGCAGATCCCGGACATCAGACCAAACCTGCTGCTTGGAAGAACTTCTCTTTCGAAGCGTTGAAAGCAGCCGTCGCCACTCATACCAAGGAGGTGCTGAAAGCGCTGAAGGAGAAAGGCATCACCCCCGAATGGGTGCAAATAGGTAACGAAACCGGAAACGGTATGTTGTGGAACGAAGGCAAAGCGGATGCACACATAAAGAATTATGCTGACCTTACCCGTGCTGGATATGCCGCCGTCAAAGAAATTAGTCCGCAGACGAAAGTGATTGTGCATCTGCCATCGGGAGACCAGAACGCGCTGTACCGCTGGCTTTTCGACGGACTGAAAGCGAACGGCGCTCCTTGGGATGTCATCGGCCTGTCACTCTATCCCGCCAAAGAGACCTGGCAGCAGATGACAACCGGTTGCATTGCCAACATGAACGACATGATAGTCCGTTATGGTTCCGAAGTCATGCTTTGTGAGGTTGGCATGCCTTGGGACGATGCAGCGACTGCAAAATCCTTTCTCACCGAACTGATGACAAAGTCAAAAGCAATCAGCCAGTGCCTCGGTATCTTTTATTGGGAACCTCAATCCTATAATGGTTGGAACGGCTACTCGCTAGGTGCTTTCGATAACAGCGGCAAGCCGACGGAGGCGTTGGATGCCTTTGCGGCAGCTGCTGTTTCCTACCGATGAAACAACTGTTTCACGCCTTTGAAACAATTGTTTCAAAGGCGTGAAACTTTATTCTCAAGCCGTAGAAACAAATGTCTCAAGCTAGGAAAACAAATTTCTTGGGTAATGAAAATACTTGTGCCCCGATAAGAAGACCACTCGAACTCTTTTGATAACTTCTCTGCCAATGCAGCGGCTGAATCTCTGTCATCTTCCATCCGTTACAAAGAAGAAAAAGAAACAAAACGGCCCCCCTTTCCTGTCGTTAATAAACGTGATGCGTGCTTTTCTAAGTTATTTTCTCCTGTTTCGCGTAATTTCTTGCGAAAAGCTTTTGTAATCTCATAGTTAATCGTATTTTTGTGTACAATTTTAGTAGTAGTAATGACGGTCGAAGAAAAAAAGTTATTAAATACCTTTGAAACGAAGCTGCGACATTTAATCTATCAGCATGATAAGTTAAAAGACGAAAACGCTGAGCTAAAACGCCTTCTTGAGATGGAGAAGGAGAAAACGAACAAAGGGCTGGCTGACTATCAGAAACTGGAAATCTGCTACACGAACCTAAAAACAGCAACGACAATCAGCCTTAACGGCAGCGATGTGAAAGAGACAAAGCTGCGATTGTCCAAATTAGTGCGTGAAGTCGACAAATGCATCGCTCTGTTGAACGAATAAAAGTAGAAGATGTATGAACGATAAAATAAAGATAAACCTGTTGATAGCCGACTCATACTATCCGCTCACCATCAAACGTGAGGACGAAGAAAGTGTTAGAGAAGCTGCTAAGCAGGTGAATGTCAGACTGAATATGTATAGGGAGCATTATAAAGACTTGCCATCTGAAAAGATTTTGGCTATGATAGCCTATCAGTTTTCACAAGAAAACCAATTGTTGGCGCAACGAAATGACACCCATCCGTATACGGTCAAGATAGAAGAACTGACAGAGATGCTCGATGAGTATCTGGGAAACGAATAAACGCGCTCCCCGTCTTCGTCTTCTAAACAAAGAGAATCCACGCACTGCAAGATATTCGGAAGAAGGTATTTCCGAGTATTTGGCGGTGCGTTTTTTTATTTATATATTAATTTTAATGACAATGATAGTAACAATACTAGTATCCGTTGCTTGCTTTGTGGTAGGAGGCGTTCTGTCGTACGTGTTTTTTAAATACGGATTGAGAGCCAAATACGATAATCTCCTTAAAGAGGCAGAGATAGAAGCGGAGGTAATCAAGAAAAACAAGTTGCTCGAAGTAAAGGAAAAGTTCCTCAACAAGAAGGCAGACCTGGAAAAAGAAGTTTCCTTGCGTAATCAAAAGATCCAGCAAGCTGAAAACAAGTTGAAACAACGCGAAATGGTGCTGACACAACGTCAGGAAGAGATTCAACGAAAGAAGCTCGAGGCGGAAGCGGTAAAGGAAAATCTGGAAACACAATTAGTTATTGTGGACAAGAAGAAGGATGAACTGGACAAACTGCAACATCAGGAGATAGAAAAACTGGAAGCTCTTTCGGGCCTTTCGGCTGAAGACGCGAAAGAACGTTTGGTGGAATCGCTGAAAGAAGAAGCTAAGACACAGGCGCAATCGTTCATCAATGACATTATGGACGATGCCAAACTGACCGCGAACAAAGAAGCCAAACGCATCGTGGTGCAATCTATTCAGCGAGTGGCTACAGAGACGGCGATTGAAAACTCGGTCACTGTATTCCATATCGAATCGGACGAGATTAAAGGACGCATCATCGGTCGCGAAGGAAGAAACATTCGTGCATTAGAAGCAGCTACCGGAGTGGAAATAGTAGTAGACGATACGCCAGAGGCAATTGTGCTTTCGGCATTCGACCCTGTACGCCGCGAAGTGGCTCGTTTGGCTTTGCATCAATTGGTGACTGACGGACGTATCCACCCTGCCCGTATCGAGGAAATCGTAGCGAAGGTGCGCAAGCAAGTAGAAGAAGAAATTATCGAAACCGGTAAACGGACCACCATTGACTTGGGTATTCACGGACTGCACCCCGAGCTTATCCGCATCATTGGTAAAATGAAATACCGCTCCTCTTACGGACAGAACTTGCTGCAACACGCGCGTGAAACAGCCAATCTCTGTTCGGTGATGGCAGCAGAACTGGGCTTGAATCCGAAGAAAGCGAAACGTGCCGGATTGCTGCATGATATAGGCAAGGTGCCCGATGAGGAGCCTGAATTGCCGCATGCTTTGCTGGGTATGAAGCTGGCGGAGAAGTATAAAGAGAAACCGGACATTTGCAACGCTATCGGCGCTCACCATGACGAAACGGAAATGACCAGCCTTTTGGCACCGATTGTGCAGGTTTGCGATGCTATCTCTGGCGCCCGTCCGGGAGCACGGAGAGAGATTGTAGAAGCTTACATCAAACGTCTCAATGACCTTGAGCAACTGGCTTTGTCTTATCCGGGCGTGACCAAAACATATGCCATCCAAGCCGGACGCGAACTGCGCGTCATTGTGGGTGCGGACAAGATTGATGACAAGCAAACAGAGAGCTTATCGGGAGAAATAGCCAAGAAAATCCAAGACGAGATGACGTATCCGGGACAGGTGAAGATCACCGTTATCCGGGAGACGCGTGCCGTGAGCTTCGCTAAGTAAAAGAAGAAAGAAAACTAAATCAGATAAGGGCGAAGCAATTCGCCCTTTTTTAATACCATCTTTTGTATGAAGAATATCCAGTTTGAAGTTTGCGCCAATTCGGTAGAAAGCTGTTTGGCGGCACAAGAAGGGGGCGCACACCGCGTAGAATTGTGTGCCGGGATACCCGAAGGCGGAACGACGCCTTCGTTTGGCGAAATGGCTGTGGCGAGGGAGTTGCTGCACCTCAAGTTGCACGTCATCATCCGTCCGCGCGGAGGCGACTTTCTCTATTCACCCGTGGAGGTGAAGGCGATGCTGAAAGATATAGCCGCTGCCAAGCAGATAGGGGCGGACGGCGTAGTGTTCGGCTGCCTGACCGCTACTGGAGAGGTAGACTTGCCCGTGATGCGGAAGTTGATGGAAGCTTCCAGCGGTCTGTCGGTCACTTTCCACCGGGCATTCGATGTCTGTGCGGATGCAAAAAAAGCGTTGGAGCAACTTATCGCTTTGGGAGCTCAGCGGATATTAACGTCCGGACAGCAGCCCACGGCGGAGCAGGGTATCCCTTTATTAAAGGAATTGCAGCAACAGGCGGCGGGACGTATCGTCTTACTAGCCGGCTGCGGCGTCAATGAAGGGAACATTGCCCGCATCGCTTCGGAAACGGGCATTGGCGAGTTCCATTTTTCAGCTAGAGAAAGCTTGAAGAGCGGCATGCAGTACAAGAACGAAGCGGTGTCGATGGGGGGCACCGTGTTGATTGACGAATACTTGCGCAACGTGACTTCGGCAGAGCGAGTGAAGCAGACCATTCAGGCAGTGATGGGCTGAAAGACGGATGCGTCTACGTACCATAAATAGCCGGTGATATGCTGATAACCCATGCGGGCGAGGAGGTGCATGTACTCCTGCACCTGCCGCTCGTACTTCTTGTCCGCCTTGCCGAATTTAAAATCCACCACCACCACCTTGCCGTCTTTCATCATCACCCGGTCCGGACGGCGGGTTTCCATTTTCTCTTTTTCACGATAAAGGATGGCGCACTCGTTGAAGACGCGCCATCCTCCTGCATACCAATCCTGCACGCGGGGGTGGGCGAAAGCTTTACGGGTGAGCGTACGAATCTCTTCCGCCATTTCGTGGCTGCCAATGATGCCTTCAAACATCAGCCGATTGATGGCGGAGTCGATGTCCGCTGTCGTGGTGATAGCGGAGAAAAGAGTATGCAGCAGTTTGCCGCGGTTAATAAACCGATCGTCTGAATCTTCTTCTTCAATGCCTAGAATAAAATCCGCCGAACGGTTGGATTGGCGGAACTCGATGTCGTGCCGCATGGATTCCATGCGGACGGGTAGCTTCTGCTGCTTTTGCGTCAGTTTGTTGGTGGAGGCATTTTGCATTTCTTCTTCCGAAGGGCAGAGGGTGCCGAGCTCGTAGGCTTTCTTTACATCGTAGGTACGCCCGCCGTCTTCGGAGCCCAAGGCGGAGAGCGCTTGACTCAGCAGCTCGGACATGGTGCCTTTTTGTTCTTTCTTTGTCCATACGATAAGGTTTTTTTCTGCCCGGGTGAAGGCAACGTAGAGCAAATTCAGGTTGTCCACCCAAAGTTGCAGGCGTTCGTGCAGGTAATCGTCTTGGTAGATGGATTGGAACATTTTGGACGAGTAGTTGACGGGGACAATGTCGAGCGCATTAAACGGTGCTTGCTGGGGGACGCACCAGACGAGCTGGTTGTTGGTCTCGTTCTCCATCTTCCAGTCGCAGAAGGGAAGGAGGACGGTGTGAAACTCCAATCCTTTAGACTTATGGATAGAGAAGATGCGAATGCCTTCTATTTCACCGCTGGGGATGGTTTTGTGGCAGAGCGTTTCGTCCCAGAAGCGGAGGAAGCTGTCTAAGTCGGAGGAGTTGTTCTGCAAGTAATCGGTCACGGCATCAAAAAAGGCAAAGAGGTAAGCGTCCTGTTGCGCAATGCAGTGGAGGTTGAAGAGGCTGAAGAGCTCTTCGAGTAGCTCGTAAAGGGGCATGAGTCGCAGGGTGTGTGCCTGTCGGATGAAGTCGGCGGGCAGATAGTGTGTGGCGCTGCCGGTGAGCAGGGCGTGGAGTGGGGTTGTGCCGTTCTTTACTTTTGTTTGATAGTTTACGATGAGTTGCGCGCCGGCTATCCGGTTGTCGGGATTGGAAAGAAAGCGCAGGGCATCTATCATCATGCTCACCGCGAGGGAGGCGTTGAGACGGAAGGCTTCGTCGGAAACAATCTTGCATGTTAGGTGCTTGTCGAAGTACTCGGCGATGAGGGGGATGTTTTTGTTCTTGCGCACCAGGATGGCGATGTCGCTGGTTCGCACGCCGGAGGCTAGCAGTCGTTGTACTTCCGCGCTCAGGGCGAGGAGCGTCTGGTCTGCGTACGTATGTTCGTCGTCGGATTCAAGGAAGCTGACGCTGACGTAGCCTTTGTCTTCTGTCTTGGGCGACGTTTGCTCTACGTCGGCGTATGCTTGTTGCAGCGGTTCGCAGTCGGTGCCCAGTTGCTGGCGGTAGACGTCGTTGAGGTAGGTGGTGGCGGCGGCAAACACTTGGTTGTTGAAGTGGATGAGTTTGCTTTCGCTGCGGCGGTTGATGTGGAGGGTTTTGACGCTGATGGGGAAGTGCCCTATCTGATTGCGAAGTCCGTTGAGGATGCCCCAGTCGCCGCTTCGCCAGCGGTAGATGGATTGCTTGACGTCGCCCACGATGAGGCTGTCGGCGCCTTGTGAGAGTCCTTCGAGCAAGAGGAGCTTGAAGTTGCTCCATTGCATGCGGCTCGTGTCCTGGAACTCATCAATCATCACGTGATGGATGTTGGCGCCAATCTTCTCGAAGACGAACGAGGAGTCAGCGTCTTTGACCAGCTGATGGAGGAGGGCGTTAGTGTCGGAGAGCAGGAAGCGGTTGTTTTCGCGATTGAGAAGCCGTACTTCTTCGTCGATGTGCGTGAGGAGCTGCATCTTGTTGAGGTGTTGGATCGTCAAGCGGCAGCTGTTCACCAAGCGGTTGTTGAGGGGACGGAATTGTTCCGCCTCTTGCAGCAGGGGCATGAGGATGGAGGAGGCGAGGAGGACGATGTCAGCATAGTGCTTAGAAGCTTTAGCCGCCCACTGTTCGGGCTCTTCGAGGCACTTCTCCACGGTGGCGTTCACGATGTCGTCCGTGAGCACGCCGTTGCGCAGCTTGTTAAAGTAGCTGGCGATGCCGCGTGAACCGCTTTTGAGGTCGGAGGGCAGGAGATGCTGGCTGCCGAGCACTCCTTCCAGCTGGTCGGTGAAGCCTTTCATCTGTTCCAAGGCTTGGGTCTCTAGTTCGCGCAACTCGCGCTGGTAGGCGCGCAAGGTGTCGGGGTGGCGTAACTTCTGGCGGAGCCCGGCGCCGCGTTCCATGTATTCCTCGTCGAAGATGTTGCGTCCGAAGTTTTTCACTTCGTCCGATACGTTCCAACGTTTGTCGTCGGCAATGCGTTCGTCGATGTAGGTCAGCAGCCAGGCAAGTACGGGGGAGGTGGCTCCGAGTTTCTCGAGAAGGCTGTCCACGGCATCGCTAAGCACGTCGGTATTGTTGAGTTCGATGTTGAGGTTGGGGCTGAGTTCGAGCTCGCGGGCAAGGTTGCGCATCACGGATTGGAAAAAGGAATCGATGGTCTCCACGCGGAAGCGGCTGTAGTCATGCAGCATGTAGCTCAGCGCTTGGGCGGCGGCGGCGCGTATTTCTTGCGGTGTCCGTCCGGTCTCTTCAACGAGGCGGGCGAGGTACGCTTCGGAGTCTTTGTCCGCTGTACGGATGCCGTAAAGCTGGCTCAGAATGCGTTCTTTCATTTCCGCCGTGGCTTTGTTGGTGAAGGTCACCGCTAGTATTTGCTGGTAGGCGCGTGGCTGTAGGATAAGCAGTTTGATGTATTCTACCGCCAGAGTGAAAGTCTTTCCCGACCCTGCGGAGGCTTTGTAAACGATGAGTTGGCTCATGGTTGGTGAAGTTGTTTTGAGATAACGTTAGGAACGCAAAGATAGGCATTTTTTTGGTAAGCACGAACCATTGGCGGCGGCGCTTTGTTCTCTTTCTATATCAAACCCTAAAAACTCAAACAAATGGTTACAACAAAATTTAAAGGAAGCCCCGTGACTCTTGTCGGAGAATTTATCCAGCCTGGCACCGTTGCTCCGGACTTTTCATTGGTAAAAAACGACCTCTCCGCCACCTCCCTGAAGGAACTGAGGGGCAAAAAAGTAGTACTCAACCTCTTCCCGAGCTTGGACACGGGCGTTTGTGCTACTTCCGTGAGAAAGTTTAACGCCATCGCTGCTGCGTTGGACAATACGGTGGTGCTTGCCATTTCCAAAGATCTCCCCTTTGCTCAAGGGCGCTTCTGCACTACGGCGGACATTGACCACGTGGTGGCGTTGTCCGACTTTCGTCCTTCCAGCTTTGCGGCGGATTATGGTATCGGAATGGTGGACGGACCGTTGGCGGGGCTGTTGGCACGTGCCGTGGTGGTGATAGACGCAGCAGGCACGGTGGTATATGCCGAGTTAGTGCCCGAAATCACCCAAGAGCCTGATTATACAGCGGCAGTGACTGCTCTGCTGGCGTTGAAATAGACACAGGAGCGAGTTGTCATTTTCGTCGCATATTCGACGGAGGTGGCGGTCTGTTGTTTCAGGTTCAGAAGAAGCAGGGCTTCTGCGTATCACTACGAAGGAGCCCTGCAAGCTTTCCGATTGAATAAATGATGGCTGGCGCAAGCTAGCTTCTTTTGGTTGCTTTATACACCAGGTAAGCCACGATGACCGCGCCCAAGGCGATGAAGGCGTAACCCAGTTCGTGGCTGTACTCCGTCACCTTGTCGATGAGTTGCGCTTCGCTTTCGATGCCCGGCACGGTGGAGAGATAATATCCGATGGCTGCCAGAATGGAGTTCCATAAGCCCGCCCCCAAGGTGGTGTACACCAAGAAAGTGCTGAGCTTCATCCTTGCCAATCCGGCGGGGATGGAGATGAGCTGGCGCACGGCGGGGATGAGTCGTCCGATAAAGGTAGAGAGGGCACCGTTGCGGTCGAAGTATGCTTCGGCATGCTCCACCTTTGCCTGATCGATGAGGCAGAGATGCCCCAATCGGCTGTTGGCGAATTTGTAGACTAAGGGTCTGCCCAGCCAGCGCGCCAAGTAATAATTCACCAGTGCGCCGATGTTGGCGCCTAAAGTGGCAAACACTACCACGAGGTAGATGTTGAGTTGGCTTCCCACGGCGGCTTTATAGGCAGCTGGCGGGATGACCACTTCGGAGGGAAAGGGGATGAAGGAGCTCTCGATGGTCATGAGCAGGGTGATGGTCCAGTAATTGAGGTGGTCTAAGCACCATTGTATAAAAGCGACAGATTCCATTCGGTAGGGTTTTACGTGCGTTTTGTTTGGGCTTTATTCATATTCGTCATCGTCGTCGTCCTCGTCAAAGAACTCGTCGTCGAGTTCTAGCAGGTTCTTGACGTTGAGTAGCGAAAGCGCGTGATCCATTTCTTCCGGACTGATGGGTCGTTTGCTCAGGCGGTTGAATTTGCGGAAGTTCTTATCGTCTCCGGTGAGCAGGTACACCTTTGCGAGCTGTTCGTTGAGCAGGAGGAGTTCGGGGTTTAGCTTCCATGCCTTCCGGTAATACGTGCGTGCCTCTTCGAAGAAGAAAAGGGCCATGTGTATGTTTCCCACTTCAAACCAGGTTTCGGCTACGGGGTCGTTGTCGAAAGCCGCCTTCCACTCCTTGATGGCTCGTTTTTCTTCTCCTTTGATGAGGTAGATGCGCCCTTGGATGTAGTATGCCTCGTTGTTGTTCGGTGCCATGAGTTTACACTGTTTGCACAATGCCTCCGCCTCGTCCAGCCTGTCCATATTCATCAGTGAGAAGGCTTGGTTGCTGTAGAATTCGACAAGCATATCCGGCAGGGGGGGGTCGCAGCGTTTTTCGGCTTTGAGTCCGCGCTCGAAGGCATTGTACGCCTCTTTAAACTTCTTGCGCTCGTTGTACCAGAGTCCGATGAAAAGGTGTCCCACTTCGGGCGGAACGGCTTTTAGCTTTATCGCCTTCTCGTATTCTTCGCGTACGCCTTTCGTCTGGTTGAGGTGGAAGAGGCAGTGCGCTTTGGTGAGGTGAGCCTCGCCGTAGTTCTCGTCGGCAGTGATGGCAAAATCTGCAGCTTCGAGCGCTTTTGCATACGCTTGTTGTAAGAAGTGAATCTTCGCCAATCCTGTCCAGTAGGCGGATGAGAAGGGGTCTATGTCGATGAGCAGGTTGTACGTCTCTTCTGCCTCCTTGTACATGCCGCAGGCGCTGTAGCAGTGGGTGCAGCTCTCGAGCAGATCTTCGGTGTCATCGAACATCTCCCTCGCCTTTTTTATCCATGGGAGTGCTTTTTGCGCCTGATCGGTGTCTACATATAGGTTGCAGATGCCGATGTAGGGGTTCACATTGTCATCGGTGTGAATGGTGTTGATGAGCTCGTCCGCCTCTTCCTTGTGGTTCAGATCGATGAGTATCTCTGCCTTGAGCAGTGTCACCTCCGGGTCGTAATCGTCGGCAATGCTGTTGGCTATTTGTTGAGCGCGTTCGGTCTGCTGGACGTCTAGGTAGAAGTAGGCTTTCTCTATCAGCAGGTCGGTGTTACCGGGGTGCAGGTTTAGCCCGTAGTCTATCACTTCCTCCGCCTCTTCCATCTGTTCGTTAGAAATATAGTAGTCAGCAATGTCTGCCAGCTGGTCAGCGTCGAGGTAGAGGGGGGTCCCGGCACTTTTCATCGCCTTGTATTGGTTGATGAGTGCTTGTAGTTCTTTATTGTAATCGGTGTTTTCTCGTGACATGGTGAGTTAGTTTTTATTTTTACCGAAGCTGTCTTTCAAGCTCACGGTGCGGTTAAATACCAGATGATCGGTGGTTGAATCCCGGTCGATGTTGAAGTATCCGATGCGTTGGAATTGCAGGTACGAGAGGGTGGGCAGGGTGGCGGCGAACTTCTCGACGTAGCACTGCCGCAGCACGGTGAGCGATTGGGGGTTGATGAGTTCGCGCATGGCGTCTTCGGCGGAGCAGTGGCGGGCTTCGCGCAGGGCGGCGAGTTCGTCACGCGGGTTCTCCACCTTCCATAGCCGGTCATAGAGGCGTACTTCGGCGGGGAGGCAGTGGGCAGCGCTCACCCAGTGTAGGGTGCCTTTTACTTTGCGGTTGGCTTCGGGCATGCCGCTGCGGGTGTCGGGGAAGTATTCGCATTGCACTTCGGTGATTTCGTCTGTGGCGGGGTCTTTGGTGCAGCCGGTGCACTTCACGATGTAGGCGTTTTTGAGGCGTACTTCTTGTCCCGGAGTCATGCGGAAGAATTTCTTGGGCGCTTCTTCCAGGAAGTCCTCGCGCTCCATCCAGAGCTCGCGGGCAAAGCTGATGTGGTGGCTGCCTGCGGTGGGGTCTTCGGGGTTGTTGATGGCTTCGAGCTCCTCTACTTGTCCCTCTGGATAGTTGCTGATGACGAGCTTTACGGGATGGATGACGGCGGACACGCGGGTGGCGCGGGCGTTAAGGTCCTCGCGTACGGCGCTTTCGAGCAGGGCGAAGTCATTGAGCGCATCGTAGGTGGTGTAGCCTATCTTGTCGATGAAGTTGCGGATGGACTTCGGGGAGTATCCGCGGCGTCGGAAGGCGCAGAGGGTGGGCATGCGGGGATCGTCCCAGCCGTCTACCATTCCCTCTTTGACGAGGGTGAGCAGGTTACGTTTGCTCATCAACGTATAGTTGAGGTTGAGCTTGTTGAATTCTGATTGGCGGGGGCGGTGGTCGTGTAGGTCATTTCCTTCTTTGAGCCAGTCGATGAAGAGGTCATAAAGCGGGCGGTGCACCACGAACTCGAGGGTGCAGAGCGAGTGGGTGACGCCTTCGAAGTAGTCGCTTTGTCCGTGGGCAAAGTCGTACATGGGGTAAGCTTTCCACTGGGTGCCCGTGCGGTGGTGCGCAACGTGGAGGATGCGGTACATCAACGGGTCGCGCAGGTGCATGTTGGGGTTCGCCATATCAATCTTGGCACGGAGCACCATCGAACCTTCCACACCTTCGTCGCTGTTCATCCGGGCAAACAGGGCGAGATTTTCTTCGATGGGGCGGTTGCGGTAGGGGCTTTCGGTGCCTGGTTGCGTGGGCGTGCCTTTCTGTTGGGCAATTTGCTCGGAGGTCTGTTCGTCGACGTATGCTTTTCCTTCTTTGATGAGGGTGACGGCAAAATCCCATAACTGCTGGAAGTAGTCGGAAGCATAGTAGATGTTTCCCCATTGGAAGCCCAGCCAGTGGATATCCTCTTTGATGGCGTCGACGTATTCACTGTCTTCTTTGATGGGGTTGGTGTCGTCGAACCGGAGGTTGCATACGCCGCCGTACTTGGCAGCAATGCCAAAGTCCATACAGATGGCCTTGGCATGACCGATGTGCAGGTAACCGTTGGGCTCGGGCGGGAAGCGCGTCTGTACTCTCCCGTCGTTCTTACCTTCTTTTAAATCGTTCTCTAAAGCTTGCTCAATAAAGTTCAGGCTTTTCTTATCGGCTACTTCTTCGTTCTTACTATCTATCATAACGGTATGTGTTAAGTCAAATGAGAACGCAAAAGTAGGACATTTTTTTTGCATAACCTTATAACGTGGGAATATATCCACTCTTTTTATACGATTCTGACTTCTGACGGAGAGAATGAAGTAGGGCGGGGAACTGCGCAGGCATTGTTTTCGGCGGAATCGTACGTGGTGTATAGGGGGGCGCATCCGCAGGCAAGAAACCTGTCCGAATAGCTGCCAGAGCAAATTAACTACTGTTCACGGAGAAAAACAATAATGCCAATGAAAAGCTCAAAATGTGTTATAAGACATGTTTTATTATTTGGTTTGTCTAGTTAAAATAGCCTATCTTTGCAGCGTTATCCTGAAAACAATCTTTTTTTACCTTAAAGAAAAACTAATACCTATTGAAAACTGAAAGATGGAGCTTTGTGAAAAGCTCCATCTTTTTTTGTACTACACCTGTTCGTTCTCCCGCCTATTTCGTATCTTTGACGCCGCCGATGAGGCGCTTTCCCATCAGAATAGTAACTTAATTAATAGCAACTGAAATTATGTTTTCTGGAATAGTAGAAGAATATGCTACGCTGGTAGCACTGGTGAAAGACCAGGAGAATATACACTTTACGTTCAAGTGTTCATTCGTCAACGAACTAAAAATAGACCAAAGCATCTCGCACAACGGCGTATGCCTTACGGTAGTCAGCATGGCCGAAGATACCTATACGGTGACTGCCATGAAAGAGACGCTCGACTGCTCGAACCTGGGTCGGCTGAAGATGGGTGATAAGGTGAATGTTGAACGTAGCATGATGATGAACGGACGGTTGGACGGGCATATTGTGCAAGGGCACGTAGACCAGACCGCCGTCTGCACCCGCATCGAAGATGCCGAAGGGAGCTGGTATTTTACTTTCGAATATACAGTAGATAAAGAGATGGCTAAGCGTGGGTACATTACTGTAGACAAAGGTTCGGTAACAGTGAATGGGGTGAGCCTCACGGTATGCAATCCCACCGAGAATAGCTTTCAGGTAGCCATTATCCCCTACACTTACGAACACACGAACTTTCATACGTTCCAAGTGGGGAGTGTCATCAATCTGGAATTCGACATTATCGGGAAGTATATCAGCCGGATGATGCTCTATAAATAAGGTGTCTCATCTAAACAAAAAATAGCAATGAAAAGTGAGTTCTTACAATTAGTCAATGCCCGGCAAAGCGATCGTGCATACGATGAAAACCGTGAGGTGGAAGCCGACAAGCTGGAACGGATATTGGAGGCGGGACGTTTGGCCCCCTCGGCATGCAATGCGCAACCGTGGAAATTGGTGGTGGTGACGGATAAGGAGTTGGCTGCCAAAGTAGGTAAAGCCACTGCCGGGCTGGGCATGAACAAGTTCGCCCGTATGGCTCCCGTCCATTTGTTAGTGGTGGAGGAATCGACCAATATCACTTCGCTTTTGGGCGGAAAGGTCAAAGGCAAGCATTTCCCGCTGATTGATGTGGGGATTATTGCGGCGCACTTAGTGCTGGCGGCAGAGAGTGAAGGACTGGGTTCGTGCATCTTGGGCTGGTTTGACGAAAAAGAAATCAAACGCCTGACCGGAATTCCCGAATCAAAGCGTTTGCTTCTAGACATCGTTATCGGCTATTCGACGAAGGAAAAGCGGAAAAAAATGCGCAAGCCCAAGGAGAAGGTCATTTCGTTTAACACCTACAAATAACACATAAAAGAGCAAAGAGGGGCATACGTGCACTCTTTGCCCTTTTGTCTTTATAAATCTTTTAGGGGGCAACTGCATCAAAAGCTTGATTCTTTCCTTTTTTCTTGCGCGCGC
>JAVVVS010000010.1:37745-62753 GCA_036652495.1 Bacteroides sp.
TCGGCAGAAGATGGGGAAACTCTCGGCAGAAGATTCATCCTCTCTCGGCAGAAGATTCACCATCCTTCGGCAGAGGATAGCTCATTTCCCGGCAGAGGATTCTTTCTTTTTGATGCGGTTGCCCTATAAATCTTTTAGCAACACTGTTTTTGCGCTTTTATAATATTCTGTTCGAGAAGCAAGCAAAGCTTTCCACTGACCGCTGAAAAGTTCATCCTTATCTACTTTGAAATCCTCGGAACCGAAGGTATCCAGCCGATCGAGCAACAGAGCTACATTCAGCTGGTTGATGTCTATCGAAGGCTGGTAGGCGATGCTTTCACTTTTTTGGTCGGTGACCACTTCGTGAATAAGGTTGATCTCCTGCAGCTGGTATAACGTCTGGTTTGTAAGGCGAATCGGTATCTGGTGCTCTTCGGAGAGCAGTTCGGCGGTGTACGGGGGGGCATTTTGTTCAAAGCGTTTGGCGATGAGTGACAGGAGGAGAATTGAGATGAAGTCCCGGTAGCGTCGGCTGATGTTTTGCGTGTCTTTGTCGAAACTGAAGTTGCGGATATTCTGTCCCGCATAAGTCAGTTGCGCGCCAAAGAGACAGATGGTCCACGATATTTGCAACCACAACAAGAACATGGGCAAAGCGGCAAAACTGCCATAAATAGCATTGTAGCGCGACACCCACAACTGGCTGCTGATATACAGAAATTGAAAAGCCTGATAGGCTGTTCCGGCAAGGATACCCGAAATGAGGGCGTGCTTGAATTTGACTTTTGTGTTGGGCATGAAGAGATAGAGTCCCGTAAACATCACCCAAGTTAAAACGAAGGGGATGAGCCGTATCAGAAATTTCAGAACGGGCGCCAAGAGTACGAAGTCGGACATTTCTTTCAGCATCGTGCTCATGAAGATGGAGAGTCCGCCCGAAATCACAATCAAGATAGGCATGAGCAGTAGCATAGAGAAGTAATCGGTGGTTTTGCGATACATCGAGCGTGCCTTTTTAACCTGCCAGATTCGGTTGAAGGTGATCTCGATGCTGCTAATCAGGTTGATTACCGTCCAAAGCAACATCACCAGTCCTACTCCGATGAAGATACCTCCCTTGGTTTGCGAGAGGTAAGAATCGACAAACGAGAGAATCGTTTCTGATGTTTCGGTTGTTCCGCCAAAACCGTTGCGAAGCTGGTGCTCCATCAGGTTGGAAAATCCGAATCCGCGGGCAATGGCAAAGAGGATGGCAAGTATCGGCACGATGGCAAGCAGCGTGCTGTAAGTCAGAGCAGAGGCTTTGTTTATCAAGCGGTCTTTGGTGAATCTGTTGATGCAGAGATACACCGTCTTAATGATAGTATAGAGGGAAAATTTGGTCTTCGTTACCTCGTCTTCGGTGATGCGCCAGATGTCATAAGTCACGAATTTCCAGAAATCAGTTATCCTTTGCTTCATAGAGTTCGTTTGCGTTAAGTGAAAAGAAAAAAAAGCAGCCAGCCTGTAAGCCGAGTTCTGTACCTTATATATTAAGTATAAAGTGTCTGTCATTTATCTGAGCGACGTGTCACCACGCCGCTTTAGCGGTCTACCCTCCGACATGGAGCGAGCGACTCTCATAACGCCGGTATACATGACCTTACAACTCCCAAGACGCACAGCCCGATACGTTGCCGCACGGCTGGTAGGCTTTTACCCTGCCTTCTCACCCTTACCGCTCTTCTTTCAAAGAGTGGCGGTTATTTTCTTCTACGTTACTCTACCCTCGCGGACAGCTTTCTGTTAGGAAGTGGGATGCTCTGTGTTGCCCGGACTTTCCTCCTATGCTTGCGCACAAGCGACAAACCAGCCAACTGCTTTAGGGGCGCAAAAGTACGTGAATTATTTTGATTCACCAATATAAATCAATACCTTTGTTCATAATAAGGATGAAAGAAACCGCTATGATACATAAATTAATTCTCAAAAACTTTAAGAAGGTAAAAGAAGAGACCTTTCTATTCAACAATTTCGATTTGTTAGTTGGAGCGAATAATAGTGGCAAAAGTACCCCTTTGCAGGCATTGGCTATCTGGCAATTTTGTATCGAACAGTTTCGTCAGTCTTCTAACCGTAATGAAAGTAAAGGCACTCAAGTGGTTTTGCCTAATTTCACCGCGTTGCCCTTGCCGGAGTTTAATTTGTTGTGGACAGACAAAACAGAAAGAGAATATATATCGAAAGCAGGATCGGCAAAAAAAGATTTGAATTACATTCTAATCACAATTGATGTTTATTGGAGGAACAGGGAAGGGGCGGAAGAATCTTTTTGTGTGCAACTGCGTTATCAGTCACCACAGGCTGTCTATGCCATTCCGGCAGGCGGATGGCGAAACTTTATCGAAAAGGAAGAGACGGGAGAACTTCCAAGTCTTGTTTATGTGCCACCCTTCTCGGGATTAGAACCTCATGAGCCTTGGCTGGATGATGGTAATGTACGCCAACATATTGGCAAGTCGCAGCCTGGGTCCGTGTTGCGCAATTTGTTATTCAGAGTCATCAACAGAGAAAATGTTCCTTTGAGTGAAAACCATGATTGGAAAGAAATACATGACAAAATAGAAGAATGGTTTGGTGTAGATTTGCTAGCCCCCAAGTATAAAAAGAAGATCAGTACAGAAATAAAAGTAGAGTATCAATCCAATGGAAAGACCTTTGATGTTATTTCCGGTGGCAGCAAATTCTATCAAATACTCACATTGCTTGCCTTCTATTATGGCTATCCGCTTATCACGACGATTCTCTTTGACGAACCCGACGCACATTTGCATACCAATCTGCAACGCAAGATCATTGGCTATTTCCTCACTAAGCAGGAAAAGCAATTCTTAATAGCGACTCATTCCACTGAATTTATCAACAAAGTGGATTTGCAAAGCATTCTTTCCATCATGTCCGGCGCACCCAAAAGAGTGGGATCTACTGAAGAAACTATATGCGCTTTGAGTGATGTGGACAATAATGACGTGCTTCATACCCAAGAGTCTCCCTATATCCTTTACTTGGAAGGCGAAGATGACAATCGCATTTTGTCTGCTTGGGCCAATGTGTTAGGCAAAACGGCTGTATATGAAAAGTATTATCCTTATATTCTGGGCGGGACTACAAAACAGTTCATGAGGAATATGACCCAGCATCATTTTACCGCATTGCAATTGATAAACCTAGCAGTGAAGCGAGTGCAGTTGATAGATGATTATTCTGCCAGTCAGAACTTAACCCTACCTCCTAGTGCTACTTGGAGGGATGTACAAGCAAATGTATTTGCGGTAGTAGATGGCAAAAAACTATTGTTTGAAAATAAAGACGCTCTCTTCTTTCTTATTAAAAACGTAGGCAAAGAGGCGCTAAAGATAAACAGACAGGCAGTGGCTTCCTCTATGTTAGGGTTGGAAATACATCAAGATATTCTTGATTTTTTTGAAGCTTTAGAATATACCGTGCAATCATGAAACCTTTTATTTTTACTCTCTTTTTATTGTTTGCCTCTGCTTCTTGTCTTGCTCAGACAGCAGACGCTGTTTCCTCCGGCGAAAAGAAATACGGCATTGTCAATCTGTCCGTCTGTAATCTGCGGGCGAAACCGGACTTTTCTTCGGAGATGATAACGCAAGCACTGCTAGGCATGCCGGTGAAGCTGTTGCAAAAGCAGGCGTGGTATTACATCCAAACGCCGGATGACTATACCGGATGGGTGCATCGAGCAGGCGTTCAACTAATGACGAAAGCGGAATACGAAGCATGGAACCGAACGGAAAAGATTGTCGTGACTTCGCTTTACGGATTTACGTATGAGAAGCCGCACCGAAAGGCTCAAACC
Organism: Bacteroides sp.; assembly: GCA_036652495.1. Classification (GTDB taxonomy): domain Bacteria; phylum Bacteroidota; class Bacteroidia; order Bacteroidales; family Bacteroidaceae; genus Bacteroides. Next base: position 41,590 of record JAVVVS010000010.1, read on the forward strand.
GTTTCGGACGTGACAGGCGGTGACCGCTTGAAGTGGGAAGGCTCTCAAGGAGGTTTCTATGAGGTATCGTATCCCGACGGACGTCGAGCTTATATTGATAAGTCCATTTCAAAACCCGAAAAAGCGTGGCGGGCAGGTTTGAAAAAGGATGCTAACAGCCTTGTCCGCACAGCGTATACGATGATGGGAATTCCCTACTTGTGGGCGGGCACCTCTGCCAAAGGGATGGATTGCAGCGGATTTGTGCGCACGGTGTTGTTCCTTCACGATATGATTATCCCGCGCGATGCCTCGCAACAAGCCTCTGTGGGCGAACGACTCGAAATTGCTCCCGCCTGCGGCAACCTGCAGCCGGGCGATTTAATATTCTTTGGACGAAAGGCTACAGCAGGAATAAAAGAACGAGTGTCGCATGTAGGCATCTATATCGGTCATCAAAAATTCATTCATTCAATGGGTGATGTGCACATCAGTAGTTTTAACCCCCAGGACAAGGAGTTTGATGCTTATAATTTAGGACGTTTGCTCTTTGCTGGGCGTGTGCTTCCTTTTATTGATAAGCAGGTCGGTCTTAATACTACCCTAACAAATCCCTATTATTACTAATCAGCGGAATTTTAGAAGAGCGTAACGCTCTTCTTTCGTTTATGGCACCACTTTGGAGCGACGCGCGGAAGATGTTTCTCGAAGACTTGGTGTGTCTGTTACTACCTGCCAATTACTGACGAATCTGACAAATACTGAAAAAGAGTAAATGCAAGGAATGTAAAATTGAAAGTCTTTGCCGTTAATCGCAGTTAATCAGTAACTAGTCCCTGTTAAAAGTGGACAAAAAAGCATGCCAAGAGGATTAAGTGAACGATATTTGTCGTTATTTTAACGTCGACAATGTTAAACATGAACTTGATATTAACAATCTAAAAGAATAAATGTAGTATGAAACAGACAACAAAGAAATTCCTCGGAGTAGGAGCGATTGTACTTCTTAGCGCAAGTGTCGCCGGACTTACCACCTATGGTTTGACACGTTCGGGTAGCAAACCACTGTCCTACAATGAAATGTTCGAGCAAAATCCGAACGTGCGCTTGGCTGCGTACGACGCTTTGAACGCTCAGCCGGTAGATTTGACTCAGGCTGCAGAAAGTTCCTTGCATGCCGTGGTGCATATTAAATCTACTCAAGCTTCCAAATCAGTGGAAGTAAACGATCCGTTTGCCGATATATTTGGTGATATCTTCGGTCAGGGGCGCGGAGGCAGACAGCGTCAAATGCAAACTCAGCCACGCGTAGGCTTTGGCTCGGGCGTTATTATCTCGAAAGACGGATATATCGTCACGAACAACCATGTGATAGACGGAGCAGACGAAATCAGCGTTAAGCTGAATGATAACCGCGAATTTAAAGGACGCGTCATTGGTGCCGATGCGAACACTGACTTGGCTTTGATTAAAATAGAAGAAGATGATCTTCCTACCATTCCTGTAGGCGATTCCGACGCGCTGAAAGTAGGAGAGTGGGTGTTGGCGGTGGGCAATCCGTTCAACTTGACTTCTACTGTTACGGCAGGTATTGTCAGTGCCAAAGCCCGTTCGCTGGGTGCTAGCGGAGGAATTGAATCTTTTATTCAAACAGATGCCGCTATTAATCAAGGCAACAGCGGGGGCGCGTTGGTCAATGCGAAAGGCGAGCTGATTGGTATCAACGCAATGCTTTCTTCGCCTACGGGTGCTTATGCCGGATATGGTTTTGCCATCCCCACAAGCATTATGACAAAGGTTGTTTCTGACTTGAAGCAATTTGGCACCGTGCAACGTGCTTTGCTGGGCATTAAAGGTCGTTCATTGGCTAACGACCAATATAACGGTGAAGAAGACAGCGAAAAGCTGCAACAAAAAGCCAAAGAACTGGGCGTGGTAGACGGTGTGTTGATAGTCGAAGTAGTGGAAGGTGGTTCTGCAGCTGGAGCCGATGTGAAAGCAGATGATGTGATTGTAGGCATTGATGGAAAGAAAGTCCGCACTTTTGCCGACCTTCAGGAAGCGTTGACTAAACATCGCCCGGGCGATAAAGTAACGGTGAACCTGATTCGCGATAAAAAAGAAAAGAGCGTCGTCATCACCTTGAAAAATGAACAGGGAACGACTAAAATAGTGAAAGATGCCGGTATGGATATTCTCGGTGCCGCTTTCAAAGAAGTGTCTGCTGACCTGAAGAAACAACTCAACTTGGGCTATGGGCTCGAAGTGTCCGGTGTCAACGGTGGAAAAATGGGTGAAACGGGCATCCGCAAGGGGTTCATTATTCTCAAAGCTAATGGTGTGCCGATGCGTAAGGTCAGCGATTTGGAGGGAGTGATGAAAGCTGCCGTGAAGTCACCGGACCAGGTCTTATTCCTTTCCGGAATGTTCCCTTCGGGCAAACGAGCCAATTATGCGGTGGACTTAAGCCAGGAATAACACTCACTATTTGCCTCCTTTTTTGTTTATATAGCAAGATGACGAGGATAAAGTTTAGAAAAGATTGTTCGTTTATCAATAATATGTCGTAACTTTGCACTCCAAATCTGCTTTATAAGAATGAGACAACTAAAGATTACCAAAAGTATCACTAACAGAGAGAGTGCTTCTCTTGATAAATATCTGCAGGAAATAGGCCGTGAAGACCTGATTACTGTAGAAGAAGAGGTAGAACTTGCTCAGCGCATTCGCAAAGGCGACCGTGTGGCATTAGAAAAACTGACACGTGCTAATCTGCGTTTCGTCGTATCCGTAGCCAAACAGTATCAAAACCAAGGTTTGAGCTTACCCGACTTGATTAACGAGGGCAATTTAGGACTGATTAAGGCTGCCGAGAAATTTGATGAAACGCGTGGATTCAAGTTTATCAGTTATGCTGTATGGTGGATTCGCCAGTCTATTTTGCAAGCTTTGGCCGAACAGTCGCGTATCGTGCGCCTTCCGTTGAATCAGGTAGGTTCGCTGAATAAAATCAGCAAAGCCTTTTCCAAGTTCGAGCAAGAGAACGAGCGGCGTCCGTCTCCCGAAGAATTGGCTGATGAGCTGGACATTCCAGTGGATAAAATTTCAGATACCCTAAAGGTATCCGGTCGTCATATCTCGGTGGATGCGCCTTTTGTGGAAGGAGAAGACAACAGTTTGCTCGATGTGCTGGTCAATGATGACTCGCCTATGGCAGACCGTTCTCTGGTCAATGAATCGCTTGCAAAGGAAATAGATAGAGCACTATCTACGTTAACCGATAGAGAAAAAGAAATAATACAGATGTTTTTTGGTATCGGACAACAAGAAATGACCTTAGAAGAAATCGGCGATAAGTTTGGCCTCACTCGTGAACGTGTTCGTCAGATTAAAGAAAAAGCCATCCGAAGGTTAAGACAAAACAACCGTAGTGTTTTGCTCAAATCTTATTTAGGATAGGTTTAAGGTATATCCGTTTTCGAGGAAAAAGAATAGAATCCGTGTAGCAACAGTCGAATGACGGTTTGCTACACGGATTTTTATATCAGGGCTACCGCATTTAAAGTTTGATGCTATTTTAAGCTCGGATTACGAGGAATAGATACACGACCGAAGCGGGTCAAGACGGATGAATGCGGACCTTCGTAATCGTTTGAGGCGGTTCTCTTGGTCTTTTTCTTTCTTTTTTTCTTTTTTTAATGCGCGACCCGTTTTATCCAAACAGCTGTGGGGGACGTTAACTTTCGGCAGAGGATGGACCAATTCTCGGCAGAAGATTCATCCTTTTCCGTCAGAGGATTTGTCATCATCCGGCAGAAGATGACGAATCTAGCGGCAGAGGATTATATCTTTTGATACGGTTGCCCTGTTTTTTATATTCGGCAAAAGGACAAAGCCGAGTTTTTTTGTTATCTTTGCGGGCAATAATTGTTGGAATATGAAATATGTAAAAATACTCTTTGCGGTGGTGCTTGTGTTTACGTTGTGCTCTGCTTTCTCGTTAAAAAAAGGAAATCCGAAAGAAGTGTATGCTTTTGGCATCTCAACTTCCTTTACTGATACCGTGGTTTACTATACCGATATTCAGTTGATGGACAGCATCAAGCTTGATAAAAACGGGTTTCTTCCTCATCGCGATGCTTACAGTTTTCAGCTGAAAAGCTTTTTAGAATTTGAACTGAACAAGACTAGCCAGACGAGTATGATGTACTTTTCGGAGAATAAAAGCAAACTTGAAAGAGAAGCTGGCAAGGTGTTGGACCGGTATAAAAAGAACAAATCACTTACTTTAGTAAAGGTGGATACCACAAAATTCCGGTTCACGAAGCCGGTAGAATAATTGGGGATATTCCTTGCCCTGATATAAATTAAACCCTTTGTTTCCTTTATAACAGAGAATTATGAAAATTCGTTTGATTGCCTTGCTTTTAGGTTTGTTAAGTGTGATGGGTGGATGCCAGCACGAAGACGAAATTCCGCTTCCCGTTGCAAAGACGGTTTTTATGTATCTTGTTGCCGATAATAATCTAAGTGACTATTTATACAAAAACATTATTTCAGTAGAAGAAGGGTTGAAGTCGGTAACAAACGCCGGAACGTTTGTTGTTTATATGGATGCTCCGGCTAATAGTCTGTATCAGCAGCCTACTCTTTTTAAGTATGAAACCGATGGTAGAGGCAGAGTGAGTGGTCCTGTCATTTTAAAAGCCTATGATGAGCAAGATTCTACCAATCCCGAAGTAATGCTGAAGGTGTTTAATGATATGAAAACAGCTTGCCCGTCGGATGGCTATGGTCTGGTGATAGGCTCTCATGCTAGCGGATGGTTGCCCGCTAAAAAAGGGCGCTCTCGTTCTTTTGGCGACGATGATGGATCTGAGATAGAAATACCGGTTTTTGTTGATGTCTTATCACGAACTTCTTTGCACTTTGATTATATTTTGATGGATGCCTGTATGATGGGCAGCGTTGAGGTGGCCTGCGAATTTAAAAATGTCGCCGATTATTTAATCTTTTCCCCCGCAGAAGTCATTGATGCAGGTTTCCCTTATCGGGACATAACGAAATACTTATTAGCTGTAGGAGATATAGAGCAGAATGTAATAGAAACGGCAAAAGAATACATGAACTATTATAAGACTGTTGCCTATTATCAGTTTGCCACTATTTCTGTGCTGAAAACCAGTGAATTGGATGCTTTAGCTGCTACTACTAAAAAGATTATTACTGCGCATGCGCCGGAACTAGCATCCTTTCAAGTTTCTGGTTTGCAGCAGTATGGTAGATTTGGTTATCTGTATGCAGCGTATGACTTTAATGATTTCATTCGCACGTTGACGCAGAATAATATTCCGAATGATTTTAAGGTAGCATTGGAACGAACAATCATTTATAAAGATTTTATTGTTTCAGATAAAGCAGATATTATTAGCATCAAAGCCGATAGTTACTCGGGAATTGGTTGCTATATTCCCCAAAGTTTCAATAAAAAATGGAACCTTTACTTTAAAACGTTGCAGTGGTATGCAGCGGCCGGTTGGAATAATACAACCTGGTAAACGGTCTATGCTGGTTAGCAAAAAGTAACAATTCACTATTCCCTACTACTTAAAACAACTATTTGTCTGGAAAAACGTACTAATCAGGTACGGTTTCCATCTGCCCGTACGCAAAACTCGTTGTTGCTCATACTATCTTTCTACCTATCTAAACGACTGGCGTGGCACAAAAAGCAGAAAACTTGAAGGAACGAACTCGTTTTGACGATTGAAAGAATTATTCGTCATTAGAAGCCTTGTTTAGAATGCTTTCTGCTATTCCTGAGGGGACTTTACAAGTAAAATATTCGTGTCTAACGAATGTTATGGTAGATAAAAAAAAAGCAATTTGGAACAACCGCTTCAGATTGTGCTTACATTTGCATCGTTGTTGGTTTAACTACCTGCCGAAGGATATGAACAAATCCAACGGCAAAACGTTATATTATCAGTATAATAGGTGAAAATGCGACTTACCTAACTACGGCTTTAAGAAAATAATATTTTAAATAGATTGCTTATGTCACAAACTATCGGACATATATCTCAGGTAATCGGACCTGTGGTCGACGTGTACTTTGAAGGCAGTGATGCCGAAATGATGCTGCCAAGCATTCACGATGCACTAGAGATAAAGAGATTGAACGGCAAAACACTGATTGTAGAGGTACAGCAGCATATTGGTGAAAATACGGTGAGAACCGTTGCTATGGATAGTACCGACGGACTTCAAAGAGGTATGAAGGTCTTTCTGACAGGCGGACCTATCACCATGCCAGTAGGCGAACAGATTAAAGGAAGGCTCATGAACGTAGTGGGCAATTCTATTGACGGAATGAAAGACCTTGATCGTGCCGGTGCTTATTCCATCCATCGTGATCCCCCAAAGTTTGAAGATTTGACTACTGTGCAGGAAGTGCTCTTTACGGGCATTAAGGTTATCGACTTGCTCGAACCCTATTCTAAAGGAGGTAAAATCGGTTTGTTCGGAGGTGCTGGTGTAGGAAAGACGGTGCTCATCATGGAGCTTATCAACAACATTGCCAAAAAACATAACGGCTTTTCTGTTTTTGCGGGAGTGGGAGAGCGTACACGCGAAGGCAACGATTTGCTGCGCGAGATGATCGAGTCGGGCGTTATTCGTTACGGTGAAGAGTTTAAAAAAGGGATGGAAAGAGGCGAATGGGATTTGTCGAAGGTAGACTACAACGAAGTAGAGAAGTCGCAAGCCACGTTAGTGTTCGGACAGATGAACGAACCTCCCGGTGCACGTGCCTCGGTGGCGCTTTCTGGGTTGACGGTGGCCGAATCGTTTCGTGATATGGGCTCCGAGTCGGGTGCGCGGGACATCTTGTTCTTCATTGATAACATTTTCCGTTTTACACAAGCGGGTTCGGAAGTTTCCGCTTTGCTGGGGCGTATGCCTTCAGCCGTAGGTTATCAGCCTACGTTGGCTACGGAGATGGGGGTGATGCAAGAGCGCATCACTTCTACCCGCAAAGGTTCTATCACGTCGGTGCAGGCGGTTTATGTTCCTGCTGATGACTTGACCGATCCGGCACCTGCTACTACTTTTACTCACTTGGATGCAACGACCGTGCTCAGCCGTAAGATTACAGAGTTGGGCATCTATCCGGCTGTTGATCCGCTAGAATCTACTTCACGCATTCTCGACCCGCACATTGTGGGACAGGAACACTACAACACCGCTCAGCGGGTGAAGCAAATATTGCAACGCAACAAAGAGCTGCAAGATATTATTTCTATTTTAGGTATGGAAGAGCTTTCGGATATTGACCGCCAGGTAGTGAACCGTGCGCGCCGGGTGCAGCGTTTTCTCTCTCAGCCGTTTACCGTAGCCGAACAGTTTACAGGAGTGCCGGGAGCTATTGTTTCCATCGAAGACACCATTAAAGGTTTCCGAATGATTCTGGATGGGGACGTGGATTACTTGCCCGAATCGGCTTTCCTTAATGTAGGAACCATTGAAGAGGCTATTAAGAAAGGTGAGTTACTGATGGAACAAGCCAAACAAACACTATAGGTTATGGATCACTTGCATTTAAGCATTGTTTCCCCCGAAAAGGAACTTTATGAGGGAGAGGTGAATAGTGTTACGCTTCCTGGAACGATGGGGACTTTCTCCATTCTTCCTCATCATGCTCCCATCGTGTCGTCGTTAAAGGCTGGAGCGATGAGTTATGTCACCCACGATGGTGAGGAGCATATACTTGATATTCGCGGCGGCTTCGTGGAGATGAGCAACGAAGAAGCATCCGTATGTATCTCTTGAATTTCACTAAATAGAAACACACACGCAATTATGAGCATTACTAAACGCAATTTCTTGGCTATTCTTACTTTGTTTACCGTAGTGTTGGGCGGAGTCGGCGCTTTGATGTTGCATTACCTGACACCTGGACATTACTTCGGTGGCTACCCGCTTATTCCGGTTTACTTCTACCTGTATGGCGTCTTTTACATTTATATGTTCGATGCTTGCCGGTATCATGCCCCGAAGAAGATGGTGATGCTATTCATGGGGACAAAGGTGTTGAAGATGCTGACGTCTGTGTTTTTGCTGATTATTTATTGTGTGGCTGTCCCCGATTCTGCTGTAGCGTTTTTATTGACGTTTGTAGCATTCTATTTGGGCTACCTGATCTACGAAAGCTGGTTCTTTTTCGTTTACGAATGGAACAAGAAGTTAAAAAAGAAATTAGAATAAGATATGAAACAGTTGCGTAATATCATTTCCGGAATCGTTCTCTTGTTGAGCTTCGTGGCCTTGTCCGCTTCTGCACAGGAGTTGGCAGTGAAAGACACGATCAACCAAAAAGCGAACGAGGTGGATGTGAAAGGGATTGTCTTCGGACACATCGGAGACTCGTACGAATGGCATATTACTACCATCGGGCAAACATCCATCCGTATTCCATTGCCAGTCATCGTGTATAGCGGGACGTCGGGTTTGCATGTCTTTCTGTCGTCAGCGTTCGAAGAGAACGGTGGAGTGTACGAAGGATTTAGTCTTGCTCCTACAGGAACAAAGTACGAAGGCAAGATAGTAGAGAAGAATGCGGCGGGGGAGGACGTTCGCCCTATTGACCTTTCCATTACCAAAGTGACGTTTTCGTTGTTTATTAACTGCGCAATCTTGTTGATCATCATTTTGGGTGTAGCCCATTGGTACCGCAAGCGTGAGCAGGGAGCATCGGCACCGGGCGGTTTTGTGGGCTTCATGGAAATGTTTATCATGATGGTGCACGATGACGTGATTAAGAGTTGTGTAGGTCCTAACTATAAGAAGTTTGCTCCTTATCTGCTCACCGCTTTTTTCTTTATCTTCATCAACAACATTATGGGGCTGATACCTATCTTTCCGGGAGGAGTGAACGTGACGGGTAATATTGCTATTACGATGGTGCTTTCCTTTTGCACGTTCTTGGCGGTAAACCTTTTTGGCACGCGTACCTATTGGAAGGACATCTTTTGGCCCGATGTGCCTTGGTGGCTTAAAGTGCCTATTCCGATGATGCCGTTTATCGAGTTCTTTGGTGTGTTCACCAAACCCTTTGCGCTGATGATTCGTCTTTTTGCTAATATGCTGTCAGGACACATGGCGATGTTGGTGCTCACGAGTCTGGTGTTTATCTCGGCTAGTATGGGAACTGCTTTGAATGGGGCGTTGACGGTGGCTTCGGTCTTTTTCAATATATTCATGAACATACTTGAACTGCTGGTAGCCTTCATTCAGGCTTACGTCTTCACCATGCTGTCTGCGGTCTTCATCGGTTTGGCACAGGAGAAGAAGCGGGAGGAAATAGAAGTGTAAAAAGGATAGAAAGATGAACGTAGAAGAATAGAAATATAAATATAAATCAATTTAAAACAAGAAAATTATGTTACTAACCGTATTATTGCAAGCTGCTGCAGCAGGCGTAGGATTGAGTAAATTGGGAGCTGCCATCGGAGCCGGTATGGCTGTGATTGGAGCGGGTATGGGTATTGGTAAGATTGGTGGTTCGGCTATGGAAGGTATTGCCCGCCAGCCGGAAGCCTCAGGCGATATTCGTATGAATATGATTATTGCTGCCGCGTTGGTAGAAGGCGTAGCCTTGTTGGCGCTGGTGGTTTGTTTATTAGTACTCTTCTTATAAAAGCGAGGAACGAATATGTCATTGTTATTACCCGATAGTGGTTTGCTGTTCTGGATGCTTCTTTCGTTTGGTATTGTGTTTGTGATACTAGCGAAGTATGGCTTTCCCGTTATCGTTAAGATGGTGGAAGGGCGCAAAAGCTATATCGACCAGTCGCTGGAGGTAGCCAAAGAGGCCAATGCTCAGTTGTTGCGCTTCAAAGAGGAGGGCAATGCCATCATGGTTGCCGCCAACAAGGAGCAGGGACGTATTATGAAAGAGGCGATGCAAGAGCGTGATAAAATTATTCACGAAGCTCGTCGGCTGGCAGAAGTGGCTGCTCAAAAAGAATTGGACGAAGTGAAAAAGCAGATTCAAGTAGAAAAGGAGGAAGCCATTCGTGACATTCGCCGACAGGTAGCCGTGCTCTCTGTGGATATAGCCGAGAAAGTGATTCGCAAGAATCTCGATGAGAAGGATGATCAGATGGGCATGATAGACCGGATGCTGGATGAAGTATTGAAGATTAAAAATTAAAAGGGAGCCAACGTGGAAGTAGGAATCATCTCAATGCGCTATGCAAAGGCGCTGATAGGCTATGCTGAGGATACGGGGACGGAGGATAAGCTTTATGCTGAATGCCTCGTGCTGTCCCGCTCTTTTTTGAAGGTGCCCCGGTTGCGCAACGCGCTTGATAGTCCGGTGCTCCACTGGAAGGAAAAGATGTCTATTATCTGCACGGCAACGGGTGGCAACGAAGCCCTGAGTGCTGAGTTTGTCCGCTTTATTAAGTTGGTGTTGAAGCACCGGCGGGAGACGTACCTTCAGTTTATCAGTCTGATGTACATTGACCTTTACAGGAAGCTGAAACACATTGGTGTGGGGAAGCTTATTACCGCTGTGCCGGTGGATAAGCAGACCGAAGAACGCATCCGTGAGACTGCCGCTCACATACTTCACGCAAGCATGGAGCTCACGGTGGCGGTAGACCCTTTCATTGAAGGAGGTTTTATTTTTGACATCAACGACTTCCGGCTTGATGCCAGCATTGCCACCCAGTTGAAGCGAGTGAAAAAACAATTTATTGATAGGAACAGGAGAATCGTATAATCATGTCAGAGAATATAAAAGTAAGCGAAGTATCCGACATTCTGCGTCGGCAGTTGGAGGGCATCGACACCCGCATCCAGCTCGATGAAATAGGTACCGTGTTGCAGGTCAGTGATGGTGTGGCACGTATCTACGGATTGCGTAATGCAGAGGCGAATGAATTGCTCGAGTTCGACAATGGTATCAAGGCTATTGTGATGAATCTCGAAGAGGACAATGTGGGCGCCGTCTTGTTGGGACCCACCGATAAGATTAAAGAAGGCTTTGTGGTGAAACGGACTAAACGCATCGCTTCCATTCGCGTGGGCGAAGGAATGTTGGGAAGGGTTATCGATCCGCTGGGCGAACCGCTCGACGGGAAGGGAGCTATTGGCGGAAAACTTTACGAGATGCCGCTGGAACGCAAGGCACCGGGAGTTATCTACCGTCAGCCCGTGAACGAGCCTTTGCAGACAGGACTTAAATCGGTGGACGCAATGATTCCTATTGGGCGCGGACAGCGTGAACTTATCATCGGCGACCGGCAGACGGGGAAGACCGCCATTGCTATTGATACTATCATCAACCAACGGAGCAACTTTGAAGCGGGGAAACCTGTGTATTGCATTTACGTGGCTATCGGGCAGAAAGGTTCTACGGTGGCTTCCATTGTCAACACGTTGCGCGAGTATGGAGCGATGGAGTACACGGTGGTGGTAGCGGCTACGGCAGGTGACCCCGCAGCGTTGCAATACTTTTCGCCCTTTGCCGGAGCGGCCATCGGTGAGTTCTTTCGTGATACGGGGCGGGATGCGTTGGTGGTTTACGATGATTTGTCCAAGCAAGCCGTGTCTTACCGCGAAGTGTCGCTTATCCTTCGTCGTCCTTCGGGTCGGGAAGCCTATCCGGGTGATATATTCTATCTGCACTCCCGTTTGTTGGAGCGCGCAGCAAAGATTATTAATCAGGAAGAGGTGGCGCGCGAGATGAACGACCTTCCCGAGAGCATCCGCTCGATGGTCAAAGGAGGCGGTTCGCTGACGGCGCTGCCCATTATCGAAACCCAAGCAGGCGATGTGTCGGCTTACATACCTACCAACGTGATTTCCATTACCGACGGACAGATCTTCCTTGATACGGATCTCTTCAATCAAGGCAACCGTCCCGCCATCAATGTGGGTATCTCCGTTTCGCGCGTGGGGGGAAATGCACAGATAAAGGCGATGAAGAAGGTGGCAGGAACGCTGAAGATAGATCAGGCGCAGTTTCGCGAGCTGGAGGCTTTCTCCAAGTTCAGCGGGGATATGGACCCTGTGACGGCTCTCACCATCAACAAGGGGCAGAAGAATGCCCGGCTGCTGGTACAGGCGCAGTATAGTCCCGTGCCCGTGGAGAAGCAGATAGCTATCCTCTATTGCGGTACGCACGGGCTGCTTCGCAACATCCCCGTGGAGAAAGTGGCGGACTTTGAATGCAGCTTTCAGGAGACACTCGCCCTCAATCATCAGGCAGATGTGCTTGATGTGCTGAAAACCGGTGTTATCAATCCCGACGTAGAGCGGGGCATCGAAGAGACCGCCGAACTTGTGGCCAAACAGTTTAGTTAACGCATAATTATAGAATGTATCATGGCTTCACTTAAAGAGGTAAAGACCCGAATCGCGTCGGTACAGAGTACCCGAAAAATCACTTCAGCAATGAAGATGGTGGCTTCTGCCAAATTGCATAAGGCGCAGGAAGCCATCGAACATAGGCTGCCCTACCAACAGTCGTTGAACCGTATCTTGACCCACTTCTTGGGGGCGGATTTGCCGGTGGAATCGCCCTTCGTGGCGGTGCGTCCGGTGAAGCGCGTGGCGGTGGTGGTGCTTTCGTCCAACAGTTCGCTGTGCGGGGGATTCAACGCCAATGTGCTGCGGATGCTGGGGCAAACCTTGGGGGAGTATCGCACGTTGGGGCAGGATAATCTTCTTCTTTTTCCTGTGGGACGCAAGGTTGAGGAGGCGGTGAAGAAGATGGGCTTTGTGCCCCAGGGCAGCTTTCAGACCTTGTCGGACAAGCCGTCCTATACCCAAGCCGCCGCTTTGGCGGAAGAGCTGATGAGGCGGTTCGTGGCAAAGGAGATAGACCGCATAGAGCTGATTTATCATCACTTCAAGTCCACCGGTGTGCAGCTCTTGCTTCGCGAAACATACCTGCCCATTGACTTGGCGAAGCTGCTGCAACAGCAGTCTGCCGATGAAGGGCAACGGTGGGTGAGCGATTACTTGGTGGAGCCTTCGGCGGAAGTGTTGATAGCCCACCTTATCCCCGCCGTGCTCTGCCAGAAACTTTTTACGGCGGCGGTGGACTCCAATACGTCCGAACATGCCGCGCGGATGCTTGCCATGCAGATTGCCACTGACAATGCCAACGAGCTTATTCAGGAACTTACCAAGCAGTACAACAAAACCCGCCAGCAAACGATTACGAACGAGTTGCTCGACATTATGGGCGGGTCCATGAGGTAGAAAATCTCGCAGAAATTGCTACCTTTGCGCTTCAATCAACGCAACTTCGTTATGGAAAAGAATCCCGAACTGCAGCTCGCTTGGCAGTTCATTGAAAATACCGGAACGCACCTCTTCCTTACCGGGAAGGCGGGCACCGGAAAGACAACTTTCCTCCGCCAATTGAAGGAGAAATCACCCAAACGTCTGGTGGTGGTAGCGCCTACGGGCATTGCCGCTATCAACGCCGGAGGGGTCACCATCCACTCTTTCTTCCAACTTCCTTTTGCACCTTTTGTGCCCGACACTACCTTTACTTCTGCTCAGAAATTCTTTAAGTTCGGCAAGGAGAAGATCAACATCCTCCGAAGCATGGACCTGTTAGTCATCGACGAGATTAGTATGGTACGCGCCGATTTGCTGGACGCCATCGACAGCGTGCTGCGGCGCTATCGCGACCGCTACAAGCCCTTTGGCGGCGTGCAGTTGCTGATGATTGGCGATTTGCAGCAGCTTGCTCCTGTGGTGCGCGACGAGGAGTGGAAGCTGCTTAGCGCCTATTACCCCACCGCTTTCTTTTTCGGGAGCCGGGCGCTACACGCCACTGAGTACGTGACCATCGAGCTGCAGAAGGTTTATCGCCAGACTGACGAGGTCTTTTTGGGCTTGCTCAATAAGATACGCGACAAACAGGCAGACACAACGGTGCTCGGAGCGTTGAACAAACGCTATCTTCCGCATTTTCATCCCGCAGAAGAAGAAGGTTACATCCGCCTCACCACTCACAACGTGCAGGCGCAGCGCTATAACGACCGCGAATTGCAGGCGCTGCCCGGACAGGCGTTTAGCTTCAAGGCGGACATTGAGGGCCTTTTTCCCGAGTCGGCTTACGTGGCGGACGAGCTGCTGACGGTGAAACGTGGCGCCCAAATCATGTTCATCAAGAATGACTCTGCGGCGGATAAGAAGTTTTACAACGGCAAAATCGGTCAGGTGATGGAGGTGAGCGACCGTCGCATCGTGGTGCGTGGCAATGGCGACACGACCTCTTTTGTGCTCGAGAAGGAGGTGTGGACCAACAGCCGCTACCGTCTCAACCCCGAGACCAAGGAAATTACGGAAGAGGTGGAGGGCACTTTCAAGCAATATCCCATCCGCTTGGCATGGGCCATCACCATCCACAAGAGCCAGGGGCTGACGTTCGAACGCGCTATTATCGACGCCAACGCCTCTTTTGCCCACGGACAGGTGTATGTGGCGCTCAGCCGGTGCAAGACGCTCGAGGGCTTGGTGCTCGACGCGCCCCTGAATCCCGATGCCATCATTGCCGACGAAGTGATAGACAGCTTTACCCGCGAAGCGGAGGCGAAGACCCCTGACCAGCAAAAGCTGGACCTGCTGCAACGCCAATACTTCGGCGAACAACTGAGCGAGCTTTTTGGCTTCCTGCGCATTGAACAACTTTTCGCCCAACTTCTACGCCTGCTTGACGAGCACTTCTACCGTTTGTATCCCAAATTGTTGGAACGTTACAAACAAGCGGACGAACTCTTCAAAACGAAGGTGGTCAAAGTGGCGGATACTTTTCAAGGGCAGTACACTAGCTTGGTGAACGAGACGGCGGACTATGCCCATGACGAGCGGCTGCAAAAGCGCATTGTTTCCGGTGCACACTATTTCAGCGGACAGCTGGACGACCTTCTGCTTTCGTTGTTGGCAGATACCAAGATACAAACCGATAACAAGGATTTGAAGAAGAAAATCATCGAAACACGTGCAGCCCTGCATGAGGCGTTGGCGGTGAAGCAAGGCACGCTGTCGGAGGCAGAGAAGCAGGGCTTTAGCATCACTGCATACTTGAAGTGCAAAGCGATGCTCCTCTTGGCAAACAGCGAGGATGGAGCGAAAAGCTCTGCTGCATCACCGCGTGCTCCTCGTGCAGAGAAGCACGAACACTCCGATACAATAGAGGTGCCTGTAGAAGTGCTTCACATCCCTCTGTACAAGGAACTTATACAGTGGCGCAATGCCGAAGCTTCTAGGCTGGGAAAGCCTGTCTACACCATCATTCAGCAAAAGGCAGTGCTGGGCATCGTTAATCGTTTGCCGGCTGACATCCCTTCGCTGGTCAGTATCCCTTACTTTGGCAAGCGTGGAGCAGACAAATATGGCGAGCAACTGTTGGCGATGGTGGATAACTATGTAAAGAGACACAACGTACAGTGTTCTGCCGAGTTAGAAAATCAATCGAAAGTAGTCCAACCCCAGCAAGCCGAGAAACTCCAGCCAACCGAGAAACCCAAGCAGCATAGCGAAGCCCAGACCTACGCCCTTTTCCTCCAAGGGAAAAATCTGGAAGAAATAGCTCAAGAACGCGAGCTAGTGACTGGTACCATCGCTGGACATTTAGAATCTTACATCCGCTCGGGCGAGATTAAGATAGAACAACTGGTGGAACGTACCAAGATTGACAAAATTCTCCAGCAATTGCAAAAACGGGGAGCCGCGTCGGGCTTGATCGAGCTCAAAGTAGCCTTAGGCGATGACGTAAGCTATAGCGAGATTAAACTGGTTAGGGCGTCGGTGAAGCGCTAACGTTTGCCTTCTATTCCAGATGCTTTGCCACAATCGATACGGACAAGACGGACGAACTCGGATCTATTCTGCGGCTTGATGCAATTATTCTGAACGGGAAGAAAGAAAAATCCTCTGCCGGGAAATGAGCCATCCTCTGCCGAAGGATGGTGAATCCTCTGCCGAGAGAGGAACAATCTTCTGACGGGAGTGGACTCATCTTCTGCCGATAATTTGTATCCCCGCCGCTGGGATGCGTTAGAACGCCCGCATCTTCGCCGCCTGCACCCCTACCGCGAGCCCGAAATAAACCCCTGTTTGCACCCAGAGCGTAACCATCGCCCCGCCCACATCCGTCAGCGATGCTCCCATCGAGTTCACTTGTACAAAGGCGAGTGTGGCAGGCGCCGCAGGAAGCACGGCGTGCAACGCCCGTCCGTACCACGGCATCAGTTCCAGCGGGTACGACACACCGGAGACGAAGACCAACCCCACGGAAAAGAAGGCGATGAACAGCACCGGAGCTTCCGAATCGGTGAACCAGCGGCTTGCCGCCAAGCCCAGAAAAGAGGTGGCAAGCAAGTACGGAAGCAGCAACAAGGCGATGACTCCCCCGTTGCCCAGTGCCGGAAGGCCAAACAAGAGCGGTATCAGCCCCAGCAGAAACAATGCGAAGACGGCATAGAGACCTGTATAGACCAGTGTTTTGCCCAACACCACCCCCGCCGCTGCCGTCCCTCCCCGTCCGAATCTCCGGAAGGCGCGTACGCCCCCCGTCTGCGCTTCTTCGCCCGCAAGCATGCCGACCACCATCAGCAGCGTCTGGAAGAGGATAATCATTAGCACTGCCGGAAGAAGGTACGAGCCGTACCCCTCTGTTACGTTGTAGAGCGCGTTGCCACTCAGGCTGACGGGCGCCGTAGAGCTCACTGCCACTACGCCTTGGGGCGGAAGGAAGACCGCCCCTTCGGCGCGGTACCGCTCGTCCACCGCTAGCATCACTTGCATTGAAGCGGTTTGCAACGCCTCGAAATAGAGGAAGGCGTCTGTGGTGGCATAGAGCGAGAAGATGGCTTCTTGTCCTTTTCCCACCCGTTGCTCCAAGTCGGCAGGTAGGTAGATGATGCCCACCACCCGGCCCTCCTTCATCCATCGTTGCGCCTCGATGAAATTGCCCGTCTGTCCGTTCACTTTTACTTGGGGCGTCGCCTCCAGCCAGCGCACGTAGGTGCGGCTCAGCCGGCTGAGCGAATGGTCCACCACCGCCACGGGTGCCCCCGTCACCACCTCGGGGGCGTAGAGCACGTTGTAAAGCACTCCGTAAACGAAAATGCCTCCCGCCAGCACCAGTAGCACTGGATAGCTCCGGCGGATGGCACGCCCTTCGCGCGCCGCAGCAAAGCGGACGATGCGCGCCCAGTTATTGAATTTTTTCATACGTTCGATGGATGATGACCCGTTTGAGCCGCCCCAGCAGACCGACAGCGGGCAGCACGAAGAAGCAGAGCGCCAAGGCGGGCTGCCAGACGTGCATCCAGCCACCGTGGGCATAGAGCAGTGTTTGAAGAATCTCAGTGAAGTGGCGCACAGGGAAGAGTTGCGCCGCTCCTTGCACCACGGGATACAGGTTCAGCACGGGAAATGTCACCCCCGACAGCGTGGCGCCCAACGACCCTACCATCGACACCAAGCTGATGACCAACGACAGCACGGGGAAGAGCGCGTAGAGGAATACGCCCAGCGCCTGAGTGGCAATCACGAAGAGCGCCGTCATCCCGTTGAGCAGCCACCAACTCTCGGCGAAGGGGATGTGCAGCAGTCCCAGCAGCACCAAGTTAGCCAGCCATCCCGTCAGCACGAAGATCACCGTGTAAGGCAACAGTTTGCCCGCCATCGCCCGTGTCATGCTGCCTCCCGCCGTTGTCAGCCAGTCCGCTGCCGTGCCGAACTTCAGCTCGCTGCCCACCGCGTAGACCGTGATGAGCAAGATGAGCACTTGGAAGAGTACGTAGAAAAAGGGCAGGCTGAGGTAGACCGAATAATCGAGCGAAGGATTGTAGAGCGGATGATCGTCCGCCCCCACGGGCAGCAAGAACGTGCCGATGCGCTTCCCGCTTACGCCCATCGCCACCGCCTGCATCGTCACCGGTGCCATCGCCACCGGAGCGAGCGCCGTTTCAAAGGCAGCCATCAGTTCGCCTCCTACTGCAAGCAACGCGTAGTGATAGTAATAGCTCAGCACCGCTCGTTTGCCTGTCACGGCGTCCCGCTCGAAGTGGACGGGGATGGATAGATAGCCGTAGATTTCCTTTCGCTGCACCGCCTTGCGGGCAGCGGCTTCGTCGATAAAGTGCCTTGTCACGCAGAAGGTGGGCACTGCCGCGATGCGCCTCCCGATGGCGCGGGACGTGGCGCTGTTGTCCCCGTCGACAAGCCCGATGGGGATGTTTTCCATTTGTCCGTTTCCGAAGATAGTCGCCATGAAGAAGAGCGTGAACAAGGGCAGCGCCAGGCATACGCCGAAGTAGAGTCGGCGGGAAGTGAGGCGCCGTAGTTCCCGCCGCAGCACGGATGCAAAACCGGTCTTTTTCATCTTCGTCATCAATCTTTTGTGTGACGCTGAGTGCGCTGTGGTGACACTAGCACCGACATGCCCGGTCTCAGCCCCATCGGCTTCTCCGGTCGTGCCTGAATCTCGAACGTCTGCATGTCATAGCTGCCGGACTGTTTGGTCGACTTCCACGTAGCAAAGCTTCCCAACGGACTGATGTAGTACGTCACAAACTTTACCCCTTGCAGCGCCAACGCCGGTACGTCGCCGGTGAACGAACCTCCCATGGGGAAGAGTGGCAGGGCGTCTTCGCGTACGTTGAGCACCACATGCGCATCGCTCATCACCACCAGCGACAGCAGCGGAGTTCCCGGCGCCACCAGCTCGCCCCGGCGGGGGAAGAGCGTGGCTATCTGTCCGTCGGCGGGAGCCGTCAGATGCGTGTCGAGCAAAAGCGAAGCCACCTCGTCCACCGTGCTTTGTGCTGCATGCACCATGGAGAGGGCAGAGGCGCGGTCTTCCTGCTGTGCGCCGAGCAAAGCGAGCCGGTATTGTTCGTGCGCCGCCCCTTCGACAGCGGTGGCACTTTGATAGAGTGCCGCCGCCTCGTCTCGGCGTTGCGCGCTCACCACACTGTCGCGGTAGAGCGCATCGATGCGCCGGTACGTGGTCTGTGCCAGCGTCCGCGTGCTCTGCGTTACTTTCCACCCTTGCAGGGCGGCGGCGATGAGAGGAGCCCGCGTGCCCGCTTCTGCCTTTTTGTGCTGCTCGATAGCTACTTGTTCCAACGCGTCCAGTTGCCGGAACTTCGCCTTGATTTCGGGACTGTTGATGATGACCAACGTATCCCCGCGGTGCACCCAATCGCCTTCCCGGACGAGGAACGTGTCCACCCTTCCCGGCAGTTTTCCGCTGATGCGTATTTCGGTGGCTTCCACCTGCCCTTGCAAGACGTCGGGCGGACGGTGCAGCAGTATCATCCCTATGGCGGTGAAGAGGGCGATGGCAAGTACCACGAGGGCGAAAGCCCAAGAGAGAGAACATTGGTTTAGTTTCATGTCGGTGGATGTTTAATTGTATAACGTGAATTGATGGGGGATGCCGCAGAGGGCGAGGAGTTGCATCAGCGACACGTCGTAGGTGTAGCAAGCCGTCCATCGGGCAGCGCGTACGTTGGCGAGGAGGATGGCAGCGTCGATCACCTCGGCGGATGTAGCCATCCCCTCGGCAAACGACCGCTTGCGGATGCGCAGCAGCTCCTCACTCAAGGTAATGGTGGCGCTGAGCGTGCGGGCACTTTCCTTTGCCTTCTCAATCTGGGTGTAGAGCTTGTCGGCAGCTACTTGCAAATCGTCTGCAGCGCGGGTGCGGTTCAATGCCGCCGTCTGCTCCAGCAGTCGCGACTGGTCGATTCGCTTCTCTCGCGCTCCTCCGTCAAAGAGGTTCCAAGTAAAGCCGATGCCTCCCATCGCCCGCGGTACGAGGTTGCGTGCAAAACCTTGTGAGTAGAGCGTCTGTTTGCCAAAGAGGGCAACCACGGGCAGATAGTCGCTGCGGTCGTTCCCCAACTGTTCGTGCGCCAAGCGTTCTTGCGCGCTGAGTTGGGCAAGTAATGCGTTGTCCGAGCTGAGGCACTGTCGGAAGCATTCGCGGGAAGGCAGCGAGTCGTTGAGGAAAAGGGGAGAGGTGGGGGCGATTGCGATGCCTTCGGCAGGCCACTTCAGCAGGGCTTGTAGGGCAGACTGCATCAGTGTGACATCTTTGCGGACGGCATCCAGCTCGCGTTGAGCCTCGTCCCGGTTCACTTGGGCCAGGAGGCGTCCGGCACGGTCAATCATCCCTTCGGCTTCCAGCTTCAGAGCTTGCTGGTAATGGGTCTCGAGTCCCGTTAGGGCTTCCTGACGCACCGACACTACTTGAGTGGCTAGGCGCAGTCCATAGTAACTTTCGGCGAGCAAAGCCTGTTGGGTGGCGGTGACTTGCGATCGGTTGCCGCGTGCCAAGTCTACCATTGCCTGCCCCATCCGTCCGGCGCGGAGTCGTTTTCCTCCGGCAAAGACAATCCATTGAGCGGTCAGATCTATCGTTGTCAGTCGTCGCGGAGCGATAGGGAAGACAAGCGTTTGTGTTCCAATTCCATCAAGCAGTGCATCCACGAGGGGTGCGCCGGGCACGAGGGTGTGCAACCAATCTTTCGCCTCGTTGGTAAAGGGAGCCAAAGACTGTCTGGCTTCCACCGCTTGCGAAAGGCGTACCATCGATCCCGTTCCCTGAAGCGAGGGGTACCACAGTGCGTGAAGTTTGCTGCGTTCGGAGCGGGCTATCTCGACACCTTTGTCGGCTATTTTGATGCTGGTGCTTTGCTTGGACAAGAGCTCCAGCGCTTCTTCGAAGCGGAGAGGGGTTTGTGCCTGGGTTGTCAGCGGTAGCAAAACAAGTAGCAGAGCGTTTGCAGCGTAGTATCTTCTTTTCATACGGAGAGTTTTCATTGGTCAAGAGAACAGCCGGGCGGAGAAATTGTTCAAGCTTCTACAGGTGGTGCGATTTATCGCCGAAGATGCTGGGGTTACGTATTACGCAGTGAAGCCCGGTGCTCACCGCCGTGCTGAAGAAGGAATCGTAGAATAAAATAGAAGCGCGTAGCACCTAATCCCAAAAGAATTTCTATCTTTGCACCCGAAAGAAAGCAGTAGTTAGGTTCGATGGATGTATCTGTAGTGACAGTCGGGTTATCGCCTACCACAAGTAACCCTGTCTTCTTTTGATTTTAAAGCGTTGTGCTAATTTGGGGTTGACTGGATTTGAC
>JAVVVS010000011.1:0-58594 GCA_036652495.1 Bacteroides sp.
GTCTATCTATCGAAGAAATAGAGCAACTTTAGTCAATTATATAGAAATAAAAACTTAAAAATTGCTTTTATCATCGCCAACTAAAAACTCAGCCTTGATAACCTGCCAAGGAGTCTGAAGCCCTAAAGCCATTGTAAATATTTCAACACTAGTCATGGGACAAAGGTAATGTTTTTGGTGGAACTACCCACACGATTCGTTATAGAGCCTTATCAAATGATATATTACTTATCAAATAACGAAGGCTTATACGCAAAAGTCCGTGGATGAGGCTTGCTCACAAACGGTAGTAAAGATAGCGAACGCTTTTATTTTTTGCAAACGAAAGGTTGATTAGAGTCAGGACAAGCGCATCAAAGAAATAATCCTCTGCCGGGAGATTCGTCATCTTCTGCCGAGAGTTGCCCCATCCTCTGCCGAAAGCGAACGTCCCGCACGGCTGTTTGGTTAGGGCGGGGCGCGCGTAGAAAAAGAACAAGAAAGAAAAAGACAGGGCAAACTGCTTCCAACTACCGCGAGGGTCCGTGTTCTTCCGTCTTGGTCCGCATCGTTCGTGTACCTGTCCCACGTAATCCGAGCTTAAAATAGCATCCAACTTTTGATGCGGTTGCCCTGAATTAAAACCATTTTATTTTCTTGAATATCACAAAGGCTAGTGATGAGATAGCAACCGAAAAGACGACGATAAAGGCAAAGGCATGGGGCATTTCTCCAATGTGCACATCTACGTTCATCCCATAGAAACTGGCGATGAGTGTCGGCACCATCAGGATGATGGAGATGCTCGTCATGCGTTTCATGATGGTATTCACATTGTTGGAAATAATGGAGGCGAAGGCGTCCATTGTGCCAGTGAGGATATCGCTGTAGATGTTGACTGTGTTGTAAGCTTGCCTGAGCTCGGTGATAACATCTTCTACCAAGTCTTTGTCCAAGAAATCAGTGTCTTGGAAGATACTGGTGAGCTTTCCTATCATAATCTCGTTGCCACGGATGGAAGTGTTGAAATAAACTAACGTCTTTTGCAACCGCATCAGTCGCAACAGGTCTTCATTACGTATGCTTCGCTCTAGTTCCTTTTCGGCAGCAGTGACGTCATTGTTGATCTGCTTCAAATACTTCAAGAACCAGACGGCTGAGGAATAGATGAGGCGAAAAATCAAGTCGAGTTTGTTACGCACCACCAATCCTTTACGGCGGGTGTGCTCAATAAAGTCAGGGATAAGCTCCGTTTGGTGATAGCAAACGGATACGATGACTTCATCGTTCGTGATGATGCCGATGGGGACGGTGTTGAAGGGGATGCCGTTCTGGCTGTTCGGTACGGGAATGCGCAGAATAGTGAGCAGCCAGCTGCCTTCGGTATCCGTACGCGGACGTTCGTCCGTGTCGGCAATGTCATTTAAAAAAGATTCGGGGACTTTAAGTTCCTGTGTCAGGAATCGGAAATCATCGGCGTCGGGGCATACTACATTTACCCAGCAATTTGGAAGCCATTGTGTTTTTTCCACAAAGCCAGCTTCACAATAAAGATACGTTCTCATCTCAATTGCCTCCTTTCGTTGTTTAGTTTGACGAACAGAGGTCTCGGTGATGCAATGGCTCTGCTCGCTTTAGTTTATACTCTTATACGGTCGCGGGTCTGAATCGTCCATAATTCTGTTATTAGTTTTTAAAGCGGGAGCAAAAGTACATAAATCATTTGGAAACAACGCGTGTTGACCTCTCTTTTTTTTGTAACTTTGCCACCAGAATTTGTGAATAGTTAAACTTACAGGAATAATTTAAAATTCAATCAATATGAGTAAAAAAGCCCTTTTAATGATTCTCGACGGATGGGGAATCGGTAATCATGGAAAAGCAGATGTTATATTCAATACTCCCACTCCCTATTGGGATTATTTAGTAAAAACGTATCCTCATTCTCAACTTCAAGCAAGTGGAGAGAATGTAGGTTTGCCGGACGGACAGATGGGAAATTCGGAAGTGGGACATCTTAATATTGGCGCTGGACGGGTGGTTTATCAGGATTTAGTAAAAATCAATCTGGCTTGTCGCAATAACAGCATCATGCAGAATCCCGAAATTATTTCGGCTTTTTCGTATGCCAAGGAGCATAGTAAAAGCATTCACTTTATGGGATTGACCTCTGATGGCGGCGTACACAGCTCTTTAGATCATTTATTTAAACTTTGTGATATTGCTGGTGAGTATCAGATAGAAAATGCTTTTGTTCATTGCTTTATGGACGGTCGTGATACCGACCCAAGAAGTGGAAAAGCCTTTATCGAACAATTAGAAGCACATTGTGCCCAATCTACTGCCAAAATAGCGTCTATCATTGGTCGGTATTATGCGATGGATCGTGATAAGCGCTGGGAGCGAGTGAAAGAGGCTTATGATTTGTTGGTCAATGGTTTGGGCAAAAAGGCTGCTTGCATGGTCGAAGCGATGCAGGAATCTTATGATGAAGGCGTGACGGACGAATTTATCAAACCAATTGTAAATGCTAACGTAGACGGAACCATCAAGGAGGGCGACGTAGTCATCTTCTTTAATTACCGTAATGACCGTGCCAAAGAATTGACTTCTGTGTTGACACAACAAGATATGCCAGAAGCTGGCATGCACATTATTCCGGGTTTACAATATTACTGTATGACTCCGTATGATGCTTCATTCAAAGGTTTACATATCCTTTTTGATAAAGATAATGTGCAGAATACATTGGGTGAATTTCTTTCTGCCGAACAGAAAACACAGCTTCACATTGCAGAAACAGAAAAATATGCTCATGTGACGTTTTTCTTTAATGGAGGGCGCGAGACTCCGTTTAAAGGTGAGGAACGTATCTTGGTGGCTTCTCCAAAAGTGGCTACCTATGACTTGAAACCCGAAATGAGTGCTTACGAAGTGAAAGACAAACTGGTGGCTGCCATTAACGAAAATAAATACGACTTTATCGTGGTGAACTATGCCAATGGTGATATGGTAGGACATACAGGCGTTTATGAAGCCATTCAAAAAGCGGTCATTGCAGTTGATGCTTGCGTGAAAGAAACGGTGGAAGCAGCCAAGGCGAATGATTATGAAGTGATTATTATTGCCGACCATGGCAATGCGGACAATGCGATGAATGAAGATGGCTCTGCCAACACGGCTCACTCGTTAAACCCGGTGCCTTGTGTCTATGTGACGAAGAATAAGAATGCAAAGGTTGCAAATGGCATTTTAGCTGATGTGGCTCCTACGATGTTGAATATAATGGATCTGGAAGCTCCGAAAGAAATGTCGGGAAAAGTGTTGATCAGTAAATGATTCAGATAGACGATGTGGTCATCAGCCTCGACGTACTTCGAGAGAAGTTTTTGTGCAACCTTGATGCCTGCAAAGGAGAGTGCTGCATAGAGGGTGATGCCGGAGCTCCCGTAGAATTGGATGAAGTGGAAAAGCTGGAGGCGGTATTGCCCATTGTTTGGAATTCGCTTTCGTCGGAAGCTCAAGCGGTGATTGACAAGCAAGGAGTAGTTTATGCCGATGAGGATGGTGATTTAGTGACTTCTATTGTCAACGGAAAGGATTGTGTATTTACTTGTTATGACGAACGGGGCTACTGCTATTGTGCTATTGAAAAGGCGTACCGGGAAGGGAAGACCGACTTTTACAAACCTGTCTCTTGTCATCTTTATCCGATTCGTATCAGTGATTACGGACCTTACAAAGCCGTTAATTATCATCGTTGGAAAGTATGCCAAGCGGCAGTGCTCTTGGGCAAAAAAGAGAATGTAGCTGTTTATCAATTTTTGAAAGAACCGCTTATCCGTAAATTCGGAAAAGATTGGTACAAAGAACTGGAAATAGCGGTAGAAGAACTTAATTCACAAGGGATACTGTAGACAAAAATAATAAAAGAAGCGCCGGTAGATGAAGGATAATCCCTCATCTACCGGCGCTTCTTTTATTATGGTCGATTAAGCATCGATGTTTGCATACGTTGCATTGTCTTCAATGAATTGGCGGCGTGGACCGACATCCTCACCCATTAACATCGAGAATATATAGTCAGCTTCCGCTGCATTTTCAATGTTAATCTGTTTCAGCATACGGTTATCTGGGTCCATTGTTGTTTCCCATAATTGTTGGGCATTCATTTCTCCCAAACCTTTGTAACGCTGTATGTGCACTGCATTTTCCGAACCGCCGCCATAGGTGTCGATGAACTTTAGGCGTTGTGGCTCTGTCCAACAATATTCTTCTACTTTTCCTTTTTTACAAAGGTAGAGTGGAGGAGTGGCGATGTACAAGTAGCCGTTTTGAATTAGTTGCGGCATATAGCGGAAAAAGAAGGTCATAATCAATGTGTCGATGTGTGAGCCATCGACATCGGCATCGGTCATGATGATGACTTTGTGATAACGCAGTTTAGTCATATTGGCTTCTTTCGTGTCTTCTTCGGTTCCGATGGTAACACCAAGAGCGGTGTAAATGTTGCGGATTTCCTCGCTTTCAAGTGCCTTGTGGTACATGGCTTTCTCTACATTTAGAATCTTACCCCGTAGGGGAAGAATAGCTTGGAAAGCACGATTCCTGCCTTGCTTAGCCGTACCGCCTGCCGAATCTCCCTCGACCAAGAATAATTCGCATTTGATCGGATCCTTGTCTGAACAGTCTGCTAGTTTACCCGGTAGTCCACCTCCGGACATCGGTGATTTGCGTTGCACCATTTCGCGTGCTTTGCGGGCTGCGTGGCGAGCGGTTGCGGCAAGAATTACTTTGTCTACAATTACTTTAGCTTCTTTAGGATGTTCTTCCAGATAGTTAGTCAGCACTTCGCCTACTGCTTGGTCTACCGCTCCCATTACTTCGTTGTTGCCTAACTTCGTTTTGGTTTGTCCTTCAAACTGTGGCTCTTGTACCTTAATAGAGATAACGGCTGTCAATCCTTCACGAAAGTCATCACCCGATATTTCAATCTTAATTTTATCCAGCATCTTGCTGTCTTCGGCATATTTTTTCAATGTGCGCGTAAGTGCACGCCGGAATCCGGCCAGATGTGTACCTCCCTCAATGGTGTTGATGTTGTTTACGTACGAATGGATGTTTTCGGCAAACGAGGTGTTGTACATGATGGCTACTTCGATGGGGATACCCTGCTTCTCGGTATTCAAGTAGATAACGTCGTTGATGAGGTGCTCGCGTGAGGAGTCCACGAAGCGAACAAATTCTTTTAATCCTTCCTTGGAAAGAAATTTCTCATGCTTGAAACTGCCGTCTTCGTTTACCACGCGGCGATCGGTTAGGGAGATTGTTAAACCGGCATTCAAATAAGCTAACTCGCGGAGGCGTGTAGCTAAAATTTCATATTTATAGACGGTCTCGATGAAGATGGTATCGTCTGGCCAAAACTGTTGTCTGGTTCCGGTATGTTCCGATACGCCTGCTTCTTTTACTGGATAAATCGGCTTGCCGCATTTGTATTCCTGCTGATACATCTTACCGTTACGGAATACTTGTGATATCATGTGGGTGGATAACGCATTTACACACGACATACCTACACCATGCAAGCCCCCGGATACCTTGTACGAACCTTTATCGAACTTACCTCCAGCGTGTAGTACTGTCATTGCTACTTCCAGCGCAGATTTTTGTTCCTTTTCGTGGAAGTCTACTGGAATACCACGTCCGTTATCTTGTACGGTAACAGAATTGTCTTCGTTGATGGTTACTTCGATATGGTCGCAATATCCGGCCAACGCTTCGTCGATGGAGTTATCTACGATTTCATATACCAAGTGATGAAGCCCCTTTACACTGATGTCTCCGATGTACATCGCGGGACGTTTTCTGACAGCTTCCAGACCTTCCAATACTTGGATGCTGTCGGCTAAATACAGCCCGTTGTTAGGGGTGATTAGTTCTTCGCTCATAATTGCCTTTCTTAGTTATAATAACGAGCAAATGTACTAAAAAAAGTCGAGCTATAGAAGAAAAAAAGAGTGAAAATGAAGAATAAAATGGTGCTTGCTTTTTTGATATAGCCGATTGAATCTTACAATCTTAACCATAAAAGGCCGAACTAAATAGTTCAGCCTCAATATTGTATAGTAATTGGTTAGAATCTACTATCAAGCAAGCTTGTTGATATACAGAGCCAGCTTAGATTTCAGATTACTAGCTTTGTTCTTGTGAATAATATTCACTTTAGCCAATTTATCAACCATTTTACTGATGCTTGGATACAAAGCAATAGCTTCTGCCTTTTCAGTTATAGAACGAAACTTTCTAACAGTGTTTCTCATGGTCTTACCATAATATCTGTTATGAATTCTTCTAGTTTCCTCTTGTCTGATTCTCTTGAGTGATGATTTATGATTTGCCATCTCGACTAATCTTTTTTTTAAATTCGTATTTTTTTTATTTCGTAGCCCATAGGGGAGTCGAACCCCTCTTTCAAGAATGAAAATCTTACGTCCTAACCGATAGACGAATGGGCCAGCATTGTCAAGCATTTCTGCTTTAGTAATCAAGCTTTGTTCCTGATTGCGGATGCAAAAGTAGAGACTTTTTTTGGATTACCAAAACATTCTAAGGAAATATTTTAGAGCAAATGTTTGATTTATTGCTTATATACTTGTATGTGCCCTGACTATCAGCTGAATAGGTGCTTCCTCTTTTTTGCTTGACGATGAAAGTTTTTTAAATATAGAAGCTTTTAATTGTTGTTTACAGTGTTTTTTGTAGCTTTGTTACCAAAATTGAAACGGAAACGCTATGTTGCAAAAAACAGTAGGAATAGTTTTGCATTCGCTCAAATATAATGATACGACCCATATTGTAGAGATGTTCACCGAATTATCTGGTAGAGGATCTTTTTTAGTGGCGATGCCTCGCTCGCGAAAAGCGGTAGTGAAGTCTGTTTTGTTTCAACCGATGTCATTGATAGAGTTTGAGGCGGATTATCGTCCGAACAGTTCTTTGTATAAAATCAGGGAGGCGAAGTCGTTTTATCCTTTCTCAAGTATACCTTATAATCCCTATAAATCGTCCATTGCGTTCTTTCTGGCTGAATTCCTTTATCGTGCTATGCGGGAGGAGGCTGAAAATGCGCCCTTGTTTGCGTATTTGGTGCATTCAGTCACTTGGCTGGATGAATGCCGCGATGCGTGCTCAAACTTCCACCTGGTCTTTCTAATGCGCTTTTCCCGGTTTTTGGGATTGTATCCTAATCTTGACGATTATCAAGAGGGTGATTGTTTTGATTTGCTTAATGCTTGTTTTGTTTCTACTCGTCCGCAGTTGCATTCTTCGTTTATTAATCCAGAAGAGGCAGGGCGTTTGACTCAATTGATGCGGATGAATTATGAGACGATGCATCTTTTTGAAATGAGCCGTACTGAGCGAGCGCGTTGTTTGGTCATCCTCAATGAATATTATCGGCTGCATCTTCCGAACTTTCCTGTTTTGAAGTCATTAAGTGTCTTGCAAGAACTCTTTGATTAATAAGAGGTGATACATTAATAAGAGGTGATACAAAGAAAGTGTATCCAAGGTAACCTTACGGTGATCTTGGATACACTTTCTTATTAATTGTAGGTTTTGTTTATCCCAGCAATTCTTTTACTTTGGCGGAGATAGCGCGACCTTCAGCCAGACCAGCCAGCTTCTTTGATGCAACGCCCATGACTTTACCCATGTCTTTACCACCCGTAGCACCCGTTTCTGCTATAATCTCCTTGATGGCTTTTTCTAGCTCATCTGGGGTCATTTGCTTGGGCAGGTATGTTTCCATGATTTTCACTTGTGCCAACTCTGTATCCGCCAAATCCTGGCGTGCCTGACCAATGTAAATTTCAGCAGAGTCTTTTCCCTGTTTCACCAACTTTTGGATAATTTTAAGCGCGTCTTCATTCGCTAACATATCATTTGCCCCCGGAGCTGTTTTTGCTTCGAGAAAGCATTTCTTGATATTCCTTAGTGCTTCGAGAGCAACTTTGTTTTTAGCCCTCATTGCGATTTTAATGTCTTCGCTGACTCTTTCAAATAAATCCATAATGATATTTCCAATTTAAAAAGTGATGACGCCGTTGGTGTCGACCGCTTCATCTGTTGCGGTCTCTTCTTCCGATGCAGCCTTTGCTTTAATTCTAGTTAGCGTCGTTTTGTCACGCAGAAATGTAGGGGAGTTCTCTACCATAGCGATGATGTCATCATTGTCCAGATCTTCGGCGCTGAAGACGTAGATATGACGTCGCTTATTAATGTTCTTGCTGCCGATGCTATTAGCACTTTCGCCGTAAGCCTTGCGGATGCGGTCTTTGTTCTTCTCTTTTTCTTCTTCTTGTATCAGTTGCTTCTCCTCTTCTTCTTGACTGCGTTTTTCGAGTACGCTGTCCATTCCCGGGACGTCTTCCACGCCGAATCCGGTAGCAAGGACAGTAATTTTTACTTTGGTGTCGAGCGCATTATCCATAGCCACACCCCAAATCACTTCGACACCTTCGCGGAATTTACTCATGAACTCGTGAATTTCGTTCATCTCTTCCATCATCAGCTCGGAGTGGTCGCAGAAGGAAACGTTGAGCATCACTTTTTTGGCGTTGAAGATGTCGTTGTTGTTGAGCAGCGGTGAGTGCAGAGCGTCTTCAATAGCCTTTGTTACACGGCTGTCTCCTTCGCCGAATCCAGTACTCATGATGGCTACCCCGCCATCTTTGAGGATAGTCTTCACATCGGCGAAGTCCAAGTTCACCGTGCCTCGCATGGTGATGATTTCAGCGATGCTTTTGGCGGCTATAGACAGGGTGTCATCGGCTTTTCCGAATGCGTTCATGAAAGTCAAGTCAGAGTAGATTTCTCTTAGCCGTTCGTTGTTAATTACTAATAGCGCATCGACGTGTTGGGCAATCCTTTCCACACCGTCCAATGCCTGAATGATTTTCTTTTCGCCTTCAAAGATGAAGGGGATGGTGACGATACCTACGGTGAGTATATCCATCTCTTTAGCAATGCGGGCTATCACAGGAGCGGCTCCGGTTCCTGTTCCGCCGCCCATTCCAGCGGTGATGAACACCATTTTGGTGTCGTCGCTTAATAGGTTGGTAATGTCTTCGATGCTTTCTTCTGCAGCATCGCGGGCGCGCTCTGGGCGGTTACCGGCGCCCAGTCCTTGCGTGATGTTACGCCCCAATTGCAGCTTGGTCGGTACGGGCGATTCGGCCAGTGCCTGATTATCCGTGTTGCAGAGAACGAATGTGACATCGTGTATGCCTTCCCTGTACATGTGATTTACGGCATTACCGCCGCCACCGCCTACACCAATTACTTTGATGATTTTCTGAGAATCCGTTGGAAAATCGAATTGTACTATCTCGTCCATAATTTCATTAATTACAAATTACCAGTTACCAGTTATTTCATGTCTTCGTCTGAGAATATCTCATTCGAAAGTTTGTCGAAGGTCGATTTAAACCAGCTGGGCTTATTTTGGCTAGCAATCTTTTTTCTTCGCTTTTCGTCTTCTTTTCTCTTTTTCTCTTCGTCTTTGCGGCGCTTGTCTTCTTCGTCCTTCAGCTTCTTAGCCGCTTTAGCTTCCGCCTCCTGTTTTCTCAGTTCTTCATCTGCGTCAAAGAATCCCCCTGTATTTCCCAGTGTCGAGTCAGCCCGAATCGGTTGGGGAGTGGGTACCGATTCAACGAGACAGCAATTATCGTTGCCTTCAAACAACAAACCGAACAAGGTGTTTTGGGTGCCATCCTTCTTATTCCATTTGTCCGATATATGTATCGCGTTGCGAATGGTCCGGGCGGTTCTGATTTTTTCTATGTTGCACCGTTTACAGAGAAGTTCTTCCAGATTCTTCAGGTTAGATGTTCCGCCGGTAATGATGACACCTGCCAGCAGTTTGTCGTCGAAGCCCGACCGTTGCAGCTGGTTCCATACATTGAGTGCAATTTCTTCCGTACGTGCGCCGATGATGTTGTTCAGCATTATCAATTCAATGGTCCGGGTGCCATCCTCCAGTTTGCAGACTGCCGCTTCTTCGTTGCTGTCTTCTTCGTAAAGCACGTTGCCGTATTTCACCTTCAGCTTTTCCGCTTCTTCTTCTTCCATTTGCAGGGTGGTGATGTCGCGAGTGATGCTGTTGCCGCCCAGTGGCAATACGGTGAGAAAGCGAAGAATGTTGTTTTTGTAGACGGAGATGGTTGTAGTGTCTGCTCCAAAGTCCACTAGGGCACAGCCCGAGCGACGTTCGGTTTCGGTGAGCACAGCGTTTGCCGTCACGAGCGGAGAGATGAGCAGGTCAGCTATTTCTATTTTTGATTGTTCAAAGCAGCGTTCTAGGTTCTTCTTGATTGAAGAGCGCGCCACGATGTTGAGAAAGCGACCTTCGATGCGACTTCCTGATACACCAACGGGGTCGGCTTGGGTGTTGTTTCCAATCTTGTACTCTTGCGGTGCCACGTCGAGCACGTCCATATCTATAAGTGGAATTTCGAGATTCTCGTCGCAGATGGAGTCAATCAGCTCTTGTGTGACGACCTTCTCTTCTTTCAGGTCGCGGCTGACTACATTTCGTACGGTGCGAAGTGATTGTCCGCTAATGCCTACGTATACTTTGGCGACTGAATTTTTGAGCTCACCTTCCAGTTTATTAATGATAGACGTCAGGCATTGTGCTGTTTTGTCCAAGTTATAGATAATTCCTTTTCGGATAAACGAAGAAGAATCCTCTTTGGCATAAGCCAACACCTGCATGCTCCCGTCACTGTTCTTTCTGCCGGCTATGCCAGTAACCTTTGATGAACCTAGCTCTATAGCGGCGATAAATTCTGTTGTTGCCATATTTAATTTTACTCTATTATCAGTTATCTATTCTATTACTTGTCTTCTATCTTTTTGGTACAGATTATCTGGTTTCCAAATTCAAGGCTGATACGCGAATATTTGTTCCACCCGACTTGGTTCAATGCTTTCTCATAGAAAATCTTCAGTCTGTCCAGCTTTTCTTCTACGTTTTTCAGCTTTCCTAAATAAATGATGTGGTCGCCCACCCGTGGCACTAATTCGACCTCTCTACCAGGTAGAACGTTTATTTGTTCTATTTGGGCATCCCAAAACTTATTATTCTGCAAAAATACACCAAACTTATATAATTCCCTCATTGCAAACGACTTTTCTACGTTCCCTGTGGCAATTATTCGGTGGGCGATGCATTTGTCCGTGGGAGGCATCACGTTGCCTTTATTGTCGATGTAGTAGTTTTCACCTTTATCGTTCATTACGCGCAGAATGGGTACTCGCTGAATTACTTCGACGCATAGTTTGCCGCTAGGCGTCTTATAACATTCGGTGTGGTCGATGAGTGGATGTTTGTTTAGCTCTTTTTCCAGACTTTTGGTGTGGATACGGCTCAACTTTTTGCCCACGGGGTATATTCCTTTCTTTTGCAAAAGAGCAGCTACCTCATTCCGGGTGACGAAATTCGGGTTTGCCGTATCCTTTATCACTAATTCCAAATCACGGCACACTTGTTCAGTGACGGGGTGGTTGAACCAAGTCACCGCCACGACAAGGTAGCCGGAAATAGCTAACAGAACGATGGTCAGGAGCACTCTTTTGATTATCATACTATCGGTCTTTAAGCATTTCATAAATGGCGGGTACGTAGTTGTCGATGTCGCCCGCGCCGAGTGTAATCAATACTTCGATGGTTTTGTTTTTCAGCAGATCTACGAGATTGTCTCCCTTACGGCAGAGGCTTTTTTCGATGCCGGGGCGGAGGTTGTCGTAGATGAGCTGGCTGGTTACGCCTTCGATAGGTTGTTCCCGTGCCGGATAGATATCCATCAGGATAACTTCGTCGAGCAATGAGAGGCTGTCGGCAAAGTCATGATAGAAGTCGCGGGTACGGGTGTAGAGGTGGGGTTGGAAGACAGCGGTAATCTTCTTGTCGCCATACAGTTCGCGCATGGAGAGGATGCTTTGTTTGATTTCCGACGGGTGATGGGCATAGTCGCTCAGGAACACGATACGGGGCGTTTTGAGTTTGAAGTCGAAGCGGCGGTCCACCCCGCGGAAGCTGCTCATGCCTTGTTTGATTTCGTCGGTGCTGGCACCGTTGAGGTGGGCAAGAGCCATGGCGGCTACGCCGTTTTCGATATTGATGCTGACGGGTACGCCGAGTTGTACGTTGCAGATGCGCACATCGGGTGCAACGAAGTCAATGATGATTTCGCCTTGACCGATGCGGATGTTCTCGGCATGGAAATCGCCTTCTTCCCGGGCGTAGGTGTACACGGTGACGCCGGGCTGCACCTTGGGCTGTAGGGAGATACCTTTGCGCAAGAGCAGCGTGCCTCCCGGTTGAATTAGGGTGGTGTAGTGCTCAAAGCTTTCCAGATAGGCTTGTTCGGTGCCGTATATGTCGAGATGGTCGGGGTCGGTGGCGGTGATGACCGACATATAGGGTGACAGCCAATGGAAGGACCGATCGAATTCGTCGGCTTCGATGACGGTGTAGGGGCTGGTGGCGGACAGCAGCAGATTGGTGCCATAGTTCTTCGAGATACCCCCCAAGAAGGCGGTGCAGCCTACGTGGGACTGATGGAGCAGGTGGGCTGCCATGGTGGAAGTGGTGGTTTTGCCGTGGGTGCCTGCCACGCAGAGTGCACGGCTGGAGTGGGTAATGGTGCCTAACACCTGCGCCCGTTTCTGTATCTCGAACCCTTGGTGGCGAAAGTAAGTGAGCTCGCTGTGTTCGGAGGGAATGGCGGGGGTAAGCACCACCAGAGTGGTGGCGGGGTCTTGGCAGCAGGCAGGGATGAGGTGGATGTTGTCTTCGTAATGTATTTCTGCCCCTTCGGCAATGAGGCTTTCGGTGAGCGGACTGGGGGTGCGGTCGTAGCCGGCTACTTGTTTCCCTTTGGAGAGAAAGTAGCGTACTAGTGCGCTCATGCCGATGCCGCCGGCGCCGACGAAGTAGACAGATTGAATGGTTTCTATATTCATTGTTGTGCTAATTTAATGATTTCTTGAGCGATGAGGGTGGCCGAATGCGGGTACGCCAGTTTCGCGATGTGTTCTCTTAGGCTTGTTAGTTTTGCCTCGTCTTTCACGTTGTTAACGGCTTGAGGCACCAACGTCTCTGCAGCATCGGCATCTTTGATGCAGATGGCTGCCTGTTTGTCCACCAATGCCAGGGCATTCTTGGTCTGATGATCTTCGGCTACATTGGGTGAGGGGACGAGGATGACGGCTTTGCCGAGCAAGCAAAACTCGGAGATGGATCCGGCTCCAGCACGAGAGACTACTAGATCGGCGGCAGCATAGGCGGTTGCCATGTCAGGGAGGAAGTCTGTGACGTAAAGATTGCGGATGGGACCGCTGGTGTGTATGGCTTTGGTTACGGCTGCTTGCACTTGTTCGAGGTAAATTTTGCCTGTTTGCCAGATAAACTGCACGTTGTTGTTGTCGCGGATGAATGGGAGATTATTCATGAAGGCCTGGTTGAGGCTGCGGGCACCGAGGCTGCCGCCCAATACGAGCACCGTTTTCCGATCAGTCTGCAGACCGAAGGACTGACGGGCGGTTGTTGGGGAGATGTGGGCGTCTAACAGCTCTTGCCGCACGGGATTACCGGTGAGGAGAATCTTCTCGGCAGGAAAAAACTTTTCCATGCCGGGATAGGCGACGCAGATTTTCTTTGCTGTTTTTGCCAGCAGTTTGTTGGTGACTCCAGCGTAGGAGTTCTGTTCTTGTATCAAGGTAGGGATGCCCATCATACCCGCCGTCTTCAACGTGGGACCGCTGGCATACCCGCCTACGCCTACGGCTACTTGGGGGCGGAACTTCCGGAGGATGTGGCGGGCTTTCCACTGGCTGTGTACTAGTTTGCAGAGCACGGCAATGTTTTTCCAGAGATGTTTGCGGTCGAATCCAGAGATGGGCAAGCCAATGATTTCATAGCCTGCTGCAGGCACGCGGTGCATTTCCATCCGTCCTTCGGCTCCTACGAAGAGGATGCGAGCATCGGGGCGGATTTCTTTGATGGCGTTGGCAATGGATAGAGCGGGGAAGATGTGTCCTCCCGTGCCGCCTCCGCTGATGATGATTCTAAGTTCCATATTTTTGTTTTTTTATTGCTGTGGGGGTTGATGACTTTATTGTTTCGTGCGAGCAGAGTGTCGAGTCTTGCCGTCGTCCTCGAACTGGGCGTCGCTATTCAGTATTTGTGCCGTGGGTTCAGTGGCTGTTTGGGCTTCCGAATTTCCGGTTTCAATGGTTAAGAGGAGTTGGGCGTCGTGCTGCTTGCGCTCTTCCAAACGGGCTACATAGCGGCTTATGCTGAGT
This sequence comes from Bacteroides sp., assembly GCA_036652495.1. Classification (GTDB taxonomy): domain Bacteria; phylum Bacteroidota; class Bacteroidia; order Bacteroidales; family Bacteroidaceae; genus Bacteroides. Next base: position 14,353 of record JAVVVS010000011.1, read on the forward strand.
ATCATGCCGATGTAGGCACAATTGATGAGTGTGCTCGTGCCGCCTTTGCTGATAAGCGGCAGCGGTTGTCCGGTCACAGGGAAGAGCCCTACTGCCACCATCATGTTGAGCAGGGCTTGGGAGACGAGCAGCAGGGCGATGCCCATCACCAAGAAAGCAGGGAAGGTGCGTTCGCACCGCTGCGCGATTCGTCCGGCGCGTACCAGCAGCCAGATATAAAGGCAGACCACGAAGCCGCCTCCAACCAGCCCGAGTTCTTCGATGATGATGGCAAAGATGAAGTCCGAAAAGGCTTGGCTCAGGAAGTCGCGCTGCACGGAGTTGCCGGGACCTTTGCCGATGGCTTGGCTGGTGGCGATGGCGATGCGGGCGTGGGCTATCTGTGCGTCTTTGTCGATGTCGAACTTGGCGGCAGGTATCTCTTCTTTGTTAGTGAAATTCACGATGCGGCTTTTCCATGTGTCGAAACGGTGGAGGAAGGGCACGTCGGTATCTTTGGGTATGGCGAGCAGAAAGAGGACCGCCAGCGCCACCACTGCGGTTATTACCCCCATGAGCGTGAACAGTTTGCGGGCGGATACGCGTCCGATGAACATCAGCAGGAAGACCACGCCGAAAAGGAGCAGGGCGGTAGAGAGGTTTTCCGGAGCGATGAGCAGGCAGATGATACCGGTGATGATAAGGATATATTTAAAGGCTTTGGGATTGGCTCCTTCGTCGTCCTGCTTTTTAGAAAGAATGAATGAGACGGCGATGATTACCGCCATCTTGGCGAGTTCCGAGGGTTGGAACTGAAGTCCCATAAACGACATCCAGCGGGCGGCGCCGTTGACGCGGTCGCCTGTGATGACGCCCATCAAGGTGACGAAAGCAAGCAGTGCCATTGAGAGGGGCAGCAGGAAAACGGGGAAGACTTGGAACCATTTGTACGGGATGTTGTGCATCAGCACCACCACTACGGCACCCACCATGAGGATAATAGAGTGTTGCGTGATGGGTTCCCAGTGGTCTCCCGTTTTGTACGTTAATGTGCTGGCTGCCGAAAACACCTCCACTATCGAGATGAGGCAGAGACAGAGAAAGATAATCCAGACTATCTTATCGCCCTTGAATATATTCTTTAATAAATCCACTTCGTTTTTCTTGCTTTTATAATCAATCTACTCGTAAGAATAATTTTTTGCTCTATCTAACTAAAACTAAGGGCCGCTTTTAATGCAGCTCCTTGCCGGCAGCTCATAGTTCCCTGACGTATTGTTTGAACTGGTCGCCACGGTCTTCATAGCTGTTAAAGAGGTCGAACGAGGCACAGCAGGGGCTGAGCAGCACTGTTTCGCCTTTTTTTGCCAAGCGGTAGGCAGCGTCCACGGCATCCTTCATGCCCGTTTGCACTTCCACCACGGGCAGCTTCAAGGGGTCGAAGAAGGCGTGCAGCTTCTCGTTGTGCAACCCCAGATAGACTAGTGCGGAACACTTTTCGCGCACCAGCGCTTCTATTTCTGTATAGTCGTTGCCCTTGTCTTTTCCACCCAAGATGAGCACCGTGCGGGTGGGCATGCTTTGCAGGGCGTACCAACATGAGTTCACGTTGGTTGCCTTGGAGTCGTTGATGAAATCAATGCCGCGCACGCGTGCCACTTTCTCCAGCCGGTGCTCCACGCCCTTAAAGTCGATCAGTGCCTGGCGGATGTTCTCTTTGGTGATGCCTGCCAGGTTGGCGGAGATGCCAGCTGCCAAGGAGTTGTAGAGGTTGTGGGTACCTGTGAGCGCTAGCTTTTCTTGTTCCATGTTGAAGGCGATGGGGGCAGTGAATTTCACTTGATGGTCTTCCACGTACGCTACGGTGCCCGTTTCTTTGTGTTCGGCAAAGGGGTAAAGACGGGCTTTGAGCCCGTGCTTGGCAAGCTCTTGGCGGATGATGGGGTCGTCGTTCCAGAAGATGAAGGCATCGGCGGGCGTTTGGTTCTGTGTGATACGGAATTTGGCGTCGATGTAGTGCTGCATGCAGTGCTCGTAGCGGTCCAGATGGTCGGGTGTGATGTTCATCAGTACGGCGATGTCGGCGCGGAAGTCGTACATATTGTCCAGTTGGAAGGAGCTGAGCTCGATGATGTAAAAGTCGTGTTCTTCTTCCGCCACTTGCAGCGCCAAGCTCTTGCCGATATTTCCAGCCAGCCCCACGTTCATTCCCGCACTTTTGAAGATGTGGTAAATGAGTGATGTAGTTGTTGTCTTCCCGTTGGATCCCGTGATGCAAATCATCTTTGCCCGGGTGTAGCGTCCGGCAAATTCAATCTCCGAGATGACGGGCGTGCCCTGCTCGCGTAGCTTGCGCACCAGCGGTGCATCGTTGGGGATGCCGGGACTTTTTATCACCTCGTCGGCATTGAGCACGAGGGCTTCGGTGTGCTGCCCTTCCTCCCAATCGATGTGATGGCTGCGCAGCAATGCTTTGTAGGGCTCTTTGATGGCGGACATATCCGACACGAAGGTTTCAAAACCTTTTGTTTTGGCAAGTACGGCAGCGCCCGTACCGCTTTCACCCGCTCCTAATATGACTATTCTCTTCATGATTTATCTTATTTTTAACGTGATAATCGTGACCGCTGCCAGTACGATGGTGACAATCCAGAAACGGACGGTGATTTTTGATTCGTGAAACAGGCGGTCGGGCTTGGTGATCTTTACCGTGCAGCCCGGCTCGATGAGGCTCATTGAAGTGCGGAAGTGGTCGTGGATGGGTGTGCGCTTGAATAAGCGTTGCTTCACCCCTCTTCGTTTCCCGATTTTATAATAGAAGCGTTGCAGGATAACCGACAGGTTCTCCACCAAGAATACGCCGCAAAGAATCGGTATCAAGAGTTCCTTGTGGATGATGATGGCAAACACGGCGATGATGCCGCCGATGGTGAGGCTGCCCGTGTCGCCCATGAACACTTGTGCCGGGTAAGCATTGTACCATAAGAATCCGATCAGTGCTCCGATGAAGGCGCAGATAAAGATGACCAGTTCTTCCGACCCGGGAATGTACATGATGTTGAGGTAACGGGCAAATTCGATATGCCCCGACACGTATGCCAGGATGCCCAGTGTGAGTCCGATGATGGCAGAATTTCCCGCCGCCATGCCGTCCATCCCATCGTTGAGGTTGGCTCCGTTAGACACGGCGGTCACCACAAAGATGGTGATGATGACGAAGAGTATCCAGCCTGCCGTCTGTGCATGCGCTCCCATGAAGCCCACCAAATCGGCATAGTCTAAGTTGTTGCTCTTGAAGAAAGGGATAGTGGTCTGGGTGGACTTAAGGTTGTTTACTCCGTGCACCACTTCGAATTCTTCGCCCGGCTTTACTACTTCGATGTTCTCGCGGATGACCACGTTGGGGCTCAAGTAGAGCGTCAACCCCACAATCAGTCCCAAACCCACCTGTCCGATAATCTTGAACTTGCCGTGCAAGCCTTCTTTGTCGCGTTTGAATATTTTGATGTAATCGTCGGCAAAACCCAGCGAGCCGAGCCATACGGTGGTGATGAGCATCAACAGCAGGTACGTGTTGTTCAGCTTTCCCAGCAGCAAGCAGGGGATAAGGATAGCGACGATAATGATGACGCCTCCCATGCTCGGTACGCCTACTTTGTTAACTCCGAACGGGTCGATGCGGGCATCGCGTTGCGTTTCGGTGATTTGCTTCCGTTTGAGCAAGTTGATGAAGCGGTCTCCCCAGATGCTCGAAATGAGCAATGCTAGGATGATAGCCATTAATGCACGAAACGAGGTGTATCCGAACATTCCCGCACCCGGGACATTGTACGCTTGCAACCATTGAAATAGATAGTACAGCATGTTATGTAGTGATTAGTTCTCTTTAAAAATGTGGTTAAGTTCTTCTTTGTCATCGAAGTGATGTTTCACTCCTTTCACGTCTTGATAGTCCTCGTGTCCCTTTCCGGCTACGAGGATGACGTCACCTTTGGCAGCCAGCAGGCAAGCCGTGCGGATGGCTTCCCTCCGGTCGGCGATGCAGAGGGTTTTCTTCTTGTCAGCAGCTGTCAAGCCTTCCATCATGTCGTTGATGATGTCTTGCGGTTCCTCGAAGCGGGGGTTGTCGGAGGTGATAATCACGTGATCGCTTCCGCGGGCGGCTTCTTTTGCCATGAGGGGGCGTTTGCCTTTGTCGCGATTGCCTCCGGCACCTACTACGGTGATGACCTTTCCTTTGCCTTCTAACACGCCGTGAATGGCGGTCAATACATTGACCAGCGCGTCCGGCGTATGGGCATAGTCCACAATGGCGGTGAAGCCTTGTGGTGAACGGATGGCGTCGAAACGTCCAGCCACGGGATGCAAGGTGCTCAGGGCGATGAGCACTTCCTCCTCTTCTTTGCCCAGCAGTACGGCAGCGCCGAACACGGCGAGCAGGTTGGCGGCATTGAATCGTCCGATGAATTGCACGGTCACTTCGCGGTGGTTGAAGTCGAGCAGCATGCCTTCGAAGTGCGATTCGAGCACCCGTCCCTTAAAGTCGCCTAAGTTCCGCAACGAGTAGGTGTACACCTTCGACCGGGTATTCTGCGTCATCACCAGCCCGTTCTTATCGTCCGTGTTGGTCAGGCTGAAAGCATTTTTTGGTAGGTCGTCGAAGAATTTCTTTTTGGCTTTGAGGTAGTTCTCCACTGTCTTGTGATAATCCAGATGGTCGCGCGTGAGGTTCGTGAAGATGCCACCGGCAAAGGTCAGTCCGCTGATTCTTTTTTGGGCGATGGCGTGTGAGCTGACTTCCATGAAGGCATATTCGCAGCCTGCCTCCACCATTTTGCCTAGCAGGGCATTGAGGGTGATGGGGTCTGGCGTGGTGTGTTCGGTTGGAATGGCTTCGCCGTCGATGTAGTTGCATACGGTGGAAAGCAGTCCCGTTTTGTGTCCGAAGTACCGGAAGGTATCATATAATAAGGTCGCGATGGTGGTCTTCCCGTTAGTCCCGGTCACGCCCACCAGCTTCAGTTTGGCGGTGGGGTTTCCGTAATAGGTGGTGGCTATCTTGCCCGCTGCCTCTTCGCTGTCCGCCACTTGGATGTAAGTGACGGCTGCTGCTGTTTCTTCCGGCAGGTCTTCACATAAGATGGCGGTCGCTCCTTTTTCGATGGCGGCGGTGATGTAAGCATGCCCGTCTGCTTGTGTGCCGCGCATGGCCATAAACAGATGTCCGGCTTTCACTTCTCGGGAGTCGATGCTGACCCCTGTCACTTCCTTGTCCGACGTTCCTACTATGTGTGTCGGCTTGATGGCTCCTATTAGCTCCTTTACATTCATCTTCTTGTCTTTTTAAAGCGGCTGTCAATAGCTCATTGTCAACCGTATCGTTTGTCCTTTATTGATTATGGCTCCGTTGGCTATCGACTGGCTTTTTACCTTGCCCACGCCCGTGAGGTTTACTCTAAGTCCTTTGCTTTCGAGCAGGTAGACGGCGTCTTTCGCTCCCATGCCGATAACGCTGGGCACGAAGTTGCGCATGAGTTCCCTGCCCTCTAGTATCACAGCATTCGGTGCGGCATGTGTGCTGCCCCACGTCTCCTTCCCTGCTTTGAGAGTGGAGGGGATGCGCGATTGTATCTTCAATTCGTCCAGCACGCGTTTGGTCTGATTCATCTCTCCGGCTTTCACGTCGGGGATGACCACCGTGTTCGAGTCGATGGCATTGGTAAGGCTCAGTCTCAAATCTTTGGCATACACCCGCTCGGCAATTTTCCCGAACACGCTGCCTGCCATCAGACCGCCCGATGCGGGAAGTCCCTGCTTTTGTATGGAAACGATGCAACTGTATTTCGGTGCTTCGGAGGGGAAGTATCCGCAGAAGCTCACCAGGTAGTTCACCCGTCCGGATTTGTATCCGGCGGCTCCTTGCGACACCTGTGCCGTGCCCGTTTTGCCGGAAACGGCAAACTGTTTGCTGCCTGCCGGCTTGGCAAGCCCTTCTGATACTACTTTCCGTAGAATCCCCCGTATCTGCGTCAAGGTGCGGTCGGAACAAATCTTGGGGTTAATCACTTCGGTGGGGTATTCTTTCACCACTTCGCTGCCTCGCATGGCTGCCCGTACGAATTTGGGGCGCACCATGACGCCGTTGTTGGCTATCGCATTGTAGAAGGTGAGTATGTTCATCGGTGGCACCTGCGTTTCGTAGCCGATGCTCATCCAAGGCAGCGTGGTCTTGGAGAAGTAGCGTTGTTTGGGCCCGCGGATGTTGGGTGTTCCTTCACCGGCTATCTGCAGATGGAGCGGTTGGTCTAAACTCATCCGCTTCAGCCCGTCTACAAACTTTCCCGGATTGTTGCTGTAATTATTGTCGATAATGGAAGAGACGCCCACGTTGGAAGAGACCATCAGAATCTGGGTTACAGTCAGGTACTGATAGCCCCCGCGGTGCCAGTTGTGGTCTTTCATAAGACGTCCGTGCATTATCTTTACACCGTTCCCGGTGTCTATTCCGTCTTCGGGAGTTATCTTCCCATCTTCCAGCGCCACCATGATTGAGGCTGTTTTGAAAGTAGAACCCGGCTCCATCATGTCACTGATAGCATTGTTGCGTATCTCGTGATATTCTTCGTCAGCGCATTTAGTCATGTTAACGATGGCTTTTACCTCGCCGGTGGCTACTTCCATGAGTACGGCAACGCCGACGGTGGCATTAATCTCCTTCAGCTTGTCCACCAGTGCTTTTTCGCAGATGTCCTGCATGCCCACGTCGATGGTGGTGATAATGTCACACCCGTCCACGGGGGGGATATCGACAATGTTGAGGTACCTATTCATCACCTTTTGGCGGTGGGTGACACCGTCGCGACCTTTCAAGATAGTGTCGAATGCCAGTTCGATGCCATTCTTGGCTCCTTGTGCCGTATCGGCGAAGAGGTCGCCCAAGGTACGGGTGGCAAGAGAGCCGAAGGGTTTCTTGCGCTGGTTGTAGGCAAGTTCGATAAACCCGCCCTTATATTTGTTGAGTTTGAACACGGGCAGGAGTTTCACCTCTTTGCATTGGATGTAAGAGATGCGATGGGGATAAATCAGGTAGTTCCGGCTTCCTTTCTTCCGCCCTTTCTGCAAGTGAGCTTTAAACTGGGCGGCAGTCTGATCGGGGAATATCTGGTGGAGCCCTTCGCAAATCTCGTTCATGTGGTTCATCAGCATCGTGTCTTTCTCTATTCCTCCCGCTTTGAAGTCCATATAAATGCGGTATTCGGGCAGGGAGCTAGCCATCAGCTTGCCGTCGGAAGAGATGATGTTTCCCCGATTGGGTTTCACCATCACGTTCTCTTTGACAAAGCGGTCGGCTACGTCCAGCCAATATTGCCGTTCGGCAAACATCGTGATGCCTGCCTTCACCACCACTGCTATTCCCACCAGTCCCATGAGCAGGATGACGAAGAAGTAGCGGGTCATTATATTTTTCTTGTTTACAGCCATTACTTGTTGTCGTTTTCTATTTCATACGGAGGATTCGTCGAAGTTTGCAAATCACTTTCTTTGGTTGATATGTAATCTTCAATGCGCGATTGGCGGCTCTTTTCCATCAGTTCCGAACTTCGCGTCAATGCGTCGTACTTGATGTCCGTCAGTTCCTTCTTCAACTGGTCTATTTCAATTTGCTGCTGCTGGCTGGCATAACGGTTATGTACGTAAAAGATGATGAATATCATTATGAGCACCAGTAACTTGGTTTGCCGGCGGAAAAAGTCTGCTGCGAGGATATCTCCTCCCACGATGTTCTTCAGCGAGTTTCCTCTTTTCTTCTTGCTGTCGTTTTTTGCCTCTTCCATTTTCTTTTTCTCTTTTTCCTTTTCTCTATTGTTCTTTCTTCTCTGCTATTCTCAGTTTCGCGCTTCGCGACCTTGGGTTGCGGTTAATCTCTTCTTCGTCGGGTGTAATGACGCGATTGTTCACCAGCCGGAACGGTGTTTGCCGATTTCCAAAGAAGTCCTGCTCTGATTTTCCTTCCACGTTGCCCGTCTTCATGATGTTCTTCACCATCCGGTCTTCTAGCGAGTGGTAGGTGATTACGACCAGCCTCCCTCCCGGTTTCAGTGCTTTCGTGGCTGCCAGCAACATCTCTTTGAGTGCTTCCATCTCTTCATTCACTTCGATGCGTAGCGCTTGGAACACTTTGGCTAGCTCTTTCTTTTCCCGTTCGCGGCCGAAGAGCGGCTTTATCACTTCCAGAAATTCGTCGATGGTGTTGATTTGTTTTAGCACGCGCGCTTTTACTATCACCGAAGCCAGTTTGCGACTGTTTTTCAATTCTCCGTACAGGTAGAAGAGGTCCGCAAGTCGTTCTTCCTCGTAGGTGTTAATCACGTCTGCCGCCGTAGCTCCCGCCCGTTTGTTCATCCGCATGTCCAAGGCTCCGTCAAAGCGAAAAGAGAATCCTCGTTCGCTGTCATCAAAGTGATGAGATGATACGCCGAGGTCGGCAAGGATGGCATCTACTCCGGTAATATTGTGATAGCGCAGGAAATTGTTTAAATATCGGAAGTTGCTGCGCACAAACGTGAAGTGTGTATCATCGACGATGTTCCGTTCGGCATCTTCGTCTTGGTCAAAGCCCAGCAAACGTCCGTTTTCGCCCAGCCGGGAGAGTATTTCGCGTGAGTGTCCGCCCCCTCCAAAGGTGACGTCCACATACGTTCCGTCGGGGCGAATATTCATTCCGTCTACGCTCTCTTTTAGCAGTACCGGCACGTGATATGTCATTTCTTCTTTCTTCATTCTTCTCCTTCTTCACCTTATATAAGCAAGTGACTGCAAATTTACATATTTCCGAAACATCCTGATGCTTCTTTCTACGAAATGTGGAATAAAGTTTTCAACAGGTGGTTCATTCGCTGTCTGCCTTCTTCTTTCGCTTGATTATTTCCTTCTTTTCTTCTTGCAATTGGAAGCTGAAAAAGCCTGCCCGCTTTACCCTTTTCAGGAAAGTGGGTGCTGCTTTGAAGCAGATTCGCGCCACGCGCACTTTTTCGGCGGTGCATTCTTCCGGTTTCTCTACTCCTTCGCTGCTGATGGTGGGGTAGAAGTTTCCCAGCCCGTCTATTTTCACTGTCCGTCCCTCTTGCAAGTGTTGGGCGATGATGTCGGACAATTGCACGAGCACGGACATGGCGTCCCCGTCTTGCAAGGAACTTCTTTCTGCCAGTTGCTGTGCGATGCGCGAGCTGTCAATCGGCCTTTTTTGTATCGCACGCGTAGTGGCATAATAAAGTTCTTTTATTGTCCCCTGGCTTTTATCTACCTTTTTTGTAACTACATAGTTAATCGGCATACTGCTTTTATCTATTTGTTTATTAGAGTGTTATTTGTCTAATAGTCTTTCCTTCTGTTTTTCTTATCTGTTCGCTATCGTCATTACATCCGGATGTTTTAATTATGAACATGGGGATATAGTATGTTAGAACATCCTGATGTTTCTATTTAGAACATGGGGATGTAATATGTACTTATTGTTTGGCAAAGATAGAGAGAAGTCAGGAGATACGCAAGGAAGATGAGGGGAAATAGTGGGAAGCGCAGCTATACTCATCACTTGTCCGTGCGTTATACCTTCAGGAACCAACGTGCGCCATCGGATATCGCTTGTTTTTTTAAGAAATCTTCTGCCGAATGTGGGAGGATCTTTAACCGGGAGATGAACAATCTTCTGCCGGGAGTTGAAGCATTTTCTGCCGAGAGATGAAGCAAGATCCGGCAGTATTTGCAGTTCACTCCTTACATCCTTTTTAATCACCCTTCAAACACCTATTGAAAAGTGGTTAGGAGAGCGTGTAAGCGGGGGGATGTCACTTGATTTTTTTTAATCTGTGTATTTCAGAAATAATGGCTAACTTCGCCTCCTTAAACACGAATAAAAATGAGGAAAAAGACCAATAAGCGGTACTCGTATTATCTAGTAGCTGTGCTATGCGGCGTGTTGAGTATCGTCTGCCAGCAGATGACTGCTTTTTTAAGCGGAAAAGAACGAACTTCTATTACAGAAACGAAAGAGAATCCGCCATCTCCCCTTGATGCTGCTGTTGCCGACCACTTGGAAATACCTGCCGCTTTGACAAAGGGGCAAGAGTTGATCTTGCATCGCAAAGGATACACCGCTTCATACAACCGGGCAAACAAGATACCCAATTGGGTGGCTTGGGAGCTGACGGCGGAAAAGGTGAAAGGGAATGCTGCCCGCACAAATGATTTCTTGCCCGACCCGGACCTTCCGAAATCAGAGGCTGCCACGACGCAAGATTATAAAGGTGCCAAGATTGACCGCGGACACATGTGCCCCGCCGCGGATAACAAATGGGACAAGCAGGCGATGATTGAGAGCTTTTACCTCACCAACATCTGTCCGCAACATCACAATCTGAACCGGGGGGATTGGAAAGAATTGGAAGAGGCGTGCCGTGACTGGGCTTTGCACGAAGGGAAGATTTACATTGTTTGCGGTCCCATCCTATTTGATAAAAAACATCGGACGATAGGCGAACACAAGGTGGTGGTGCCCGAAGCTTTCTTTAAAGTGATATTTTGCCCGACTCCTTATCCGCGTGCTATTGGTTTTATCTATAAGAATAATGCGGGAAACAACCGGCTGGATGCGTATGCTAATTCTGTGGATGAGGTGGAACGGATTACGGGTATCGACTTCTATCCCGGGCTACCCGATGAGGTAGAAAAAAAGGTGGAATCGAACTATGTATTGGGTGATTGGGAATGAGGTCATTAAAAAGCGTTTATTCTGTTTGCACAAAGCAAAACATATCCCTATATTTGCCCGAAAGAAAAACATAGCATGAAGAAAGTTTATTTATGGGTGCTGTCTGCCTTGTTTGCCTTTCCGGCAGCGGCACAGGAGTTTGTCCCCGAAGCCTCTTTTTATGGCGAAAATTATTGGACGCCCGACACATTGGGCAATCATCGGGCAGTCGTCCGGGTCGATACCCCAAATCCGGTAGTGGAGGCGTTGATTCCTTGGCGCAGACGGGATGCTAATCCGGAGAAGAAGGGTATCCTTGTGATGAATGCGGCTACCGGAAAGGTGGTGGAGAATATGCTTCCGGTGGAAGTTAACCGCGAATACGGACGCATCCGGTTTGATGCAAGCAATCAGGCGGGCGAATACTACATCTATTATCTGCCTTATCATACTTCCGGCGGACCCTATCCCAAAGTGAATTATCCGCAGCAAGCGGACTTGGCGACTCCGCAATGGAAAGCGCTTTCAAAAGCTACCCCTGCCGATAAAACAGCAAAGGCGCGTTTCGTCAAGTTCGAATCGTTGGGCAGCTTCAATAGTTTCTATCCGATGGAAGTGGTTGCCACTGCCCGTGAGAAACAGGCGCTGATGGATGCCAACAGAGAGAAGCCTTTCCTGCTGTTGCCCGAAGACAGAAAATACCCTATCCGTATGTTCAACGACCTTTCGTACCGGCAAGTGATGCAGGGCGCATCGGGAGCTTTCTTCGCAGAAGCGGATAAGAACGAGTATTATGTGTTGCAACTGGGCTTGTGGGCAGACAAGCGTCCCGTGAACGGGGTGAAGGTCTCTTTTACAGATTTGAAGGGAGCGACGGGAATGATACCTGCCGCTGCTTTGACCTGTTTCAATACAGAAGGCATCGACTGGATAGGACGTACGCAGCACTATGACGTCAATGTACCTAAAGGAAAGGTACAGCCGCTCTGGATTGGTATTGATTTGCCTGCACAGATAGCCCGCGGCGTTTATACGGGATCGGCAACGGTCAGTGATGTTTCCGGGGCTTCGCAAACGGTAAAGATAACCATTAGTTTGTCTGATAACGTGTTGGTGGACAAAGGAGACGGAGATTTATGGCGACTCTCCCGTTTGCGCTGGCTCAATTCGCAATATGCGGTTAATGACCAATTGGTTAAGCCTTTTATTCCCATCACTGTAACGGACAATGCCATCAACGTATTGGGACGGCGTGTTACTACGAGCCAATTAGGGCTTCCGGCTTCAATCACCAGCTATTTTACCGAGGAGATGACATCCATTGGTAACGAACCGAAAGAAATTCTGGCGCAGCCGATGGAATTTGTTATCCGGCAAAACAAGAAACAGACACCTGTCGTTCTGACCTCTCCGATGAAATTCGTGAAGACGGATGCGGGCAAGGTGACGTGGAGTGCGGCAGGTAAAGCCGGCGCATTGGAAGTGCAGGTAGATGCCAGCATGGAGTTCGACGGCTTCATGAGCTATGCAGTCAAGGTAAAGGCTGCCGAAAACACATCGGTAGACGACATCGCGCTGCTGACTCCCCTTACAGCTGCTACCGCCAAATACCGGCTGGGTATGGGATACGAGGGTTCGCTTCGCCCTCAAAGCGACCAGTGGAAATGGAACGTAGAACGTAGTCAGGAAGGATTCTGGTTTGGCGATGTGAATGCCGGCATGCAATGTTTGTTTCGTGCGGAAAACTACCGTCGCCCGCTGAATACAAACTTCTATAAGATGCAGCCGCTGAATATGCCGCCCTCTTGGTACAATGAAGGAAAAGGCGGCATCCGTTATCAAGAAAAAGGAGCGGCGGTAACTGTAGAAACCTACAGCGGCAAGCGGGAAATGAAGAAAGGCGATGAATTGCACTTCAACTTCTTGGTGTTGGTTACGCCCTTCAAGCCTATCGACACGATGAAACAATGGACAGACCGCTATTATCACGGCTATCAGCCTGCCGAAAAACTCAAAGAAGGAGATGCACATGCTTTTCAGGCAGTGGACGTGGTAGCCCAGACAGGCGCGAACGTTATCAACTTGCATCATGGGAATGCCCTCAATCCGCATATCAATTATCCTTTCTTCCGCCCCGACTACATGAAGCAGTACGTGGACGAATCACACGAAAAAGGATACAAAGTGAAGATTTATTATACGGTGCGCGAACTGAACAATCATGCGCCCGAACTTTTTGCCCTGAAAAGTCTGGGACATGAAATCTTTTCTCCCGGCAAGGGCGGAGGTTATGCCTGGTTGCAAGAACATCTGGACGGAGACTACATCGCAGCTTGGTTTGTAGATGCCTATAAAGATGCCGCCATTGTAAACACGGGCATTTCCCGCTGGCACAATTTCTATGTGGAAGGGCTTAACTGGCTGACCAAGCATGTAGGAGCTGACGGCGTCTACATAGACGATCTTGCTTTCGACCGCAACACCATGAAGCGCATTCGCCGGGTGATGGAGAACAATCGTCCTGACCCGCGCATTGATGTGCATTCTGCCAATCAGTTTAATCCTGCGGACGGATTTATCAACAGTGCCTTCTTATATATGGAGCACATGCCCTATCTGGATCGTCTCTGGTTCGGCGAATACTTTAAGTACGATAAGTCGCCCGAGTATTGGTTGACAGATGTGTCGGGCATTCCTTTCGGTATGATGGGCGAGATGCTGCAAGATGGCGGTAACCCGTACCGCGGCATGCTGTATGGCATGACGGCACGTGAACCGATGGAATCCGTGCCTTCACAACTTTGGAAGGTATGGGATGCGTTTGGTATCAAAGAGAGCCGCATGATGGGCTATTGGGTATCTGCCAACCCCGTGAAAACAGGACGCAAAGATGTGCTGGCTACCTCGTTTGTGAAAGAAGGGAAAGTGATGATTGCTCTAGCCAGTTGGGCGGAAAAGGATAGTGACGTGACATTGCAAATAGACTGGAAGAAGCTGGGGATTGATGCGGACAAAGCGCGGCTGACCGCTCCCGCCATTCAGGGATTTCAGGAAGCATTTACACGGTCGCCTAAAGAAAAAATAATCGTTCCGAAAGGAAAGGGTTATCTCTTTATCTTGGAGTGAAAGGAATCTTATTTTGTACATAACTTATAGATAATCATGAGAAAACAATTAGGAGCTATTGCTTTGGCACTGCTCAGTATCACCGCTTCGGCGCAAAACAAAGAATGGCAGAATGCGGAGGTGAATGCAGTCAATCGCGCACCTATGCACACGGGCTATTTTGCTTACGAATCTTCTGAGCTTGCGCTCGCCGGACAAAAGGAACTGTCCGCCAATTTTATGACCCTGAACGGGACATGGAGGTTTAACTGGGTGCGCAATTCTGACCAACGTCCGCTGACTTTCTTTGAAACCAACTTTAATGATAAGGGATGGGACACGATGAAAGTGCCTGCTGTGTGGGAACTCAACGGATACGGAGACCCTATTTATGTGAATGTGGGCTATCCGTGGCGCAGTCAGTTTAAAAGCAATCCGGGAGAAGTGCCTGTAGAGGGCAATCATGTAGGCTCTTACCGCAAGGAAGTGATGCTGCCTGCCAGCTGGAATGGGAAAGAGAAAGAGGTCTTTGCGCATTTCGGTTCGGTGACTTCTAATATATACCTCTGGGTGAATGGCAAGTATGTGGGCTATAGTGAAGACAGCAAACTGGAGGCGGAGTTTAACTTGACGCGTTATCTCCAGCCGGGAAAGAACTTGATCGCTTTTCAAGTGTTCCGCTGGTGCGATGGCACTTATCTGGAAGACCAGGACTTCTTTCGCTATTCCGGAGTGGGGCGCGATTGCTACCTCTATGCCCGCAACAAACAGTATATGCAAGACATCCGCGTGACACCCGATTTGGACAGCCAATATAAGGACGGAACGCTCAACGTGGCTGTCCAGTTGCAAGGAAGCGGCAACGTGAAACTGAATTTGGCAGATGCTTCCGGAAAGTTGGTGGCAACCGCACACTTGCAAGGAAGTGGTAAACTGAATGCTGCTTTGAAGGTGAGCAATCCTGCTAAATGGTCGGCAGAAATGCCGGTGCTCTACACCTTGACCGCTTCGTTGATGAACGGTGAGAGGGTGTTGGAAACTATTCCTGTGAAAGTGGGCTTCCGCAAGATAGAACTGAAGAATGCTCAAATCTTGGTAAACGGACAGCCCGTGCTTTTCAAGGGAGCGGACCGTCATGAGATGGATCCTGACGGAGGGTACGTGGTATCTCGCGAACGGATGATAGAAGATATCCAACTGATGAAGAAGTTCAATCTGAACGCAGTGCGCACTTGCCACTATCCCGATGACAACCTGTGGTATGACTTGTGCGATGAATATGGTATCTATGTGGTAGCGGAGGCGAATGTAGAATCGCACGGCATGGGTTATGGTAAAAACACACTGGCCCGTAACGGAAAATATGCTCAAGCACACTTGGAACGCAACGAGCGGAATGTGCAGCGCAACTACAATCATCCTTCCGTTATCTTCTGGTCATTGGGCAATGAAGCCGGTTTCGGACCCAATTTTGAAGCCTGTTACCGCTGGATAAAGTCAGAAGACCCTAGTCGCGCCGTGCAGTACGAACAGGCGGGCATGAGTGAATTTACCGATATTTATTGCCCAATGTATGCCGATTATAATCATTGCGCCAAGTATTGCGAAGGTAATGGAGACAAACCGTTGATTCAGTGCGAATATGCACATGCTATGGGCAACTCGATGGGCGGCTTTAAAGAGTACTGGGATTTGGTGCGCAAGTATCCGAAGTATCAGGGCGGCTTTATCTGGGACTTTGTAGACCAGTCGAACCGTTGGAAGAACAAGGACGGTGTAGCGATCTATGGGTACGGTGGCGATTTCAATGCGTACGATGCTTCGGACAATAACTTTTGTGACAACGGATTGATTAGTCCCGACCGTGTGCCCAACCCGCATGCGTATGAAGTAGCTCATTTCTATCAGAACATCTGGACGACTCCTTCCGACCTGCTAAAGGGTGAAGTAAAGGTGTTGAATGAGAATTTCTTCCGTGACCTGTCTGCCTATGTGATGGAGTGGCAGTTGCTGGCAGACGGCGAAGTGATGCAAAGTGGCGTGGTGACCGATCTGCACGTAGCTCCTCAGCAAACGGCTGTGGTGAAGCTGGACTACGATGCTGCAGCTGTATGTTCTTCTAAGGAACTGCTGCTCAATGTGGCTTATAAATTAAAGAAAACTGAAACATTGTTGCCTGCCGGACAGGTAGTTGCTAACAATCAGCTTGTCATACGTGCATACAAGGCTCCGGTGTTGGAAGTAAAAAACGAAGTGCGCTCTAATATGCCCGAAGAGATTCCCGTAATTAAAGCAAACGATGCCAACTACCTGATAGTGCAAGGAGCTGACTTCTTGATAGAGTTTAATAAGCAAAGCGGCTTTTTGTGCCGTTACGAAGTAGGCGGTTTGCCTTTGTTACTAGCCGGAAGTGCACTGACACCTAACTTCTGGCGCGCACCCACTGACAATGATATGGGAGCCGGATTGCAGAAGCGCTACCGCGTCTGGAAGAATCCTACGTTGAAGCTGCTTTCGCTGAACGCGGAGATGAAGAACAACCAAGTGCTGGTAAAAGCGGACTATGAAATGCCGGAAGTTTCGGGGCAACTCTCGTTGAGTTACGTCATCGGCAATCAAGGTGCGGTAAAAGTGACTCAGCAACTGACTGCTTGCAAAGAGGGCAAAGTGTCGGATATGTTCCGCTTTGGGATGAAGATGGAAATGCCGAAGGCTTTCGACCGTATTGATTATTACGGACGTGGTCCGATAGAGAACTATGCAGACCGAAAGTGGGCTACAAATTTGGGACACTACAAGCAGACGGTCGATGAGCAGTTCTATTCTTATATCCGTCCGCAAGAGACGGGAACCAAGAGCGACATCCGTTGGTGGAAGCAAACGACCGTTAGTGGTTGGGGATTGCAGTTCATGGCTGCTTCTCCTTTCTCTGCTTCAGCTTTGCACTATACGATGGATTCTTTGGATGATGGTTTAGAAAAAGACCAACGCCACTCTTCGGAAGTGCAACCGACGGACTGGGTGAACCTGCTCATAGACAAAGCGCAGATGGGGCTGGGGTGCATCACCAGTTGGGGAACACTTCCGCTGCCGGAATACCGCTTGCCTTATCAAGACTATGAGTTTAGTTTTATGATGCAGCCGGTGCGGTAGGCTAATCAAATCCGGGCAAAAGAAAGGGCACGTAAACAATGCGTACCCTTTCTTTTTGCCCGATTCGTCCGCTTATCGCATCGGTTTATCGAAAGTCCTTCAAATCGTCTTGCAATTTTTGGCGTGTGAAGTGGATTCGGCTCTTCACAGTGCCAAGGGGCAGATTCAGTTTTTCGGCTATCTCGCGATATTTAAATCCCGATACGTGCATTGAGAACGGAACTTTGTATTCTTTAGGAAGGGCATTCACGATGCGGTGCATCTCTTTTAAGTCGTAATTGCTTTCTATATTTTCGGAGCCGGACTCTTGCGGGAGGTTCAGGTGATAGAGGTTATCCGTTTGGTCTACGAATGTCTGGTCGCGAACCACCTTCCGGTAGTTGTTGATAAAGATGTTGCGCATGATGGTGTACATCCATCCTTTGAAGTTTGTGTCGGGGATATATTTTTCTTCGTTATCTAAAGCTTTTAAGGAAGTCTCTTGCAGTAAATCGCTAGCTTCATCCCGGTCTGTAGTCAGTTTATAGGCAAATCGAAGTAGTTCGTCTTGAACATTGATTAAATCTTTTCTGAAGCTTAAGCTTTTCATACCGTTGCAGTTTAAATGTGAGTAATGTGTTTCTTTATTTTATGACGTAAAAATACTTTCATTCTTTGATACCAAGGGGGGGGATTTCGTCTTTCTTTGGGGTAAAAACTATCAATTGTTAGTTTTCGGTTACTTTTGAACGGTTTTTAAGTATGCTTTTAGGGGCTTGAAAACTTAAATGTAGCATTTTCCGTGGAATTATTGCGATTAATAAAAAAGAACCGTTAATTTTGTAGCAACATTTTAGTGATATAGGATGAATGACGACTCTTTGTTTTTAATAGATATAGATAGCATACTCCGGGCTAAAGCGCCGAAGCAGTTTAAGTATATCCCCAAATTCGTTATTTCTTATCTGAAGAAGATAATTCATCAGGAAGAACTGAATGCCTTCTTGCGTGAGTCAAAGGATCAGTTGGGTGTGGACTTTCTGAAAGCATCGCTGAACTTTATTGATGCAAAGATAGAAGTGAAAGGGGCGGAGAATTTGCCTGAAGGGGGATTATACACGTTTGTTTCCAACCATCCATTGGGCGGGCAAGACGGGGTAGCTTTGGGATATATCCTCGGGAAGCATTATCAAGGCAAGGTGAAGTATTTGGTGAATGATCTGCTGATGACGATCCGGGGATTGGCTCCGCTTTGTATTCCTATTAATAAGACAGGAAAACAATCCAAAGATTTCCCGAGAATGGTGGAAGCAGGGTTCCACTCCGATAACCAGCTGATTATGTTTCCGGCAGGACTTTGTTCGCGTCGTCAAAAAGGGGTGATTCGTGACTTGGAATGGAAGAAGACCTTTGTGGTGAAAAGCGTGCAAACTCAGCGGGATGTGGTGCCGATTCATTTTGAGGGACGAAACTCTGACTTCTTTTATAACCTTGCCAATGTGTGCAAAGCATTGGGCATTAAATTCAATATTGCCATGCTGTATTTAGTAGATGAGATGTTTAAGAACCGTCACAAGACATTTACTATCACCGTAGGAAAGCCTATTCCATGGCAGACTTTCGACCAATCGAAAACACCGAAACAATGGGCAGAGTACGTGAAAGACATTGTATATAAACTGTAAAAGAACTAAGAATAATTACTAACGAGATATATGGAAGAGATTATTAAACCGGTGGACAAAGAGCTGATCAGAGCGGAACTAACAGAAGAAAAGCGGTTGCGTATGACCAACAAAAGTAATAACCAGATTTATATTATTACTTATCAGGACTCTCCCAACATTATGAGAGAGATTGGTCGTTTGCGTGAAATTGCTTTTCGGGCAGCGGGTGGAGGTTCGGGCTTGTCTATTGATGTGGATGAATACGACACCATGGATGACCCTTACAAGCAGCTGATTGTTTGGAATCCGGAAGCGGAAGAGATTTTGGGAGGATACCGCTACATTTTAGGTACGGACGTACGATTTGACCAACAGGGTGCTCCTATTTTAGCAACTTCGCACATGTTCCACTTTTCAGAACGATTTGTAAAAGAGTTCTTGCCCCGCACCATTGAGTTGGGACGATCATTTGTGACACTCGAATATCAGTCTACCCGCTCGGGAAGCAAAGGTTTGTTTGCCTTGGATAACCTTTGGGACGGATTGGGGGCATTGACGGTGGTGATGCCGAACGTGAAGTATTTTTTTGGTAAGGTCACTATGTATCCCAGCTATCATCCACAAGGACGGGACATGATACTCTATTTTTTGAAGAAGCACTTTGGAGACAAAGACGGACTGATTACGCCGCTCAAGCCTCTCGAAATGGAAAGTGACGTGACGGAATTATCGGCACTTTTCTGCAAAGATTCGTTCAAAGAAGATTATAAGATATTGAACGGAGAGGTACGCCGGCTGGGCTATAACATCCCGCCGCTGGTGCATGCTTACATGAGTTTGAGCCCCACGATGCGTATGTTTGGCACGGCAATCAACTATGGCTTTGGTGATGTGGAGGAAACGGGCATCTTGATTGCGGTGGATGAAATTCTCGAAGACAAACGGATGCGGCACATAGAGTCGTTCGTAAAGAATGACCCGGAAGACTGCAAGGTGACTTCCGGTGTCAATAAGGTGTTTACACCGAAGGTCGTTACACCGCAGGAAGACTGTTCCCGTTGATTTTACGATAAAGATCGAGCGCAAAGAGGTCGGTCATCCCCGATACATAATCAAGCACCGCCTGGATTCTCACCGAGAGTTCAGGCGCTTTTATGTTATACTGTCCCGATACCCGGTTGATGAGGAGCTCCGAATAGGCTTTTTCGGGGGAAGTGACGGCGTCAATCATCAGTTCAAGCAAGGTGCTGATGACGCGGAAGCCGGCAAGCTCTACATCGAGCACATCCCGCGAGTGGTAGATTCTTTTCATGGAGACTTCGGCGCAATGCTGGTAGGCTTGTGCCGGGCGTTCGGAAATGCGTTTGATGAGTGTTCCTTTAAAGCTGCCTGCCAATATTTCTGCTTCGTGTTCCACAAAGATGCGGGTGCATTCTTTTATCAGCAATCCGATGACGGAAGAGCGGAGGTAGGCAATCTGTTCGTTCGTATCGCTGACGATGCTGAAGGTCTTCTGGATGTGCGTTTGTCGTTCATCGCTGAAATAGGAAAGCAGCAGGCTTTTGGTTTCTTCGGTGGTGAGCAGCTTCAGCTTGTGTGCATCTTCGATGTCCATCATCTGGTAGCAAATGTCGTCCGCTGCTTCTACTAAGTAGACCAAGGGGTGGCGGACGTACTTCAGCGGCTGTTCATTGAGCTGAATTAATCCCAACTCGGCAGCTATGCGGCGGAAAGCCTCTTCTTCGCTGACAAAGAAGCCAAACTTCGGTTTCGTGCCCGCCAGGCTCGACGAATAGGGGTATTTTACGATGGAGGCAAGGGTGGAGTAGGTGAGTACGAATCCCCCCTCTCGCCGTCCTTCAAACTGATGGGTAAGGAGGCGGAAGGCATTGGCATTGCCTTCAAAATGAGTTAAATCCGCCCATTCCATCGGAGACAGATGGGCTTCGAGCGCTTGTCCCTTGCCTTCGGAAAAAAAGGTGGCAATGGCTTTTTCGCCCGAATGACCGAACGGAGGGTTGCCCAAATCGTGTGCCAAGCAAGCAGCCGAGACGATGGCACCGATTTCGGGCAGGAAAGAATCGTGCAACTCCGGTTGGCGGGCAAGGATGTTTTTGGCTACATCATTTCCTAGCGAACGACCGACGCAGGACACTTCAAGACTATGCGTCAAACGGTTGTGTACAAAGATGCTGCCCGGCAGCGGAAAGACCTGCGTCTTGTTTTGCAGCCGCCGGAAAGGAGCTGAAAAGACCAGTCGGTCATAGTCGCGTTGAAATTCCGAGCGGTTCTCTTGCCGCTCTTCATGAAACGCTTCCATACCAAAGCGTTTGGCTGACAGTAGGGTTCTCCAATTCATTTTACTTTGTTAGATGTGATAATAGACAATCAGTGATTGAACTTGGGTTTCAAGTAATTTAACTGCAAATGTATGAACTTTCGCCTCAAAAGCCGTACTTTCGCCCGTTAAATAGTAAACAGATTGATTATGAACGTTCAACTAATGAATAAATCGAAGCATGCGCTTCCGGCTTATGCCACCGAACTCTCTGCTGGAATGGACATCCGGGCTAATTTGTCGGAACCGATTACTTTGGCTCCCTTGCAGCGCTGTCTCATTCCGACCGGACTTTACATCGCCCTGCCGCAGGGATTTGAAGCTCAAATTCGTCCGCGCAGCGGGCTTGCCATCAAGAAGGGGATTACGGTGCTGAATGCGCCGGGCACTATCGATGCCGATTATCGGGGAGAGATTTGTATCATATTGGTCAATCTGTCTGCAGAGGATTTCGTGATAGAAGATGGCGAACGTATTGCTCAGATGGTGATTGCCCGGTACGAAGAAGCCGAATGGGTGGCTGTGGAGATGCTGGGCGAAACGCAACGTGGCGCCGGAGGTTTTGGACACACGGGAAAGGATTGACTAGTATAAAGGATGATGAAGATAAGAATAGGATTCTTTTTGATGCTGGCGCTTGTTTCGTGCAGCTCTTTTGCCAAAATGAAGAAGGAAGCAAAGGCAGAACCAGTGGCGCAGGAGACGGCGCTTACGGTGGAACAGCAGCGCAAATACGATTATTTTTTCTTAGAAGCCACCCGGCTGAAGGCCAAGAAAGAGTATGATGCCGCTTTCGGCTTGCTACAACATTGCTTGAGCATTCATCCGCAGGCTGCTTCGGCGCTTTTTGAAATTTCACAATTTTATATGTCTCTCAAACAAGTGCCTCAGGCATTAGAGGCACTGGAGCAAGCAGTAGCGCAGGCACCCGATAACTTTTGGTACAGTCAGGCGTTGTCTGGTTTGTATCAGCAGCAGAATCAGCCGAAGAAGGCTATTGCTTTGCTCGACCAGATGGCGGTGCGTTTCCCTACCAAGCAGGAAACGCTGTTTGCTTTGGTCGATTTATACAACCAGGCAGAGGACTATGCGCAGGTCATTGCTACCCTCAACCGTATTGAGGAGCGGGTGGGCAAAAACGAACAACTGAGCATGGAGAAATTTCGCATGTATTTACAGATGAAGGACCATAAGAAGGCTTTCCGCGAGATAGAGAATCTGGTGAAGGAGTATCCCTTGGATTTGCGCTATCAAGTTGTGCTGGGTGATGTCTATTTGCAAAACGGGAAGAAACAAGAGGCTTATGATACCTATCGCAAGGTGCTGGCTTCCGAACCCGACAATGCGCAAGCCCTCTTTTCCATTGCTTCATATTATGAGGAGACGGGGCAAAAAGAGCGTTATGAGCAGCAGATTGACACATTGCTGCTGAACAAAAAAGTGGCGGTAGACATCAAACTGAACGTGATGCGCCAGTTCATCGTTCAGAACGAGCAAGCGAACAGAGACAGTCTCCGCGTTATCGGATTGTTCGACCGGATGTTGTTACAGGATGCTGACGACGATCAGACCCGCATGCTCTATGCCCAATACTTACAGGCGAAAGGGATGGAGGCTGCATCGCTCCCCATCCTCGAACAGGTGGTGCAGATAGACCCTACCAACAAGGCTGCCCGCATGATTCTGCTCGGTGCTGCTGTACGTAAGGAGGATTACAAAGAGGTCATCCGCATTTGCGAGCCGGGCATCGAAGCTACGCCAGAGGCGCTCGAGTTCTACTTCTATCTTGCCGTTGCTTACAATCAAGCGGAACGCTTGGACGAGGTGCTGGACGTTTCGCGAAAGGCGTTGCTGATAAAGACACCCGACAGTAAGAAGGAGGTGGTATCCGACTTCTACGCCATTATGGGCGACATTTACTATAAGAAATCACTTACCACCGAGGCTTTCGCTGCTTATGATTCTGCCTTGGTATACAACCCCGCCAACATCGGGGCGCTTAATAATTACGCCTACTATCTTTCGGTGGACCGCAAGGACCTCGACCGGGCGGAAGAGATGAGCTACAAGACCGTGAAAGCCGAACCCAACAACACCACTTACCTAGACACCTACGCTTGGATTCTTTTCGAGAAAGGCAACTTCGCTGAGGCGCGCCTCTACATTGACAACGCTATGAAAGGCGAGGGGGAGAAGAGCGATGTCATTGTGGAACATTGTGGAGATATCTACTACCAATCGGGCGACGTGGATGGTGCGGTGAACTACTGGAAGCAGGCGTTGCAGCTGGGATCCACCTCTGAAACATTGAAGCAGAAAATAGAAAAACGTAAATACATTGCAGAATGAATAAATTACTCCGAATCGTTGGCTGTGCATGCCTGATTACCTTGTTGCTGTCCGCTTGTAAGAGTTCGCGGACAGTCGTCACTACTCCCATTCCTCAACAGGTACGTTACCTTACGTCCAAACTACAAGTCACTATTCCCGGCGGGGGCGGCAGTCTGACGGCTGGCGGAACGATGAAGCTCAAGGAAGGCGAACGGGTGCAAATCTCTGTGTTGATGCCACTCATCCGCACTGAGATTGCCCGTTTGGAAATTACGCCCCACGAGGTGCTGCTCATCGACCGGATGAACAAACGCTACGTGCGTGCCTCCCGCGAGGAACTTAAAGACGTGCTTCCTGAGGAAGCAAATTACGGCACGCTGGAAAAACTGCTTTTTGCCGCTGCCCTCCCTAACGGGCGCAAAGAACTCAACGGAAAAGAGCTAGGCATCCCCTTGTTGGAAAACACAAGGGTAAAACTCTACGACTTTGCTACCGACCCTGTGGCGATGACTCCCACCAACGTATCCGATGTTTACACTCCGGTGCCCCTGCCCGTGTTGTTGAAAATGCTCTCTGATCTATGAAACGACTCTTGGTTATTCTTCTCGGATTCTGCTGGCTGGTGGCTCCCCTTGCGGCACAGTCCAACCGGCTCATCAAAGAGCTCGAACGCAAACGCGGCTCGCTGCAACAACAAATTGTGGAGACGGAATCGCTTTTGAAGAATACCAAGAAAGACGTGGGTAGTCAGCTCAACGGATTGGCGGCGCTGACCAGTCAGATTGAAGAACGCAAACGCTACATCAACGCCATGACTGCCGATGTGGAGGCGATTCAGAATGAAGTCGGCAACCTCCAACGGCAACTCAACGGCTTGCGGTGGGATCTCAAAGACAAAAAGAAGAAGTACGAATCGTCCGTGCAATACCTCTATAAGAACAAGACTGTCGAGGAGAAGCTGCTCTTTGTGCTTTCTGCCCAAAACTTGGGGCAGACCTACCGCCGACTGCGCTATGTGCGCGAGTATGCCACCTATCAGCGCATGCAGGGCGAGGAGATAGTAAAAAAGCAGGCGCTCGTGGAGCAGAAGAAGCGAGAGCTGGAGCAGGTGAGATATGCCAAAGAAGCCCTCCTCCACGACCGCGAAAGCGAGAAGACAAAGCTTGAAGCCCAAGAGAAAGACCAGCGCGTGATGGTGGCAGGGCTGCAAAAGAAGCAAAAAGGACTACAACGAGAGATTGGCAAGAAGAAACGCGAAGCCAACCAGCTTAATGCCCGCATCGATCAGCTGATAGCTCAAGAGATAGAGCGCGCCCGCAAGCGTGCTGAAGAAGAAGCCCGTCAAGCCGCTAAGCGTGAAGCAGAAGCTCGCCGCAAGGCGGAAGAGCAAGCTCGTGCTGCCCGCGCTGCCAAAGCTCGCGAAGAAGCTCGGAAAAACAACCGCAAGGCAGTGGTGGAAGAGGTTTCCGAAGAACGTAGCGATGAACGCATCAAAGCTGCACCGGTAGAAAGTTTTAACGTCAGCAATGCCGACCGCGCCCTTTCCCGCACTTTTATCAACAACCGCGGACGCCTGCCCATGCCTGTCTCCGGACCTTGTCTCATTACGAGCCACTACGGATCTTACGCCGTGGAAGGCTTGCGCAACGTGAAGCTCGACAACAAAGGCATCGACATTCAAGGCAAACCCGGTGCACAAGCTCGTGCTATCTTCGATGGCAAGGTGGCTGCCGTGTTTCAGCTCAACGGGCTGTTTAACGTACTTGTCCGTCACGGAAGCTATATCTCCGTCTATTGCAACCTTGCCTCTGCCACCGTCAAAGCCGGAGATACGGTGCACACCAAGCAGAGCCTTGGATCCATCTTTTCTGACAGAGATGATGGCGGACGTACGGTTCTCCACTTCCAGCTCCGGCATGAAAAGGAAAAACTCAATCCGGAATCTTGGCTTAGCCGCTAAGGACCCTGTAACCCGGTTGTTTAGCCCCGCTGCGGCTGCAGCGGACTATAATTTGAGTCCGTTGAGCAGTTTCCAGTAGAGCGCCTGTGCCTCTTCCATCTCTTTAAGCAAGATGTATTCGTCCGCCGTATGCGAGCGCGAGGACTTTCCGGGTCCCATCTTTACCGAGGGGAAGGGCATCAATGCTTGGTCCGACAAGGTGGGCGACCCGTACGTGCAGCGTCCTTCTGCGATAGCACGCTGCACGAAGGGGTGTTGCTCGTCTATCCGGGAAGAGTTGAGGCGTACCGAACGGGCTTCTGCGCGGCACGTTGTCAGGTGTTGCTGTACTTCCACCAGCAAAGCTTCGTTGGAGTAAAGTTCGTTGCTGCGGATGTCTACCACAAACGTGCAGCGGTCCGGCACCACGTTGTGTTGCGTTCCGGCATTCACCATGGTGACGCTCATCTTGACGGCTCCCAGCAGGGGTGATACCCGCTCAAAACGGTAGTCGCGGAACCAGGCGAGATCGGTCAAGGCACGGTAGATGGCATTGTCGCCTTCCTCGCGTGCGGCATGCCCGGCACGCCCCGTGGCAGTGACATCAAGCACCATCAAGCCTTTCTCGGCGATGGCGGGCTGCATTTCGGTAGGTTCGCCCACTACGGCAAAGGCGATGGGGGGGAGTTGGGGCAGCACGCTTTCGATGCCACCTTTGCCGGATACTTCTTCTTCGCAGGAAGCAAGGAAGATCAGGTTGTACGCCTGCTCCGTGCGGCAGAGAGCCAAGAAGGTGTGCAACAAGGTCACCACGCTGGCACCGGCGTCGTTGCTGCCCAGCCCGTAGAGCTTCCCGTTCTCCAGTCTGGGGCAGAAGGGATCTTTCCGCCATCCGTTCACGGGCTTCACGGTGTCGATGTGCGAGTTGAGTAGCAGAGTGGGCTTTTCCAGGCTGAAGTTGGGGCTGAGGCACCACACATTGTTACCTTTGCGCCCCGTCTGCATGCCCTCGGCTTCGATGTATTTTTGCAAATAGTCGGCAGCTTTATCCTCTTCCCTGCTGAGCGATGGAAGGCGGATGAGCCCCTGCAGCAAGCCGGCTGCAGGAGAGTTGGAGAGGTCGTTCGTCATTTCTGTTTTTAAGTTGAATCGATGCAAATGTACTACTATAGCGTAGATAATCAAATAAAAAGGAATACCTTTGTCGCCAATAACTAACAATGAACGTTATGACTTATCATCATTTATCAGTATTGGTGCATCACCAAGCCCGGAAATACGGCAATAAGATTGCCCTGAAATACCGCGATTATCAGACGGCGCAATGGATTCCCATTACGTGGAATCAGTTCTCACAAACCGTTCGTCAAGCGGCTAACGCATTGATCGCCCTGGGGGTGACCGAAGAGGATAACATCGGCGCCTTCTCGCAGAACAAGCCCGAATGCCTTTATGTAGACTTTGCCGCTTTTGCCAATCGTGCGGTCACCGTTCCCCTCTACGCCACTAGCTCTTCAGCGCAGGCGCGTTACATTATCAACGATGCACAAATCCACTGCCTCTTTGTGGGCGAACAGTTCCAATACGACACCGCCTTCAGCGTCTTTGGCTATTGCGACTCGTTAAAGCAACTCATCATCTTCGACCGCAGCGTGAAAAAGGATCCGCGCGACCTGACCTCGATCTACTTTGATGAGTTTTTAGCCCTCGGCGCAGGCTTGCCCCACGACGCCAAAGTGGAAGAGCGGTCGGCTCGTGCCAGCAACGACGATCTGGCAAACATCCTCTATACTTCTGGCACTACGGGCGAGCCCAAGGGCGTCATGCTCCATCATTCGTGCTACGCAGAAGCCTTTCGCATTCACGACATCCGTCTGCAGGATATGACCGACCAAGATGTGTCGATGAACTTCTTGCCACTGACGCATGTCTTCGAGAAGACGTGGATGTATTATTGCATTCACAAAGGCGTGCAATCCTGCATCAACCTCCGCCCGGCGGACATTCAGATGACTATTAAAGAAGTCCGTCCCACGTTGATGTGCAGTGTCCCCCGATTTTGGGAGAAGGTCTACGCCGGCGTGCAAGAGAAGATAGCCGAAACCACTGGCGTGAAGAAGGCACTGATGATGGATGCCATAAAGGTAGGTAAGGTACACAACCTCGATTATGTTCGTCAAGGTAAAACTCCTCCGTTGCTCAATCAGCTCAAATATAAGTTCTATGAAAAGACCATCTACTCGTTGCTCAAAAAGACTATCGGCATTGAGAATGGCAATTTCTTTCCTACCGCCGGCGCAGCCGTGCCCGATGAAATTTGTGAGTTCGTCCATTCGGTCGGCATCGATATGCTTACTGGATACGGCTTGACCGAGTCCACCGCCACCGTCTCTTGTACGGCGAAAACAGGTTTTGACATCGGTTCCGTAGGGCAAGTGATGCCGGATGTGGAAGTGAAGATTGGCGAAGAGAATGAGATTTTGCTGCGTGGCAAGACCATCACGAAAGGATATTATAAGAAGGCGGAAGCCACCGCTGCCGCTATTGACGCCGAAGGTTGGTTCCACACCGGCGACGCCGGCTACTTTATGAACGGACAGCTTTACCTGACGGAGCGCCTCAAAGATTTGTTCAAAACTTCCAATGGAAAGTACATCGCTCCGCAAGCGCTCGAAACAAAGTTGGTGGTGGACCGTTTCATCGACCAGATAGCCATCATTGCCGATCAGCGCAAGTTTGTCTCCGCTCTGGTGGTGCCCGTCTATGGTTTTGTGAAAGACTATGCCAAGGAGAAAGGCATTGAATACAAAGAAATGGCCGACCTGCTGAATCATCCCAAAGTGGTCGGACTGTTCCGCGCCCGCATCGACACGTTGCAGCAGCAGTTTGCCCATTACGAACAGATCAAGCGCTTCACCCTCCTGCCCGAGCCTTTCAGCATGGAGAAAGATGAGTTGACTAATACGTTGAAGCTCCGCCGCCCCGTGGTGTCGCAGAACTACAAGGATCTGATTGATAAAATGTACGAGGAATAATCGTTCGTCACAACAGAATATAGAGAAAAAGAATCTTTCGTAGGGTATTTCTTTATCCGATAGTAATCTCTCCAGCCAATGATTGGTTCATCTGCTGCCGTATTTCTTCCACACTTAATCCGTGTCCGAGCAAGAACATGAGTTTGGTGACGGCGGACTCCGTGGTGCTGTCGTACCCGCTGGCAACACCTGCTTGTAACAGCTGGAACCCCGTTTCGTACCGCGCCATCTCTACCATGCCCGCTTTGCATTGGGTGATGTTGACGATAACGATGCCTCGGGCGCTGGCTTCCCGGAGCAGGCGGATGAACCATACTTTGCGGGGTGCATTGCCCGAACCGTAGGTTTCCAGCACTACAGCTTTCAGTCCGTCGATATTGAGAATGGCAGCTACTACGTTCTCGTGAATGCCGGGGAAGAGCTTGAGCACCGCTATGTTCGTATCGAGCAAGTAGTGCGCCTTGAGTTTCGCTTCCGGACGGTAGGTATGAATCTGTGGAAAGTCGAACTTGATATGTATGCCCACTTCGGCGAGTAAGGGATAGTTGAACGAACGGAAGGCGTTGAAGTTCTCGGCATTCATTTTCGTGGTGCGATTGCCCCGCATCAGCAAATTCTCGAAGAAGATGCAGACTTCGGGAACTACGGGTGCACCCTCTTTATCGACAGCGGCAGCTATCTCGATGCTGGTCATCAGGTTCTCCTTGCCGTCTGTACGGAGCACGCCGATGGGCAGTTGGGATCCGGTGAGGATGACCGGTTTGTTCAGCCCTTCGAGCATGAAGCTGAGGGCAGAGGCGGTGTACGCCATGGTATCTGTGCCGTGCAAAATGACAAAGCCGCTATAACGGTCGTACTGTTCGGCGATGATGTGCACTAGTTTGCGCCAAGCTTCCGGCTCCATGTCCGACGAGTCCATAGGCGGGTCGAACTGATAGGAGTCGATGTTGAAGGCGAGCTTTTTCAGTTCGGGTACGTGTTTTTGCAGCTGCTCTAAGCTGAAATTCTCCAGAGCTCCTGTTTCAGCATTTTCGATCATTCCAATCGTTCCGCCGGTGTATATTAGCAATACGGAAGCATTCGAGGCTGTTGTAGACATTGTTTCTGTGTTATTTTTCTGCAAAGATAATGATATATCTGAACTATCATAGCAAAACGTCAGAAAAGTGCGCGGTCTAACGTTTGGAAATCTACCGGCAATAATCGTTTTATCAGAAAATAATCGGATAAAGTAATTGTTTGAATGTATTTATTGTTACTTTTGCGTCATCTTATCAAGTCAATGATAGAAACAATAGCCATGATGAAGTACTATCCACATACTGTCACATCCCTCTGCTCCATGTCCACCACCCTTTGGGGTTAATGGATGGTATTTGTGTTTCTACGTGAATCACGCTTGCAATAGGCAGGCAAACTCAATCAAACCTTATTAGTCAATCTAGAGTAATCAACTCCATAGCCCTGTATCAGGCAGGGTGTGGTATAAATGTTAGTATCTGCCATGAAAGTAATGAAATTCGGCGGGACGTCCGTAGGTTCCGTGAACAGCATTTTAATCGTTAAGAGAATTGTAGAGTCCGCCAACGAACCTGTTATTGTCGTCGTTTCCGCTTTGGGCGGCATCACCGACCAACTGATAAGCACCTCCAAAATGGCGGCTGCCGGAGAGGCGGCTTATGAAGTTTCGTTCCGCGAGATTGTGAGCCGCCACGTAGAGATGGTAAAAGCCATTATCCCTGCTGGCGAGGAGCAGGTGAAGCTGCAACGTTTGGTAGGCGAGCTGCTCAATGAACTCAAAGACATCTTCCAAGGAATCTATCTTATCAAAGACCTCTCGCCCAAAACATCCGATACCATCGTCAGCTATGGCGAGCGGCTTTCTTCGATTATTGTGTCGCATCTCATCGAGGGAGCCAAGTGGTTCGACTCTCGCACCTTTATCAAAACCGAGAAGAAACATGCCAAGCATACCTTGGACAAAGAACTGACCAACCAGCTCCTGGCGAAGGCTTTCCGCGAACTTCCCCAAGTGTCGCTCGTGCCCGGTTTCATCTCATCGGACAAGCTTACGGGCGATGTGACCAATCTCGGCCGGGGCGGGTCGGACTATACGGCAGCCATTATCGCTGCTGCTCTGGACGCTGACAGCCTGGAGATATGGACCGATGTGGACGGCTTTATGACTGCCGACCCCCGCGTGATTTCTACTGCCTACACCATTAACGAACTCAGCTACGTGGAGGCGATGGAACTCTGCAATTTTGGCGCCAAGGTGGTCTATCCCCCTACCATTTATCCTGTGTGTCACAAGAATATCCCTATCCTTATTAAGAACACTTTCAATCCCGAAGGCGCGGGCACGGTGATCAAGCAAATAGTAGACTGCTCCCGCAGCAAAGCCATCAAAGGAATCTCTTCTATCAATGATACCAGCCTGATTACTGTGCAAGGTCTTGGTATGGTGGGTGTCATTGGGGTGAATTACCGCATCTTCAAAGCACTAGCCAAGAATGGCATTAGCGTGTTCCTTGTATCGCAAGCCTCTTCGGAGAACAGTACCTCTATCGGTGTGCGTAATGCCGATGCTGACCTTGCTTGCGAGATGCTCAACGAGGAATTTGCCAAAGAGATAGAGATGGGAGAAATTTTCCTTATCCAGGCTGAGAAAAATCTTGCTACCGTTGCCATCGTGGGCGAGAATATGAAGCATACGCCGGGCATCGCCGGCAAGCTGTTCGGCACATTGGGGCGGAACGGCATTAACGTGATAGCTTGTGCGCAAGGCGCTTCGGAGACTAACATCTCGTTTGTGGTGGAATCCAAGTCGCTGCGCAAGTCGCTCAACGTCATTCATGACTCTTTTTTCCTGTCCGAATATCAGGTGCTGAACCTTTTTCTCTGCGGAGTGGGCACGGTGGGTGGCAGCTTGATAGAGCAGATTCGCCAGCAGCAAGCCAAACTCATGAACGAGAACGGGCTGAAGCTACATGTGGTAGGCATTGCCGATGCCGAACGTGCCTTGTTCAGCCGGGCAGGATTGGATTTGACAAATCTCCGTCAGCAGCTCAAGGATCATGGTGATCCCAGTACGCTGGAAACCTTGCGCGACGGCATCATCGGCATGAACATCTTTAACTCCGTCTTTGTGGACTGTACTGCCAGTGCCGGCGTTGCCTCTCTCTATAAGGACCTTTTGGAGCAGAACATTTCGGTAGTGGCAGCCAACAAGATTGCCGCTTCGTCCGCTTACGAGAATTACCGCGAGCTGAAGCAGATAGCCCGTCGTCGTGGTGTGAAGTTCCTTTTTGAAACCAATGTGGGTGCCGGACTCCCTATCATCAATACAATTAACGACCTTATCCATAGCGGAGACAAGATACTCAAGATAGAGGCTGTACTCTCGGGCACCCTCAACTTTATCTTCAATAAGATTAGTGCCGACGTTCCTTTCAGCCGCACCATCAAGATGGCTCAGGAGGAACGGTACTCCGAACCCGATCCGCGCATCGACCTCAGCGGCAAGGACGTTATTCGCAAACTCGTCATTCTGGCGCGGGAAGCTGGATACCGCTTGGAACAGGAGGAGGTGGAGAAGCATCTGTTTGTTCCTACCGACTACTTTGAAGGCTCCCTTGATAGCTTCTGGGAGCGCGTGCCCAGCCTCGACGCTGACTTTGAAGCCCGCAGGCAGGTATTGGAGCAGGAACATAAACATTGGCGTTTCGTGGCGAAGTTAGAGCATGGCAAAGCTTCCGTAGGTCTGCAAGAGGTAGATCGCAACCATCCTTTCTACGGATTGGAGGGAAGTAACAACATCATCCTGCTTACTACCGAACGCTACAAAGAATACCCCATGATGATTCAGGGATACGGCGCCGGAGCAGGAGTGACCGCAGCCGGCGTGTTTGCCGACATCATGAGCATTGCAAACGTATAGATTATGAAGCATCTTATTATTCTTGGTGACGGGATGGCCGATTGGGCTGTTCCGTCTTTAGGCGGCAAAACTTTGCTGCAATATGCTGATACGCCCAATATGGATCGTCTTGCCCGCATGGGACGCAACGGACGGTTGATGACCGTAGCTGATGGCTTTCATCCCGGCAGCGAAGTGGCGAATATGTCCGTTCTGGGCTATAACCTTCCTGAAGTCTACGAAGGGCGCGGTCCCCTTGAAGCCGCCAGCATCGGCGTTGAGCTGCAACCCGGCGATATGGCGATGCGCTGCAACCTCGTCTGTGTGGAGGGGGAAATCTTGAAGAACCACTCTTCGGGACACATCAGCACCGAAGAGGCGGATATGCTTGTCCGATACCTGCAAGAAGAGCTGGGGGATGAACGCGTGCACTTCTACACCGGCGTGCAATACCGCCACCTGCTCGTCATCAAAGGAGGAAACAAGCAGCTGGACTGCACCCCGCCTCACGATGTGCCTTTGCATCCCTTCCGCCCTCTGATGGTGAAGCCGCTGGTTGCCGAAGCCGAAGAGACAGCCGCCCTTATCAACCGCCTTATTCTTAGCTCGCAAGAGTTGCTCCAGACGCATCCCTTGAACCTCCAACGAATGGCGGCGGGCAAAGATCCTGCCAACAGCATCTGGCCTTGGAGCCCTGGTTACCGCCCCCGGATGCAACCCTTTGCCGAACGATTCCCGCAAGCCAAGCGAGGAGCTGTCATCTCGGCGGTGGACTTGATTAACGGCATCGGTTATTACGCCGGACTGCGCCGCGTCTCTGTCGAAGGTGCCACAGGGCTTTATGACACCAACTACGAGAACAAGGTGTCTGCTGCTCTCGACGCTCTGCGCACCGACGATTTTGTCTACCTACACATCGAAGCCAGTGACGAGGCGGGACACGAAGGCGATATCGCCCTCAAGCTTCGCACCATCGAAAACCTTGATCGTCGTGCTGTAGGACCGCTCTACGAAGCTCTCCGCCAATGGGACGAGCCTGTCGCCATTGCCGTGCTGCCCGACCATCCCACGCCTTGCGAACTGCGCACGCACACTTCCGATCCCGTCCCCTTTGTTATTTGGCACCCCGGAATCACTCCCGATGCCGTGCAGACCTACGACGAAGTAGCCGCCTGCCAAGGCGCTTGCGGCTTGCTCAAAGAAGACCAATTTATCAACTTATTTTTAAAGCTCGCCACAGAGTAACACAATGTTTCACAGAGAAGAAGAGTAATAAACTCTGTACCATTTCGTGAAACTTCGTGCGACTCTGCGGTGAGCTTTACTTAAAGAATCTATTATGAACTATTACAGCACCAATCATCAGGCCCCTCTCGCTTCTCTCGAAGAAGCCGTTGTCAAGGGGCTGGCATCCGACAAGGGGCTCTTCATGCCCGAACGCATTAACGCCCTTCCTTCTGAGTTTTTTGAGACCATCGATACCCTTTCCTTTCCTGAAATAGCCTACCGTGTGGCAGAGGCTTTCTTTGGCGATGACCTTCCCGCCGCCGAACTCAAGCAGATTGTGTACGATACGCTGAGTTTCGACACTCCGCTGGTGGAGGTCGCCCCCCGCCACTATGCGCTTGAACTCTTTCACGGACCGACGCTTGCCTTTAAAGATGTGGGCGCACGGTTCATGGCGCGCCTGCTGGGACACTTTATCCGCAAGCGGGGGCAGCAGTCATTGGTCAACGTGCTGGTGGCTACTTCCGGCGACACTGGCAGCGCCGTGGCAAATGGATTCCTCGGTGTGGACGGTATTCACGTCTATGTGCTTTATCCCAAGGGGAAGGTGAGCGAGATACAAGAGAAGCAGTTTACTACCTTAGGGCAGAACATCACCGCCTTGGAGGTGGATGGTACGTTCGACGATTGCCAAGCGCTGGTGAAGTCCGCCTTTATGGACAAGGAACTCAATGCGCATCTTACGCTGACCTCCGCCAACTCCATTAACGTGGCGCGCTTCCTGCCGCAGTCGTTCTATTACTTTTATGCCTATGCGCAGCTTAAACGCATGGGGCGGGCGGGCAAGGTGGTCTTTTGCGTGCCCAGCGGAAACTTCGGCAACCTCACTGCCGGACTCTTTGCTAAACGGATGGGGCTGCCGGTGAAGCGTTTCATCGCAGCGAACAATCGCAACAACGTCTTTTACGATTATTTGATGACGGGAGATTACCGTCCTCGTCCTTCAGTGACCACCCTCGCTAATGCCATGGACGTGGGCGACCCGAGCAACTTTGCCCGCGTGCTTGCCCTTTATGCCGGGCTTCACGAGGATATTTTGGCTGATATTTCCGCTACATGGTATGGTGACGAGGATATCCGCCAAGAGGTGAAACGGACGTTCGCCTCGGCGCATTACCTGCTCGATCCGCATGGCGCTTGTGCCCTTCGTGCTTTGCAAGAAGGGTTGCAGGCGGATGAGACGGGTGTGTTTCTTGAAACTGCCCATCCTGCTAAGTTCCGTGATACGGTGGAGGCGGCGATAGGGGAGAAGATTGCCATCCCGGCTCCCTTACAAGCGTTTATGGAAGGCGAGAAGCAGAACGTGCCGATGACGAAGGCGTTCGAGGAGTTCAAGGCATATCTGCTGGGGCTGGGATAGGCGGCAAAGGTTTTCTTTTTAGGCGCGGATTGCACGGGTTGCACGGATATGGATACGCGGACAACACGGAGGGGGGCGGACGAACGCGGACTTTCTGGCTGGCTGTCTCTTTAGCTGCGCAACAATAGACTCCGCGAAATCCGTGTAATTCGCGCCTGAAAATAATAACATCCGTAGTTTCGCTTCCCCTTTTATTCTCATGATTGAATAAGTAGGAGCATCTCCTCTTCTGTATGTCCGCTGCGGCAGAGCGGAGGTAAACAACGTCAAAATGACCGTCTTTGTCAGAGAGTTTGATACATCAAGTAATCGCCTTGCGCCGTGATGGTGAAGGTTTCGCCTAAAGCCTCGTTGAGGGTGCCTTGCCACAAGGCGGTGAAGTCGCGCAGCGGATAGGCAAGCCCGGTGGCGGAGAGCCCCGTGGCACCGAGGCGGAAGAGGGATATTTGCTGACCTTTGTGCGAGGCGAAGGTGTGAGTGCCCCGCATGGGGGTGAAGAGTCCGTGGTCCGTCAGCATCCGCACGTCGAGGTCTGCTTTGAGATATTCCATCAGCAAGAAGATGTTGCCCAGCGTATGATCTTCGCGCCGTCCCGTAGCGCCGAGAAGGAGGAGGCGGCGCATCCCGCGGGCAGCAAGGAAGTTCACGGCTTTGGTTTGGTCGTTTGTCTCTTGGCACGCCACGGGGTGAAAGAGATGGGCGTACGTCCGGCGGTATGCTGTTGCCAGAGAGTCGCCGTCGCCGATAATGGCATCGGGCACGTAGCCGCGGCGGAGGTATTCGTTGGCAGCTCCGTCGCAGCACACCACGTAAGGGGCTTCGGTCAAGCAGCGCAAGGGCAGAGCGGCGGAGGGGTAATCGCCGCTAGCCAGCACTACGGCATCGTAGGGGAAATCTAATCTGTTCATGCCATCATTCGTTTCCATTTATAATAGCCCAGCAGGGCAATCACGGCGTAAAGCCCGTAAAGCGTGGCGGTGAAGGGCAACTCTTTGTAGAAGTACAGCCCGCAGCACACCCCGTCCACCGCTATCCATGCCAGCCACTGCTCCACGTATTTGCGCGCCAGCATCCACATGGCCACCATGCTGAGGGCGGTGGTGAACGAGTCCAGCCACGGCACCGTGCTGTCTGTGAACCGTATCAGCACCCAAGCAATGACAACGAACGTGACCAAGAAGACGGCGGCGAGTGGCAGGTAGCATTGTAGCGCCATCCGCGTAATGGGTCGTTCGGGGGAAGATTCATCGGCGGATTTCCGCTGGTGCTTCCACGCCGTCCATCCGTAGATGGCGGCGAGGAGGTAGTAGATGTTGATGCCGAAGTCGGCATAGAGTCCGGCATCGTAGTAAACGAAGATATAGATGGCGGGCATCACCACGCCCGCTATCCAGAGGTAGATGTGGGCGCGGTATTCCAACCAGAGGTAGACGAGCCCGACGGCGGTGCCCAATATTTCGAGGTAGTTCATCGGTTAAAATCGGAAGGTGAGGTGTGTTAATACGTTGATGCCTGCCATGGGGTAGTAGCGGGGGTCATGCTTCAGCACCGTCTTTCCGTCGGCGGTGTTGAGGCTGGTCTGCGCGTAGCCGTTGGTCTCATAGCGGGTGTTGAAGAGGTTGTAGAGGCTGGCTCCCAGTGTGACCGACTTCAGGTTGCGGCAGCTGAGGGTGTAGGCGGCGTGCAGATGGTTCACAAAGTAGGCATCGAGCGAACTTTCCTTGGTGCCGAGGTTGTCGAGATACTGGCGGCTGACGTATTGTGACTGCAAGGTAGCGCTCCATCCGCCCAAGGTGAAGGCTAGGTTGCTGTTCGCCATGAGTGAAGGACTGAGGGCGATAGGGGTGCTTCCCATGTTCAGCGGTTGTTGCTCCCAGTTCTGGTCAGCCAGGTAGGCGGTATAGTCCTTGATGCGGTTTTTACTCCAGGTGGCATTTACGTCCCAGCGCAACCAAGGGGTAAGTCGTGCTCCGGCAGCAAGTTCGATGCCCATGCGGTAGCTGTCTTTCACGTTTTCGGATACGGGCTCGCCTATTTCGTTAAGGCGTCCGTTGAGCACCAATTGGTCGGTGTAATCCATATAATACAGGTTGATGCCTGCGGTGAAGCGGCTTCCGGTGTATGTATAGCCCAGTTCATAGTCGAGCATCTTCTCGGGTTGTGGCAGGCGGGTGAAGAATCCGTCGGTGTAGTTGTTCCGTGTTGGTTCTTTCTGTGCTATGGCGAAGGAGGCGTAGGCGGTGTGCCGGGGAGCAATCTGCCAGAAGAGTCCTGCCTTGGGGTTAAGGAAACTGAAGGGCTGGTCGATGGCGAGTTGTTGCAGGCGGGCGGGGTCTACGGTATCGTCCCACTTGTCGTGCGTGCCATCTATCTTATAACTGATGTGTCGGAACTGCAAGTCGGCATATACGTGGAGAGCACTGCTGATGGAATAGTTTGCCTTGAGGTAGAGGTTTGCATCGAGCTTCTTTGCCGTATTGCGGTAATATTCGCGGTCGGGATTGAGGTCGCCCAGGTAGTTCTTTACCCAGAGCACTTTGCCGTAATGGTGGTTGGTGTAGTGGTTCACCCCTCCTCCAAGAGAGGCTTGCAGCTTTTTGTCGGTATAGTTGAGGGCAAACACTCCGCCGCCGAAGCCGCTTTCTACCAGTTTCTGGCGGATGAGGTTGGACTTTTTGACGAGGGCGCCATCCAGTTCGTACGGTTTCAGCCCGTACTCGATGAGTTTGCGGTTGTTCTTGTACTCCTGATAGTAGCCCGCTCCGTCGGTGTAATGCAGCGCTACGTTCACGCTCCAGGCTTGCGAAAGCAGCTGGTTGAAGAGCAGCTGGTAATGCGTCTGCCGGTAGTTGTCGGTTTGGTCGCTGTAGAATCCGGTGGTGTTCCCCTTGGCGTCGGTGATGGCTCCGTTGGGGTTGTAGGTGCGGGCGGTGTCTAGCTGTGCGCGGCTGATGCCGTCCCAAGCAAGGTAGGTCTTTTCTTTTCCTCCGAAGGTGATGAACTTGAACGTGGTTCTCTCTCCGTAGTATCCCCCTTGAACGAAGTACGATTGGAGGTCGGAGGTGGCGCGGTCGCGGTATCCGTCGCTCTGGATGTTAGATAGTCGTGCATCGAAAGCCCATCGGTTATAGAGCAGCCCCGTGCCAGCTTTTACCGTCTCCTTGTGCGTGCGGAAGGAGCCGTACGAACCGGACACCTCGGCGTACGGGGTGGAGGGGATGGTTTGCGTGCGCATATTGATGGTTCCTCCGAAGGCTCCCGATCCGTTGGTGGAGGTTCCTGCTCCCCGCTGAATCTGCAAGTCTTCAAGAGAGGAAGCGAAGTCGGGAGTGTTCACCCAGAAGATGGAATGGCTTTCGGCATCGTTCATAGGGATTCCGTTGGCGGTGACGTTGATGCGGGTGGCATCGGTTCCCCGTACTCGTATGCTGGTGTATCCTACGCCTGCACCGGCATCGCTGGTAGTGAGCACGGAGGGTGTGGCGGATAATAAGAAAGGGATGTCTTGTCCGAAGTTTTGCTTCTTGATTTGTTCTTTACTTACATTACTGAATGCCATGGGCGTTTTTGCCGTGGCTCGGGTGGACACTACCTGTACTTCTTGCAGGTTAATGACTCTCAAACTGTCTTTCGCACCGTTCTGCGCGCTGGCAGTGATGCCGGCAGCCAAGAGGATGGCAGCCGCAATTACATTTTTTTTCATCTTGATTAGTTATTCGTTCTCTACGCCGGCATTGCCCGGTTCAGATTCTATGGGTATGTTCTCAGCCCGTTATGTTAAGGCACCCCCGTTGTTGGAATCAGGCGGCAAAAGTACGCCTTTTGAGCGAGGAAAGCAAGAAATGCTTTTGTATTTGTCGAAATCGTTGTAGCTTTGCAGCTTCACTTTAAAATTAACTTATAGATTATGCTATTCATTACCAATCCTGTCACAGCCGCTGAGGGGCTTGACAAACTATCTGTTCTTACCGAACAATTGATTGACTTCAGTATCAGTGCTGGCGGGCGCATCATTGGTGCGGTTATCGTCTTTGTGGTGGGACGTTTCCTTATCTCTTTGCTTAAACGGTTTGTCAACCGGCTGATGGAAAGGCGCAAGGTGGAGGTCAGTATCAAGACTTTCGTGCAGAGCTTGGTGAACATTCTGCTTACGATTCTGCTGATTGTAGCGGTCATCAGCAAGTTGGGTGTAGACACAACAGCCTTTGCTGCTTTGTTGGCCTCTGCCGGTGTGGCTATCGGTATGGCGCTTTCTGGTAATCTGCAAAATTTTGCCGGCGGCTTGGTGGTGCTGCTCTTCAAACCTTATAAGGTGGGCGACCTCATCGAGAGTCAGAACGTGCTGGGCACGGTGAAGGAGATTCAAATCTTTCATACCATCCTCGCTACGCCCGACAATAAAATAATCTACATCCCTAATGGCGCCTTGAGCAGTGGTGTGGTCATTAACTACAGTCATCAGAAGACCCGCCGTATAGAGTGGACCTTTGGTGTGGACTATGGAGAAGATTATACAAAGGTAGAAGCCGTGATTCGCGGTATTCTTGCAGCCGACAAGCGTATCTTGACCGACCCGGCAGCGACCGTAGCCCTTGGCGCTCTGGCTGCGAGCAGTGTCAATGTGGTAGCCCGCGTCTGGGTGAAGAGCGAAGATTATTGGGATGTGTACTATCACATCAATCAGACGGTCTATGCCGTGTTCAACGAGAAAGGCATTGGCTTCCCCTTCCCGCAGCTGACGGTGCATCAAGCCAAATAGTGCTTTGTCACCAAGCAAGCCGGGAACTTTCCTGAACGATTCTCCGCTTGGTGGAAGTGGTGCGTTGGACCGTTGTAAAGACTCTCTTTCAGTCTTAAATAAAGAGGCGGCAGGGCTGGCTATAAGATCTACCGGAACTTGCTTCTTCTCCCGTCAGAAGATTGCTCATCTTCCGGCGGGAGATTTTTATCTCTCGGCAGGAGAAGAGTCTTCTCTCGGCAGGAGAATTTGCCGGATAGTAGCTCCCCTCCGTCTCTTCTGTGCTGAATCTTCCTGCGTTTACTCTTTATACCAACTGGAATACATCAAGTAGTTGTGCGCAATCTTCTCATTGAGTTCTTTCGCTTGCGCCGGGTCTACCTTCTTAATGAATTTGGCGGGAACGCCGGCCCAGATGCTTCCCGGCTCGATGACGGTGTTGCTCAGCACTAAGGATCCGGCGGCAACGATGGCACCTTCGCCAATCACAGCATGGTCCAGCAGCGTTGCCCCCATGCCGATGAGTGCATAATCTTTCACCGTAGCACCGTGGATGGTGACATTGTGACCTACAGAAACATGATTTCCAATCTCAATGGTGGACTTTTGGTACAAGGTATGCAGCACTGCGCCGTCCTGTATGTTCACCCCGTCCCCCATACGGATGG
Organism: Bacteroides sp.; assembly: GCA_036652495.1. Taxonomy (GTDB): domain Bacteria; phylum Bacteroidota; class Bacteroidia; order Bacteroidales; family Bacteroidaceae; genus Bacteroides. The sequence goes on from JAVVVS010000011.1 coordinate 54,601, forward strand.
AGTTAACATCGCCCCGCAACACGGTGCCGAACCAGATGCTGCAATCGCGTCCCATCTTTACATCGCCTATGATGGCGGCATTGTCCGCCAAAAAACAATTCTCTCCAAATTCGGGGCTGAAGCCCCTTACTGATTTTATAATAGCCATAAAGATGATGGTTTAAAAGGTTTTGGTCGCTTCTTTCAGCCAAGCTTTTTCTGCTTCGTCCAGTGCGGGCGATAGTTTCTCGTACACTTTTTGGTGGTACTCGTTCAGCCAAGCCACCTCTTCTGCGGTCAGCATCTCTTTGCATATGCCTTTGGTACAGATGGGGCAGAGCGTAAGGGTCTCAAACTGGAGATATTCGCCGAACATTCCGTCAAAAGCCTTGCAGACCAGCGTCAAGTTTTCGGTGCGGATGCCATGACTGCCTCCTTTATAAATACCCGGTTCGTTGGAAGTGACCATGCCGGGTTGCAACACAACGGGGTTCTCGTTCATGCGGATGCTCTGCGGTCCTTCATGCACGCTGAGGAAATGCCCCACTCCGTGTCCCGTGCCATGAAGGAAGTTCATCCCGTGGTTCCACATAGGAAGGTGAGCCAGTACGTCCAATTGCGCTCCGCGCGTTCCAGCAGGGAATTTTGCCAAGCTTAAAGCAATATGTCCCTTCAATACGAGGGTATAATCCGTTTTTTCCTCTTCCGTCAATGCACCCAACGCGATAGTACGGGTGATGTCCGTGGTTCCGTCCAGATACTGAGCTCCCGAGTCGAGTAGCAAGAATCCCTTGGATTGCAGGGTAACGTTGCTTTCGGATGTTGCGGAGTAGTGAACAATGGCGGCATGTTCTTTGTATCCGGCGATGGTATCGAAGCTCTCGCCCTTGTACAGAGGTTGCGCGGCACGGAATTCATGCAGCTTTTTATCAATGCTCAGCTCCGACTCTTGTCCAGAGGGTACGGTCTCTTCCAGCCATTTCAAGAATTTGACCAAGGCGATGCCGTCACGTTGCATGGCTGCATGAATCCCAGCCAGCTCTTGCTCGTTGCGAAGAGCCTTCATCAACGGAATCGGCGATTCGCCGCGCAATACCTTGCATTGTGGATTGACAGCCGAATAGATGGCGTAATTCGTCTTAACCGGATTCATCAGCACATTTTTAATGTTTAGTTTGCTCAGATAGTTCTCCGCTTCAAGATAGGGCTGGAGGTTAACGTGCTGATTGGTCAAGTAATCTTCTACCTCCTTGGTCACCTTTTCTGGAGAAATGAAGTAGACGATGTTGTTTTGAGTGATAAGTAGATAGCTTACGACCACTGGGTTGCAGTGCACATCGTTTCCGCGCAGATTGAGTGTCCATGCAATTTCGTCGAGGGCGGAGACAAATAAACCCTCTGCATCCTTACTCTTCAGCTCAGCGCGGATGGCGGCTATCTTCTCTTCGCAGCTTATTCCAGCGTACTCTTGTTGATAAACAAAAGCGGGCGCATCAGGCATTGCAGGACGGTCTTTCCATACTTCACCGGGCAGGTCATTGCTTGTCTCTAGCAATATGTCGTGCACCAGCAGTTCCTGCTTCATCTGTTCTACTTGGTCAACGGAGAACATCTTTCCGTCAATCCCCACGGCTTCTCCCGCATTTAAGGTCTGACCGAGAAAGGCAGTGATGGTGGGCGTTTCGGGTAGCATCTCTTTATATAAGGAAATGCCAGTACCTTCCAGCTGCTCTGCTGCCTGCAGAAAGTAACGGGAGTCTGTCCATAGTCCGGCTTTGTCGAGCAGAATAACCGCTGTACCGGCAGAACCTGTAAATCCCGAAATCCATTCGCGTGACTTCCAATGCGGAGCCACGTATTCACTTAGATGCGGGTCGGTGCTAGGGATGATAAATGCACTTATGTGAGATGACCTGAAAGTCATCCGTAACGAATGAATCCGTTCGTTGATTATTTGCTTCATTGTTTTGAATAAGTATTGGTAAGTAGCTCCAAAGATAGCGACTTTTTAGAAAAAAAAGCTCGAAAGAGGGGTTTTATAGGGTTAAGAATACTCTTGTTCATCGATTTTGAGAAATAAATGCCGAAAACTTTGTGAATAAAGAAAGTATGTGTAATTTTGCGGCGCATTTTAACTGTAGAGTTTAAAACCATAACATATTTAATAGTAATAAAATGATTGTAGTACCTGTAAAAGAAGGCGAAAACATTGAAAAAGCGCTGAAGAAATTTAAAAGAAAATTTGAGAAAACTGGCATTGTAAAAGAACTTAGAAGCAGACAGCAGTTTGATAAACCGTCTGTAACTAACAGACTTAAGAAAGAGCGTGCCGTTTACGTACAAAAGCTTCAAGAAGTAGAAGATTAAATAATTCGTAATTCTCTTTGAATTATTGATTTCTTTTCATACTTTCGTTGCGTAATTCATAGATGCAGCGATATTATGCTAACAGATTCTTTTCTTGATTACCTCCGCTACGAGCGGAATTATTCTGATAAGACCATTACGGCTTATAGAGAGGATATTGCGCAACTGCAGGAGTTTGTTCAAGGCGAGATGGGAGACTTTAATCCGTCGGAGGTGAAGGCTGATCTTATTCGTGAATGGATTGTTTCATTGATGAGTAAGGGATATACTTCGACTTCCGTAAATCGGAAACTAAGTTCGCTCCGGTCGTTCTATAAATATCTTTTACAACAAGGAAAGGCAACTGCGAATCCGTTACTTAAAATAGCGGGTCCAAAGAACAAAAAGCCACTTCCTTCGTTTTTGAAAGAGAGCGAAATGAACAAATTACTGGATGATACGGACTTTGGTGGAGGGTTTAAAGGTTGTCGAGACCGCTTGATTATCGAAATGTTTTATGCCACGGGCATGCGGCGTTCGGAATTAATCGGATTGGATGATAAGGATATAGATTTCTCCGCTTCTCAGTTGAAGGTGACAGGAAAGAGGAACAAACAGCGTTTGATTCCCTTCGGCGATGAGCTGAAAGTGCGGATGCAAGAGTATGTTAACATAAGGAACGAGGCGGTAGCCGAAAGTGCGGAAGCTTTCTTTGTTAGAGAAAGCGGGAAGCGATTTCAGCCAACGCAAGTCTATGACATCGTGAAACGAAACCTATCAAAGGTGGTTACGTTAAAAAAAAGAAGTCCTCATGTGCTTCGGCACACATTCGCAACGACGATGCTGAATAATGAAGCAACGCTTGGTGCAGTGAAAGAACTTCTGGGTCATAGTAGTTTAGCGACTACTGCGATTTATACGCACACTACCCTTGAGGAGCTTAAAAAAGTATATAAACAGGCTCATCCACGAGCTTAAAAAAGGAGGTAAGTATGGATATTAGAATTCAATCAATTCACTTTGATGCAACAGAACAATTGCAAGCTTTCGTTCAGAAGAAAGTGGCTAAGTTGGAGAAATATTACGAAGATATAAAGAAAGTAGAGGTGTCATTAAGGGTAGTGAAGCCAGAAACTGCAGAAAACAAAGAAGCTGGAGTAAAGGTTCTTGTTCCGAATGGAGAATTTTATGCAAATAAGATTTGTGATTCATTTGAGCAAGCAGTGGACGAAAGCATCGAAGCACTGGAGAAACAGCTGGTAAAATACAAGGAAAAACAGCGTATTAAATAAAAAGTTCGCAAAATGTTTTGCGGGAAAGAAATAAATAACTAAATTTGCAGCCGTTTCGCTCGCATTGGAACGGGCGGTTGCATTTTTTTGAGTAAATTGCCTCTTTAGCTCAGTTGGTCAGAGCACGTGATTTGTAATCTCGGGGTCGTAGGTTCGAATCCTACAAGAGGCTCAATGAGGTGAAAGAGGAAAAATAGTTTAATTGTGTAGGGGCAAATTCCAGAGTGGCCAAATGGGACTGACTGTAACTCAGTTGTCTTTCGACTTCGGAGGTTCGAATCCTTCTTTGCCCACAATTAAAATGTAACGCTTCGGCGAGATCGCGGAAGTAGCTCAGTTGATAGAGCATTAGCCTTCCAAGCTGAGGGTCGCGGGTT
>JAVVVS010000012.1:0-52300 GCA_036652495.1 Bacteroides sp.
CCTGTAACCTGCTGATCCGTAGTCAGCTACTCTATTCAGTTAAGCTACGGGGCCAATAGTTAAACCTTTAATACGACTTTGTGACCCCGACAGGATTCAAACCTGTAACCTGCTGATCCGTAGTCAGCTACTCTATTCAGTTAAGCTACGGGGCCATTGTCTTTGTTTAACGGGTGCAAAGATACGGACTTTTTCTAATCTTGCAAGCGTTTAGGTAAGTTTTTTGAGAAAATCATTCAATAAAACGGTAATTAAATAACTGCCAACCGATTGTCAATCCTACATTCCACTCTCTTCTTGGTGAGCTATAATGATTTACATAAGCAGAGATTGCGCCGAACGGCAATTGATAAACAACGGAGACTTCTCCCATATATTCGAACTGCGAAAAGGCCTTTCCGTAATACGCTTTATTAATGGGATTTTTTTCGATGGGAAACATGGGCATAAACCCATAAAACTCACCTCGCAGATGAAAAGTTTGGTTCAAACGAAAAACAGGACGAATACCAGCACCGACAAACTGATTGGCACGGAAGGCCTCATTGTAAGTAAGCTTGCTGTGCGCTGTAGGCGCAAACTCGCTCGCTTGCATCATGGTTGCTACATAGTTATTCGAAAAGTTTCTAGACGCGTAAAGCGCCTGTAAATACCATCCTAGAGTCCAATGATTGGACATCCGATGATACTTTTCCTTCGTATAGGATAATTGCAGCCACGAATGTGTCTCTTTTGCCGGATTTTTACTATCTGACTTCACGCCTGGAATGAACGTTTCCTTGCCGCTGAATATTTGCGCGACCAAGGCTTCGCGGGCTCCTTGCGTGGCATACTGCCGCGCGTTCAGCGTACTCCCGTTAAAACTAATAGAACCGCCAAACAATCGGTAACGACTTTTATCGTATTTATCCCGGTCAAAATCAATCACGTTTCCTTGAAAATAGCGGTCTTCCATCTGCGCGATACCGATTCCGAACTCCGCCCTCTTACTAGAAAGAAATGGCAGGGCTACCAACAATTTCAAAAAGCGCTCGTCTTTCTGATTAAAGGCCGGTTTATCGTTTTTCGAAAACAGTTTGTCTTTTTTGAAGTAATCGAATGTGCTAATAGAAGCTATAAATCGATAGGAGGTAGGGATAGTTGTGGCAAAATCAATCTTTGCCATCAATTGCGCATTATTATAAATTTTCCCCAACTGTCCGTCGAACGTAAATTCCTTTGAATAATAATTCAAGTTCTGATAACTGAGACCTAAGTATATCTGGCTGGAACTGGTGGTTGACATATTTCCGCCCACTTTGACAGCCAAATTATCTTCCAGCTTCACCTTTATGTCCAAATCATAAGAATCATCTTTGGGATTATAAACCGCATGCGGAATAATTTCGGAAATCATATTATCCGACAGCAAGCGAAAATAGCCCCGTTTAACGTCTTCGTAAGTAAACTCTTTATTGTCCGAAGCATGAAATTCTTTTTTGATGTAAGCCTGTTGCTGCGCATTAGCTCCATCAATATAAATATTTTTAAAACGTAATTCCGGGTAATTACTGCGGTAAACCAATCGTCGCAAACGAATATTATCCATATTCACCCTTCGATGAATGCGGCTTTTAATAGAATCCATTAGCCCAATCGTACGGTTGTAGCCAATATCATGCAGCTCCTTCATCCGCTGAAAATCCATCAGATTGACGTCATCGTATTTAAAGGTCATAACGATACCCGCCGAATCGGGTATGGAATAATCGGTTTTCTGCATTACCATATTCTCAATCTGGCTCATCAAGTCGTTTTCTTTTGGCTTTGTAGGATTGGTGGCAACTACACTTCCAATAATGACGTCCGGGTGAAAATCATCCCTCATCACATCTGTAGGAAAATTATTGTAGATTCCACCGTCATAAGCTAACGTTCCATCCAGTTCGATGGGTTTAAACATAAAGGGAAAACTCATGGAGGCGCGCACCGCATCCCCCAGGTCTCCATTCTTGAGCACTAATTGTTTTTTATTATACACATCGGACGCTACGCAACGGAACGGCACAAAAAGTTTATCGAAATCGCGTCCACAGGCGGCGGTAGCGCGGGCAAAGAGATCGACAAACACCAAATTCATTTGTATGGGGTTTATTACACTGGTAGGCAAGAACTGGGGTTTGACGCTTAAAGAATCCTTGAAAGCAAATCGAATATTCAAAAATTCTGGCGTGGGACGATTCTTTTTGAAATAATACATGTACTTCTCTTCTATTTCCCCCGAATACCAACGTTTAAAATCCTCCGACTTCAGCAATTCTTCCATGTCGTCGGGAGAGTAACCCATAGCATACAGAGATCCTATAATGGCTCCCATAGAAGTGCCAGTGATGTAATCGATGGGGATGTTGTTTTCTTCCAATGCACGGATAATACCAATATGCGTCAAACCTTTAGCTCCACCACCGCTCAACACAAGCCCCACTTTTTGAGCCTGCATTGTAATCGTTATGAGCATAAAAGCAAACAGTGCTAAAAGAAATTTTTTCATAGTCACAAGTAAAACGACTTATTTGTCTTTAGAATTAAACGCCCAAATATATACAATAGTTTCCAATTAATCGGCTTTCGACCTTATTTTATCAAATAAAAAGGAGCATTGCAACTTTTTTTAAAGTCGCAATGCTCCGCCTGATTTTTATACAAGTATTTACAAAAGCTTAAATCAGCTCAATGCTCCTCTTAACAAAGTTATTTAAGGCTTCTCCTTTGAGCATATTGTTCTGCAACAAAGCTAAATCAATAAGTTGACGAACGATTTTGTTCTGTCCCGCAAAACTAGCAAACAACGCTTCTTTCTTATTTTTCAGTTCTTCAATCTTCTTGTCCAATTCGCTCAATTCATCTTTTTCAGCCGTAGGAATTTCTTCCTCTTTCTTGCCGTCTTGTTTCTTTTTGAGTGCATCCCGATGCTTCGTAACATCATCGATAGAAAATTTCAACGGAACGACATCGGCTGCGCAAGCCACTTCTTCGTCAGACAATACTTGTTTCACCAATTTATGATCGGAGTTCAGCACCAAACTGAACATATCGGGCATCTCTCCATAGAAGCTCATGCCTGCCTGAATATTCGCCATCTCTTTCATACGACGCATATATTCGCTTTGAGTAATCATTACGGGTAGTGCATTTTCGCCCAGTGGCTGTGTGGTCACGGTAAACTCTACTTTTTCCACTTTAGGCAACTGACTTTTAAAAGCTGCGGACAGCATTTCTTGCTTGTCGGCTTCGAGAGGATCGCTCTTTTTGTCTTCCTTGACTATCAGATGATCGACTACATCTCCATCCACACGGGTGAAACGAGATTTCTCCAGTTTCTGTTCGAGCATGCTTACCATAGCCACATCCAATTGACCATCCATCAGCAACACATTGTAACCTTTATTGACGGCTGCTTCAATGTAACTAAATTGTTCGTCTTTGTGATTAGCATAAAGATAAATCAGATTCCCATCTTTATCTGTCTGATTATCTTTAATCAATGCCTGATACTCTTCAAAGGTGTAATGCTTCCCATCGGTATCGGTGAAAAGGGTGAATTTTGAGGCTTTCTCGTAAAAGTCCTCTTGCGTCAACATACCGTAATTGATAAATATTTTCAGGTCATTCCATTTCTCTTCAAACTGGGTGCGATCGTTTTTGAAAATAGATTGCAAGCGGTCGGAAACTTTTTTAGTAATGTAAGTAGAAATCTTTTTGACGTTCGAATCGCTTTGTAAATAAGAGCGGGAAACATTCAAAGGGATATCTGGAGAATCAATCACGCCATGAAGCAGGGTTAAGAAGTCGGGCACAATCCCTTCTACAGAATCTGTCACATAAACCTGATTGCAATAGAGCTGAATCTTGTTTTTGTTGAGCTCAATGCTGCTCTTTACTTTCGGGAAATAGAGGATACCAGTCAGATGGAACGGATAGTCTACATTCAGATGAATCCAGAACAAAGGTTCGTCGGACATGGGATACAAATCGCGGTAGAACTTCTTGTAATCCTCGTCTGTGAGCTCACTCGGTTTGCGAGTCCACAACGGAGTCGTTTCATTAATAACGTTGTCTTCGGCTGTTTCTACGTCTTTACCTTCTTTCCATTCTTTCTTTTTTCCGAAAGCAATAGCTACTGGAAGGAAGCTGCAATATTTTTTCAGCAAAGCTGAGATGCGGGCTTCTTCGAGAAACTCTTTGCAGTCATCGTCGATATAAAGAACGATATCCGTTCCGCGATCCGCCTTTTCCACGTCTTCAATAGTAAACTCCGGACTGCCGTCACAGGTCCATTTCACTGCCTGAGCCCCTTCTTTATAAGATTTGGTGATGATTTCTACTTTTTTAGAAACCATGAAAGCCGAATAAAATCCCAGTCCGAAATGTCCGATGATAGCGTTAGCATCATTTTTGTATTTTTCCAAGAAGTCATTAGCTCCTGATAAAGCAATCTGATTGATATACTTATCTATTTCTTCGGCTGTTAAGCCAATACCTCGGTCGGAAATAGTAATGGTTTCTTTATCCAGTGAAATGTGAATAGTCAAATCGCCCAATTCGCCTTTGAACTCGCTCACCGAAGAAAGCGTGTTCAGCTTCTGTGTGGCATCAACGGCATTAGACACTAATTCCCGCAGGAAAATTTCATGATCACTGTACAAAAACTTTTTGATGATAGGGAAGATGTTTTCTGTAGTAACCCCAATATTACCTTTTTGCATAACAATGTTTATTTAAAAAATTCATGATTATTCGTTCAATTTGTCGATAGTAGGACAAAAAAAATGCCAGACCGCAAAGTCTGACATTTTGACGCTTTATTTATTTTTTATTCTGGTTCGGACAACACTGTTTTCATTTCTAATGCTCCTTTTTCTTCGTTCAATGAAACATGAATCAACTCTTTTTCGTGCACAGACGAAGAGATGATGAGTTCGGACAGCCCGTCTTCCAGATAAGTCTGTATGGCACGCTTCAACGGGCGGGCGCCAAACTGCACATCATAACTTTTAGCGGCAATGAAATGCTTGGCTTCGTCGTCGATAACCAACTTATAGCCAATCGATTCAACTCGACTATATAAACCTTTCAATTCAAGCTCTACAATCTGATTAATCGTCTCCAAAGAAAGCTGGTCGAACGTGATAACCTCGTCTATACGGTTAATAAATTCGGGCGCAAATGATTTGTTCAACGCCTTTTGTATCACGCTGCGCGAGAATTCACGGTCGTCTACACGGTTTTGAGTAGCAAACCCAACGCCCCGACCAAAGTCTTTCAACTGACGTGTTCCGATATTCGAAGTCATAATCACCACTGTATTCTTAAAATCAACCGTCCTGCCATAACTGTCAGTCAATCGACCTTCGTCCATTACTTGAAGCAAGAGATTAAATACATCAGAATGTGCTTTTTCTATCTCGTCGAGCAAAACGATGGAGTAAGGTTTACGCCGAACCTTTTCGGTCAGCTGTCCGCCCTCTTCATATCCCACGTATCCCGGAGGCGCCCCAACTAAGCGGGAGACATTGTACTTCTCCATATATTCACTCATATCAATACGAATCAATGCGTCCGCTGATCCGAACATATATTTGGCAAGTTCCTTTGCCAGGTGCGTTTTACCAACGCCGGTGGGACCTAGAAACATGAAAGTGCCAATGGGCTTGTTCGGGTCTTTTAATCCTACGCGGCTGCGAAGAATAGCTTTCACCAGCTTCTCGATAGCTGTGTCTTGACCAATTACCTTAGAACGCAAATCTTCTTTCATTCCTGCCAATTTGGCACCCTCGGCTACTGCCATACGTTGCACCGGAATGCCGGACATCATCGAAACTACATCAGCAATATCTTCTGCATCAACCGTCTGTCGATGTACTTTCAGCTGATTTTCCCATTCGCTCTTCATTTCTTCAAGGCGTACAAAAAGCTCCTTTTCTTGATCGCGATAGCTGGCAGCCAATTCAAAATTCTGCGATTTCACCGCTTCGTTTTTCTTATTCTTGGCTGTTTCAATGAGTTGCTCTTGCACTTCTATTTCTTTTGGCACGCTGACATTGGTCAAATGAATACGCGAACCCGATTCATCGAGCGCATCAATGGCTTTATCGGGAAAGTTACGATCGGAAATATAACGACCTGCCAATTTGACGCATGCCTCTAAAGCAGCATCGGTATAGTTCACGTTGTGATGGTCTTCATACTTATCTTTAATGTTCCTGAGAATCTGGAGTGTTTCTTCGGCGGTAGTGGGCTCTACCATCACTTTCTGGAAACGTCGTTCCAAAGCACCGTCTTTTTCTATATTCTTCCGGTACTCGTCCAAGGTAGTGGCGCCTACACATTGTATTTCACCCCGTGCCAATGCTGGTTTCAACATATTGGCAGCATCCATTGATCCGGCTGCCGACCCGGCGCCTACAATGGTATGAATTTCATCGATAAACAAGATGACATTCGGATTCTTCTGCAGTTCATTCAGTATGGAACGGATACGCTCTTCAAATTGTCCGCGGTATTTAGTACCTGCCACAACAGAAGTCATATCTAGAGCTACCACACGCTTATCAAACAAGACGCGGGATACTTTTTTTTGAATAATACGAAGTGCCAATCCCTCTACAATAGCCGATTTGCCTACTCCAGGCTCACCGATTAGTATCGGATTGTTCTTTTTTCGACGACTTAGAATTTGTGCCAAACGCTCTATTTCTCGTTCACGACCCACCACCGGATCAAGCTTGCCTTCTTCTGCCGCTTTTGTCATATCCGTACCAAAGTTATCGAGTACAGGAGTGTCATTCACTGTCTTTTTAGAAGCTGTTTGCGCTTGCTGATGTCCTTCCGAACCACCGAATTTGCCCGAATGCGGAGCGTTCAACTCGTCGTCATCATCTTCTTCTTCCGAAAATCCCATTCCAGAACTAATGTCCGGCTGCAAGGATAATTGATCGAATATTTTTTTATAATTCACGTCATTGTCCTCGAGCACCGAAGCTGCCATATTTTTCTTATCTCTCAAGATAGCCAGCAGAACATGCTCTGTATCAGCTACATTTTCTTTCAATCCACGAGCTTCAAGAATACACATTTTCAAAATTTTAGCAGCATCAGTGGATAAAGGAAGCTCTGTATCCGGAAGCAAAAGGTCATTGACGTCCTTCTTCAACAGCGTTTCTATCTGTCGTTTTACATCAGCCAGGTTTATATTGAGTTTTGATAATATCTCGATAGCCTTTCCCTCACCGTCACGAAGCAATCCAAGCAGCAAATGCTCAGGACCTATACGTCTGCTTCTCAACCGATGGGCTTCTTCTTGACTATAGACAATTATGTCCGTAACTCTTTGTGAGAATTGATTATTCATACTTATATTCCTTCTTCTAAGAGGTTATTCACTGGGCAAATATACGCATTTATTAAGTTTAAGCAGCATATTTGCATCACTTATTGCTATTACAAATGTTGTGCCAAAACAAATGGTTACATTACACATTATATATACAGAATCGCACCGAAGCAATCGCCTCTCGCTCCTTTCTTGAAAATCTTCCGCCGGAAGAAGAAGAATCCTTTGCCGAGAGACGAGAGATCTCCTGCCGAGAGATAAAGCAAGATTCGGCAGGTTTCAAAGCCCGCTCTGCCGACTCTTTTTAGCAAAGGGAGTTTGCCTTTCAAAAGCAGGTAACGTCTTTTTATTGAGATAACGAATACAGGTGATTGTCAGAGAGAAAGCAGAATAGAAGAAACTTTCTTCACGAAAACTTTTGTATATCGTGAAAAAGTAGTACTTTAGCGTGGTTTTTAACGAACCAAGAATGTATAATTAATAATCTTTTTAAATGCTTGAACAAGACAGAATTATAAAGATTAACATTGAAGAAGAAATGCAGTCGTCATACATTGACTATTCAATGTCAGTCATTGTATCACGTGCGCTTCCAGATGTTAGAGATGGATTTAAGCCCGTTCACCGTAGGATTCTATACGGTATGGCAGAACTGGGAAATACGTCGGACAAACCCTATAAAAAATCAGCCAGAATCGTGGGTGAAGTGCTAGGTAAGTACCATCCTCACGGAGACTCTTCCGTTTATTACGCCATGGTGCGTATGGCTCAAGAATGGGCTATGCGCTATCCACTAGTGGACGGGCAAGGTAATTTTGGTTCTGTTGACGGTGACAGCCCGGCTGCCATGCGTTATACCGAAGCCCGTTTGAACAAAATGGGAGAAGAAATGATGCAAGATCTCTATAAAGAGACTGTGAACTTTGAGCCGAACTTTGACAACACATTGTCAGAGCCCCAAGTGATGCCGACGCGCCTGCCTAACTTGCTGATTAACGGCGCATCAGGTATTGCCGTAGGTATGGCTACCAATATGCCTCCACACAACCTTTCTGAAGTAATTGACGCTTGCGATGCCTATTTGGACAATTGCGACGTAACCATTGAAGAGCTGATGAACTACATCAAAGCTCCCGACTTTCCCACAGGAGGCTATATATATGGTGTAAGTGGTGTCCGCGAAGCCTATTTAACAGGCCGCGGCCGCGTAGTAATGCGTGCCAAAGCCGAAATAGAATCGGGCTCTACACACGATAAGATTGTAGTGACCGAAATCCCTTACAATGTAAACAAGGCAGAACTGATTAAGTATATCGCTGACCTTGTGAACGATAAAAAGATAGAGGGCATTTCAAACGCTAATGACGAATCGGACCGCGACGGCATGCGAATCGTCATCGACATCAAACGCGATGCCAATGCCAGCGTAGTGCTGAATAAGCTCTATAAAATGACTGCTTTGCAGACATCCTTTGGAGTAAACAACGTAGCATTAGTAGGCGGACGTCCCAAGACATTGAACCTTCGCGAATTAATCATGTATTTCGTAGAGCACAGACGCGATGTAGTGATTCGCCGCACCGAATTCGACCTACGCAAAGCAAAAGAACGCGCACACATCCTTGAAGGTTTAATCATTGCTTCAGACAATATAGACGAAGTAATACGCATTATTCGTGCCGCAAAAACACCGAACGAAGCCATTGCCGGTTTGATGGAACGCTTCAAACTCAGTGAACTTCAAGCACGTGCTATCGTAGAAATGCGATTGCGCCAACTCACGGGACTTGCACAAGATCAGCTACATGCCGAATATGAAGAAGTAATGAAACAAATCTCTTACTTTGAAAGCATCCTTGCCAACGATGAAGTCTGCCGCCAAGTTATCAAAGAAGAATTACTCGAAATAAAAGCCAAATACGGCGACAAACGTCGTTCAGAAATCGTTTATTCATCCGAAGAGTTCAATCCTGAAGATTTCTATTCAGACGACGAAATGATTATTACCATCTCACATCTGGGATATATCAAACGTACGCCATTAACAGAATTCCGCTCTCAAAACCGCGGAGGAGTAGGTTCCAAAGGTTCCGAAACGCGCGATGAAGACTTTGTAGAGCATATCTATCCGGCTACCATGCACAATACCATGATGTTCTTTACCCAAAAAGGAAAATGTTATTGGCTCAAAGTCTATGAAATACCCGAAGGAACGAAGATTTCTAAAGGTCGCGCCATTCAAAATCTGCTCAATATCGATTCCGACGATGCGGTGACAGCATACCTGCGAGTAAAAACGCTGCTGGATGAAGAATACATCAACAGCCACTACGTATTATTCTGTACAAAGAACGGCATAATCAAGAAAACATTGCTGGAACAATATTCCCGTCCACGCCAAAATGGCGTAAATGCCATTACGATACGTGAAGACGACAGCGTGATCGAAGTTCGCATGACCAACGGCAACAATGAAATAATCATTGCCAACCGTAATGGACATGCCATTCGCTTCCATGAAAAAGCGGTCCGCGTGATGGGACGTATGGCAACCGGCGTACGTGGTATTCGTCTGGACGAAGACGACACCGACGAAGTAGTAGGAATGATTTGCGTAAAAGATCTTACGAAGGAATCTATTATGATAGTTTCGGAAGAAGGTTATGGAAAACGCTCTAACATAGTAGACTACCGTAAGACCAACCGTGGCGGAAAAGGCGTAAAGAGCATGAACGTCACCGAAAAGACCGGTAAAGTAGTCACAATCAAATCGGTAACAGACGAAAATGACTTGATGATTATCAACAAATCGGGCATCACCATTCGCCTGAAAGTAGAAGATTTCCGCATCATGGGACGTGCTACGCAAGGAGTTCGACTCATCAACCTGGAAAAACGCAACGACCACATCGGATCCGTATGTAAAGTAGCTACCGAAGCACTGGAAGACGTCATTCCACCGATGGAGGAGGAGGAAGGAAACATTCCTGCCGACCCGAATATCGATATAGAAGCAAATGAAGAAATAGAAGAATAAACCTAATATTAATAATTAATCAAACAAAAATCATGAAGAGAGTATTATTTTCAATGGTTTTACTGATCGCAGCTAGCTTCGCTTTCGCACAAGAGAAGAGCGTAAAAGAAGCCAAAAGCATTGCTTCTGAAGTAAAACCGGACTTCACAAAGGCCGAACAGCTCATTAAAGAAGCTTTGACTAATCCCGAAACGAAGGACGATGCTGCTACATGGGATGTAGCAGGCTTCATTCAAAAAAGAATTAACGAAAAGGAAATGGAGAATGCTTATTTGAAAAAACCTTATGACACACTGCGGGTTTACAACAGCATCTTGGACATGTACAAGTATTTCGTTAAATGTGATGAATTGGCACAAATGCCTAATGAAAAAGGAAAAGTAAAGAACAAATTCAGAAAAAACAATGCTGCCATTATGATGGTAGAGCGTCCTAATCTAATCAATGGAGGTATCCAATGTTTCAACGTGGATAAAAACGCCGATGCAATGAAGTTCTTTGCAACTTATGTTGAATCTGCTACTTACCCCATGTTATCCGATAAAAACTTGGTAGAAAACGACACCATTCTTCCTGAAATTGCTTATTACGCAACCTTGGCTGCCGACAGAGTAAAAGACAAAGAAGCTATTATAAAGTATGCCCCCTTTGCATTAAAGAGCAAAGATAACGGTAAATTTGCAATGCAACTGATGGCCGATGCCTACAAAAGCAAAGGAGACACCGCTAAATGGGTGGGATTATTGAAAGAAGGTATTCTGAAATTCCCCGAAAATCAGTATTTCTTCGCCAATCTAGTGGATTATTATAGCAGTTCTAATCAAGCAGGAAAAGCCATGGAATTTGCTGACGAAATGTTAGCGAAAGAACCAACGAATAAACTTTATTTGTATGTCAAAGCCTATTTATATCATAACCTGAAAGATTATGAAAAAGCTGTAGAATTCTACAAAAAGACTGTAGAAGCCGATAATCAATATGCAGAAGCTTATTCAAACTTAGGTTTGGTATTAGTGATGCAGGCTCAAGAATATTCGGATAAAGCAACTACGGACATCAATGACCCGAAGTATGCAGAAGCACAAGCTGTAGTTAAAAAATTCTACGAGCAAGCTAAACCTTATTACGAAAAAGCAAGAGCACTGAAACCCGACCAAAAAGAATTATGGGCACCGGGTCTTTATAGAGTTTATTACAACTTGAACATGGGACCGGAATTTGAAGAAATTGAAAAATTCCAGAACTAACGAGGAGTAACGCTATATCATTTAAAGCAAAAGAGGGTTTGTTGCACCAAAAAAGTGTGACAGTCTCTCTTTAGCTTTATGCATAGAATTTTCCATATCTATATAGTAAGAGGCAACTTATTCAAAAAGAATAAATTGCCTCTTACTATTAAACATAATACATATTATAACATAATTACAACGGGCTGTTTTTTCATCAGTTGATTACCCGTTAATAACAAGTAAAGGCGTATCTGAATGGAAAATCATTTTGCGAGCAATACCTGGATTAAATAGTCGGGCAAAGATGTTTCGTTTATAAGAAGTCAACGTTATAATATCTATTTTATTACTCTCTATATATTGTTCCAGATTCTGCAGAAAATCGTCATTCATTACCACATCATATTGAATCTCCAAACTCGGATATTGCTTATGGAAATATTCTTTAATGCCTCCCAACTTAATCTCATTCCAAGTATCTTTCGCCTCTTTTACATCTGCTAGATGTATCAAAGATACTAAAAATCGGAAAGGTTTCCAAGCATTAATAAAAGATTCGAAGGCTATTAAATCACGTTGATCAAAATTAGTGATGAATGCCAATCGTTTAACTTCGGCAAACTGTTTGAAAGGTGTATTCTCGGGAATTGCTAACACCGTTGTACGACTGCGTTCTATTACTTCCGCCGTAACACTACCTATTAAATCAATATCTTTCTGATTCTTACCACGCGTACCCATAACAATGATTCTGGCGCGTTGCTCCTTATTATAACGCAATATCTCTTCCTCCGGAATACCTTCGCGCAAAACACAAGTATATTTCACATCGGGGAACTCTCCGGCAGCGACTTTTCCTTTAATGCCATCCGATAGCGCATTTAAGTCAGCATGAACCTTCTGTAGAACCGTTCTAACGACTTCCTCATCACTTATCTGATAGTTGAATACATCACCATAAGGTAACGAAGAAGCATAGACAGGAGTAAAATAAACATGCAAAAGAATCACCTCAGCACCATACGCCTTCGCTAGATTAAAGCCAAATTCACAGGCCTTCATAGAGTAACCCGAGAAGTCCACAGGAATCAGAATCTTTTTACTGTCATTTTCTACTTTGGGTGTCTTCTCCCCTACTATACTTTCTGCCAGCCAAACCGAGCTTTCCGTTATCTTAAGAGCTCGCGGCAAATCACTTTCTTTGATACGCAAACGAACACCCGAAGAAACAACAGGCTGTATCTGATTCACGTTGTGGATATAGGTTTCTATGCCCTCACTATCAAGAACATTTTTCAAAATCTGAGCTTTTGTATAAGTCAGAATAGCTAAAGTAACTAATTTATCTTCCATACAATGTTTTGTTATGAAGTTAACAAATAAGAAATCCCAATTGTTTTTAAACCAATTGGGATTCTGCATATCTCTATTTTAGTTAAGCGCGCACAGCTTCGGTAGCCTGTTCTTTTTGTATACTCATGTTTAATTCATCTAGAATAAATAAAGCTCGATCCAGTACAGTGGTATCATCTAGCATGACTAATCCGCCGTCAGGACCAGGTTCCAGATGTATTCCTACACTTTTCCCCTCCTTAAAGTTATGACCGCCAAAAAAGTTTCTTACAGTGTCTACATTTAGACCAAGCTCATCCGCTATTCTATGCATGCTACCGCTGGGCAACGAATCTTTTATTTTACGAAGTTCATTGAATGTTATTGTTCTCATCTCCAATAAATTTAATGGTTAATACTAATATGGATTTATTATCACGCTATAAACTTAAGGAAAAAAAAAGATAAAACAAATTATTTACTTATCTTTTTTCTTAAATCAGAAGAAAACATTTATTTATATAATCTCAATGGAAGAAGTCGGCACCCACCCTACTTTCCCATCTTCCAATCGGATTTCTTTCCATTCTCTCATAGAGTTATCTTTAATGTTTATCTTGCTACCTTCGTGAAGAATAAACAATGTTGTGCCGCTTTCGTTAGGAGTGCTCCGAACAGTGACACTGGGATTCATCACAATGGCACAATCGCGATTCATTAACCTTTTCTTTTGCTGCGTAGCAAAGACATTGGCAAACACCACGATAATCAGAAATAATACTCCACTCATAAATCCAAGTTTCTTAAGCAATAATCTATTAGAAAAGAAGAAAAAGTAAAGCGATACAATTAGTAGTATAAAAAACACAGTTCCATAAATAGCCCAAGCATCCACACTCATGCTATTAATCAGTGCTTTTGTCCATGAAATAAAAAATATCTCCGGAATTGGTTCAACTTTATCTATCGTTTTAGCACGGGCAATCTCCAGATTGGTACGTATATCTCCATTGCCCGGTTGGAGGAGCAATGCGCGTTCATAATTCACTATAGCCAGCGCTATTTCACCTGTTTTATAATAACAGTTTCCCAAATTATAATAGACATCGGCAGCTTCTCCTTTTCTTAACAAAGCTTCATAAATCTGAATGGCCGAAGCATAATCATTTTTCATATAACTACTATCACCTTCTGTTTTTGTAGCATCTTCCAGCTTAGCTGCAGAGAAATCAGTGAGCGAACCTTTCTTCATTGAATCGGCGTTCAATGTCAGCATAGAATCTACTGCCAACGAGTCTTGCCCAAAAGTGACAACCGACACTAACAAAGCAAATGTAAAAATTAATATCTTTTTCATGATTAATTATTCTGATTTAGTGTTTTATTGAGCTTTCCATCTTGCTCATTACTTCTAATGCAGCCGAATAAACTTTATCCATCGCTTGATTTTCATCACCTGGAGCAAAACGTGCAAATTCACATTCATTCAAAGTGTCTAGAAATTCTCGAATCAATTCATCGTTCACTCCATGATTGTTTAATTTTTCTTCAATGTTATCTTTCGATAAACGAGATACAGGAATGCTCAATTTATCACTGATATATCCCCATAACGCTTTCAGCACTTCATCATAGAAAGCATCTTTCTTGTTTTCTGCAAGCAATTTACCAGCTAGTTTCATTCGTTTAGCAGCCACTTTGTTCGCTTTTTTAGTTCGCATTTTAGCAACATTCGCGTTTTCTGCTGCCTTCTTTCGATATACAATAAAGAATACGATAAAGGCAATACCCGGAATAATATAGAACAGCCAATATAGTAATGAACCATAGATAAAGCTGCCTTTGGGTTGAAGTGTCACAGGATTCAGTTTAATATAACGAATATCTTCGTTTAGAACTTTCAAATCTTCTTTATTAGTAAAATTGGCTATTACTTGATCGGCATTTCCAGCTCCTTTCTCTACTTTTACTTCATATTCATCGGTTGTCACTGTTTTGTATGATTTAGTTCGAATATCAAAATAGCTAAATGAGATACCGGGAATTTTAAATAGACCGGCATGTCTGGGTATAGCTAGATATTCAATAACTTTGCTTCCTGATAATCCCTCTTTTGTTAAACGCACTTGATTATCAACTTTAGGGTCATACATTTCAAAGTCTTCTGGAAACTTAATCTCCGGTGTGGAGATTAGCTTCAAATTACCCGTACCCGATATAACCAACTTGATGGTAATAGCATCATTCGTTCTTACTTCCTTACTATTGATTGATGAAGTGATATTAAACTCTCCCACTCCTCCTGAAAATCCAACAGGTTTTCCGGAAGGAAGCGGATTGACATTAATCATTATTTTAGGAGTAAGAAGAGGCTTTTTAATTTCCACATAATTGCTCCCGCCATTAAAAAACGCATCAAATGGGTCGGCAGATTGTGTTGCCTTCGCTATTGATGCATCAAAACGAGCCGGATCAATAGATAATTTCCCCGTTTGCTGAGGGAAAAGAACAAATTGGCGATAAATAGTAGTATTATAATTTCGTCCTTTATAACGTTCCAAGTCCCATTTTTGACCAGCCAATGTCACTTCTTGCGAATGGAATCCCTTGAAATCAGGAAGTTTCACATTATCAAAATTACGTAAATCAACCAAAGTATATATCTTAAACGTCAGCAGAAATGCCTCCTGTTCATATACGTTTGTTTTACTAGCCGTTGCTGTTATAAACAAATCTTGGCTTGAAATAGAAGAACCTGACGATGAAGCACGACTAGCAGAACCGTGGTTTTGATTACCGCTTGAAGACGCTGATGCGTCCGTATCGCCAGCCAGTACTTTTACTTTTAAAGAATTAGAAATCATCTGATCTCCATTGGCTGTAATAGTAGCTCCGGGAATAGTAAAATTACCTTCTGCCGTAGCCATTAAAATATAAGTAAACGTAATGCTACTCGCAGTAGTTACATTGCCGTTAATAATTTGAGTACTACTCTGCTCAGAACGGCTGGGTCCCATTAGTACCTCAAACCCTTTAATAGACGGAGCGCGAAAATCTCTCACTTTTTGTGTCGTTACCGTATAGGTCAACCTAAACTGATCGCCTACCGCTACGGCATCGGGTACAGACGCGATGAAAGTAACCTTTCCGTCCGCCAAAGCCGAAGTACTAACAACGACCAATGTTATTAATAAGAAAATCAGTTTCCTCATTTCTTCTGAAGTTTTTATCATCTATATTATTATTACCAATCTTTTTCCAAACGTCCGCCTTGCATGACCTGTTGCTTCTTCATCTTATTCTGTACATCTTTTTCGTCCTGCATCACCGATTGCAATAGCTGTTCTGCATTTTCTTTCGACATTTTATTTTCGCTCTTTTGAGGTTTAGGTGGCTGTTTCTCTTTATTTTGATCTTTATTCTTCTCTTTATCCTTTTGTTGATCTTGCTTTTGCTGCTGATCTTGTTTATCTTTATCTTTATTTTGATCTTGATTTTGCTGCTGCTGATCTTTCAATAGTTTCTGCGCCAGTGCCAGATTATAACGAGTCTCATCATCTGTTGGATTATTGCGCAATGACAACTTATAGGCATCTACCGCCTTTGCATAATCCTTACCCGACTGAAATAAAACGCCCATATTATGATAAGTATGAGCTAGCTTCATTTTATCTTTTTCTATTTTTGTAGTTGCTACATACTGTTCCATTGCTTCCTTGAATTTTTGCTGTTGAGACAAGGTGTTTCCCAGATTATACATTGAAACAGTTGATTTTGGATTTATTTCTAATGCTTTCCGATAATTTACTTCGGCATCAACAAACACACTATCTTTAAAAAAACGGTTGCCTTTTCGAATACAATCACGCTCTGCTTTTTGAGCCGATAGACCGACTGGCAGCAACAGAGATAAAGCCAAGAAAATATATTTACTTGCTGACATACACATTATTACTTCTTATTAGAAAACAAATGAACGTTCTTAAACAACGGATTCTTACGATTCAATATTAATATTTCCATCAATAGCAACAACAAAATAATCCATGCTATTGCCTGAAATTGCTCGTTAAACTCGGTATAGACTTTTGTTTCCACATCTGCTTTAGCCATTTTATTAATCTCTTGATCAATAGCCTTACGAGCGGCATTAGAATTGTCGACGCGCATATAAATGCCTTGCCCTTCTTTTGAAATCTCCTGGCACATAGCTTCATTTAATCGAGTTACGATAACATTTCCGTCACGATCGCGACGAAAATCATTCGTGCCTTCAATAGGAATGGGCGCACCATCGGGAAGCCCAACACCCAATACGCTGACTTGAATTCCCTTTTCGGTAGCCGCTTTAGCAGCAGCTACCGCACCATCCTCGTGATTTTCACCATCCGTTATTACAATAATGGCACGGCCTACTCCTTCTTGAGGAGTAAAACTACGGCTTGCCAAATCAATGGCAGCTCCAATAGCGGTACCTTGCTTAGATATAAGAGAAGGATTGATTGACTCTAGAAACATCTTGGCTGAGATATAATCACTGGTAATTGGTAGTTGCGTGAAAGCATCGCCTGCAAATACAATCATTCCTACTTTATCATTTTCCATTCCGTCAACCAACTTCGACATCAATTGTTTGGCTCTTTCCAAACGGCTGGGTTGCACATCTTGTGCCAACATTGAATTAGATATATCAAGTGCTATAATTACCTCCACTCCTTTACGCTTCACTGTTTCCAGTTTAGAGCCAAATTGCGGACGTGCCAATAACACGGCAAAAAAGCCAATAGCTACAAAGACCAACCAGAATTTCACATTCGGACGATATTTAGAAACGTCGGGCATCAATTGAGCCAACAACTGTGGATCACCAAAACGGCGGATGGCTTTCTTTCTTTTAAAATTAGCGTACAAGAAGAAAGCTGCCAGCAATGGCAACAATAACAATAGATATAAGTAAGTAATTTCTTCAAATCGAAACATATTATTTACAATTTATCGATTTACAATTAAGGAATCTTTTTCAGTACAGAGTTGCGCAACAACACCTCAAGCAAAACGCATAACAGAGCTGCTAAAGCAAACCAACGAAACTCTTCTTGACGCTTGCTAAACTCTTTCACGTTTAATTTAGTTCTTTCAAGCTTATCAATTTCGGCATACACTTCTTTTAGTTTTGAATTATTGGTTGCACGAAAGTAGTTGCCATCCGTTGTTCCTGCTATCTGAGTCAACGTTTTTTCGTCGATCTCTACCGGAACATTGATATATTGCACTGCATTTCCCACTGGATAAGGATAGGGAGCCATACCGTTGGTGCCCACACCTATCGTATAAACGCGAATACCAAAGCTTTTGGCTATTTCAGCAGCTGTCAGCGGAGAAATATCTCCCTTATTGTTCGTTCCATCAGTAAGTAAAATAATCACCTTTGACTTAGCCTTGCTATCTTTCAAGCGAGTCACTGCATTAGCGATACCCATACCCACGGCCGTTCCATCTTCAATAATACCACACTTAATGCCTTGGAATAAATTCAACAACACCGCATGATCTACCGTCAACGGACATTGTGTAAAGCTTTCTCCAGCAAATAGCGTAATACCGATATTATCATTGGGACGCCCATTGATAAACTCCGCTGCTACCTCTTTAGCTGCTTCCAAGCGATTGGGCTTTAAATCTTCAGCTAACATACTCGTTGACACGTCAATAGCCATCATAATATCAATGCCTTCAATCTCGCTATTTTGCCAGTTATCCGTTGTTTGCGGACGGGCAAGCACCACAATAATCAACATCAAAGCCAGCAGACGTAAAGCAAAAGGTGCATGCAACAAATAGTTCTTATAACTTTTGGGAGTATGTGCATATACCCGTGCATCAGAAATCTGAAGCGTTGCCTCACTTTTATTTCGTTTAAGTATATACCATACTATATAAGGTATAAGCAACAGCAATAAAAACAAATATTCAATATTGGCAAAAACCATCTTATTTACAATTTAACTATTTACGATTCAAAATGACTCTCCCATTTATGCAAAAAAGTCGTAAAGCTGAACACCTATATACACCAAAGATCCCACAATCGCTGCAGTCAACAATACGATTCCACAAATGAGCAGTATCTTAGTACGCAACGTACGTTTTTCGATAATGGTAATTTCAGTAGGCTGCGACTTCTGACTCTCATCTTCTTGCTGTTTTGTCTCATTTATAAATTCAATGGCGTTAATCAAGTTAGCGTCATTCTCATTCATTTGCGGATCATGTTTAGCAAATTTCACCAAGTCCGCAGTCTGTAAGAGATCCCTTAAGTCCGATAACGCTTTCTTATCGTTGATTTCCATAAGTTTTTCAATGATTTCTGTCGAAGTCATTTCTAAAGCATTAAATCCGAAGCGGTCTTTTATATAAGTACGAATAGTGTCCGTTAACTCTGTATAATAATCTTTCGAGCGCCCTTTTTGCCATGCTTTTTCATTTTTTATGCGTTCAAACTCCTTCAGAGCCAGCTGATAGGGAGGTAACTTCGGTTCCACTTTTATTTTACGAATAATCGGTTTATTATCCCGTATGCGAATAATAAAGTAAATCAATAAGCCCAATAACGGAAGAACTAGAAACGAACAAGCAATCAACCCATACCAATCTTCCCAGACAAAAGGAGCTTTCATTACTGCCTTCTGTCCGTAAAACTGATCAGGTTTTAAAGTGTCTACTGGAACGGAATAGACTTTCAACGCCAAAGCCTTCGTTCTGTATGGTTTATTATCAACCTCTATTGTCATAGGCGGCAAATAATAAAGAGCCGAATCAAAAGAAGTCACCGTGTACTCTTGCGTCACTAATAACCGTTGCCGATTATTAAGATATTGCGTATCTGGTTTTGCCATTTCTACTATCTCCACACCACGAACCAGCGTATCCGTAAAAACAGGAAACACAGCCCGTTGTTTCGCATTCATTGCCACTTGCAATTGTATCTTAGCCTGTTCTCCAATGAGAATTTGCAAAGAGTCTATTTTAGCTTCAACCGTAACAGATTGTGCCACAACCCTACCCGATACTAAAAGCAGCAGTGCTATTAGAATTACATATCTATTCATTTTCCGTTAATTTCGTTTAGCGAACAAATTCATCAATGCCTTGACATAATCTTCATCCGTACGCACCGATACAGAATCAACATTACTTTTCGTAAAAGTGTCACTCAATTCGCTCTGTTTATTCACCCACCAATCATGATGTGCTCTGCGCACCGCTTTCGATGAAGTATCAATCCATTGCTCATGACCCGTTTCAGCGTCTTTTATCCGCATCAATCCTATCGGAGGAAGTTCTGATACACGTTTGTCATAAACTTGCAAAGCCACTACATCATGTTTCCTATTCGCAATTGTTAGTGCATTTTTAAACAATTCTTGATCGATAAAGTCCGATAATATAAATGCAGTACATCTTCTTTTCATGACGTTCGTTAAGTATTCAAGTGCCAAATGAATATTCGTCCGACGGCTCTCTGGCTTAAAATCAATCAGTTCGCGAATAATGTATAGAATATGTTTACGCCCCTTCTTAGGTGGGATAAACTTTTCTATCCTGTCGGAGAAAAAAATCACACCTATTTTATCATTATTTTGAATGGCAGAGAATGCCAGTGTAGCTGCAATCTCTGTTACCATATCTTTTTTCAGCTGCTTGACGGTACCAAACTCCAAACTGCCAGATACATCGACCATCAACATCACTGTTAGCTCGCGTTCTTCTTCAAAAACCTTTATATAAGGTTTATTAAAACGTGCGGTTACATTCCAGTCGATGTCTCGAATATCATCACCAAATTGATACTCGCGCACTTCGGAGAAAGCCATACCCCTACCTTTGAAAGCCGTATGATACTGACCTGCAAAGATATTGCTGGATAATCCGCGCGTCTTTATTTCAATTTGACGAACTTTCTTTAATATCTCACTTGTTTCCATTAAGGCACTTCAATCTTATTCAGAATCTTACTGATCATCTCGTCAGATGTCATGTTGCTTGCCTCCGCTTCATAAGTCAGTCCAATACGATGACGAAGCACGTCATGCGCCACTGCACGCACATCCTCTGGAATCACATATCCACGACGTTTGATGAAAGCGTAAGTACGCGCAGCAAGTGCCAAATTAATAGAGGCACGCGGCGAACCGCCAAAACCAATCATGTCTTTCAATTCCTTCAAATCATATTTATCGGGATAACGCGTTGCAAACACAATATCAACAATGTAACGTTCAATCTTCTCATCAAGATATACCTGACGTACCACCTTACGAGCTTCCATGATTTCATCCGCTTTAAGAATAGTTTTCACATTAAACTTTTCCCCATTGATGTTTTGACGGATAATTAGTTTTTCTTCTTCCAACTTCGGATAATCAATAACCACCTTGAGCATAAAACGGTCTACCTGCGCTTCAGGAAGTGGATAAGTTCCTTCTTGTTCGATAGGATTTTGAGTAGCTAGTACCAAGAAAGGTTCCGGCAACAAAAAAGTTTCATTACCAATGGTCACCTGACGCTCTTGCATCGCTTCGAGCAAGGCACTTTGCACCTTGGCCGGTGCACGATTTATTTCATCCGCTAAGACAAAGTTAGCAAAAATAGGTCCTTTCTTTATCTGAAAGGATTCTTCCTTCTGACTATAAATCATGGTGCCGATTACATCGGCAGGCAATAGGTCAGGAGTGAATTGTATGCGACTGTACTTCGCGTCAATCAACGAAGCCAGCGTTTTGATTGCTAATGTTTTTGCTAAACCAGGCACACCTTCGAGCAATACATGTCCATCAGAAAGAAGTCCAATGAGCAGTGACTCTACCAAATGTTTCTGACCAACAATAATCTGGTCCATGCCTGTTGTTAAATTAGTAACGAAAGCACTTTGTTTTTCAATCCGCTCATTCAGTTCGCGGATGTCAATTGATTCAGTCATAAATACTTATTATTTTATTGTTTAATTACCTCTTATTAAATAGTGCCTTACACCTGCTGCAAGACTTTTAAATTTGCTCCAAAAGTACGTTATATTATTAACGGTAGCAACTAATTTTTATTAAAAAAGGATGCTAAATCTTTAGATTAAGGTACTTTTATATGGTTTAGTATTTGCATAACACTTCAGAAGCTAGCTATTATTTCTTAACAAGTTCCGGGATATTTAGTTTAGTTCCATAAGGAACATTATTAGGATCCTTTATAATGCTTTGATTATGCTGCACTATATAAGACCATAAAGCTTTCGTTCCATAATAGCGTAATGAAACACGAGTCAGCGTTTCACCTTCTTTCATCACATGAGTCGCTTTGGTACCCATAATCTTATACACCGCCGAATCAACCTTTACCGGCATTACTGGTTTTGCAACTATTTTTCTTTCCGCATTGATGGGTTGCTGCGTTTTCACAACCGGTTCAATCGTCTTCATTTCCTTAGAAAGAGCCTCTTCAACCATGTCTTTTTCTAGCGACAAAGTGTCCAAAGTTATTTTTGACTGCACTACGGGAGGAGCAACAGGAGCCTGAATCACTTCCTTTTTATTATCAAAGGAGAATAAATCCGGATAATAAACAAATAAGATAGCTCCTCCGCAAGACAATAACGCCAATACAATGATAGTGTTCAGATAAAAAATGGAGAAGTTTTTTCTTTTCGGATTTGACTGTTTAAGATGTTTCGAATGTTCCAATTCGAGCTTTTCCCGCTTCAACTCAATGGGCTTTAAAGGCTGGGGTTCTTCTGTCGGAGGAGTCGATGGCGCTTTTTCCTGCTTTTTATACACAGAACTAGCCATAGGTCTAGCTTTTCGCAACTCGATCATTATGATTTCTTCTGCTGTTAGAACTCGATCCGATTCGGATACAGCTTCCTTCGAAATGTCAATCGGCACCTCAACTTCGGATTCAGCAATGGGTTCTGCAACAGGTATTACTTCGGATTCAGCAAT
The DNA here is from genome assembly GCA_036652495.1 of Bacteroides sp. Lineage (GTDB taxonomy): Bacteria > Bacteroidota > Bacteroidia > Bacteroidales > Bacteroidaceae > Bacteroides. Next base: position 22,963 of record JAVVVS010000012.1, read on the forward strand.
GGGTTCAACACTGGGTTCATCAACAGGTTCCTCTTCAGATTCAGCAAAGGATTCAGTCACAAGTTCTGGTTTCGATTCGACTTCAGCCTTTTTTTCTATTTCAACCACTTTCTCCGTCGATACTTCTTCTTTCAATAGATCTTCATCCAATTTGACATCTTCAACATCCTCTGCTAACACTTCCTCTATCACAGAGGTCGATATAGCCGCCTCTTCATCCTCCAAATCATCAATAGGAGTATCACTTAAAACTGTATTTTCATTCAGAATAACGGTTTCGAAATGAGCAAAAGGTTTATTAATCAGATCCCGAAGCACCAAATCAGGTGTAAAGGACACTTTCGTATGCCCTTGTATCTGAAAGCGTTCTCCACTATTTACATTCACGCTTTCGCGACTATCAACATCAATCAGTTTAAAAGTACCAAATCCTTTTATTTTTACGTACCTATCGTTCTCCAAGGCTTGTTCTATCAAAAGGAAAAATTCTTTTACGAAATTTTCGGCATTTTTTCTTTCCATGTCATGCTTCCCTACTAATAAGCCCACAAGGTCTTGTATGCAAAATCTTTCATTCATAAGGAAATGCTTTTATTTAAACTTGTCTTTTTGTGAACCACTGGGTCTATAAGCTAGGACTAACTTCGGAGGAACAAGCATCCGTTGTTTTGTGGTAGGGTTTATTGAAATACGTTCTGCCTTCTTTTTTACTTCAAAAGAGCCAAAACCTTGTATCATGACCGTATTCCCATCCTGTAATTGCTGCGTCATATCAGCCAATACAGACGCTATCAGTTCAGAAGTATCCTTTGTAGTATATCCCAATCTGCGCGACAACTCCGTAGTAAAATCCTTATTATTCATAATTTTCCTATATTACCTTAGCAAAAAGATCAAAATCATCTGCATCAAAAACCTCCACTTGATAGAAGTTCCCGATAAGCAGCATTCCTTCGGCACAATTTATCAACACCTCAGGATCCACTTCTGGAGAATCAAATTCCGTCCGTCCAACATAGTAATCACCTTCAATGCGGTCAATAATCACCTTCATTTTCTTGCCTACTTTTGCAGCGCTCAATTCGGCTGATATACCTTGCTGAATATCCATTAGTTCATCCAAACGAGCCTGCTTCACCTCTGATGGTATTTCATCCTCATAATGTGCAGCTGCATAAGTACCCTCCTCTTCTGAATAGGCAAATGCTCCCATTCTATCGAAACGAGATCGACGTACAAACTCTTTTAGTTCTTCAAAATCAGCATCCGTTTCTCCTGGATGACCCACCATCAGCGTTGTACGCAGATGAATACCCGGTACTTCCCGGCGGAATTGCTCTACCAGCCGATAAGTATCTTCCTTATTCACTTGACGCCGCATACGTTCGAGCATATTGTCGCTGATGTGCTGCAAAGCGATGTCCATATATTTACATACATTATCGCGCTCACGCATCACCCGGAATAAATCGGTAGGGAAATGTGCCGGGTAAGCATAATGCAAGCGAATCCATGCTACACCCGGTATATTCGAAATATGCTCTATCAATTGGGGAAGCATTTGCTTCTTATAGAGATCGACACCATAATAGGTCAGTTCTTGTGCAATAATTTGAAATTCCTTTACGCCTTTAGCAACTAAAGACTTCACTTCTTCCACAATTTCTTCCATGGGGCGAGAAACGTGCTTGCCCGTAATGATAGGAATAGCACAATAAGAACATTTGCGGTCACAACCTTCCGATATCTTCAAGTAAGCATAATGCTTCGGCGTTGTCAGTGTACGCTCAAGGTGCAACTCATCGTGATAAGCCTTGCCCAAATCGTGTAGCAATTCTTTCCAGTTGAACTTGCCGTAGAATTTGTCTACTTGAGGAATTTCTATCGCCAGCTCTTTCAGGTAACGTTCGGACAAACATCCCATCACAAACAGTTTCTCGAGATTTCCTTCCTCTTTTTCTTGGGCAAATTCCAGAATCATATTAATAGATTCCTCCTTTGCATCGCCAATAAAGCCGCAGGTGTTGATCACGGCTATTTCTCCTTCCGGCTTCTCGACATCATGGGTTACGCTGTATCCGACCTCTTCCAACTGTCTAATTAGTTGTTCTGAATCGACCAAGTTCTTCGAACACCCCAAGGTAATAATATCTATTGTTTTTCTTTTCATGCGTTCTCTCCAAACAAGGAATCAACAAATTCTTTTTTACGGAAGACCTGCAAATCCTCCACTCCTTCACCCAAACCAATATACTTTACTGGAATTTTAAATTGATCGGATATACCGATAACAACGCCACCCTTCGCCGTTCCATCAAGTTTCGTAATAGCCAAAGCCGTCACCTCCGTAGCCAACGTAAACTGTTTTGCTTGCTCAAAAGCATTTTGACCTGTCGATCCGTCAAGCACCAACAGCACTTCGTTCGGTGCATCAGGCAGCACTTTTTTCATGACATTTTTAATTTTGGTCAGCTCGTTCATCAGATTCACTTTGTTATGCAAACGTCCAGCCGTATCGATAATCACCACGTCAGCATGATTAGAGACAGCAGAACTGAGCGTGTCATAAGCCACCGAAGCTGGGTCCGAACCCATCTTTTGCTTGATTACCGGCACTCCTACCCGCTGGCCCCAAATGACCAATTGTTCTACTGCTGCTGCCCGGAATGTATCGGCTGCTCCCAAATAGACGGATTTTCCTGCTTTCTTAAACTGATAAGCCAATTTACCAATGGTAGTTGTTTTACCTACTCCATTAACGCCGACCACCATAATGACATACGGTTTGGTTGCAATGGGCACTTCAAAGTCCGTCACATCGTCCGAATTATTCTCGGTCAACAGCGCAGCTATCTCGTCCCGAAGAATCAAGTTCAGCTCTTGCGTATTCACGTATTTATCTGTAGCCGCCCGTTTTTCTATACGTTTAATCACTTTCAAGGTAGTCTCCACACCTACATCCGAAGTAATGAGTACTTCTTCCAGATTATCCAACACTTCATCATCCACTTTCGACTTACCGGCTATCGCACGGGTTATCTTACTGAACACACTTTCTTTGGTCTTAGACAATCCTTTATCTAACGTTTCCTTCTTTTCTTTTGAGAAAAAACTAAAAAATCCCATAATACCTATTATTTGTAAAATACATTATGCTACAAAGATAGAATAAAGTAATGAGATACTGAAAAATAGCACAAAAAAAAATCCCCTCATTACCAAGCAATGAGAGGATTTTTGCTGACTGCAGCGTTACTGCAATCCCTATTATTTTTTGAAAAAGTCTTGTACTTTCTCGTTAGGAACCATTTGTTCATCAAAAATGTAAGCTCCTGTTTTAGGAGATTTAACCATTTTGATAACCTTAGTGTAAGAACGGCCCTCTTTTGTGCCTTCGTGCAAACTTGCTACTACTTTCTTTGCCATGGGTTATACCTTTTTATTTAATTTCTTTGTGTACTGTTACTTTCTTCAAAATCGGGTTGTATTTCTTCAACTCCAATCTTTCGGTTGTATTTTTTCTATTCTTCGTTGTGATATAACGAGATGTTCCCGGCATACCACTGTCCTTATGTTCTGTACATTCCAGAATCACTTGTACTCTATTACCTTTTGCTTTCTTTGCCATAGTTGTTTCTCCTCTACGTTAGCCGATTACTTTAATGGTTTTCCAATCACAATAACCTTTAGCTACCGCATCAGTCAGAGCAGCGTCCAGTCCTTTTTTATTAATACAACGCAGACCGTTAGCGCATAGGCTAAGGCTGATCCAACATTCTTGTTCTACGTAGTAGAATTTCTTGTTAAACAAGTTCAAATCAAAGGTTCTTTTTGTTCTTCTCTTTGAGTGTGAAACATTGTTGCCAATCATGGCTTTCTTTCCGGTAATTTGACAAATCTTCGACATTTCTATCTTATTTTTATAGTTTTTATCTATACTTATTTCAAACAGAGCGCAAAGTAAGCACTTTTATAGATATAAAACAAGTAATTCGTAAAATAATTCGTTATGTGACAGCATTATTTCTTCTATTAAGCAGTTCAAGAAGAAGTGACAGCGCATTATCGCCTGCTCTTTTTACATTCTTTTCCCGACCGCTGTCCCGCTCCTGCTTCATCGTGCGTATTTCGTTTTTAAATGCAGCGGCTATCCAGATGGTTCCTACCGGCTTATCTAAGGTTCCTCCTCCCGGACCTGCAATACCCGATGTAGCTACGGCGCAGTCCGTCTTCAGTATACGCATAGCGCCTTTCACCATTTCAATGACTGTCTCTTTACTCACAGCTCCGCACTGTTCCAGCGTTTGTGCCGAGACTTGCAACAGTTCCATTTTTACATCATTAGCATAAGCCACTACGCCTCCTTTAAAATAATCCGAACTACCTGGCACAGAAGTCATGCGAGCTGCAATATTACCGCCCGTACAGCTTTCGGCAGTAGACAGCGTCAGCTGCTTTTCTCTCAGTTCATTGCCTATAAATGCTTCTATCATAATTATTATAAGGTTATAAAGTGACACGAGAATAAGCAGGGAGGTCTACTGAGCAAAAATCCTTATCCGCATATTTAAAACATCCGGTAATAGCAATCATAGCGGCATTATCCGTAGTATAACCAAACTTGGGAATAAAGATATTCCAACCATACTTAACGGCGTGTTCTCTGAAAGAATTACGTAACCCATTATTAGCCGAAACTCCGCCTGCCACCGCTATCTCATTGATGTGATACTGCTTCGCCGCTTTTCTGAGTTTGTCCATCAAGATGTCCACTACGGTAGCTTCGAGTGAGGCCGCCAAATCCTCTTTGTGATGCTCGATGAAATCGGGGTCTTCTTTCAGCCAATCACGCAAAGAATACAGGAATGAGGTCTTCAATCCACTAAAGCTATAGTTTAATCCCGGTATATGTGGTTTGCTGAACGTATAGGCCTTTGGATTGCCTTGTCGGGCCAACTTATCAATGATGGGACCGCCAGGATACCCCAACCCCATTACTTTGGAACATTTGTCTATCGCTTCGCCCGCTGCGTCATCAATGGTTTGCCCCAGTATCTCCAAGTCATTATAAGCTTTCACCAATACTATTTGTGAGTTTCCTCCCGACACCAACAGGCAAAGAAAAGGGAACGTAGGCTGAGCTGTTTCTTCGCCTTCCACTTTAATGAAATGAGCTAGTACATGACCTGTCAAGTGATTGACATCGATAAGCGGAATGCCCAATGAACGAGCAAAACCTTTAGCAAACGAGACACCTACAAGCAACGAACCCATCAGTCCCGGCCCGCGAGTAAAGGCAATAGCGCTCAGTTCTTCCTTGGCTACTCCAGCACGTTTCAATGCTTCATGTACCACTGGAACTATATTTTGTTGATGCGCACGCGAAGCCAGCTCGGGTACTACCCCGCCATAAGCCTCGTGGACGGCTTGGCTCGACACCACATTGGACAGCAAATAACCATCCTTAATAACCGCAGCCGAGGTGTCGTCACAAGAGGATTCTATCCCCAGTATTATTGTACTCATAATTTTATTCATGTTTAAACCGTGCAAAAGTAATGATAAAACTACGATTCATAACTTTATATTTTATATTTTTGTTGGCTAAATCAAAACGAACCGCTTATCAGAACACTGAAAAGAACTGTACGCTGGGTTGTTGGTATCATACTGGGCGTATATATCGGAACCATTGTTTTGCTGAATATCCCTTATATTCAGCAACGAATGACTGTGTTCGTTGCGAAAGAGCTCTCGCAAAAGATGGGAACGAAGCTCACGATTCACAAGATAGATATAGGATTGCTCAACCGCATCATTGTAGACGAAGTGTTACTAGATGACCCAGCTGGAAAAGAATTGTTCAAAGTGACCCGGCTGTCGGCTAAGTTTGATTTTCTGCCACTCTTAAAGGGAAAAATTGTTATCAGCAGCGTGCAGCTTTTCGGCTTCAACATTCAGTTGAATAAGGCAACACCCGATGCTGTGCCCAATTTCAAATTCTTGTTAGATGCATTTGCTTCTAAAGATACCGTCAAGACGAAAAGCAACATCGACCTGCGCATCAACTCCATTCTTATAAGACGCGGTAAGTTGACTTATGACGTGATTTCCGAACAAGAGACGCCCGGCAAGTTCAATTCACGACACCTGAAGTTGCACAATATCATAGCCAATATCACGCTAAAAGCCTTACAAAACGATTCGGTCAATGCTGCCATCAAGCGATTGAGTGTGAACGAAGGAAGCGGGTTCGAACTAAAAAAGTTGAGTCTGAAGCTGATAGCCAACAGCAAAAGCATGCACATCAACAACTTTGCTATCGACCTGCCCGGCACCTCGCTAAAGATGGACACCATCCGCCTCGATTATGACAGCCTGGCTGCCTTCGAGCAGTTTGCCGATAACGTCCGGTTTTCGTTCCGCACCCTGCCCTCTCACATCACCCTCTGCGATATAGCCCCGTTTGTGCCTGCACTCTCTCATTTTAAAGAGAAGGTAGACTTCGGTATGGAAGTAAGCGGAACAGTAAACCAACTGAAGTGCTCCCGCTTGGAAGTGAACACTGGAAAGCATTTTCATCTGCTGGGCGATGTCTCCTTACAAGATTTGTCGCACCCGCAAGACACTTATATATTTGGCAATGTTAGCCAGCTCGCAGTGAGTAATGAGGGCATCGGATTTCTGGTACGGAACCTCAGCAACCACTACACCGGAGTCCCTCCCTTGCTGACGCGTTTGGGCGACCTCTCCTTCCGAGGGGAGATCAGCGGTTACTTCAATGACTTGGTCACCTATGGGCTGTTCCACACCAAGCTAGGATCCATCCGTACCGACTTAAAGCTGAGTTCGGACAAAACGAAGGGATTATTTTCGTATTCGGGAAGCGTACAGACCGAAACTTTTGCCTTGGGCAAACTGCTGGATAACGAAAAGCTGGGACCCGTCGTTTTCAACCTCCAAGTGCAAGGACGTCATTACCCCCAGCAACGCCCGTTCATTGAACTCAAAGGGTTGATAGCCGCTATCGAATACAGTCATTATACGTATGAGAATATTGCGCTCGACGGCGAATACAAAGACGGGGGATTCCATGGAAGTGTGGCAATGGATGACCTCAACGGTTCCATACACGCCAACGGAAGCGTCAATTTGACCGGACAAACGCCCGCCTTCAACTTCCAAGCAGCGATAGACAAAGTGCGCCCTCACGACTTGCAGATGACCGACAAGTATGCTGATGCCGAATTTTCAGCCAAGTTGAAAGCTAACTTTTCCGGTGGATCCATTGACCAGATGGCAGGTGAAATCAACGTAGACAGCTTCTATTTTGCTGCGCCTGAAAAAGAATACTTGCTGAACAACCTACGGATAACAGCTGCTCATTCGGGCGGTAACAGCCAACTCAAGCTTACCTCCGAATTCCTGACAGCTAACGTCGAAGGCAGCTTCCACTTCCGCACTTTGCCAGCCAGCATCTTACGCCTCCTGCGGCGCTATCTCCCTTCGCTCATCACTGCTCCTCAGAGCTCTGTAGAGGATCGTAACAACTTTCATTTCGACTTGCAACTATCGAATGCCGACCTCCTATCTACCGTGTTCGACATTCCGTTGACCATTCATACACCCGCCAGCCTTCACGGATATGTCAACGACTCACTACAGCGCTTGCGTGTCGAAGGCTATTTCCCCCGTTTGCAATACGACCATACGCTGATGGAGTCGGGACTGCTGATTTGCGAGAATCCCTCCGATCGGTTTCGCGTCCACGCACGCTTCACCCAGCTGAAAAAGAACGGAGCAGTCAATGTTTCACTCAACACGCTCGCCAACGACGATAAGCTCACTACCACCGTACATTGGGGAAACAATGCGGCAACCACCTACAGCGGAGAGCTTGCCACCGTAGCCCGATTCATCCGCACAACTGGCGAAAGACCATTGCTGAAAGCCGTTGTCGACATTGAGCCTACCCAAATCATCCTCAACGATACCCTCTGGCAAGTGCATCCCTCGCAAGTGGTCATCGATTCTGGACGAGTAGACGTTTGCAACTTCCACTTCAGCCACCGCGACCGCTTTATCCGCATCCACGGACGGCTGTCCGACCAACCCCAAGACACCATCCGCGTAGATTTAAAAGATATCAATGTGGGCTATGTGTTCGATATTGCCAGCATCGACGATGTCAACTTTCAAGGCGACGCCACAGGAACCGCCTTTGCCAGCGGGGTGCTGAAAAAGCCCGTGCTCGACACTCGCCTGTTCATCCGACATTTCAGCCTGAATAAGGCTTTGCTGGGCGACATGAACATTTATGGTGCTTGGCACGACGAACAAAAAGGAATCTACCTTGACGCACATATACAGAGCGGCACTCGTGCCCGCTCCCACGTCAACGGTTACATCTATCCTCTGAAACCCAAAAGCGGGCTCGACTTGAGGATTGATGCCGATTCGCTCAACCTTAAATTCATCGAATTCTATGCTCAAGACATTTTGCAGGACCTCCAGGGAAGGGGATCCGGAAAGATTCACTTTTACGGCAAGTTCAAAGCGCTGAACCTTGAAGGGGCAGCAATGACCGACGCCTCACTCAAGGTAGGCATTCTCAACACCTCGTTTGCCTTGCACGACAGCCTCCGCCTAGCACCCACCGGCATCACCTTCCAGCACATCCACCTCTCCGACTTCGAGGGTCATACGGGAACGATGGACGGATACCTCCACTTCCAGAACTTCCGGAACATGAACTACCGGTTCGACATCAATGTGAACAATATGCTTGTGATGAACACCAAAGAGAGCAAGGACATGCCCTTCTACGGAACTGTCTACGCCACTGGAAACGCACTGCTGACTGGAAATTCGCGACAGGGGTTGGATGTCAATGTGGGCATGACCACCAACCGTAACACCGTCTTCACCTATACCACCGGCAGCGTGGCATCGGCTGCCAGCAACCAATTTATTCAGTTTGTCGACAAAACGCCCCGGCGTAACAGGCGCGACTCGGTACAGTTTTTCAACGACTACGAACAGGCACAGCGCTTGCAAGAAGAGAAAGAATCCGCCGCTGACATCCGGCTCAACATTCTAGTCGATGTCACCCCCGATGCACAAATGAAGATTATCATGGACCCGCTGGCAGGCGACTACATCAGCGGAAGGGGTACAGGCAATATCCGTACTGAATTTTACAACAAAGGCGACGTCAAGATGTTCGGCAACTACCGTATCAGCCAAGGTCTCTATAAGTTCAGCCTTCAGGAAGTCATCCGCAAAGACTTTATCATCAAAGAGGGCAGCACCCTTACTTTCAACGGTCATCCGCTCGATGCCACACTCGACATCCAAGCCGCCTATACCGTCCCTTCTGCTTCCCTCAGCGACCTTATACCCGAGGCTTCCACCATTGTGCAACAGCCCAACGTACGGGTGAACTGCATGATGAACCTCACCGGCGTCTTGCTCCGCCCCACCATCAAGCTGGGCATCGAAATCCCCAATGAGCAGGATGAGGTGCAAGCCTTGGTGCGCAATTACATCAGCACCGACGAGCAGATGAACATGCAGATTCTCTACCTGCTGGGTATTGGAAAATTCTACATGCAGGACAATGCCAACAATAACCAAAGTTCGAAGATGATGAACTCCGTGCTCTCCTCCACCCTCTCGGGACAGCTCAACAATATGCTCTCGCAGGTTATCGACAATAACCATTGGAACTTCGGCACCAACCTGAGCACCGGAGATAAAGGATTTTCCAACCTCGAGACTTTTGAAGGAATCCTCTCCGCCCAACTGCTCAACAACCGGTTGCTTATCAATGGCAACTTTGGCTACCGAGACAATCCAATGGCAAACACCAACTTCGTAGGCGACTTCGAAGCCGAATGGCTGCTCAACCGCTCGGGCGAAATCAGACTCAAAGCGTACAACGAAACCAATGATCGTTATTATACCAAAACCAACCTCACCACCCAAGGTCTAGGTATCCTCTACAAAAAAGACTTCGACCGCTGGCGCGAGCTTTTCATCTGGAACCGCTGGAAGCTGCGGCGGCTGAAGGCGACTTCTACAACTGGTTTGTAGCCACCTCCACCATCACAAAAGCCCCTGCAAACAATTTGCAGGGGCCGAAAATCGCCCAGCCAAGCAGCCTACCCTTCATCGAGTCAAAAAGTGGAAAGCGCTTTACCAAACAAAGAAACCTTAAAGTTTCACCGTCTTCTTCACCGAGCGCGATTCGTTGTGCAAACGGTCGAGAGCAGTGACCACGTAGCGGAATTTCTTTTTCCCATCCTCATAGGGCAGTTGGAAGAAAGGGTTGCGGGTGATGGCGACGATGTAAGCGGGATTGTCGATATTGATTTTTTGAGATGCATCAAAACGATAGACCACGTACTGCACCGCCTTGTCCATCTCGGCAGTAGCTTTGGGAGGCATCCAGAAAAGCAGATAACCGTCCGACGTCCATACCTTCTTCAACTTGCGTACTTTCTGCGGAGGCGTATTGTCCATGAAATCGAACACTGGCACCAGAGCGGGATATTTATGGTATTGCTGTACCAAGGCATCGCGATAACTTCCTGCATTCTCCACCACGGCACTGGCAGGCCATTGGCAACTTCCGCCAATGGTTTGATAGGCACGCTGCAACGCCATCTTGCGGGGGAGCTGATTGGTAGAAGGGCTTTGCGGGTCGGCATGCTCTACGGTGTTCATCACCGATTGTCCGATAAAGAGCGGACGATTCTCGGCATTGCGCGCCCACCACTTGACCAAAGTTTCATAATCGGCCCGGGGATGCCCGATTTCCCAATAAATCTGGGGGATGTTATAGTCTATCCATCCTTCGCGTGCCCAAAGCAAGACGTCGGCATAGAGGTCGTCATAGTTCTGCAAGCCATTGGTGCGGCTTCCCAACGGATCGCTCTTCTGGTTGCGGTAGATGCCGAAGGGAGAGATACCGAACTTTACCCAAGGCTTTGCCTGACGGATGGTTTCGTGAATCTTCTTGATGAGCACGTTGACGTTGCTGCGCCGCCAGTCGGCCTTGTTAGAAAATCCTCCGCCATAGCGGGCAAAGCTGGCATCATCGGGAAAATCTTTTCCAGGCGCTGGATAGGGATAGAAATAATCGTCCATGTGAATGGCATCGACATCGTAGCGCGCTAAAATATCGGAAATGACATTGCAGATGTGCCGGCGGCTTTCGGGCAAAGCAGGATCGAAAAAGAGCTGGTTGTTGTAAGTAACGAACCATTCGGGATGCTGATTATAGAGATGGTCGGGAGCCAGATCGGCGTTGAGGTTAGTCTTCACGCGGTAAGGGTTAATCCAAGCATGAAACTCCATACCCCGTTGATGGCATTGCTCGATCATAAACTGCATCGGGTCCCAAAAAGGCGAAGGAGCTTTGCCTTGTGTCCCGGTAAGGAAACGGCTCCAAGGTTCGAGTTTGGAAGCATAGAGCGCATCAGCTTCGGGACGCACCTGAAAAATAATAGCATTGATGCCGGCGCCCTGCAACGAATTGAGTTGGCGGATCAATGTCTGTTGCAACCGTTCGGTGGGGATGCCGCGGAATTGTCCGTTCACCGCTTGTATCCAAGCGGCTCTGAACTCTCGTTTCGGACTATCAGGCACTGTCTGTGCCTGTACGCCGAGAACGCAGCAAAGCATCATAAGCGCAAGGGAAAGTTTTTTTAAAGTCATAATGGTTGTTCTAGAAATGATGAGGGACAAAGATAAAACAAAAAATAATAAAAAGCAGGATGTTTAGGCAGGGATTCAGAACAACCGCATTAAAAGGTTGTCCGGTAAATTTGCCCTCCGCAACCTATCTATACATAACGAGTCATCCGGATTTAAAACTCGATTAGTCGGTGGATGGTGTTTCTGTTTCTAAAGGAAAGCGCTTTCATGCCGTACAACAGAGGCTTCATAGCCTATGACACACAAAGCCCTATTTTGTTTCTGCACCTTGAGACAACTGTTTCTACCCCTTGAGACAAATGTTTCTACGCCTTGAAACAAATGTTTCTTGCTGACGAATTTGCCTTTGCTTATACTAGAAATGGTTGTCACTATCAGAGGCTAGTGACTAAATAAGTTGCCACATTCTATTATTCATTACTGAACACGTTGCTAGATTCTACCCTTTGTTACTGCTTTGCAAGAAGGGACTTGATGGTGCTTTACATCGGCCACTCCGTCACAAAGCGAGCACCCGAAGTATACGTGGCATCAAGATAAATCCGTCCTCCTACCATCTCCATTATTTGGCGCGCAATGGAAAGCCCCAGCCCGGTGCCTGCGGTGAAATGGTCGACCTTATAAAAACGATCGAAAAGGAACTCCTGATAAGGGGATGGAATGCCTATACCCGTATCTTCAACAATGATACGCATGAGGTGACGGGTCTTATCTTCTTCGCAACGCAGACGGATAATGCCCGAAGGAGTGAATTTATTGGCATTGCTCAGCAGCACATGGAGCACCTGCTTCACCCAAGGCAACACCGTAGTCATCAACAGCGGCGAAGCAGAAGGAGTATATTGCAACTCTACTGAAGGGTTGACCTGAGAACGGAACTGCTCGATACATTCGAGGCAGCAAAGGTTGGCATCAATGGTCTTGCGGGGGACATCGAAAGTCTGTGAATCCATATCCGCCATGTCGATAATGTTGTTGATGAGTTCCAGCAGATAGGCATTACTGCTATTGATTTGATTAGAATAATCCTTAGAATCTTCTTCATCTACTCCCCCTTCGGCAAGAAGCGACGAAAATCCTACAATAGAATTGAGAGGGGTACGAATTTCGTGCGTAATGTGCCGGATAAAGGAGCTCTTCATCTGACTGGCTTTCAGTACTTCTTGACGGGCGAGAGCGAGCTTTTTATTCATCGCCAACGAGCGCAAGTAGAAAAAGACAAGGATAAGCAGCACCACAAGAATGAACAACAAAAGCGAACAGACAAAGGCGAACCGCGAGCGGCTGTTCTCGGCGTTCAGTTCGAGCTGCTCCATTTTGAGCTTGTTGACTTCAAACTCCACGGTATATTTACTCAGTTCCTCATTCATCTCACAAGTACGCACCGAGTCGTTGACCGCAGCATAGCGGGCAAAGGCTTGACAAGCCTCATCCAAGCGCCCCAACTGTTGGAGGCACTTGGCACGGTAAAGATCATTGGCAGGATAGCATGCACCTATCGAGCGGTTATAAGCATCGAGCGAGTCGAGGTAAACAACCGTTTTCGCTCCGTCATTCAAGGTTTGGGCACACATCACTTTATAGCCATACCAAGCATCCCGGGGCATACAATCGATATTCCGGAAGTAAAACTGATCTGTTTGAGCAATGTAGCGCTGCGCTGCCTTCTCGCCTTCATGCGCCAAAGTGGCAATGACTCTAAACTGATAGAAACGGAGCATGTGACCTGGCTCTATAGACACGTTCTTCCGGCGCATCGTAGCGACAAGCTTATCCAAACGCTGCAAGGTTTCGGCTGCTTGGGTATATTCTCGACGTGGCAGGTGGATTTGGGTAATATTGAGGTAAACTACAAAAGCATCTTCGTAGTATTCGGCAGCTTCGAATAGTTTCAACGCATTGTTGTAATAGTCGATGCAACGTTTGATGTTGTTGCTAAACACCCGGTGATTGTATCCGATACACATCTCGCTACAAGCTTCGCCATAACGGCTCTTCTTCTTTTCGGCATCCTGACGCAGGCGTTCCGTTTCATCAATGGCTTCTTGCTGCATCCCTTTCTCGGTGAGACGCTGCACATACTGACGCCAAGTTTGGTAGCGAGGAACCTCCTTGTGCTGCTTTTCGCACCAAGCCATGTATTGATAACTGACAATCTTCAAACTGTCCACATCGCCCGACTGATAATGCCGATTGATTTGCGCAAGATACAAGCTATCTGCTTGTTTTGTGGAATTGCGTCCCTTGACTGCATGTGTAGATGCAATAAGCAGGACGACCAGGCAAGAAAATAGCTGAATACTTCTCATGGACTCATTATTTAAATAACCATTCTAAATATTCAGCTAAAATACGGATTTATATTGCATTATCCGTAGCTTTGTTGTATCATATAACAAACGTTAACGAGTGTAATAAGAATGCAAGAGACTTAAGCAAAGGCTTCTACTAATTCTTTCATTACCTCTGCTACCGACTGTTGCCGGCGAAACAGTGCTGCCACTTGCCCAATCTCCAATTCTCCTTCTTCCAAGTCACCCTCGAAGATGCCGCGTTTGGCACGACCTTTCCCTAACAATTCTTTGAGCTCATCGGCGGTAGCGCCTGCCGCTTCGGCAGCCTCTACTGCCTTGCGGAAAGTATTTGTTACCATTCGAGTTGGCGACAGCTTCTTGAGCAACAGTTTGGTGTCTCCTTCATTGAGTCGCAAACAATATTCTTTGAAGACCTCGCTAGCCGAACTCTCGTAAGTAAGGGCAAAGCGTGTGCCCAATTGTACTCCGTCAGCCCCCAGCATCTGTGCAGCACGGATGCCTGCAGCGGTTGCAATTCCCCCTGCTGCCATCAACGGCAGCGTTGTAGCTTGGCGCACGGCAGGAATCAGACAAAACGTAGTAGTCTCTTCGCGTCCATTGTGTCCGCCGGCTTCGAAGCCCTCTGCCACCACCGCATCAACGCCCGCCTCTTCGCATTTCACGGCAAAGCGCGAAGAAGAGATGACATGCGCCACCGTGATGCCCCGTTCCTTGAGCCAGCTCGTCCAAGTCTTCGGATTACCGGCAGAGGTGAAGACAATCTTTACCCCCTCTTCCGCCACAATGTTCATGATAGTTTCTATCTGCGGATACATCAACGGGATATTGACGCCAAAAGGGCGGTCGGTGGCTTCTTTGCATTGACGAATATGCTGGCGCAACACGTCGGGATACATAGAGCCGGCGCCTATCAGCCCCAGCCCTCCAGCATTGCTCACTGCCGATGCCAACCGCCAGCCGCTGCACCACACCATACCCCCTTGGATAATGGGATATTGAATCTCAAAAAGAGTTGTAATTCTGTTCATATCTATAAGTTTAATTTAATCTGCCTCATCTGTGCCCCAATAAAACAAAGCGATAGGCTTTATGGTTCAGCGAAAAATGGGTTCGGGCAGTTGGATTGTGGTAGAATCGCCATAAGTACGCAGTACCTCCAACGTACGGGCACGACGGTCATTGCCTTTTTTATCCCAAAAACTTTTTTCGAAGATGCGCATTAAGTTTAATCCGCTGCTTCGTGGAATCATGACCACTCTATCCACCAACTTGTTATTTTCCCGCTCGTCCATCAGCCTCGTTCGAATGCCACTTGCTTCTATTTCTTCCCGCGACCGTCGATAACCTCCTTCACCACTCATCGGTGTCGCCGCCCAGTTGGCATAATTAAACTGAACCTTCAGGGCAACGGTTTCGCCTCCCCTCCAAGTATCCTTGCTTACTTTTATCTTCTTCTGATAAACGGGATCCCAGTCGAACCGGGTGCTAGCCGTATAAGGATGGAGGGTCAGTATCACCTTCTTCACATCGGGCAGCACCGCCGGAAGCGATTCATCGGGCAGCATCCAATTCTTCTCCGTTGACAGGCGAGGTTTGCCGGACACAGCCCCCAAATCGATTAACTTAATCGTATGAATATTTAGCTTCAGCTCCTCTTCCCCGTTCAGCATCCGCTTCAGATTCAACGAGTCCTTTGTTGTCCACTGAGCGCTTACCGATAGGACTACCAGTGAGAGGCTTACCACCAACGGTATCCGCTTCCACATAGAGGCTCGTCATAACAGGGGTCAATAGTCCAAGCCGTACGGGGATATTGCCGTCCCTCCCACCATCGGTGATATCGGGCAGCGGCATCGAGCACCTCTTCATTGCTGAGAAAATAAAGCGCTTCGTAGTTGGGAGCGTTTGCCCTCACCATCTTGCAGCCCAGCGAGGCATGGAAGCCGAGGCGGATGCTCTCTATGGTCCACAGGATACATTCGCCCAGACGAATCTTGCCACTATTATCATTGTATGCAGTAGGGAAGGAAGGAATAATATCCAAATCATCGGCGTACTTGAGTAGAGAGGGAATATCTTTTTCGGCAAAAGCCGGTACTTCTACCAACCCTCTGGCATTTTGGGTATGGTAACTTCCGGACTTGAGTTGCTTGACAAAAAGTTCTACGTCCGGATTATTGTAATCTAACGTTTCTTCGCTGCAGCTTGCCATGGCAAACACCGCAAAGACGGCGAGCAGCATGATTAATATTTTCTTCATAACATCCGTGTTTCTTTAAGTTGATTAATAGGTCATGCGAAGTCCACAAATCAGATTCATCGTCGTAGGACGTTCGGTGCGTACTGTCTTCAGCCTTGAATCGGTATGAAAGTGATGCGACACACTGGGCTCGGCAAAGAGCGCTATCCGGTTATTTATCTTATAGTTCACCCCTAATCCGCCCATCACTGCCAGTGTGATTGGCTCGCACTGAAAGCTGTTGTTGGGAGCGCCGGCAATGCACTTATCGGCTAAACCTCCCACCACAGCATACAAATCGAACGCAGAGCTACGAGCCAAAGTGACGTTAACTTTCAAGGGAATACCGAGATAATGCAATCCTTGTCCTTCGGCACGCAGATTAGCATATTGCAATCCGGTTTCTACCGCCAAGTATTGATTCAGTTGCCGTTCTACCGTCAAGGCGGCGGTGACAGGCATCTTATACTTCCCCTTTGCTGCGGGCAGCGAAGTACCTACCGCCGCCTTCAACGCCCAACGGCTCGCTTTGATAGCTGGATTGACAACAGTTTCCGTCGTTTTTTGTTCGGCAGAAGCTCCACCTTGTCCGCCGGCATTTGCCGTACGCCAAAAACTATAGTCCGGGTACGGCTTTCTTTCTGCCGCACGCCGTACGATAGAGGTCATGGATAAACGAAACGACAAGGAGACAGTGATTGAAGCCGAGTCCTCCCGATTTTCGCTTTCTGCGCGATAGCCCACCATTTTGCGAGAAACCGGCTGCTGCAGAATAGGTTGTACCGTAAGTGGTTTAGAAATTTGCTTCACCCCGTCACCGTCCATTCTTCCCTTATTCGCCACGGCAATTTGGGTGAAAGCTTCTTCCAATTCTTTTTTAGGAGAGAAGTACCAGAAAGCGGCTGAAGATGCCGCGAGCACCAGCAGCACGGAGGCAGCTGCCGTCAAACGAAAGAAGACGAGCCGGCGATGATGGCAGGTGTCCAGTCCGCAATTCAATTCTTCCCAGAATCCATCCCGTACCGGCATCTCGGCATCGCCGAGGCGGGAGCGGAACAGGTAGGTTATTTCATCTTTTTCTTTCTTCATTCTTTCTATATTCATTAATTTTCTTTGCTAACAAACATTTGGCACGGTGCAACTGCGAAGTGGACGAATGCTCTTTGATGTGGAGCAGTCCAGCAATCTCCTTATGTGTTTTTTCTTCGAACACATAGAGGTTAAACACGGTTCGGCATCCATCAGGGAGTTCTGCTACGTACGCCAGCAACTGTTCTTCGGAGATTCCGCTTCCGCCTTCCGGAAGGTCGGGCACATCGGGCAGTTGGTCTTCGTACACCATGTGTTGACTAAACCGCTTCTGCCTGCGCAGATAGTCGAGCGCTTGGGTTACCATCACTCTCGTCATCCACGTGCTGAGCGAAGATTCGCCCCGAAAGGAAAAGCGAGTGAATATTTTGATGAAGCCATCGTGCAACACATCGTGGGCAGCATCCAAGTCACCGGTATAGCGGTAGCACACTGCCAGCAGCTGTTTGGAGTAGAGGGTGTAAAGTTCCTTACGGGCGGAATCTTTTCCTGCCCGACAGTCGTTTATCAGTTCTATCTCGTTTTCCAATATCAATGTGTTTTTAGCAGACACCTCTCTGTGTGCCATTTGTTAGTTAGACGCAGCTTAGGACAAAAGGCTGCAAGAAGTATGGCAAAAAGAAGTTAAAGATGAAATCGCCACAGAAGCCCCAGCACTTTCGGGAGTAAAATATGGAAAAAAACTCCGTGAGGCAGCACTGCAAGGCTCTGTGGTGAAGAGGGTGAAACTTGTGTTACTTTGTGAAGAAAAGAATCAGCAAGCTTTGAAGCTCATGTCGAGCCCCTTGACCGAGTGGGTCAATGCGCCTACCGAAATAAAGTCGACGCCACACTCGGCATAATCTCTCAGCGTATCAAAAGTGATGCCGCCGGACGATTCGGTCTCGTAGCGTCCACCGATAAGGGTCACTGCCTTCTTGGTGTTTTCGGGGGTAAAGTTATCCAGCATGATGCGGTCTACTCCACCCAAGTCGAGCACTTGCTGCAACTCGTCAAAGTTGCGTACTTCTATTTCAATCTTCAAATCTTTGCCTTTTTCGCGGCAATAGTCTTTGGCGCGGTTAATGGCTTTATCTATGCCTCCGGCAAAATCGACGTGATTGTCTTTGAGCAGAATCATATCGAACAAGCCGATGCGGTGGTTGACGCCGCCGCCTATTTTTACGGCTGCTTTCTCGAGCATGCGGAGCCCCGGTGTTGTTTTGCGCGTGTCGAGCACGCGGGTATGGGTGCCTTCGAGCTGCTTTACGTACTTGCGCGTCATGGTGGCAATGCCGCTCATGCGCTGCATCACGTTAAGCATGAGCCGCTCGGTCTGGAGCAGCGACTGCACTTTGCCTTCTACCACCATGGCGATGTCGCCCTTTTTCACCTCGGCACCATCGGAAAGGAATATTTCGACCTTCATACCGGGGTCGAAACGGTGGAAAATCTCTTGAGCTATCTCCATACCTGCCAATACGCCGTCTTCTTTAATCAAAAGTTTGGATTTGCCCATCGCTGTAGCGGGGATGCACGAAAGGGTCGTATGGTCACCATCGCCTATATCTTCGGCAAAGGCGAGGTCAATCAGTCTGTCTATTAAATCATTCATTGGTCTTATCTATTCTTATTTGATGGATTAAATATTTACTTTCTATTTTTTTGAAGAAGCAATTCACCCGGAAGACGCCCGAAGCCGTGTTCAGTGTGCCGATGATGAAGCTCGACTCATCGCGCTTGCCTTGATGGTTGACATTGAAGCCGCTCACTTTATGGTCGGTGAAGAAAGCTTCCATCGTATCCGCCGCCACTTGATGATTGGCTTTCGTGGGGCGGTTCTGAATCATCAGGTCTACTTGATCGCCCAGATAGAGGCTCAATGCTTCGGAACTTCCTTTTTTAAATGCGGCTGCCACGCCGCCCGAGATGTCCTGCGCCAGCAGCACAGGCACGCAAAAGAGTAAGCCGGCTATCCATAAAAGTATTTGTTTGTTCATCATCTTTGCTGTTTATCCGTTAACTTTCGGTTGAAGAAACTTTCAACTAAGGGTAGGCAAAGGTACGCATTTATTGCAGAACACAACAAAAAAGCCTTATTTTTGTGCCCTAAACAACTCGGTACGCTCATGAAAACAACACTACTCGTCGTAGGACGAACGGTAGAACCTCACTATATCAACGCCATCAATGATTATTTGGAACGGACGAAACACTACATCTCGTTCGAGATAGAAGTGATTCCCGAACTCAAGAACACGAAGAGCCTGACGATGGACCAACAAAAGGAGAAAGAAGGCGAGCTCATCGGCAAAGCTCTGCAGCCGGGAGACGTGGTGGTGCTGCTCGATGAGCACGGCAAAGAGATGCGTTCGGTGGACTTTGCCCAATGGATGGAAAAGAAGCTGAACAACGTGAACAAACGCTTGGTGTTCGTCATCGGAGGTCCATACGGATTCTCGCCCAAAGTGTATCAGGCGGCAAGCGAAAAGATAGCGCTCTCCAAGATGACCTTTTCGCATCAGATGATACGGCTGGTGTTTGTGGAGCAACTGTACCGTGCCTTGACGATTCTCCATAACGGACCGTACCACCACGAATAGCGGCAGACTAGGGCAGAGTGAGGATGGACCGTCGGGGAGGGTTGCTTACGGGCGGTTGGCCTTCTTTGCCTTTTCGAACAAGGCGGGAGGAATGTGGCAATATCCGCCGGGGTTCTTATCCAGATAGGCTTGATGATAGTTTTCTGCCGGATAGAAACAATCCAAGGGCTTGACCTCCACCACCAGCGGCTTCTCGTAGTGAGCAGCCTGCGTGGCTACACACGCACGGATGAGGGGCAGAGCCGAATCTTCGGTGTAGAAGATGCCGGTGCGGTATTGCGTGCCGCAGTCCCCTCCTTGACGGTTGAGGCTGGTGGGGTCGATGGTTTGAAAAAAGAGGTCGATCAGCTGGTCGAGCTTCACCGTCTGAGGATGATAGGTCACCTTCACGGTCTCGGCAAATCCGGTTTCGCTGTGGCACACTTGTTCGTACGTGGGAGCAATCACATGACCATTGGCATAGCCCGCTTGGGTGCTTTCAACGCCACGGATGAGTTTCATGAAATGCTCGGTTCCCCAGAAGCAACCGCCTGCAAAGTAAATGTCTTTTAGATTCTCCATTGTTTTTCTTCTTTTCTTATTAATTGACTGGATGTAGAGTTGAGCGCCAAGGCAACCGCAGCTACGAAAATAATCCTCTGCCGGAAGATGAGCCATCCTCTGCCGAAAGATGACGAATCTCTTGACGGAAGAGGGTGGATCTTCTGCCGAGAGTTGGCTCATCCTCTGCCGAAAGTTAGCGTCCCGCACGGCTATTTGGTTCGGTCACGGTTCTGTGTTGTTCGTGTGCCTATTCCACGTAATCCGTGCTAAATAGAATCAAACTTTTGATGCGGTTGCCTTGGTTGAGCGCGCAAAAGTACGAATAATTAAAAAAAACGTTGTACATTTGCCTGCAATTATCAAAAAACAGACAGCCACCGCATGAAAAAGTACTTCCAGAAAAAAAGAACTGCACGCTTCCGCCAATGGTCACGGAAGGCATACGCTGCATTCTCTAGTCTGGGGCGGTGCGTCACCATAGGCTGTCTGCCCAAAAACGTAACCGAACGGGCGCTGATGAAACAAACCGCCCCTGCTACTATTCAAACCCATGCAGAGACACATGAAATGTCGGTCGACACCACATTCCATACGCCTCTGCCTATTTATATCTTCTATAATGATGAACTTACCAGAGATTCAAAAGCAAGTGCTGCAAGGCACACGCATCAACAGAGAGCAGGCAGAATGGCTGGCACTCTCCGCCCCCAAAGCAGCCCTTTACGAAGCGGCTCACGAGATAACGGTACAATGCGCCTCACAGACGTTCGACCTATGCTCCATCATCAATGCTAAATCGGGGCGATGCCCGGAAAACTGCCAATGGTGCGCACAGTCGTCACACTACCAGACTCGGGCGGACGTGTACGACCTGCTTCCGCCCGAAGAATGCCTCCGACAGGCGGAATACAACGAAAAGCAGGGCATCGGAAGATTTTCGCTCGTGACCAGCGGACGCAAACCTTCGAAAAGTCAAATGAACGAGCTTTGCCACACTGCACGCTACCTCCGCCAACATAGCTCCATCCGCCTCTGCGCTTCACTGGGACTGCTCGACCACGACGCGCTCCAAGCACTCTACAACGCCGGCGTCACCCGCTACCATTGCAACCTGGAAACAGCCCCTTCCTACTTTGCCCAATTATGCACCACGCACACGCAAGCCGACAAACTCCGTACGCTGCAAGCTGCCCGCCAAGTGGGCATGGACATTTGCTGCGGCGGAATCATCGGAATGGGCGAAACGATGGAACAACGCATCGAGTTCGCCTTCATCTTGCAGCAGCTCGGCGTACAGTCTATCCCCCTCAACCTGCTAAGCCCCATCCCCGGCACACCGCTCGAAGGGCAGGCGCCGCTCACAGAAGACGAGGTGCTGACCACCATTGCCCTCTTCCGCTTTATCAACCCCACCGCCTTCCTCCGCTTTGCCGGCGGACGGGCACAACTTTCGCCCCAAGCGATGCAACAAGCCTTACACACCGGCATCAACTCCGCCATCGTGGGCGATATGCTCACCACGCTCGGTTCGAAAGTGTCGGAAGACAAGCAGTACATCCAGCAGGCGGGATACAGCTTCGAGTCGTCGCAATTCGACCGCGAGCACCTCTGGCATCCCTATACATCAGCCACCCGTCCGCTGCCTGTCTATAAGGTGGAGCGGGCGGACGGAGCTACCATCACGCTCGAAGGCGGACAGGTGCTGGTGGAAGGTATGTCTTCCTGGTGGTGCGCCGTGCACGGATACAACCACCCCGTGCTGAACGAAGCGGTGAAGAACCAGCTGGAAAAGATGTCGCACGTCATGTTCGGCGGACTGACGCACGACCCTGCCATCGAGTTGGGCAAACTGTTGCTGCCGCTCGTACCGCCTTCGATGCAGAAAATCTTCTATGCCGACTCCGGTTCGGTAGCCGTAGAAGTAGCGCTCAAGATGGCGGTGCAATACTGGTATGCTGCCGGACGGGGAGAAAAGAACAACTTTGTCACCATCCGCAGCGGCTATCATGGCGACACATGGAATGCCATGTCGGTGTGCGACCCGGAGACAGGGATGCACTCCCTCTTCGGACCTGCACTGCCCGTGCGCTACTTCGTTCCCTCCCCCTCCTCGCGCTTTGACGGCGAATGGGACGAAGCAGACATCGAACCCCTGCGCAAGGTGGTGGAGGCACATGCCGGAGACCTTGCCGCACTTATCCTCGAACCCATCGTGCAAGGAGCCGGAGGCATGCGTTTCTACCATCCCGAATACTTGCGCCAAGCAGCACGCCTCTGCCGCGAGCACGGGCTGCTGATTATCTTCGACGAAATAGCCACCGGATTCGGGCGGACGGGAAAACTCTTCGCTTGGGAACATGCGGGAGTGGAACCGGACATCATGTGCATCGGCAAAGCACTGACAGGAGGATACATGACGCTGTCCGCCGTGCTGGCTTCTAACCGGATAGCCGACATGATTTCGAACCATGCCCCGGGCGCATTCATGCACGGGCCCACCTTTATGGGCAACCCGTTGGCATGCGCCATAGCTTGCGCCTCCGTACGCCTGTTGCTCGATTCGGGCTGGCAGGAGAACGTGCGCCGCATCGAAGCGCAGCTGGCGCAAGAACTCGCTCCGGCAAGGGAACTGCCACAAGTGGCAGACGTGCGCATCTTGGGCGCCATCGGCGTGATAGAGATGCGGGAACCGGTGGATATAGCGTACATGCAGCGCCGCTTCGTGGAAGAAGGCATCTGGGTGCGCCCCTTCGGCAAATTGGTCTACCTCATGCCGCCCTTCATCATCGAACGAGAACAGTTGACGAAGCTGACGGCAGGTTTGCTCAAAATCGTCACCGAACTATGAGCGCTGCCATCGAACGGCTGGAGCACGACTTACAGGTGCTCCGCGAGCAGAACAACTTCCGCTCGCTACCCGTACTCTCCCACCAAGGCAGAGAGGTGACGCTGGAAGGAGGAACGTCAATGCTCAACCTCTCGTCCAACGACTATCTAGGTCTGGCTGCTGACACGGACTTGCGCCGCGAGTTTCTGGCAGAACTGACGGCAGAAAGTTTTGTGCCCTCATCCTCATCCTCGCGTTTGCTGACGGGCAACTTCAATGTCTACCGCCACCTCGAAGCGGAACTAGCGGAAGCGTTCGGCACCGAAGCCGCCCTCGTGTTCAACAGCGGATACCACGCCAACACAGGCATCCTCCCTGCCGTGAGCGACAGCGGAACACTTATCTTGGCGGACAAGCTGGTGCATGCCAGTCTCATCGACGGCATCCGCCTCTCTGCCGCCCGCTGCATCCGTTACCGGCACAACGACTACCGGCAACTGGCACGTTTGGTGAAGGAGAATGCGCCGCTCTGCCACCGTCTGATACTGGTCACCGAAAGCATCTTCAGCATGGACGGTGACGAGGCCGACCTCGGAACCTTGGTACGCTTGAAACGGGCGTACCCCAACGTGCTGCTCTACGTGGACGAAGCACATGCCTTTGGCGTGCGCGGACGCCACGGTCTGGGCTGCGCCGAAGAGCAAACGTGCATCGAGGACATCGACTTCCTTGTAGGAACCTTCGGCAAAGCGCTCGCCTCTGCAGGAGCATACGTAGTCTGTTCACGCCTCGTGCGCAACTATCTGGTGAACCGGATGCGCACGTTCATCTTCACCACCGCCCTGCCTCCCGTCAACATAGAGTGGACGCTTTTCCTCTTCCGCCGCCTTGGCGATATGAACGAACGCAGGAAGCATCTGGCACGCATCAGCCGGCAGATGCGGGAGGCGTTGCACCCCACGCCCTCTACCAGCCACATCGTCCCCTTGATAGCCGGAGCCAGCGCAGCAGCTGTGACACTGGCAGAAGAGTTGCAACGCAAAGGCTTCTACGTGCTGCCCGTACGCCCGCCCACGGTGCCCGAAGGAACATCCCGCCTGCGCTTCTCGCTCACGGCAGCCATCACGGAAGAAGAAATAACCCGACTAACCGCCCTCCTGCCATGAAACAATTCTTCCTCCGCCAAGGACACGCCCCGCGCCTGACTCTCTTCTTTACCGGATGGGGGATGGACGACACCCCCTTCCATCCATGCTCCAACGCCACCACAGAAAGCGACTTACTGCTTTGCTATGACTACCGTCAGCTCGACAACTTCGACGAGGACGCATTGCGCCCGTACACCGACATCACCCTCGTGGCATGGTCGATGGGCGTTTGGGCAGCTTCGCAAGTGCTGCAAAAAAGCCTCCTCCCCCTCACCGAACGCATAGCGGTAAACGGAACCATCACGCCCGTCGACGAAGAGCGCGGCATCCCCCTTGCCGTCTTCAACGGCACGCTGGCGGGACTCACCGACGCCAGCCTGCGCAAGTTCCAACGACGCATGTGCACCTCTGCCAGCACGTTCCAGCGTTTCCTCGCCGTCGCTCCCCGCCGTCCCTTGGAAGAGCTTCGTCACGAACTCGACGCCATCGGGCAGCAATGCCTCGCCCTTCCGCCCGCCGACACGTTCCGCTGGGACAAGGCGGTTATCAGCACCGACGACCGCATCTTCTGTCCCGCTAACCAGCTGCGCGCCTGGACGGGCAAGGCTGAAATCCACCTCATCGAAGGCAGAGGGCATTATGAACCGGATCAACTTCCGCCCTACAATGAACTCGCCCTGTCTAAGAGTAGCAGATAGAGCGTCCCAAAGTAACAAAACAGAAAAGAAAGACAAACCGATGAATAAAGAATTAATTGCCCGCCGCTTCTCGAAAGCCGGCGGAACCTATACCCGCGAAGCGGTGGTGCAACAGCAGATAGCAAACAAAATGATCGGGCTGCTGCAGCACTACCTTCCCCGGGCTTCGCACCCTAAAAAGATTGTAGAGTTCGGCTGCGGCACCGGCACCTACTCCCGCTTGCTCCTGCAAACGCTGCAACCCGAAGAGCTACTGCTCAACGATCTCTGTGCCGACATGCGGCACCATTGCCACGATCTGCTCGGCACGCACGTCACCTTCCTTGCTGGCGATGCCGAAACTCTAGCTTTCCCCACAGGCACCGACCTTGTGACCTCCTGCTCCGCCCTGCAATGGTTCGAAACGCCCGAAGCCTTCTTCCGCCGTTGCAACCATTGCCTGAACCGCAACGGCACCTTCGCCTTCACCACCTTCGGGCAAGAGAACCTCCGCGAAATCCGCCAACTCACGGGTAACGGACTTGCCTACCAATCACTCGCCGAGCTTGAAACCTCGCTCCGTCCGCTCTACCACATCGTACATGCCGAAGAAGAAATCATCCCCCTTCACTTCAACGCCCCAATGGATGTCCTCCGCCACCTCCAACAGACAGGCGTGACGGGGACCGGCGGACAACACGCTTGGACCAGGCAAACACTTGCAACCTTCTGCGAGCAATACACGCAACAATTCAGTTCAGACGGCACCCGCGTGCCCCTGACCTATCACCCGATATATATCATCGCTAAAAAAAAGTAATATTACAATGGAAAAGAAAGTACTATTTGTCAGCGGCATCGACACCGACGCCGGAAAAAGTTATGCCACCGGATTCCTGGCACGCGAGTTGAACGCTAGCGGAAAGCGCACCATCACACAGAAGTTCATCCAAACCGGAAACGTAGGCCATTCCGAAGACATCGACCTCCACCGCCGCATCATGGGCATCGCCCCTACCGACGACGACCGCGAGTGGCTCACCATGCCCGAAATCTTCTCCTACCCCGCCTCGCCCCATCTGGCGTCACGCCTCGACCAACGCCCCATCAACTTCGCCAAAATGGAAGCCGCCACCGCCGAACTCTGCCGCCGCTACGACCTCGTACTGCTCGAAGGTGCCGGCGGGCTCATGGTCCCGCTCACCAACGAACTGCTCACCATCGACTATGTGGCTCAAAAAGGTTATCCACTCATCTTCGTCACTTCCGGAAAGCTAGGCAGCATCAACCACACCCTGCTCAGTTTTGAAGCCATCCGCCAGCGCGACATCCCCGTGCACACCGTGATGTACAATCTCTATCCCACGGTGAAAGACAAAACCATACAAGACGACACGCTCGCCTACATCCGCCATTACGTAGAAAAGCACTTCCCCGAGGCAGACTTCGTGCTAGTGCCCGAAATCAACCTGTGAGAAGTGCTCATCAGTAAACAGCTGGAATGAAAGTCTCACTTCACCTGCTTCATCTTATAGGAGCTGCGCGCCTTGCCCTTCAGCATCGCGTTCAGCTTTCCTTTAATCATCTGCTTGCGCAGGGGAGAAACATGGTCAATAAACATTTTGCCCTCCAGATGGTCGAACTCATGCTGCATCACGCGCGCCAGATAGCCCTCCACCACCTCCTCATGCTCCACGAGGTCCTCGTCTAAATACTTCACCCGAATCTTGTCGCCCCGTTTCACCGTCTCATGAATCCCGGGCAAACTCAAACAGCCTTCTTCCATCCCCACCACTTCGCCGCCTATCTCAAGAATGTGCGGGTTAATGTACGCCTTCGTGAAATCCTTGAATTCAGGAAAGTCTTCCGACAGCGGATCGAGAGTGATGGTCACCACACGGATAGGCAATCCCACTTGCGGAGCCGCCAGTCCCACGCCATCTGCATGAGCCATCGTTTCAAACATATTGGCAATGAGTTCTTTCAGGTTAGGGTAATCGGGAGCAATATCCTCCGCTACTTTTCTCAATACAGGCTGCCCGTAGACATAGATAGGTAAAATCATATCGATATATATTCTTTGATTAAATTAAGATACACTACACACGGTTACTTTCGAGATACGTCTGCAAAATAATGGTGGCACTGATTTCATCCACCAAAGCCTTATTCTGTCGGTCCTTCTTTTTCAATCCCGCTTCGAGCATGGTGCGGTGAGCCAGCACCGAAGTAAACCGCTCGTCCACAAACTCCACCGGAATCTCCGGCAATCGCTTCTTTAGCAGACGAACAAACGGTTCGATGTACTTCATGCTCTCCGAAGCCTCGTTATTCATCTGCTTGGGCAAGCCCACCACGATGCGTTCCACCGGCTCCACCGTCACGTAGTGGGCAATGAAGTCCAGCAATTCGTGAGTGGGCACAGTGGTCAAACCATTGGCTATAATCTGCATCCTATCGCTCACGGCTATCCCCGTACGCTTTCTTCCGTAATCAATTGCTATTATTCTACTCATAATTGGAGTACAAAAGTACGACTATTATTTTGATTACAGAAGATAGAGCAACAAAAAAGGATGTCCATCGCTGAACATCCCTCTTTTGAGATAGAAATTTAACTCTCTGAGATTACCCTATTTTATTATTCCATAAGTACTACGCGGTTCAGGAAGCTCTTGCCAAACATGTCAGCAGTGCCACCAAATCCCACTAGCTCTAATTGGTCTTTGCTTACGCCTTCTTTAATCAACGCATCGTAAACAGCCTGAGCGCGCTTTTCAGACAAATTCTGATTAAGCTTGGCATTGCCTGTTGCTTTGTCAGCATATCCAGCCACCTTATACTTCAAATTAGGATTAGCCTTCAACAGCTTAGCTGCTAATTTAATATTAACCATTCCATAGTCATCAATAACAGACTTTCCCAATTTGAAGAAAATAGCATGAGCACCTACTACAGTAGTCTCTTTTACCACTTCTTTTACCGTCGGTTTCACATTGTTCAATGCGTTCTTAGCAGCTGCTAAGTCAGCTTGAGTCTGTGATAAATCACTTCTGTATTTGTTTAACTCATCGTTGATGCCGCTTTGATCTACCTTAGCTCCGCAAGAAGTAAAATTCTTGCCGCCAAAGGTATAAGTAATACCAGCAGTCAGAGATACAGCACCGTCTGTATAAGCAGAACTGTATTTACCAAAGATAGAAGGAGAAACCTCGCCTCTTGCTTCTACATTAATATCAATGCATTTACTGACATTGAACTGACCAGCCAATCCAAGAGAACCATTGATCAAAGCATTCATTTTGTCTTGCTTTTCACCGTAAGTCTTCGCAAAAGTCAAACCAGGACCAGCAAAAACCGAAAGACTAAACAAACGATCGGGGTTGTAACCTACAATAGCATTAGTTAAATTGTACATGGCATCTGCACGCAAAGTAAAGTATCTCTTGTTCTTTATTTTATACCAAACCTCTTGTCCGTCTACAGAACCTACACCATTCAGATGTTTAGAGTTCAATGTGCTCCACATACCTGCAACCTGTGCACGTACTCCCCAAGTTGGGTTGAATAATTTACCAACTGATACATGAATCAGTGGCGTGATGGCTTTACCCAAGCCATAATCAGAGTTGTCTGGATTAACGCATACTTGACCACCTACTCCTACACTTACGAAAATATTGTCCTTAAAGCTCTCGCTGTAGAACATCTCTTTCGTCTGAGCAGTAACTGAAGCAGCTGCACCAGCCAACATCAAAGATAATATTGCTATTTTACTTTTCATTGTTTTTTTTATATTTAAAATTTCCAACTCTTTTTGTTTTTATTTGCTTCGACCATCTACTTACTTCAAATGTATCTTATACGTAAGTCCGCCTGTAAAGTATTTCATTTTTTGCATTTCTACCTGCACATGTAAGTGGTTGAAAAGCAAATAGGTCGCACCAAACGCAAAGTCTTTCGCATCATATTCGGCAATCACGTTTAAATCTCTAGCAAAAGATGGAGCATACGTTATACCTGCTGCGATGCCGTTTAAGGGATAGTCCACTCGATGATTAAAAAGATAAGAAAGATGAAGACCAATCTGTTCTTTTTCAATCGAAAGGTGTTTCGTTGCAGCAACATAAAACCGGCAAAAATAACCGTTTCCATCTACCGCAGAAATTTGTCCCGCACCCGACTCTGTATATGGAT
>JAVVVS010000012.1:52310-55187 GCA_036652495.1 Bacteroides sp.
AAGTTCCAATGACTACAGCCGGCATGTATTTCCAAAATTGTCCTTCTTTTAATGCTCGCAAACGAGCCGAGAAATACCTGTCTTGATTCGTAAACTTTCCTTTTCCTGTTTTCCAATCTATTCCTAAACTCTGTGATTGAAACAGCGTACAGGTGTAGGCTATTTCCAGCCAAGGAAAAATGGTCACATTCAAAAAGTAATTATACGTATGGTAGTCCCATAGAGGAGGAGTTATCTCCTTGTTTAAAAAGTTTCCACCAATCATTACTGTCTTGTCTTTTTGCATTTCTGCTGAAGGCGCATGAAGCAGACCAGTAGTACCGTACGTTAATTGAGCCGAAAGCATAAAATGACAGCAAAGGAAAAAGCAAGCAAGAATTATCTTTTTAATCATTGTACTGCAGTTTTTACTTTCGGTTCAATTGTGTTCTGAATAATTATTACTTAGATGAACCTGAACCGCCACCAGCATTTGTGCTACCGTGTACGTCATGTCCGTCATGACTGTCATGGCTATCATGAGTATCATAGCCCAAAGAGAGATAATGATTGAGTGGAGTCATATAATCTACTTGGTATTTCTCAGAATTAAAAGAATATTCGATTGTATGAAGAGCATACTTTGTGGTAACATTCAATGAAATAACCGTTTTTGCTGCTTCTTGATATACTAATGCTTCTTCCGTTTTAGCGGTAAAAGACTTGCCAAGATAAGTCATATCTGTGTATTGAGCAATGGCTCTGCCTAAGAAATCGATTACAAGATCGTCAATGCCTGAGAAACCTCTTGTTGAAGCAGATTTAGTCACATTTGTAATAATAAAACCATCTTTTACGCAAGTATAAGGTACCGAAACCCAATCGCCTATCATCAATACTGGCAATTTCTGTGCATAAGTAGCAATAACTGTTGCTTCTCCACTTACAAACTTAGCAGGCTTACCTGTATTAGGAATTCCTAAATTAGTCAAAGCATCCTTATCAAAAGTTTGGTCTGGAGCCGGTTTTGCATCTGCTGACGGTTTTGTAATTTCTGTAGACAAACCAGTCATAGCGATGCCAGCATTGACAATATTAGTGGTACCGGGAGCAGCTTCACCCACAGCTACCGTTCTTGTTGCTGTGTAGTAACCGTTTTTCTCTACAGTAATTGTTACTGTAGCATTTGCTTCAGCTTCTACTTTGAACGAAGAAGCGGCAGCAGGACTTGTTTTTGCACCTGTCACCGTTATCTTTGTCGGTGTAATAGCAGCATTCGTTGCTGCATCATAAATAGAACCAGCAACAAAATATTTTGCTGCAGGAAGAGGTTTCGGCGTAACTACGTCTATCTCTTCTTTCTCATAGCAGCTGGTAAATACAGTACCACAAACTGCCAACATGGCTAATGCTAATTTAGCATTAAGGCCCAAAAAATTACTTCTCATTTTCATCTCAATAAAATTAATAATTTAATAATTCTGATTTTATAAAATAGGGGTTAAAACTATTCTCTTTTAAATAATTATCGTCTGGTTCAGTGTTAAATCCCTTACCATAATATCGTTCATTACCTGCATTATAGGAAAGACCGAATGTCTCTGAAGGCAACACACGAGGTATATATCCTCTTCGTTTGTATTTATAAGGAGGCAGCGCAATTCTAAATTGAAATCCTCCATTGAATCCTTTGTTACCAGCATATTGCACTTTCATACCGTAAAAACCAATCGATGCATAACGAAAGTGTCTTATCATATCTATCCGGGCTCCGTATTCTTCATTTAAATAACGTTCTGCTTTCAAGCTAAACTGAGTGTTATATTTGGACCAATAAAAGTTTCCTCCAAGTTGTCCATTCAACGTCCATTTCTTTCCATGATAAAAGGAAAACTTATCAAAATAACCTCTTCCTGTATATCCTATGCGCGCTTCCACAGAAAACCGCTCATCTTTAAAATAATGCTTACCCTTGACATCGAACCCCCAACGATAGTTGCTAAAAAAGCCTGCTCTTCCCGTTAAAAAAATCTGATGCGGCAAGCGTATTGTTTGTGACAGCGTGATATATCCAGGATGCACATAATCATTTATCGCACTATAGCCATCATTTACTATAGGTATCGTTATCTGCCCGTTAAACTTCATTCCTTTCCACAAAGAAACTTCGATAGTAGGTGATAATTCCCATAAACTCTCGTAAATTTTAGATAAACGATAATTCTGAAAACTTAAATCTGGATAAATAACAATGTCTACCTTAAACAAAGAACGATTGTTTTTCTTGCCTTTTGTCGCTTCTCGCCAGTTATTGCCCAAATCATAACTTACCTTCCAATCTTCTCTATTGCATTCTGTTAAACTATCACCTGTTACGGGCTGATAGCATAAAGAAATCATAGGTATATTGTTGTCTAAAAAGATCAAACGGCACGATTTGCTATCAGGCAAGCCTATCTTTTGAACAACATCTACAGCTTTCCCTATTCCAATACTATTCAAACGATATGCAATGTTTTCCATTACATATACCCGCTCTTTTGCATTTTCAGACCAGCCCACATTTTCAAATCCCATCTTGACTAATGCCTCTACTGTCTTTTCTCCTGTTTGAGAAAACCCATTTAAAGACAGCAAACAGCATAAAAATAATGCTGCCTTGCGGGCAATAGTATTAGTCAATTGATGTTCTTTTATATAAGACCTCGCCTTGCTCATCCTTTTAAATATAATGCAAACGTCTTTAATGACGCAAATTGTGATGCAAAAATAGGTACTTTTTTCAGAACGCCAAAGAATTTAACAAGATAATTTTAAAAGATGATCATCTTCTTACCTAATAGATGCTTTTTGTGTACTAAATAATTAAAATACAAATAAATAACAAGCCATTCCTAG
>JAVVVS010000013.1:0-9175 GCA_036652495.1 Bacteroides sp.
GAGGACACAGAGGAAGAGAAAAGCCTCCGTGTCCTCTGTGTCCTTTGAGGTGAAAGAACGTGAGTGCGCGGTATCTTTTGTGGTCAAAAAAAACTAGGGGATTTGCACAACAATAAGGAAGGTACTTTGTTGTTTACCTAGTCGTTTCCTTTTTATAAAGACACCATGAAAATCTCAGTAAAGTTGTTTTGTCTGTTTTTCCTGTTGATGCTATCTTTTAGCGTGCGGGGGGATGTACAGGACCTTACTGTAGTCAATCATTGGGAGGATTGCTCTTGTGTCGATTCGGAGAGAATGACGAGCGGGGAGACAGTTTTGCCCGTTATGATAGATGATTCAGATGCCGGGAGACTGCATGTCTTGTCTTTTTCGGATGTAGAGCTGGGTGTGAAACTGTCTTCGGAGAACTTCGCTTCTCTCAATAATCAGCGTTTGCGTAAGGGTGCCGATCTTTTCTGCTTTCTAAAGAAGGTGATGCACTGTCTGTGCCGGAGAGAGAATTTGTTAGTGTTGGATAAGTGTAAAACGTATCAGGAGAACTATATACATGATGTTTCCTCGAGTTGTGATTACTATGTTTTTGCGTTAAGACGTATCCTTATTTAAATCCTTTTTTTCTTTGCAATGAGTGTTTGCTGTGCCGTTTTGAATTTTTTTTCAAGGGGGCAGGGCGATAGCTACGTTGTGTCCGTTCGTTACATCTTTCTATTATACTAACAAATATCTCTCTAAACAACAATTAATTATGGGAACTACACAGAAAAAGTCTGCTTCATTTACGGGTATTAAATCTGCGGGGTTAGTGATGGTTGGCTGCCTCGTATTGGCTGTCTGCATCTATCATTTTCTCTTGGGAAGTCCTTCTAACTTTATGAATAACGATCCTAATAATCATCCCTTGCCCGGGAATCTTTTGGGAACGATTTACAAGGGTGGCGTGATTGTGCCTATTATTCAGACTTTATTGCTGACGGTGCTTGCCTTGAGCCTTGAACGTTTTTTTGCGCTCCGTTCTGCTTTTGGAACCGGATCGTTGGCAAAATTTGTAAAAAACATCAAAGCGGCTTTGTCTGCTGCTGACTTGAGCAAGGCGCAAGAAATATGCGATGCCCAGCGCGGTTCTGTAGGCAATGTCGTGTCTGCCACGCTAAGGAAGTATCAGGAAATGGAGAATGACGGCAGCGTGACGAAGGATCAGAAGATTTTGTCTATACAGAATGAGCTTGAAGAAGCTACGGCACTTGAACTTCCGATGATGGAGCAAAATCTGCCGATTATCGGAACGATTACGACTTTGGGCACGTTGATGGGATTACTGGGTACGGTTATTGGCATGATTCGTTCGTTTGCTGCTTTGGCTGCGGGTGGTTCGGCGGATTCGATGGCATTGTCCCAAGGTATTTCTGAAGCATTGATAAATACGGCTTTCGGTATCTTGACGGGTGCATTGGCAGTGATTTCATATAATTATTTTACTAATCGGATAGATAAGCTGACTTATTGTCTCGACGAAGTCGGATTTTCTATTGTACAGTCTTTTGCCGCTACTCATAAATAATGGGGCTATCCGTTTAAAATACAAAGATTATGGGTAGAGCGAAAATTAAAAAGAAGAGTACATTCATCGACATGACAGCGATGAGCGATGTGACCGTGTTGCTACTGACCTTTTTTATGCTGACGTCAACGTTTGTAAGAAAGGAACCGGTACAAGTCAACACGCCTGCTTCTGTTTCCGAAATTAAAATACCGGAGAAGAATATTTTGTCGATATTGGTAGACCCTAATGGGAAAATCTTTATGAGCATGGACAAGCAGGCAGACTTGAAAGCTGCACTTGCTCGTATGGGAGAGGAGTACGGGGTAGCGTTCACTGCGGAAGAGATGAAGAAGTTTATGCTTTCTTCCACCTTCGGTGTACCTATGAAGCGGATGAAGAAGTATTTGGACTTATCTTCTGACAAGCAGGACCAAGTTTTGAAGAGCGCCGGAATACCCTGCGACAGTCTAGACAATCAGTTTAAAGCGTGGGTGCGTAATGCCCGGGCGGTAAATCCGGATTTTCGGATAGCTATCAAGGCGGATGCGGACACTCCGTATCTGATTATCAAACAAGTGATGAACGCTCTTCAGGACCTTCGAGAGAATAGGTATAACCTGATTACGTCTTTGAAAACGACTTCTGATGATAAATAATACAAAACGACTATGAGTGCTGAAGTACAAGAAAGTGGCAAGAAAAAAGTGAAAGGCAGCAAGCAGAAGAAGATGACCGTCCGCGTAGACTTTACGCCGATGGTGGATATGAACATGCTGTTGATTACCTTCTTTATGCTGTGCACCTCGCTGAGCAAGCCCCAGACGATGGAGATAAGCATGCCAAGCAACGATAAAAACATCACCGAAGCCCAGCAGAGCAAGGTGAAAGCTTCGCAGGCTATCACGCTACTGCTGGGCAGTGACAACAAAGTATATTATTATGAAGGATTGCCAAATGCCGGCTATAGCAACCTTACCGAGGTTTCTTACAAACCTGATGGTATCCGCGCTGTTCTATTGAGAAAGAATGCTGCTGCCGTACGGAAGGTGGAAGCGCTGAAGCAGCAGAAGCTGGAGTTGAAACTATCGGAAGAAGATTTCGAGAAACAGTTGGCTGCCATCAAATCGGGCAAGGAGACACCGACCGTCATTATCAAAGCAACGGATGACGCAACTTACCACAACCTGATTGATGCTTTGGACGAAATGCAAATCTGCAACATCGGCAAGTATGTGATTACCGCTATTGAAGATGGAGATAAAGTGATGATAAGTAATACCTTAAAAGCAAACGGAAATGGCTAAACTCGATTTAACTTCTGCCGAATGGTGTAATCTTATTTTTGAAGGGAGGAATAAGGCGTATGGAGCTTACCAGCTGAGAGAGAACTCGCCTAAACGACATACGTTCGCCATGCTGATTGTTGTGGCGATTGCTCTTGTTGGGTTCAGCATCCCTGCATTGATTAAACTTGCCAAACCGGCCGAAAAAGAGATAATGACGGAAGTGACCACCTTATCACAACTCGACGAACCGGAAGTCAAACAGGAGGAAGTAAAGAAGCCCGAACGGCTGGCTCCGCCTCCACCTGCCTTGAAAAGCTCGGTCAAGTTTACCGCTCCTGTGATTAAAAAAGACGAAGAGGTGCGCGATGAGGATGAGATGAAGAGTCAAAAAGACCTTATCAACACCAAAGTGGCTATCTCCATTGCCGATGTGAAAGGCAATGACGAAGCGAATGGCAAAGACATTGCTGACTTGAAGCAGGTGGTGACACAGGCGGAACCGGCAAAAGAAGAGGTGTTCGACATGGTGGAGCAGATGCCGCAATTCCCTGGTGGAAACAGTGAACTGATGAAGTACATCGGCGAACACCTGAAATATCCTACTATTGCTCAAGAGAATGGTACGCAAGGGCGAGTGGTTTGTCAGTTTGTGGTAGGAAGAGACGGACAGGTGCGTGAGGTGATGGTGGTACGTTCACTTGACCCCTATTGTGACAAGGAGGCGATTCGTGTCATTCGGTCTATGCCTCCTTGGATTCCCGGGAAACAGAACGGTAAAGCGGTGGCGGTGAAGTACACCGTCCCTCTTGTTTTTAAATTGCAATAATCGATGAAAAAGAAGAAACAATTTCAACTTATTGGAGCTTGCCTGTTGGTTGCGCTTGTTGCTTGCCAATCGAAGCCGAAGGATGGTCAGACAGACACCTCTACTTCAGGGGTAATACGCATGGCAGTGGACGGGAGCTTTCAGCCTATTATACAAGAAGAGATTGAGGTGTTCGAGCGTACGTTTCCGATGGCTGGAATTGTTCCTTTTTACACCACGGAAGTGGAAGCCATCCATCTTTTTCTCAAAGACAGTGTCCGCTTGGTGATTTCCAGCCGCAGGCTAACGGTGGAAGAGATGCACTCTTTCCACAGTCGCAAGTTCTTTCCTCAGGAAATAAAACTGGCTACGGACGGGTTGGCATTGATTGTCAATCGTCAGAACCCAGACACTTTGCTGAGTGTGTCCGACTTTCGCCGTATCCTTTTGGGGCAGATTCGGAGCTGGCAGGCAATAAATCCGGCATCGCCGTTGAAAGATATCACGGTGGTCTTCGACCATTCAAACTCCAGTGCTGTGCGTTTTTCGATTGATTCTGTTTGTAGAGGCGATCCGTTGTCGGCAGGCATGCAGGCGATGAAAACGAATCAACAAGTGATAGATTATGTGGCAAAGACGAAAGCAGCCATCGGGGTAATCGGGGTGAACTGGCTGGGGAATCGAAGTGACACCACTAATCTTTCGTTTCGAGACGAGATACGGGTGATGTCCGTCAGTGCCGAGGAAAGAGCTACTCCGCAAAATAGTTACAAGCCCTATCAGGCGTATCTTTTTTATGGCGATTATCCGTTGGCTCGTCCGGTGTATGTCTTATTGAACGACCCCCGTAACGCCCTGCCTTGGGGCTTCGCTTCCTTTTTGACATCCGACCGTGGACAACGGATTATACTAAAGTCCGGACTCGTGCCCGCTACTCAGCCGGTTCGCATCGTAGACGTAAAAGACGAATGAAAACTAAACTTATACTAGCATGAAACGAATCTTAATCTTATTTATTAGTGTGTTTATAGCTGTTGTCTCCCTGCAGGCGCAATCGGAAGGCACCGATTGGCAGGCAAGCGTTGAGCACGTGAAGGGGCTGATTCAAAAGAACCCCGCCCAAGCAATTACAGAAACAGAACAGTTGCTGAAAGGAAAAAACAAAAAGAATGCCGAACTGCTCACGGCGATTGCTCATGTTTATCTGGATGCGGGCAAGGTACCCGAAGCCGAAGTGTACTTGACGCTTGCCAAGAAAGTAAATCCGCGTTTGGCTATTGTCTCCGTGCTCGAAGGTGATATCGACATCGCTAAAAAAGAAGCAGGTGCGGCTTGCCAACTGTACGAACAGGCCATTTATTTTGACCCGTCCTGTGAAGAAGCGTATTTGAAATTTGCAGAGGTGTACAAGGGAGCAAGTCCGCAACTAGCCATCGAGAAGTTGGTGCAACTAAAAAAGAGGAATCCTTCTTGTACGCTTGCCGACAAGAAGCTGGCAGAAATTTATTATTTGAACAATCGTTTTGACGAGGCAGGGGAGGCGTATGCCCGCTTTATCAATCTCTCCGGAGCAACCGAAGAGGAGTTGATGAAGTATGCTTTTGCTCTTTTCATGAATCATCAGTTCGATCAGTCTTTAG
Organism: Bacteroides sp.; assembly: GCA_036652495.1. Lineage (GTDB taxonomy): Bacteria > Bacteroidota > Bacteroidia > Bacteroidales > Bacteroidaceae > Bacteroides. Next base: position 5,272 of record JAVVVS010000013.1, read on the forward strand.
AAATAGTGAATAAAGGATTGCAGCGCAATAACCATCATGCGGGCTTTTGCCGGTTGGCGATGTATAATTACACCGACTTAAAGCGCTATGATGAAGCTAGAAAAGCGGCGGAGGCTTTTTTTCATACTTCCGATAAAGCCGCGTTTTCGTACCTGGATTATGCTTACTACGGTCACTTGCTTTCTGCTATGAAGAACGATGACGAAGCGGTGGCGGAGTATAAAAAGGCATTGGCTCTTGATGCGTCGAAGATTGATTTGTGGCGTGATTTATCTAATGCAGATGAAAACGCAGGTAGGTATGCCGAAGCTATCAATGCCTATCAGCATTACTATACCTCGTTGTTGACCGAGCAGCAGACACCCGACTTGCTCTTTCCGTTGGGCAAACTCTATTACGAACAAGGCACTCAATCCGATTCTTTGCTGATTACTGCGGCTGACCGCAAGGTGGCTCTTGCTTCTGCCGATTCTATCTTTGAACAAATAGCCCGGGCAGTACCGGATAGTTACTTAGGCAACTTCTGGCGAGCACGTACTTGCTCGGCTTTAGATCCCGAAACAGTGCAAGGTTTGGCTAAACCCTATTATGAAACAGTCGCCGCTTTGCTTGCTCATAAGAACGACCCTCGCTATAATGCGGCGGTCATTGAATGCTACAGTTACTTGGGATATTATTATTTGCTGGCAGGCAAACTGCCTCAGTCTAAAGAGTTTTGGAATAAAATTCTGGCGATAGACCCCGCTAATGCGACTGCCCAAAGAGCGTTAAGCGGAATAAAATAGTACTACTTCTACACTTTTTTTCTTCTTTTCTCTTGCTGCCTTTAAAAGATTTCCTACATTTGCGGTGTACTATCTAACTAATACACATAATCACGTAAATTAATACTTACTATGTATGATTGCAGTAGAAAATCTTTCGTTTGTTTATCGTAAATCTAAGCGTGCTGTGTTGCACGACTTTTCCCTCACGCTGGAGCAGGGACGGGTTTATGGATTGCTTGGCAGGAATGGAGTAGGCAAATCGACTTTGCTTTATCTGATGTCCGGACTGCTCACGCCCAAGAGTGGGCGGGTGATGTTTCACGATACCGATGTGCGTCGTCGGCTTCCGTTGACCTTGCAGGATATGTTTCTAGTTCCAGAAGAGTTTGAGCTTCCGGCTGTTTCGCTAGTCAGTTATGTAGAGCTGAATAGTCCGTTTTATCCCAATTTCTGTAAAGAGGATATGATGAAGTATCTTCATTACTTCGAGATGAGCATGGATATTAATTTGGGGGAACTCTCAATGGGGCAGAAGAAAAAAGTTTTCATGAGCTTTGCCCTTGCCACTAATACCTCAGTGTTGCTGATGGACGAACCCACTAACGGTCTCGACATCCCTGGCAAGAGCCAGTTCCGCAAGATTATCGCTTCGAGAATGACGGATGATAAGATGATTGTCATTTCTACCCATCAGGTGCGCGATGTGGATAAGGTGCTCGATCATGTCCTGATTATGGACGATAGCTGCGTGCTGCTCAATCAGTCTACTACCAGCATCTGTGAAAAACTGTTGTTTGTAGAAACTGACAACCGGGAGCAGACTGAATCCGCTTTGTTCGCTTTGCCCACTGTGCAAGGAAATGTGTTGATGCTTCCCAATGAAGAGGGTGCAGAATCGGAGATTAATCTTGAGTTGCTATTCAGTGCCACCCTGGCAGTACCCGAAAAGATAGCTCAATTGTTTCACACAAATACAAATGAACAATGATAAAAGACACTTTTTTTAGTATGCCCCGTTTTGTGAATTTGTGTCGCAAGAGTCTGGTGGAAAACTGGAAGGCGAATGTGCTTCGCTTTGTGATGATGTATGGATTGATGGCTATTATGCTGCTCTGGTACGGGTATCTTGTTTACAATTACACAAATACGCTGGAAGTCGATAGAGAGGTTGGGCACTTTACACTTCTTCTCTTTCTGTGGTGCTTATGGGGGTTTGGCTGCATCAGCGCCTCTTTTACGATGGAAAAGATGAAAACGAAGACGAACCGAATTTCTATGTTGATGACCCCCGCTACTCCGTTTGAAAAATATTTTTCTCGTTGGATTATTTCTACAGCCCTCTTCTTGGTTGCTTTCTTAATTGCTTTCAAAATGGCCGACTATACGCGAGTAGTTGTTTATTCGCTTATTTATCCTCATTTAGAAGGTATTGCTCCAGTTTCATCTTCCTATTTAGTGGGGGCTAAGGATAACTACCAGATCATATTTGATACGTCTGATGTTTTGTACCTGATGCTGCTGCTTTACTTCTTTGTTCAATCTTGCTTTGTACTGGGCAGCACTATCTGGCCTAAGAATGCATTGGTCAAAACATTTGTTGCGGGTGCTGCCATTGTTGCCATTTATGCGCTGCTGAAGATCGGAATGTCTTATTTATTGTCAGACAGTAATTTTTATTATTATACTTCGGACCAGTATATAGACGATGAGTTGAAGACGCATATCTGGCAAGCTGTTTTGTTCTTTTTTGCTTTGTTCAATTGGACACTTGCCTATTTCCGCTTTAAGGAATCTGAGATTATCAACCGAATGTAATTCCGCTTAATTATGAACTTTAAAGACAATAAAGCTATTTATTTGCAAATAGCAGACCGCCTTTGTGATGAGATACTTTTGCTCCATTATGCCGAAGAAGCGCGTATCCCTTCTGTGCGCGAGTATGCGGCAATTGTGGAGGTGAATGGCAATACGGTGATGCGTTCGTTCGACTATTTACAAACGCAAAACATTATTTATAATAAACGGGGTCTTGGCTATTTTGTTTGCATTGGAGCCAAAGATTTGATTCTTTCTCTTCGCCGGGCTATATTCTTGAAAGAAGAGGCAGGATACTTTTTCCGCCAACTCACTACGCTGGATATTTCTATCGAAGAGGTGACAGTAATGTACCGGGAATACATCAAAAATAATACTAATCATACACTCAAATAATGATGAAACGTACTACAAAAATATTAATCGGATTATTGTTATCCGGATTCTTAGGGTCGATAATTGCCACTACCCTCACTTTTTTGATGAAGAAGTCGCAAGTTTTTGTTATGGAAGGCAAACCGGTGCAAATGGATCTTTCTTCTTTTCGTGTGCTGGCTGTTTCGGTAGAATCAGATGGAAAGTTGAAAAAGAGCAACCTCTGGTTTAGTAATGATTTGACGGTATTGCCCGCTCAGTCAGGGAAAAACGTACTGACCTTTCCTGCCGATATGCGCAAATTCCTTTCTGTTGTGATGAAGAACGATACGTTGCATTTATCGTTTAAAATGTTGCAACAGAATCTTCCTGATGCTTACAAGCACCGAAATTGGATGACCGTTGCTTTCTCGGGATTTACTTTATCGGCGGATTCATTGCTTGCAACCGTTGATAGCAGGGATGTCAACATGCTCTTACGACTAAAAAAACGCGAAGCCGATTCGCTCACGGTCACTGCTTCCGATTTTGTGGTCGATTCTTGCCGCTTGCGTAGTCTTTTGGTGCCTTATGCTAATAAAATGAATTTGGAAAAAAGCTGCATAGCCAACCTTTATTTAGACCTTGACGGCATGTGGAAATGGAATGTGAATAATTGTGAGATTGAAAATGAACATCTCACGGGAAGTAAAAGTCACAATAATCAGTTGAACAAAGGTGAATGCCGTCGGGTATATTGGAAACCTAAAGAGAAGGATGCACAGCTGAATATTCAATTAAATGAAGAATGTTGTTTGCTGTTAAAGGGTGAAGAGAACGATAATTAATGGTTTATCCGCAAAAGTCCGTGAATGAAGAGTGCATACTTTTCTAACAAGAATAAGGGCTGCTGTTGAATCTGGCATTCTATATTCGCTTTGTTTATAAAAGCCGTAACATGTTTTTTT
>JAVVVS010000013.1:9275-55168 GCA_036652495.1 Bacteroides sp.
CATGTTTTAAAAAAAGCCGTACCATGTTTTTTTTAAAGATGGAAGTCTTTTTGAAAAACATGGTACGGCTTATATGCAAAAGTTGATGGATTGAAGCTTGCGCACACCTGTCATCGCCATAAACTCCTTGCACCTGAAACAAACGTTTCTGTGACGAGCAGGACGAGATGCGCATGCGTTTCAAACGCTGGGCTGTCACAGCAACGAAAAGAAGAAGAAAGTACACTCAACAAGAAGAAGGCAAGGGCGTACTTTCGCAAGAAGCACCCAACGAAAAGAGGTGAAAAACGGGGGGATGAAAACGGAAATTAGTATGTGCATATCCTGTTTGCTCTTTATGCGTATACTGTGAAGAGTATACGCATAAAGAGCAAACAGAATATGCACACTTATTATTCTTTTAAATCTTTCAACTCCCATGCCAGTGCACTAGCACCCAACACGGCAGCGTCAGAGTCCTTCAACTCCGATACGAGCAACTTCGTTTTGCCTTGATAAATTTTCAAGATGTTGGCATCAATTGCTTTTTGAACGGGTTTCAGGATGTAATCGCCTGATTTAGCCAATCCGCCGAACAAAATAATCGCTTCGGGACTAGAGAAGGCGATGAAGTCGGCCAATGCTTCGCCTAATACGGTACCGGTGAAGCTAAAAATCTCCAGCGCTAATTTATCCCCTTGTACGGCTGCATCGTACACATCTTTTGAAGTGACGCTTTCTGCCGGAATGTTGCGTAGCAAACTGGCATCGGTACGTGCAGACAGAATCTCACGAGCTGTGCGAACTACACCGGTAGCCGAGCAGTAAGTCTCCAAGCATCCGCGACGACCGCATCCGCAAATACGTCCGTTCTCACGGCGTACAATGATATGACCCAATTCTCCGGCAAAACCATCGTGACCATACACCATCTGACCGTTGATTACAATGCCGCTGCCGACACCTGTACCTAAGGTAATCATGATGAAATCTTTCATACCGCGGGCTGCGCCGTATGTCATTTCGCCTACAGCTGCTGCGTTGGCATCATTTGTTAGTGCGGTGGGGATACCGAGTCGTTCTTCGAACATGGCTGCCAACGGGATAATTCCTTTCCAAGGCAAGTTGGGCGCAAATTCAATGGTTCCACTATAGTAGTTGCCATTGGGAGCACCGATGCCGATACCTTTAATCTTTTCTACACCGCCATTGGCGATAATCAAAGGAAGAAGATTTTTGCATACTTCATCGGCGTATTCATCGGCAGTAGAATAAACTTGAGTTTTCACGGCACCACTGGCAATGATTGTTCCACGAGCGTCTACAATACCAAAGACGGTGTTTGTTCCGCCTATGTCAATGCCCACTACGTTGGGTCTTTCCATGTTAGAATTCATGCTATTTTAATTTAATTGGTTAGTTTATATCTTATCTGTTCACAAATTACGTAAAGAAGATTGATTCTGCAAAATGTTTTTTATAAAAACTTCCACTAGCATGCAACTTTTCGTATCTATTGTGCGTCTATATAGTACAAACGAAGAAAAAACAACCTATTAAACGGAGCGAATCTGTGATACAACTAAAAGACATCAACAAGACCTACAACAACGGAGCACCTCTTCATGTGCTCAAAGGCATCACCTTGGACATTCAGCGGGGAGAGTTTGTTTCTATTATGGGGGCTTCCGGCTCCGGTAAATCCACCTTGCTGAACATATTGGGAATTCTTGATAATTACGATACAGGGGAGTATTTCCTCAATAATGTATTGATTAAAAATCTGAGCGAGACCAAGGCGGCGGAGTACCGTAACCGGATGATTGGCTTTATCTTTCAATCATTCAACCTTATTACCTTTAAGAATGCGGTGGAGAACGTAGCCCTCCCGCTCTTTTACCAAGGGGTGAGCCGCAAGAAGCGCAACGCCCTGGCGCTAGAGTACCTCGAAAAGCTGGGGCTGAAGGACTGGGCGAACCACATGCCCAACGAGATGAGCGGCGGGCAGAAACAGCGTGTAGCCATCGCCCGCGCCCTTATTACCCATCCGCAGATTATCCTTGCCGACGAGCCTACGGGAGCTCTGGACAGCAAGACTTCCGTGGAAGTGATGCAGATTTTAAAAGATTTGCATGCCACCGGAATGACCATCGTGGTGGTGACACATGAAAGCGGTGTGGCAAACCAGACGGACAAGATTATCCACATCAAAGACGGCATCATCGAACGCATCGAGGAGAACCTGAACCACGACGCCTCTCCCTTCAATATGAACGGAATTATGAAATAACCCGCTTCATTCACTTCTAAATTCTTTATTCTTATGTTTGACATTTGGCAAGAGATATACAGCACCATCAAGCGGAACAAACTCCGCACCATCCTCACCGGATTTGCCGTGGCATGGGGCATCTTCATGCTCATCGTGCTGCTGGGTGCGGGCAACGGGGTGATACATGCGTTCAGCAAATCATCGTCGGAAAGAGCGATGAACTCCATGAAGATATTCCCGGGATGGACCACTAAGTCGTACGACGGGTTGAAAGAGGGGCGGGGCATCAAGCTCGACAACAGCGACTTGGAAACAACCATCGACAACTGTACCGATCATGTGGGCAGCGTTGGAGCCACCCTGCGGCAGGGCAATACCACACTCAGTTTCGGATCGGAATACGTCAGCATGACCCTCTACGGAGTTTACCCTAACTATACCGAAGTGGAATCTATCAAGTCCGCAAAGGGGCGGTTCATCAACGAAATAGACCTGAAGGATCGCCGAAAGGTGATTGTGTTGCACCGCAAGACGGCCGAAATCCTCTTCGGCAAAACGCACACCGAGCCTATCGGACAGTTTGTAAAAGCCGGAGGAGTGGTTTACCAAGTGGTGGGGCTCTACAACGACCAGGGCGACCGCGGAAGCGACGAGGCTTACATCCCCTTTTCCACCCTTCAAATTATCTATAACAAAGGGGACAAGCTCAACAACCTCATCTTCACCACCAAAAACCTACAGACGGAAGAGAGCAACAAAGCTTTTGAAAAGGAATACCGCAAGATGATGGGCGCGCGCCACCGGTTCGACCCCGACGACGAGGGTGCCATCTGGATTTGGAACCGCTTCACCCAATACCTGCAACAGGAGACGGCCATGAGCCTTATCCGTACCGCCATCTGGGTGATCGGCATCTTCACCCTTCTGAGCGGGATTGTCGGCGTATCGAACATCATGCTCATCACCGTAAAGGAGCGCACCCGCGAATTCGGCATCCGCAAAGCATTGGGGGCAAAGCCGGCCTCCATCCTTTGGCTGGTGATTGTGGAGAGCGTCACCATCACCACCCTCTTCGGATACATCGGCATGGTGGCGGGCATTGGCGTAACCGAATGGATGAACAACGCCTTCGGAAACCAAGTGGTGGATGCGGGAATGTTTTCTACAACCATGTTCCTGGACCCCACGGTAGATATAAAGATTGCTATACAAGCCACCCTCACACTGATAATAGCAGGGACGTTAGCCGGATTCTTCCCTGCTCGCAAAGCCGCAAACATCCGGCCCATTGAAGCACTTAGAGCAGACTGAACAAGATGAAAATAGATATAGATACTTGCGAGGAGATACTCCTCACCATCACAAGAAACAAAACGCGGAGCTTGCTGACCGCCTTCGGCGTGTTCTGGGGCATTTTTATGCTGGTAGCCCTGATTGGTGGCGCACAAGGAATGCAGCACATGATGAGCAAACAGTTCGAAGGATTTGCCACCAACTCCGGCTTTCTGGCTTCGCAGAATACAGGCGAAGCTTACAAAGGATTTCGCAAGGGACGCTGGTGGGATCTGGAAAACAAGGACATTGAGCGGCTGCGCACCTCCGTAAAGGGAATAGAGGTCATCACTCCTTCTACCGCCCGATGGGGGGTCAAAGCCGTCTATCAGGATAAGAAATACGACTGCTGCATCAAGGGGCTATACCCCGACTACAGCAAGATAGAGACGCAGAAGCTTGCCTATGGGCGCTTCATCAACGATGTAGACATCAAAGAGGCCCGCAAAGTGTGCGTCATCGGAAAGCGAGTCTACGAAAGTCTCTTCAATCCGGGCGAAGATCCCTGCGGAAAATATATCCGTGCAGACGGAATCTACTACCGTGTGGTGGGGATGTGTGTCTCCGAAGGCAATATGAACATTCAAGGGCAGGCTTCCGAAGCCGTGACACTGCCCTACACCACCATGCAGCAGGCTTATAATTTAGGCGGGCAGATTGATGTGATCTGCTTCACCGGAAAGCCGGGGGTGAAAGTCACCGACCTGCAACCCCAAATGGAACGCATCGTCAAAGAAAACCACTACATTGCCCCCGACGACAAGCAGGCGGTGATGCTGCTCAATGCCGAAGCCATGTTTTCGATGGTCGACAATCTTTTTACCGGTATCCGGATTCTCACCTGGATGGTGGGGCTGGGCACGTTGCTGGCTGGAGCCATCGGCGTATCGAACATCATGATGGTAACGGTGAAAGAGCGCACCACAGAGATCGGCATCCGTCGCGCTATCGGAGCCCGTCCGCGGGACATCTTGGAGCAGATTCTTTCGGAAAGCATGGTGCTGACTACCCTCTCCGGAATGGCGGGCATCTCCTTTGCCGTACTGGTGCTGCAAGTAATGGAGATCTCTACTGTCAGCGACGGGATGTCTTACAACTTCCAAGTGTCGTTCGGAATGGCTATAGGCACTTGTGCCCTGCTCATCGCCCTGGGGATGCTTGCCGGACTGGCTCCTGCCTACAGAGCCATGGCAATCAAACCCATAGAAGCGATACGCGATGAATAGAGTTCACCACATAGGATACAGAGGGAAAAAAAGGAAAGAAGAGGAGAAAAAACTCTGTGTCTTCTGTGTCCTCTGTGGTGAATCAAAAGGATAATAATAACAATAATATAGAACCCAAGATGAAAAAGTACCTAAAGATTGCATTATTGGTGGCATTGGCTGCCGTGTTGATCGGAACCTTCGTATTTCTATACCTGAAGTCGAAGCCCAAAGAAATCGTTTACGAAACGGTAAAGGTCGAGATCACCGACCTCGAAAAGAGCACCGTGGCTACCGGAAAGGTAGAGCCTCGGGACGAAATTCTCATCAAGCCCCAAATCTCCGGCATCATTGCCGAGCTTTACAAAGAAGCCGGGCAGACGGTGCGCAAAGGCGAGGTGATAGCCAAAGTGAAAGTTATCCCCGAACTGGGGCAGCTTAACTCTGCCGAGAGCCGCGTGCGCCTCGCTGCTATCAGCGGCAAACAGGCTGCAACGGACTTCTCCCGCATCGAAAAGCTCTTTAAAGAGAAGCTCATCAGCCGCGAAGAGTTCGAGAAAAGCGAGATAACCCTCAAGCAGAGTCGCGAGGAGCTGCAAACAGCCAAAGACGCCCTCGAGATTATCAAAGAAGGAATCACCAAAAACAGCGCCTCCTTCTCCAGTACCATGATTCGCTCTACTATCGACGGGCTGATACTGGACATCCCTGTGAAGGCGGGAAACTCCGTTATTATGAGCAACACCTTCAATGACGGAACCACCATCGCCACCGTAGCCAATATGAACGACCTCATCTTTAAAGGAAAGATTGACGAAACCGAAGTGGGGCGCATACACGAAGGTATGCCCGTGAAGCTCACCATCGGAGCCTTGCAAAAGCTCACCTTCGATGCCGTGCTGGAGTATATCTCTCCCAAAGGCGTGGAAGAGAACGGAGCCAACCAGTTTGAGATAAAAGCGGCTATCCACGTGCCCGATTCCGTGCAGATCCGTTCGGGCTACTCGGCCAATGCCGAAATTGTGCTGCAACGCGTCAGCAAGGTGCTTGCCGTGCCCGAAGGCGTGATAGAATTCAGCGGAGACTCCACCTTTGTCTATGTGATGACAGACTCCCTGCCCGTGCAAAAGTTCCAGCGCAAGCAGGTGGTCACCGGCATGAGCGATGGCATCAAGATTGAGGTGAAGAAGGGGCTCTCCGCCAAAGAAAAAGTAAGAGGAATGGAGAAAAAAGAAGGAGATCAATAAGATGGAAAAAAGAATACTCGTCATGATTGTGGCAGCCGCCTGCTGTTGCACTGCCCGCGCACAAGAGGCTTGGGGATTGCGCCAATGCATCGACTACGCCATCGAACACAACATCAACATCCGCCAGACCCGGAATCAAGCGGAGCAGAACGCTGTCGACGTGAACACTTCGAAGTGGACCCGCCTGCCCAGCCTCAACGCTTCGGCGGGACAGAACTGGAGCTGGGGACGCGCAGCCTCTCCGGTAGACAATACGTACAGCGACATCAACAGTGCCAGCACACAGTTCGGGCTCAACGCCAGCGTACCCCTCTTCACTGGATTGCAAATACCCAACCAGTACGCACTTGCCAAGCTTAACCTCCAAGCCGCGGTAGAGGACTTGAATAAAGCCAAAGAAGACCTCGCCATCAATGTGGCTTCGTCTTACCTGCAAGTGCTTTTCAATGTCGAAATCAGCAAGGTAGCAGCCGCCCAAGTGGTGCTCAGCCAGGAGCAGCTTGCCCGTCTCACCCGTTTGGGCGAGTTGGGCAAAGCATCGCCCGCCCAAGTGGCAGAAGCTAAAGCCCGCGTGGCGCAAGATGAAATGAACGCCGTGCAATCGGACAACAGCTACCGTCTGGCGCTGCTCGACCTCAGCCAGCTTCTCGAACTGCCTACGCCCGAGGGCTTCTGCGTGGTTTCTCCCGACACCGCCCTCGTCTTTTCCCCCCTCACTCCGCCGGACGAAATCTATACCGAAGCCGTGCTTGGCAAGCCCGACATTCGTGCGGCACAACTCCGGCTCGAAGGAAGCGAGAAGAACATCCGCATAGCACAAAGCGCCTTCTATCCGCAACTCTCGCTGGGGGGCGGGCTGGGCAGCAATTACTACACCATGAAAGGTGTCTCGGCCGAAGCCTTCGGCACGCAGCTCAAGAACAACCTGAATAAATATGTAGGCTTCAACCTCAACATCCCGCTTTTCAACCGTTTCAGCACGCGCAACCGTGTACGCACCGCCCGCCTGCACCAGTCGAGCCTTGCTTTGCAACTGGACAACACCAAGAAGACGCTTTACAAAGAGATTCAGCAAGCTTGGTACAGTGCCGTTGCCGCCCAAAGCAAATACACCAGCAGCCTTTCTGCGGTGGATGCCAATGAGGAGTCTTTCCGCCTGATGAGCGAGAAGTTCACCAACGGCAAAGCCACCGCTGTGGAGTATAACGAGGCGAAGCAAAACCTGCTGAAAGCCCTTTCGGACAAGATACAAGCCAAGTACGACTATTTGTTCCGCGTCAAAATTCTCGACTTCTACAAAGGGCGGATGATTTCCTGAACAGATTCATGCAAAAACCCCTCCGCCTACCCTCTTCCACGTTCTGATGCCGATGGGCATAAAGAGCGTAGAGAGGTGTAGGGGAGGGGTTTTTGCTGTTCTTGCGTCCGGGTTATCTACCTCGGGCGATAGCTGTTTTCGATTTGCGGGGGATGTGCCAGCAATCTACGATATAAATAACGTCGTTCGCTTTATCCACTCTGTAAACAAGCTTGACCCGCTTTCTGATGGCTAAAAAAAGATAGCTTTGCGGATAGTCCTGAAGCTGCACCTCGGGCTTTCCCATCTTCGTACTCATCGTCAAATAAGCCAGTGTAGCTTCCACGCTAATGACCAACTCTTTCGTGGCGTTTCTGCCGAACACGTCAGCACAATGTTTCACTAAAGCTAAGTATTCTTTCTCAGCCTCTATCTGCCATTTTATTTTCATAAGGATGAGATTAAGTTGAACGCATTCTTCATCACTAACTCTGTGGCAACCGTGTTGCCGGCTGCAATGTTTTTTTCCGCCTTTTTTATCCTTGCCTCCAACTCCTCTTTTGAATAGGGAGGAAATTCAGGATCGATAAAAGCAGCTTTGCCGGGTTCAAGAAGCTCACCTTTTATGTTGCGGATGTAGATCCGCGCCTTTTTTACTAGCTCATCATTGTCTAGTATGGCGTCCACTTCCTGAAGGAAAGACGCTCGAAGTTCATTTGAATTCATTTTGTTATTCTTTTTATTTGTGTGTAATGTGTAACAAAGGTATTGATTCTTAGGGAAAGCACCAACAGAAATGGCTGTTTATAGTTAACTTTGCCGCCCAAACGACAACGAATAGAAGAAAAAGATGAAAATGAATAGAACGAAAAGAGGGATACTGCTTCTGGCAGTGCTTGCCGGAACATTGCTTTTGGCGGCGCTGGGACTTTATTTAGGGCGTAACGGCATCCTTAAAACGATGGCGGCGAAGCGCATCCGGCAGTTAGAAAATACGTACGGGCTGCGCATCCGGTACACCGCACTGCAGATGAAAGGGCTGGATGAGGTGGTGCTGCAAGGGCTGTCCGTTGTCCCTCACAAGCGGGACACGCTGCTTACGTTGCAATCTTTGGATGTCTGTGTCGGCTTCTGGTCACTGCTCCGGGGCAACGTGGCAGTAGAAAATGTCTACTTGGATGGACTAGGCATTGTATTTTGCAAACACGACTCCGTGGCGAATTATGATTTCTTATTCCGCAAGCGGAAGTCGGATACGCCGGATGAACCGGTGGAAACGGACTACGCCCAGCGCGTGGACAAGATGCTGACGTTGCTCTATGGCTTCTTGCCCGTGAATGGCGAACTGCACCGCGTTTGCATCACCGAACGGAAAGACAGCAACTACGTGTCGGTGAAGGTTCCCTCGTTTGTGATTAAAAATAATCGCTTCCGTTCTGAAATCAGCGTGCGTGAAGATACGTTGACGCAATACTGGGTGGCGCGCGGAGAACTCAATCGAAGCACGTCTACCTTGCAAACGGAGCTGTACGCCAAGGGAAGCAAGAAAATAACGCTTCCTTATATTAACCGTCGGTTCGGGGCTACGGTTACCTTCGATACGTTGACCTATAGTATGATGCAAGAAGGGAATGAGCCGTTGCATCTGGTGGGCAAAGCGCGGGTGAGCGGATTGGATGTTTATCATAAGGCGCTTTCGCCCGAAGTGATTCATCTGGACCGCGGGCAGGTGGCGTATCAGGTGAACGTGACTCCCCGCTCGTTGGAACTGGACAGCACCACTGCCGTGCAGTTCAATCGCTTGGCGTTTCATCCTTATCTCCGTGCCGAGAAGCTCCACCAGCAATGGCACTTCACCGCTTCGCTCCGCAAACCTTGGTTCCCTGCCGACGAGCTTTTCGGCTCCTTGCCCAAGGGGCTGTTTAGCAACTTGGACGGCATCCTTACTAGCGGCAGCCTGGCTTACACTTTCTTGCTCGATGTTGACTTTGCGCATTTGGACAGCTTGAAGCTGGTGTCGGAACTCAAAGAGAAGGACTTTCGCATTGTGCACTATGGGGCAACCAACTTGAATAAGATGTCCGAAGAATTTTCTTATACGGCGTATGAGAACGGGCTGCCGGTGCGCACTTTCACCGTTGGTCCTTCGTGGGAACATTTTACGCCGTTGGACAGCATTTCGCCTTTGCTGCGGATGGCGGTGATGCAGAGCGAGGACGGTGCTTTCTTTTATCATCACGGTTTCTTGCCCGATGCCATGCGCGAGGCGATTATTCATGATTTGAAAGTGCGCCGTTTTGCCCGCGGGGGGAGCACCATCACGATGCAGCTGATAAAAAATGTGTTTTTGAACCGTAACAAAAACTTCGCCCGCAAGCTGGAAGAAGCGCTCCTTGTCTGGCTCATCGAAACGAAGCATCTCACGTCGAAAGAGCGGATGTACGAGGTCTATCTTAACATTGCTGAGTGGGGACCGTTGGTGTACGGGGCACAAGAGGCTGCTGCGTTCTATTTCGACAAACGTCCCTCACAGTTGACAGCGGAAGAGAGTATCTTCTTGGCATCGATTATCCCTAAACCGAAACATTTCCGCCGTTCGTTTACCGATGACATGAAGTTGAAGGAAAATATGGAAGGGTACTACCACCTTATTGCCAAACGGCTATGGAAGAAAGGCTTGATGACGGAGGCGGAAGCGGACAGCATCCGGGCGAAGGTGGAGGTGATGGGAAAGGCGAGGGAGGTTTTCTTGCCGGAGGACTCGTCCGACGTTTTGCCACCGAGTAGCACAGAGCCCTTTTGAGGGCACACTGTGACTACACGCTGTGGTGGTGACTGTTTATCTTCTTTCTGAAGATTGGTTGGAACGGTTGCTCCGCCGGCTGGACGAGCGCGAAGAACCGGAGGAACGCTCTGTTTTCGTTGACTCGCGCACTTCGCTGCCACTTTTCTCTCTGTTGACCGACGATTTTTCTCTTCTGCCCGAACTGCTTTCTCGTCTGCTGCTGGAGGAGCTGTCTCTGCTGCTGGACGAATTTTCGTTCCTCGTCGACGAGCTTTCTCTCCGGCTGCTGGATGAACTTTCTCTTCGGCTGGACGGATTTTCATTCCTTGTCGACGATCTCTCTCTCCGGCTGCTGGACGATTCTTCCCTCCGGCTGGAGGTGTTCGGACGGATGTTGACTGTGCCAAAGTCCGAACGGCGGTTGTTGCGATAGACGCTCTCGTCCCGGGTACGGAAGGATCCGCTGTAGTAGCTCTGATTATAGCGTCCGCTGTAGTAACTGGCGTCGTGAAAACTTTTCCGGTAGTGATTGCCGCAATAGCTGCGATAGTGGTAAGGACGACCGTAGTAATAGTGGTTATGGTTGACGTAGGTGACGTAGATGCGGAAGTTCCAACTGTTGCCCGTGGTGTACACCGGCCGGTAGAAGTAGTCTATTCTCAAGAAACGGCGGTACTGTCTGTCGGTTAGCACATAGCGCAAGTCGTCGTTGCGCAAATCCAAAGCTTGGTAATAGTCGTCCAGCGCCCACTCGTATCCGCGGATGACATCGTCCATCACGTAGCGGATGGAGCTGATGAAGTCGTAGTTGATTTCATACGCATCGTTGTACTGGTTGGTGCTCAAGTTCAGCTCGTACGCCATCTTGTCCGTCAAGAAACGGGTCTCTGTGCGTACCCGGCTTTTGCTCATAGCCGCCATACTGGTGCTGCTCATGGCAGTCATTCCGATGGCAAGAAGAAGGAATAGGATTCGTTTCATAGAGTCTTCTATTTTTTTTAATGGTTTCGTTGGTGATATCCTTTGATGAATTCGTTCATCTTCTCCCGGTCAAAGTAGTTGAGGGTCTCTACTACGGTGGTGAAGTTGTTTTTGTCTGCTACCCGGGGATAGACGGTCTTGGCTAGTTCCAGCTTTTCGTCGTTGAAGGCGAATAGTGCTACCAGCTCTCTGCATTGGGCGGAGGTGAAGCGGTTGGTTGGCAAGGCTTCGCGGATTTTGGGCAGGCGCTCGGTAGAGAAGCCGCTCTTGAGCGAATGGAGGAAAGAGGCGAATTCACGTTCGGGCATCACGTCTCTGTAGCCAGCGTTACCACCGTGAGGGGGGCGCTGGAAGTCGGGGCGGTAAGACGGTTCCACGACGATGGCGGGCGGGTTGGGGGAACTGACGCTGACATTGGCGGCAGGTACGGGAAACATGTCCAGCCCGGCTACTACTCCGTTCACGAAGTCCATCAGAATCACCGAGTAGACACCGGAGATGTAGTAGCCTCTGTATTCCCATTGTTCTCCGCCTTCGTCAAAGCGTTTGTAGCTGGGCTCTTTGCAGAGGTCGAGCACTTCTTGTTGGCTCATTCCCTGTTGTATGCTGAGGAACTTGCGGCTCGAAGCACCGTCTATCAAGCTGGCACAGCTGCTGAGGAGTAGGGGGAGCAGAAGTAAGGGTAATAAAATTCGTTTCATAAGGATTGAATTATTAATGGGTTAGTGGCACAAAAATAGGGTGAGGAAAGTCCCCACCCTTATTGATTCTCTCTATTCGTGTGTAGGGGTTTCCCTATTGTTTCACTTTCGCCTTTGGAGGGGCGAGCTCGATGCGGTCGGGCTGGAGCACGATGAGGCGTTTGCGGTACAGGTCGCCTACGCCTTTTTTGAAGGTCTTCTTGCTCACGCCGAAGGTGTCGTAAATGTCTTCTGCGGGACTTTTGTCGGTGAGGGGGATGCGTCCGTTGTGCTTTTCGATGTAGTCGAGCAAAGTTTTGGCAAAATCGTCAATCTTCTCGAAGCCTGGTTTTTGCAGCATGAGGTCTATCTTGCCGTCCTCTCGCACTTGCTTGACGAAGGCTTTCAGCACGTTGCCCGTGTGGAGGGGTTGGAAGATTTCGCCGTCGTAGAGCAGCCCGCTGAATTGGTTGTCCACGATGGCTTTAAAGCCCAAGTCCGTCTTTTGCCAAATAAGGATGTCCACTTCGTCGTCCGCTTTGTAGGGAGGGAGCTCTTTGGAGAGGTAGCGGTCCACTTTGGCTGAGGCTACGATGCGGAAGCTTTGTTCGTCGATGTGGACATGCACTACGTAGCTCCGCCCCACCATCATCTTCATTTTTTGTTCGCTGAAGGGGACGAAGAGGTCTTTCATCAGTCCCCAGTTCAAGAAAGCTCCGAATTCATTGACCCATGCCACTTCGAGGCAGGCAAATTGACCCACTTGCACTAGCGGTGTGAGCGTGGTGGCAATCAACCGCTCGTCGATGTCGAGATAAAGAAAGACGCGGAGCCTGTCGCCTATCTGGCAATCGTCGGGCACATAGCGGGTGGGAAGAAGAATCTCGCCTTCTTCATCACCGTCGAGGTACATACCAAAATCTACTTGCTTGACTACTTCAAGCGTGTTGAACTTTCCTAATTCGATGCTCATAGCTATTTGTTTTATGCGGACAAAGATAGTGGAATTCTGTATAACATCCAGTTATCCGATAAAACTATTTAGAATAAAACAATCGGTGTGTTCTGTCGTTCTAGTAATAAGGGGGGAACGAACCCTCCCGTATTTATTCATGAATAGAAATAATATTAACCGTATGAAATTCTTAACGAACGAGAAGCTGACCATTGTGGGCGCCGCCGGCATGATTGGCTCGAACATGGCGCAAACAGCATTGATGATGAAACTTACGCCGAACCTTTGTTTGTACGACCCCTACGCACCTGCCTTGGAAGGTGTGGCGCAGGAGATGCTGCATTGCGGCTTTACGGGGGTGAACCTGACCTATACTTCCGAGATAGGCGAAGCGCTTGCGGGAGCCGCCTACGTGGTGTCGTCGGGCGGAGCTGCCCGGAAAGCGGGTATGACGCGGGAAGACTTGCTCAAGGGCAATGCCGAGATTGCCGCGCAATTCGGAAAAGATCTCCGGCACTATTGCCCCGAGGTGAAGCACGTGGTGGTAGTTTTCAATCCGGCAGACATTACGGGGCTGATTGTGTTACTGTATGCCGGGCTGAAGCCTTCGCAGGTTTCCACGCTGGCTGCGCTGGATAGCACCCGTCTGCAAACCGAGCTGGTGAAGTATTTAGCACTGCCCGCTTCCCAGATTGAGAACTGCCGCACGTACGGCGGTCATGGCGAGCAGATGGCAGTCTTTGCCTCTACCACCCGGGTGCAGGGCGAAGCGTTGGACAAGCTCATCGGTTCCCACCGGTTGCCGGCAGAAGATTGGGAAGCTCTCAAGGGGCGCGTGGTGCAAGGCGGAAAGCACATCATCGACTTGCGCGGACGTTCTTCCTTCCAGAGTCCGGCGTATCTTTCTATCGAGATGATGGCTGCCGCCATGGGCGGGGAGCCTTTTCGCTGGCCTGCCGGAACGTATGTTTCGGACCGGAAGTTCGACCACATCCTGATGGCGATGGAAACGCGAATCACGAAAGAGGGTATCGAATACAAAGAGGTAGCGGGTACGCCTGCCGAGGAGAAAGCCTTGGACGATAGTTATGCCCACTTGTGCCGTTTGCGCAACGAGGTCATCGACATGGGCATCTTGCCGGAAATCAAAGACTGGTACTTGCTCAACAAGTATCTCTAAGTGCCCTCCCTCCCTTCTGCCACCTCTACCAGGTATACGCCCACGCAAATGAATGCGATGGCAGAGACCTGCGTCCAGCTGAAGCGGTCCTGACCCAGGAGGTAGGAGACGAGCGTAGCGACTATCAAAATGAGATAGCCGTAGATGGCAACCACCGTCGTCTTGAGGTATTTCAGCCCGTTGAGCATCAGCAAATAACTGATGACGGTGGGGAAGACGAGCACAAAGAGCAGTACCGTCAAGGGTAATGCGTGTAGAGGCACAGACAATATCGGTGCCTCTATTCCTGTGAAGCCCACCACTGCCAGCCCCGAACAGGCGGCACCGCTGAAGGTATACTTCAGCATCGTGATGGGTCCCACCGATGCCAGCAGCCGCTGGCTGATGACCAGATAAACGGCATAGATAACCGAAGATACCAAACAGAGCGCGTTCCCCAGCAGGGGGTTCGAGGCGAGCCCGTCACTCTTCTGCGAGAGGATGCAGACCAAAGCACCCGCCAGACCGATACCGATGCCGATGACCTTCACCGGCGTGGCGCGCTCCTTATAGAAGAAAATCATGATGAGAAACACCCAAATGGGCTGCAAGCTGGTGAAGATGGAACTCGAGATAGGCGTCGTCTTGCTCAGCCCCACGAGGTAGAAGAACATGTAACCGTACAGTCCCACCGCTCCCAGCCCCAGCAGCAATCCCTTCTCTTTGGTGCTGATGTCCGCCTCCCGCTTGCCCCAGAAGCTGATGCCCCAGAAAGCCGCTGCGGCAAATACGCATCGCACCGCCGTGCCCGTCATTGCCCCCAGCCAGACGGGCAGCAGATACTTCAGCGCATTCATGTTCAGCCCGCTCAATATCTTGGAGACCGTCATACTGAGGTTCGCCCCCAGCACTTTATTTTTCATGGCTCCTCCTTTCGATGCCTGCCAGCACCAGCACCGTGAGCACCAGATTGAACACAAACGGAAACTCCTGCGAGCGAACGTGCAGCAACGACTGGAACATCCCGATGACGAACGGGCAGAGCAAGATGGCGAGGTAGTTCATCGTCATCACAAACGCCAACGCCAAGGTTGCCTTAGCGGGGAGGGCGCAGCGGGTCGTCTTGTCGTAGACGAGCGGCTGGATGACGCCGTAGCCCAGCCCCACAAAAACACCTCCCGGAGCAATGAGCCACTCCACCGGCGCTATCAATATCAGCCCCAAGCCAACGCTGATACTCAGCAGGCTGAAGAACAATGTTCGACGCCCCAACCGCTTCACGATGGTGTTGAGCAAAAAGCCCGGCACCATGATGGCGAGGAAGAACAGCGAAATCATCATCCCCGCATTGCCGCTCGTGAAACCGTGCTCCTCCATCAAAAAGGGGAGGTTGAACACCACAATCAGCACCAGAAACGTGCACAGTCCGTAAAAGCCCATCAGTTGGAGCAGCCGTGGGACGTAAATGCCGTAGCGGCTCTCCGCCACGCGGGCATCTGTCGTTTCGACATCCGTTACCCGCTTTGCCGGTGTGCCGGCTGCCTTCGTTTCGCCCGCCATACTGCGTTGCAAGTAGACCGAAAGCACTAGCGAGACCAGCGGCAGCAAGTAAACCGTGAAAGGCAGGTGCCAGTTCACCTCCGCCAGATATCCGGTGAGAGCGGTAGCCCCCACCAGCGTGAGGTTGGTGATGGCAGAACTCAGCCCGAACTGCTTTGTCCGGTAAGCCCCGCTAAAGTATTTCGTGACCAGCCCCGTCGAAAGCGGCACAATCATCCCCGCCCCGATGCCCAAGATGGCACTGATGGCAATGAGCTGCCACATCCGGTCTGCCAGCAAGTAAAGCACGCCGCACGAAGCAAAGATGCCCAGCCCCACTTGCAGCAGCCCGATTACGCTCGTCCGTTGCGCCAGCGCCCCTGCCAGCAAGATGAAAGGAATAATGAGCAGCGAGGGCAACGACGATAGCATCTGCAAGTCCAGCTCCGTAGCCTGCGGAAAGATTTCTGATAGTTTTCCCAAGATGGGAGACACAGCCAGTCCAGGCAAGGCATTCAGTGCCGAGATAGACCAGATGCCAACGAGTGTGAGGAGGGGAATCGTTCCCTGTCCGGTTTGTATGCGCATATCCGTGATGAGTTAGGGTGAGTGATGCGAGCACAACAAGCTTCCCGTCGGTTTGGTTCACGCCGTCCGCCTCTGCACGTTCACGAATGTGCGGACAATGCTCGATACAAGCCGCTCTCTTTATGGAGGCGTAAAATAAAGAAGAGGAAACTCCTGTGACAGGAACTTCCTCTTCTTTATTTCTAATAGAAAAGTGTAGTCGTGCAGACTATCTGGCTCTTTTCTCTTTGATTCTCGCTTTCTTACCCGTCAATGCGCGCAGGTAATACAGTTTAGCGCGACGAACCTTACCTACCTTGTTCACCTCGATGCTATCGATAGCCGGTGATTCGAGTGGGAAAATTCTTTCTACACCGATGGTTCCCGACATCTTGCGCACAGTAAAACGTTTTTTCTCTGCGTGACCGCAAATCTTGATCACTACGCCGCGGTACAACTGTACACGCTCTTTAGTTCCCTCGATGATACGATAGGCCACTGTTACAGTGTCGCCTGCTTTGAAGCTCGGATGTTGCTTTCCGGTAGCAAATGCCTCTTCGGCAATCTTCATTAAATCCATTGTTGCTCTATTTTTTAATTGTTTGATCGTTACAACGCAACATACCAGGTAACTCTCTCCTGACAGCGATTGCGCGAAAGCGGTGCAAAGGAACGAATTATTCGGCAGACTGGCAACTATTTTGTGTATTTCCTCTTCCTTATCCTTTGAGGTTTGTCTAAATGAGCTATCTTTGCCAGTACTGAAGAAGACTTATTATAGAATAAATCATAGAAAAAACAATCAGATGAAACAGCGGACGATGACGTTCCTTTCCGGATTTGCCCTTTCGGGCATCCTGATGCTAGCTGCCTGCCAGTCTTCGCGCGAAATGCCGAAGGTGGTAGAGGCAACTGGAAGTGTGATAGAAGTAAACTCAAGTTGGGATGCCCATCCCGATGCGGAGGCGGTGGCACTGCTTGCTCCCTACAAAGCGCACATTGACAGCTTGATGTATGCCGTGGTAGGGGTGAGCGAAATGACCATGAAATCCGGACGCCCCGAGAGCTTGCTCTCCAACTTGGTGGCGGACGTGCTACGGGGTGCAGCGGCAAAAGTGCAAGGAAAGCCCGCCGATATGGGGTTGGTGAACATGGGCGGATTGCGCAATATCCTCTCTGCGGGCAACATCACTTGCGGTGCCATCTACGAAATACTCCCCTTTGAAAACTCGCTCTGCGTGATCACTGTGAAAGGTGCGGCGCTGAAGCGCATCTTTGCCGCCATTGCCGAAAAAGGCGGTGAAGGCGTGAGCGGCGTGAAGCTGGAGATTACCCCCGGAAGAATGCTGAGTAAAGCCACCATCGGTGGCAAGCCTGTTGAGGATGAGAAGCTTTATACCGTTGCCACCATCGACTATCTGGCAGATGGCAACGACGGCATGTCCGCCTTCGTGCCGCCCGTAAAACGCATTTGCCCCGAAGGAGCTACGCTGCGCGACCTTTTTATGGACTACGTCAAGCAGCAGACCAAAGAGGGCAAGAAGGTGACTTCACGCATGGAAGGACGAGTAACTATCAACCAATAATCGAAGAAAGTGATGAAAAAAAATAGGAGAAGGACAGCCCTGTTGCTGCTGCTACTGCTGCTGGTGTTGCCTTTGGGCGCACAAGAGACTAAAACGTTGACCGTGTTGCAAACCAGTGATATGCACAGTCGTGTTGAACCCATTGACGCCGCAGTCGCCGACAGAAACGCCGGCAAGGGCGGCATGGTGCGCCGAGCTGCGCTGATCAACCAATATCGAAAAGAAGCACCCAACTTGCTGCTGGTGGACTGCGGGGATTTCTGCCAAGGCACACCCTACTACAATCTCTTCCGGGGAGAAGTAGAAGTCAAGTTGATGAACCGGATGGGCTACGACGCCATCACCATCGGCAATCATGAGTTCGACTACGGGATGGACAATCTTGCCCGCCTCTTCCGCTTGGCGAAGTTCTCCGTGGTTTGTGCCAACTATGACGTCAAGGGCACTGTGCTCGAGGATTTGGTGAAACCCTACGTCATCGTGAAACGGGGCGACCTGAAGATCGGCATTTTCGGCGTAAGCCCCAAGCTCGAGGGCTTGGTGCAAGCGGACAAATGCGTCGGCGTGACCTATCGCGACCCAGTGGCGGCTGCCAATGAAGTAGCTGCGCTGCTCAAGAACAAGGAGAAGTGCCACGTGGTCATCTGCCTCTCTCATCTGAGTGCGGAAACAGACCGGACGCAGCTCATCCCCCAAACTTATAACATCGATTTCGTCTTTGGCGGACACTCGCACACGTTCATGAAGACGGAACAGAACATTGCCAACCTCGACGGCAAGAAGGTGCCCCTGCTGCATAGCGGCAAGAGCGGCATTCTGGTGGGGCGCGCCCAGTTCGTCTTGAAATAAATACAGAAACAGACCATGCGAAAATTCGTTCTCTTGACGCTGCTGGTGCTCGTCGCAGCCTTTTCTACGGCAGCGGGGCAAACCGGCGGTGTGGAGCCTTTGCTGCTCTATAAAGCCCAGCAAGACAAGCGGTGCACGCAGTGGGTGGACTCGCTCATGCGCCGGATGACAAGGAAGGAGAAGGTGGGGCAACTCTTTATTTATACCATCGCTCCGGTGGACTATAAACGCAACCTCGTCCTGCTGCGCGAAGCCATCCAAACTTATAAGATTGGCGGTCTGCTCTTCTCGGGAGGGAAGTTGCACAATCAGGCACAAGTGACCAACCTCGCCCAGAAGCAAGCCCGCATCCCGTTGATGATTACCTTCGACGGTGAATGGGGGCTTTCGATGCGTTTACGGGGTACCCCTGTCTTCCCCCACAACCGTGTGTTGGGATGTATACAAGATGACCGCCTCCTCTATGAATACGGACGCGAGATGGCACGCGAGTGCCATGAAATGGGCGTGCAAGTCAACTTCGCCCCGGTGGCTGACGTGAACATCAACCCTCGCAATCCCGTCATCAACACCCGTTCCTTTGGCGAGAACCCCGTGAAGGTGGCCGAAAAAGTCATCGCCTACGGCTCCGGGCTCGAGGGTGGCGGCGTGCTGTCGGTGTGCAAACATTTTCCCGGGCATGGCGACACCAATGTCGATTCGCACAAGGCGCTCCCCGTGCTTCCCTTTACTCGCGAACGGTTGGACAGCGTGGAACTCTATCCTTTCAAAGAAGCCATCCGTGCCGGATTGGGCGGCATGATGGTGGGGCACTTGCAAGTGCCCATTATCGACCCCGTGGGAGGACTGCCCTCTTCGCTTTCGCGCAACGTGGTCTACGGATTGCTCACCGAGGAACTTGCCTTCAAGGGCTTGATATTTACCGATGCGCTGGCGATGCGCGGCGTGTCGGGCAACGGCAGTCTGAGCTTGCAGGCGCTGAAGGCGGGCAACGACTTGGTGCTCTCGCCCCACAACCTTAAGGCAGAGATGGCAGCGGTGTACCAAGCCCTCGACCGCGGCGAGCTCCGGGAGGAGGACATTGACAGCAAATGCCGCAAGGTGCTTACCTTTAAATACCTGTTGGGCTTGCGGCGCAAGCCGGTGGTGCGCCTTTCCGGACTGGGCAATCGCATCAACACGCCGCAAACGCGGGACTTGATCCGTCGGCTGAACGTGGCTGCCATCACCGTGGCGAGCAATCGCAAAAAAATGTTGCCGCTGCACCCCCAACAGCTCGATCTGGCGCTTCTGGAAGTAGGAGCGGCTGGAGCGGTGGACCCCTTTGCCGGGAGGTTGGCGCGCTACGCTTGCCCCGTGCGTTTCCAACTCACAGAGCGGATGACCGAGGCGCAAACGCGGATACTTTGCGACTCGCTGGCACAATATAAACGTCTGATCGTAGCAGTGGGTGAATCGCGCCTGTCTGCCTATCAGCCGTTCTTTGCCCGCTTGGCGGAGCGGGAGAAGGGGCTGCCCACGGTTTTTGTCTTCTTTACGCCCGGCAAGCGGATGCTGCAAGTGCAGCGTGCGGTGGCAGCTGCCGGAGCGGTGGTGCTGGCACATACGCTGGCGGAGGAGGTGCAGACGCACGTGGCGGATCTGCTCTTTGCACACGCCACGGCGGACGGACGGCTGTCCGCTTCCATCGGGACCTTGTTCCGCGAGGGTGAGGGGGTGACTCTTTCGCCCGATTCTCCGCTCCACTTTTTGCCCGAGGAGTACGGACTCCGTCCGGAGAAGTTGGCGCTGATTGATTCTATCGCTCTCGAAGGCATCCGCGAGGGCGCCTATCCCGGTTGTCAGGTGGTGGTGATGAAGGATGGGCACGAGATGGTGAACCGTTGTTTCGGCACCTTCTGCGGCAGCGGATCGACGCATGTCCGACCCACGGATAGCTACGACTTGGCGTCGCTCACCAAAACGTCCGCCACACTGTTGGCGGTGATGAAACTGTATGATAAGGGGCGGTTCAACCTGACGGACAAGCTGTCGGACTACCTCCCGTTTTTGTTGCGGACCAACAAGAAGGCGATTACGGTGAGCGATGTGCTCTTCCATCAATCCGGATTGCCCGCCGGTATCCCGCTTTATTCGCAGGCGATGAAGAAGGGGGGCCTGTCGGAAATGACTGATGCGGAACGTGCGAAGGCGCTGGTCAAAGCAATAGCGAAGGCAAAGATGGGAAAGCGCTCGTACTGCTACAGTGATGTGGGCTTTGTGCTGCTCCGCCTGCTGGTGGAGCGCTTGGCGGACCAACCGATGGAGGGATATTTGGAACGTGAGTTCTATGGTCCAATGGGGCTGGAGCGCACCGCCTTTTTGCCGCTGCGTCGCTACGGGCGGGAGTCGGTGGTGCCCTCCACTGTGGATCGGGTGCTGCATCGTGACACCTTGCAGGGTGAGGTGCACGACGAAACGGCTGCCTTTCAGGGGGGTGTGTCGGGCAATGCCGGCTTGTTCTCCACCGCTTCGGAGGTGGCACGCATCTACCAACTGCTGCTCAACGGGGGCGAACTGGACGGGCAGCGTTATCTTAGCGAGGAGACGTGCCGACTGTTCACCACCGCTGTCACGCCACTGAGCCGGCGTGCACTGGGCTTTGACCGTCCGGACACGGCGCATCCCGACCGCTCGCCTTGTGCGCCCGATGCGCCGCCTTCGGTGTACGGGCATACGGGCTACACGGGCACTTGCGCTTGGGTCGATCCCGAGCAGGGCACCGTGGTGGTCTTCCTCAGCAATCGCACTTTCCCTTCGGCGGAGAACCGCAAACTGCAACAGCTGCGCATCCGCGAGCGTATCCAGCAGGCGGTGTATGAAGCGATGAAGTAATTCTAGGGTACGCACGCAAAGCGAGGCTCCTCTTTATGGAAGGGAAGCCTCGCTTTCTTGTCTTTAGGCAGCAACGTCTTCGCGCTACTGCGTGCGCCACTTGGTGTTAGAATGCCAAGCCCACGCGCAGCCCGAAGTTGCTCGGTCCGTCCACCGCGTAGGTCAGCACGTTCGCCTTGTTGGAGGCATAGCTGTAGTAGGCAGCCAAGTGCAAGCCCGGACCGTACGCCCAAGGATAGACGTTGATACCCACTTCGGGCGAGGCGTAAAATCCCCACGAATCCTCCCGCGAGCGGAAGACGTTGTAGGTGGATGTCATCTTGGCGAAGCTCGGACCCGCCTTGAAGGCGAAGTAAGGCTGGCAGGTGCCGCCGCGGTTCATCTGATAGCGTGCCGCTACGCCGAAAGGCAGCTGGAAGAGCGTGTGCTGCTGGTCGGTATTCATCGCTCCGTTGTCCACGGTGAGGGTCATGCGGTCTACATATTCATGGTTGCTGTGATACGTTAGGAAGAGTCCCACACCGATGTTGGGGGTCACAAAGTAGCCGCCTTCGAAGTTCATGCCCCACCCGCTGGCGTCATCGGCGAAATGATTGCTGAGCGGCACGTTGAATTGCCAGTCTACGTTGGCGTAGCCATTATCGGTGAGTTGTGCCTTCACCGGGAGGGTGAAGACGAGGGCGAGCGCCACGAGGGCAAGTGCGCCGGAAAGGTTATTTTTGATTGCTTTCATTGATGTACGCTGTTAGTTACGTTTGTTTTTAGTCAAGTAAGGCGATTGCTGGAAGGCTTGGCGAATGCCAGCTACTGCCAGCGTTTTGTTCACTGCCGAGGTGTACGCCAGTCCGTTCATGTAGCTTGTCCACACGATGGGAAGCTTCTTGCTTGCGCCTTCATCTGCCGTGAGGTTCACCAGTTCGGTGAGGAAGGAATTGGTGGTAAAGCGGTAATTCACTGCATAGGGGTAGATCCATCCGCCCCAGTTGCCCCAATAGCCCGATCCCCAGTAGCCGGGATAGTTCCACCACCATTCCGGCTGTCCGTAGTCGGTGAAGGAAAAAGTGTTGGCGATGTACGACACTTGTAGTCCCAGCGTGGCGTTCGCCTTGTCCGCAGTGGCGGTGAATCCGCGTGCTTCCATCTGTTGGGTGTAGGCTTTCAAGATTTCGGTGGCTTCAGCGCCTTTCCAATACGTCGGTTTGGCTTCCGAACCCATCACCAGAATGCTGTCCGGCAGATAGAAAGTGGAGAAAAGTGTGAAGTTCGTTTGGGCGTCATAGTTGGTGTACACCAAGTATTGGTCGTCCATCTTGCCCTGGTCAGCATCCTTCTCGCATCCGGCGAGTGCGAACACTGCTACTAAGAAAATAGGAATTAATTTCTTCATATTCGTTGATAAGTTTAGGTTTACAATCAATCCGGCTCAGGCGCCTTGAGCTTTTGCCGTAAACAACATTGCCTTTCTGAAAAAGTTCGTACCTTTAGCCGATAATTTTAAAATTCTAATACAGATGAAACACCCTATTTTCTTCCGCACCGTGCTGCTTGCGTGCTTATTGCTTTTCTTCCTTCTTCCTGTGCATGCCCAGATGGCGCTCCGTCCCCGCCTCGACACGCTGGCTGCCGCTTCGCAGACCGAAGCGTTGGAATCTACCGCCTTTGTCGAGAAGTACGTCACTTATTTTACCCAGCCCCTTGACCATGCGCATCCCGAAGAGGGTACGTTCCGTCAGCGCGTCGTTGTGGCGCATGTTGGGTTCGATCGTCCTACGGTGCTCGTCACCGAAGGTTATGGCGCTGCCTATGCTCTTCGTCCCGCTTATCGCGAAGAACTTTCCCGCCTGCTCAATGCCAATTTGGTGTTTGTGGAGCACCGCTACTTCCTCGCCTCTACTCCTTCGCCCAAAGACTGGCGATACCTCACCGCAGCCAATTCCGCCGCCGACCTCCATGCCGTGACCGCAGCGTTCAAGACCCTCTATCCCGGTAAATGGATTGCCACGGGCATCAGTAAAGGCGGGCAGACGGCGCTGCTTTACCGTGCTTTCTTCCCCGACGATGTGGATATTACCGTGCCCTATGTCGCCCCTCTCTGTTATCGCGCCGAAGACGGACGGCACGAGCCTTTCCTCCGCCAAGTCTCCACTCCTGCTGACCGAAAGGCGGTTGAAGACTTCCAGCTCGAAGTGCTCAAGCGCAAGGCGACGATTCTTCCCCGCTTCGAGCGTTACTGCCAGGAGAAGCACTACGCTTTTACCGCTCCGCTGGCGGAGATTTATGATTTCTGTGTGCTCGAGTATTCCTTCTCTCTCTGGCAATGGGGCACGCCGGTGAGCACCATCCCTGCCGTTACGGCTTCGGATGACGTCCTGTTCGCCCATCTGCTTGCCGTCAGCGAGCCGTCGTACTTTGCTTTGGACGGACCTAACGCTTCGTTCTTTGTGCAAGCCGCTCGGGAGTTGGGCTACTATGGCTATGACACTGCCCCCTTCAAGCCCTACCTCACCATCAAGACCGCGCGCAACTACCTCTCCCGCCTGATGCTCCCCGCCGAACTTCAAGGGATGAAGTTCGACAAGACGCTGGCACGCAAGGTGACGCTCTTCTTGAAGAAGAACGATCCCCGCATAATCTTCATCTATGGGCAGAACGACCCTTGGACGGCTGCCGGCGTGACGTGGCTCAAGGGCAAGCAGCAGATTCACGTCTTTGTGCAGCCCGGCGGCAGCCATCTGGCGCGCATCGGCACGTTGCCTGAGGACATGAAAAAGGAGGTGATTGCGCTGATCACCTCCTGGATAGAAGAAACGGATTAATCCGCAGTTTATACCAATACCGGCTTCAACAGGTCGGGCACCTCAACCTTGTCCAGCGTGAGCTCCTGCAAACGGAGCTCTCCTGCCGGGGTTAACGAAAAGTACATTTGCCGCTTGTCTGTCTGTCCCATAGTCCGTTCGATCAGCCCCATATCCTCCACCGAACGAATGTTTTTCGAGGCTAGAGAGGTGCACATACCTATCCGTTCGGCAATGGCGGTGGAGGTGATTTTTCCCTTTGCCTCTTCTAAGGCGCAGAGCACCATTGCTTCGTTGAGTGTCAGGAGGTACTCTTTCTCGAAGGCGGTTTCAAACTGCGCTAGCGCTTTGAGCACTTCGCGCATCTTACAGATTGTTTTCATACGGCTGTTTCAAATAAAGAGGTTCACATTCGCTTGGTCGGCACGCTCCATGTAGGTAGCCACGCCGCCGATGGTGACTTCGTCCAGCAATTCTTCGCGTGCCACGCCCATCACGTTCATCGACATTTGGCAGGCGATAAACTCCACACCGTTTTCGATGGCTTCTTGACGCAATGACTCCAGTGATTCGATGCCTTTGCGGTGCATGAGGGTGCGCATCATCCGTCCGCCCAAGCCGCCCATGTTCATTTTCGAGAGTTTCAGCTTCAGCGAGCTGGCAGGGAGCATCCAACTGAACATCCGTCCAAAGAAGTCCTTTTTCACGGCAGGTTTGTCCAGCCGCTTAATCACGTTCAGCCCCCAGAAGGTAAAGAAGATGGTCACTTTCTTCCCCGTGGCGGCAGCGCCGTTGGCGAGGATGAAGGTGGCGAGCGCCTTGTCTAGGTCGTCACTGAAGAGGATGAAGGTTTTACCCTTTCCGTCGCACGAACTCACCAGATGGCAAGCTTCCGCCTGTTCTTTCTCTATGACAATCGTTGATTTTCCTGCTGCTGAGGTTTGGGAGATCAGCTTGTTTCCCGTCGACCGGCACCAGGCGGCGGCGTCTCGCGCAAATCCGGGGTCGGTAGACAGAATTTCTACCCGTTCGCCTGCCGTGAGCTGGTCCATCGCCTTTTTCATTTTGAGGATGGGACCGGGGCATTGCATGCCGCAGGCATCCACACGTACCACGGCGGTGTTCATCGCAGGTGCCGGTGTTGCCATCGGCTGAGGATGAGGCTGTACGATGGGCTGGGTGGCAGCTTCGTATGTTTTCAATCCACCGGAGAGGTTGCTCACTTGGGTGAATCCGTGCTGCACCAAGATACGGTAAGCAAGGTATCCCCGCAGCCCGATGGCACAGAGGGTGATGATGGGGCGATTGGCGGGCACCTCGTTCAAGCGTTGGCGCAATTCATCCAAGGGGATGTTCACCGAGCCGGGCAGGGAGTGGACGGCAAATTCGTCTGCTGTCCGCACATCGAGCAGGAAGACGTCCGCAGGGCGGGCATCGCGCAGCTCCCGCCAGTAGACGGGTTTCATCCGCCCCGTCAGGATGTTTTCTGCCACATAGCCGGTGATTGCTACCGGGTCTTTAGCGGATGAGTAAGGGGGTGCGTACGCATGTTCTAACTTCATCAGGTCGAAGACGGTGCCGTGCTGTTTGATGATCAATGCCAGTTCGTCGATGCGTTTGTCCACTCCGTCGTAGCCTACGATTTGTGCGCCGTAGAGCGTTCCGTTCTTCGGGTCGAAGGTGATTTTGAGCGTCATCTGCAGGGCGCCGGGATAGTACGAGGCGTGCGAGGCAGAGTGTGTGGTAGAGGAGGTGTAGGCGGTGCCTGCCTGTTTCAAGCGTTTGGCGGGCAAACCCGTGGAAGCCACGGTGAGGTCGAATATCTTTGCGATGGAGGTGCCGATGGCGCCTTCGTACGGGATTTTTGCACCCAGCAGGTTGTCTGCAACGATGCGCCCCTGTCGGTTGGCGGGACCGGCTAGATAGTTCAGCCAAGGCAGTCCCGTGAGAGGGTGGGGGAACTCGATAGCGTCACCGATGGCATAGATGGCTTCGTCGGAGGTTTGCAAACAGTCGTTCACGGCAATACCTCCGGCAGTGCCGATGGCGAGCCCGGCAGTGCGTGCCAAGCTGGTTTCGGGGCGTACGCCGATGGAAAGGAGCACGAGGTCCGCCGCTATCGATTCGCCGCTCTTGAAGATGATGTTGATCTCCTTTTCTGTTCGTTCGAACGAAGCGACTGCCTGCTCCAAATAGAGGTGCACGCCCTTGTCAGTCAAATGCTGGTGCACGAGGGAGGCCATAGAAAAGTCGATGGGTGCCATCACTTGGTTGCCCATTTCCACGATGGAGACTTGTGCGCCCAAGGCGTGGAGATTCTCCGCCATTTCCAAACCGATGAATCCGCCGCCAATCACCACCGCTCTTCGGACAGAATGCGTTTCGGTGTAAGCCTTGATGCGGTCTGTGTCCGTCACGTTGCGCAGGGTGAAGATGCCTTCGGAGTTGATGCCCGGCAAGGGCGGGCGCACGGGGATGGCGCCGGTAGAAAGTAACAGGCGGTCGTAGCTCTCCTCGTAGGTGTCTCCACCGGCGCGTTGGATGCTTACGGTCTTTTGATCCCGGTGGATGGCGATCACTTCGTTCTCCACCCTTACTTGTACGCCAAACCGCTGCTCGAAGCTTTCGGGCGTTTGCACAAACAGGTTCTCCCGTTCCGCGATGACGCCGCCGATGTAGTACGGCAAGCCGCAGTTAGCATAGGATATGTACTTGCCTTTTTCGAGCAGAATAATCTCTGCCGCCTCGTCCGAACGCCGGATGCGGGCAGCTGTGGTAGCGCCTCCGGCTACCCCGCCGATAATAATAATTTTCATGCTTTATACTGTTTAAAAATTGTTTCCTATGGAAATAACAATTATGGAGAAGGAATTGTTCATTGCCACACTCTCATCAGGGCTACTGCACCCTCGAAATAATCTTCTGCCGAGAGATGAGCCATCCTCTGCCGAGAGATGACGAATCTTTTGCCGAGAGATGAGCTATCTTCTGCCGGGAGTTAGCCCATCTTCTGCCGGGAGTTGGTCTCCCCCATTTTCTGCAAAGTGTAGCAAGGGTCGGTGCGCATCCGTTTGGGTCTGTGTCGTTCGTGTACCTATTCCACGTAATCCGTGTTTAAAATAGAATCAAACTTTTGATGCGGTTGCCCTGTGTTCTCATCGAAAAATGAAGAAGGCTTTTCGCGTGTCGGGAGAATAGCGTAACTTTGCGCACATAACAATAAACACAGAACGATGAGTAAGATTTTGATTGTAGACGATGAAAGTCAGATACGCCAGTTGCTGGCGCGGATGTTGGAGCTGGAAGGCTACGAGGTGTGCCAAGCGGGCGATTGTCGGACAGGAATGAAGCAACTGGAGGGGCAGGTTCCCGAGGTGGTGCTATGCGATGTCTTTTTGCCCGACGGCAACGGGGTCGACTTCGTGTTGGCTCTCAAGAAGGCGGCACCCAACATTGAAATTATCTTGCTCACCGCCCACGGCAACATCCCCGACGGGGTGCAAGCCATCAAGAACGGTGCCTTCGACTACATTACCAAGGGAGACGACAACAACAAGATCATTCCCCTGGTGAGCCGTGCCATGGAGAAAGCGCTGATGAACCTCCGGCTGGAGAAGCTGGAGAAGAAAGTGACTGGTATGTACTCCTTCGATTCCATTATGGGAGAGTCCAAGGCTCTCAAGGCTGCCGTGCTGCTGGCGCAGAAGGTCTCCGTGACCGACGTGCCCGTGCTGCTCACCGGGGAGACGGGCACCGGCAAAGAGGTTTTTGCCCAAGCCATCCATTACCACAGCAAGCGCGCCAAGCAGAATTTCGTGGCGGTGAACTGCTCTTCGTTCAGCAAAGAGTTGCTGGAAAGCGAGATGTTTGGTCATCGCGCGGGCTCGTTCACCGGCGCGGTGAAGGACAAGAAAGGGCTGTTTGAAGAGGCGAACAACGGCACCCTCTTCCTCGACGAGATAGGCGAGATGGCGCCCGAGCTGCAAGCGAAGTTGCTGCGCATCCTTGAAACGGGCGATTATATCAAGATAGGAGATACCAAGCCCACCCACGTCAACGTGCGCCTCATCGCTGCCACCAACCGCCACCTTCAGGAGGAGATGGCGGGCGGGCGTTTCCGCGAAGACCTCTTCTACCGCCTCTCCGTCTTCCAAGTGCACCTGCCCCCCTTGCGCGAACGAGGCGGTGATGTGAAATTGCTTGCCACCGCCTTCATCCGCAGCTTCGCCCAGAAGTTGGGACACCCCATCCGCCAAGTAGCCCCCGCCTTTCTCGACACCTTGGCGCAGCAGCCTTGGAAGGGCAACATCCGCGAATTGAGGAACGTTATCGAGCGCAGCCTCATCGTCTGCGAAGGCGACGAGCTGGACCTTTCGGACCTTCCGCTCGATCTGCAACACACGCATTACGAACAGACCGACGGCGCCGCTCCGGGCAACTTCGAGCTGGCTGCCATGGAACGCCGCCACATAGCCCGCGTGCTGGAATACACCAAGGGTAACAAGACCGAAACTGCCCGCCTGCTCAAAATAGGGCTTACCACCCTTTACCGTAAGATAGAGGAGTACGCCCTCTAGCCCGCTGCACCCCCCCGAAACAACAGTCCCCCCTCTCATTTTGAAAGGCTCCTCCTTGCTCGTCAAGGGGGAGCCTTCGTCGTTCTACACCACTGTGACGGGGGTGGCAGGTGTTCCGGCGGCTGTGGCACGGCTTTGGCAAGAGGAATACTGAACCGCGGACAACGCGGCTTCCATTAAAACAATTAACCACTATGTATGCAACTCTTTTGATGATAGGTATCGCCCTCTTCGGCTACCTGATGTATGTACTCATCCGCCCGGAGCGGTTTTAAACCACAGAAACAATGAAGACAGAGATGACCGGAATCATTTTACAAATCGTCCTGATGGTGGCGCTCAGCTATCCATTGGGAAAGTACATCGCCAAGGTGTACAAGGGAGAGAAAAATCTACTGGACTTTATGAAGCCCGTGGAACGTCTTATCTATAGAGCCGGAGGTATCGACCCGCTAGAGGAGATGACGTGGAAGCGTTTTCTTAAAGCCTTGCTCGCCATCAACGCTGTCTGGCTGGTGTGGGGCATGGCGCTGCTGCTGTTGCAGGGTTGGCTGCCGCTCAACCCCGACGGCAATCCTTCGCAACCCTTCGACCAGGCGCTCAACACCTGCATCAGCTTCTTGGTGAACTGCAACTTGCAGCATTATAGCGGCGAGAGCGGCATGACTTACTTCACCCAATTGTTCGTGGTGATGTTTTTCCAGTTCGTCACTGCCGCCACGGGGATGGCAGCCATGGCGGGCGTGATGAAGGCGATGGCAGCCAAGACCACGCAGACCATCGGCAACTTCTGGCAACTGCTGGTGGTGAGCGTGACCCGTATCCTGTTGCCCCTCTCGCTCATCGTGGGGTTCTTCCTCATCTTGGAGGGCGTGCCCATGACCTTCGAGGGCAAAGAGCACCTCACCACCCTCGAGGGCAGGGAGCAACTCATCGCGCAAGGACCCGTGGCAGCCATCGTTCCTATCAAACAGTTGGGAACCAACGGCGGCGGATTCTTCGGAGCCAACGCCTCCCATCCTCTGGAGAACCCCACCTACCTGACCAATATGGTGGAGTGCGTCTCCATCCTGCTCCTTCCCATGGCGATGGTCTTTGCGCTCGGCTTCTACTTGAAGAGGAAGAAGCTCTCGTACGTCATCTTCGGAGTGATGTTCACCGCCTATCTGGCAGGGGTGGGGCTGAACACGTATGTGGAGCTGGAGGGCAACCCCCGCATCGAGGCGATGGGCATCGACCAGAGCGGAGGCGCGATGGAGGGCAAGGAGGTCCGCTTCGGCGCGGCTGCCACAGCGCTTTGGAGCGTCACTACCACCGCCAGCTCCAATGGCTCGGTGAACGGGATGCACAGCTCGATGATGCCGCTCTCCAACTTGGTGGAGATGCTGAACATGCAGACCAACACCTGGTTTGGCGGGGTAGGCGTAGGTTTGCTCAACTACTACACCTTTCTCATCCTTGCCGTCTTCATCAGCGGGCTGATGGTGGGGCGTACACCGGAATTGCTGGGCAAGAAGGTGGAGGCGCCGGAGATGAAGATTGCCACGCTCATCGCCTTGCTGCATCCCTTGGCGATACTGGCGGGCGTGGCTATCTCTGCCTCTATAACCCAACGAACGGGTGCCCACGGATTGAGCGAGCAACTGTATGAGTTCACTTCCAGTGCCGCCAACAACGGTTCGGGCATGGAGGGGCTAGCGGACAATACGCCTTTCTGGAACTATGCCACCGCACTGGTGTTGCTGCTGGGGCGTTACCTCCCTATCATCGGACAGGTGGCGATAGCGGGGATGTTGGCGCAGAAGAGGTACGTGCCCGCCGGAGCGGGTACTTTGCCCACGGACACGGTGACCTTCGGGATGATGACTTTTGCCGTGATTAGCATCATCGCCGCCCTCGCTTTCTTCCCCGCACATGCGCTGAGCACCCTGGCAGCGGCGCTGGGCTTGGGATAACCGGCCGCCTGCCACAAATACTAACAAACGAAACATTAACAATAGTCATTATGAAAAGACAATTGAAAGAAAGCATCCGCCAGTCCTTCGTCAAGCTCCACCCGCGGACGATGGTGAAGAATCCTATCATGTTCACCGTAGAACTGGCAACGACTGTGATGCTCGCCGTCACCTTTTACTCTATCGGCAACGACTCGCAAGGAGCCTTCGGGTACAACCTCACGGTGTTCATCGTACTCTTTGCCACGTTGCTCTTTGCCAACTTCGCCGAGGCGATAGCCGAAGCACGCGGCAAAGCGCAGGCGGACAGCTTGCGCAAAACCCGCGAAGAGACTCCCGCCAAAAGGGTGAGGGGGGACAAGATTGAAACGGTGAGCAGTTCACTGCTCCACAAGGACGATGTGTACGTCTGCGAAGCGGGAGACATCCTCCCTGCCGACGGCGAGATTATGGAGGGATTGGCGTCCATCGACGAGAGCGCCATCACCGGAGAGTCCGCCCCCGTCATTCGCGAAGCGGGGGGCGACAAGAGTTCGGTGACCGGAGGCACACGGGTGCTCTCCGACTCTATCCGGGTGCGCGTTACTACCGAGCCCGGCGAGAGCTTCCTCGACAAGATGATTGCGCTGGTGGAGGGAGCCTCGCGCAAGAAGACCCCTAACGAGATAGCACTCACCATCCTGCTGGCAGGGTTCACCCTCGTGTTCGTCATCGTCTGCCTCACCCTGCAACCCTTGGCGGACTATAGCGGAGCCACCATCACCATTGCCGCCTATCTCGCCCTCTTTGTCTGCCTCATCCCCACCACCATCGGCGGGCTGCTGTCCGCCATCGGCATTGCAGGGATGGACAGGGCGTTGCGCGCCAACGTCATCACCAAATCGGGCAAAGCCGTAGAAACCGCCGGAGACATCGACACCCTGCTGCTGGATAAGACCGGCACCATCACCTTGGGCAACCGGCGCGCCACCCGTTTCCATCCCACGAACCACATCGACGATCGCGCTTTCATCGAAACCTGTCTGCTGGCTTCCCTCTCTGACGAGACGCCCGAAGGGAAGTCCATTGTGGCGTTGGCGCACGAACGGGGCTTCCGCATGCGCGACCTCCACACCGCGGGAGCACGCATGATACGCTTCACTGCCGAAACGAAGTGTTCCGGCGTGGACTTGGTGGACGGCACGCAGATACGCAAGGGAGCCTTTGACACCATCCGGCGCATGGCGGAAGCGGGCGGAAACACCTTTCCACCGGAGACTGAAGAGGCGATCACCACTATCTCCGGCAACGGCGGCACGCCGCTCGTAGTCTGCCTCGACCGCCAAGTGATAGGCGTCATCGAACTGCAAGACATCATCAAGCCCGGCATCAGCGAACGCTTTGAACGCCTCCGCAAGATGGGCGTAAAGACGGTGATGGTGACGGGCGACAATCCGCTCACCGCCCGCTACATTGCCCGGAAGGCGGGCGTGGACGACTTCATCGCCGAAGCGAAGCCCGAGGATAAGATGAACTACATCCGTCGCGAACAGGAGGCGGGCAAGCTGGTGGCAATGATGGGCGACGGCACCAACGATGCTCCCGCCCTGGCACAAGCCAACGTAGGAGTAGCGATGAACTCCGGCACACAAGCTGCCAAGGAGGCGGGCAACATGGTCGATCTGGACAATGACCCCACCAAACTTATCGAGATAGTGGAGATAGGTAAACAACTGCTCATGACGCGCGGCACGCTTACTACCTTCTCCATCGCCAACGATGTGGCAAAGTATTTCGCCATCGTGCCCGCTCTCTTCATGGTGGCCATCCCCCAGCTGGCGGCGCTCAACGTGATGGGATTGCACTCTCCCCAGAGCGCCATTCTCTCGGCGGTCATCTTCAACGCGCTCATCCTCCCGCTGCTCATCCCCTTGGCGTTGCGTGGCGTGCCGTACAAACCCATCGGCGCAAGCGCGCTGCTCCGCCGCAATTTGCTCGTCTACGGCGCAGGCGGAATGATAGCCCCCTTCGTGGGCATCAAACTCATTGACGTGGTGCTGGCAAGCTGCTTGTAAATATCCAGTTGACCCTGACCAATTACTCTTTAATCAGAAAAGAAATGAAAGCTATTATTAAATCGTTCAAATTGACCCTAGCGCTCTGCGCCTTGCTGGGTCTGGGCTATGTGTTTGTGCTTTGGGCGTTTGCCCGCGCCACCTCCGATGGAGCCATTGCTCCCGTGGGACAGTTGTTCTCCAGCGATGCCTACTTCTGGGGGCGCCCCTCCGCCGCCGGAACGGGTTACGACGCTTCTGCCTCGGGAGCGAGCAACGCTGCGCCTTCGGACAGTGTCTACCTTGTCACCGTGGAGGCGCGCATCGATACCTTCTTGGTGCATCATCCTTATTTAAAGCGGAGCAACGTACCCGCGGAGATGGTCACCGCCTCCGCCTCCGGGCTCGACCCTCACCTCACCCCGACGAGTGCTTACGTGCAAGTGCGGCGGGTAGCTGCCGCGCGTCATCTCCCCGAGGCGCAAGTGCGTGCGCTGGTGGATGCTGCCGTGGAGCGCCCGTTCTTCTTCGGACTGCTGGGCACGCCGGTGGTGAACGTGGTGCGCCTCAACGCCAGCCTGCCCTCCGCACCGAAGGATACACGGACAACCTTGTCCGCGACTTCCGCGTACCTATACCCGCAGCTGTCATGAACAGCCGGGAAGCCAACGTGCAGCACTTCCTCGACCTCATCAAGCGGTCGCGCCGGGGCAAATTCAAGGTCTACGTCGGTATGATAGCCGGTGTGGGGAAGACTTACCGCATGCTGCAAGAGGCGCACGAACTGCTGGAGAGCAGAGCGGACGTGCAGATAGGCTATGTGGAGACTCACGGAAGGGCGGGCACAGAAGCATTGGTGGAGGGCATCCCCCTCATCCCCCGGCGGAAAATCTTCTACAAGGGCAAGGAGCTGGAAGAGATGGATGTGGAAGCCATCTTGCGCCTGCACCCCGAAATCGTGATTGTGGACGAGCTGGCGCACACCAACGTGGAAGGTTCGCTCCACGAGAAACGCTGGCAGGACGTCCGCTCGCTGCTCGAGGCAGGCATCAACGTGATCTCTGCCGTCAACATCCAGCATATCGAGAGCCTCAACGAAGAGATTCAAGCCCTTGCCGGCATTGAAGTGCGCGAGCGCATCCCCGACAGCGTGCTGCAAGAGGCGGACGAGGTGGTGAATATCGACCTCACCGCCGAGGAGCTTATCGCCCGGCTCAAGGCAGGCAAAATCTACCGCGGGGAGAAGATTGACCGGGCGTTGGCTCACTTCTTCAAGACCGAAAACATTCTCCAGCTGCGCGAGCTAGCCCTCAAGGAGGTGGCATTGCGGGTGGAGAAGAAAGTGGAGAACGAATTTGTGACGGGCGGTCTGTTGCAGGGGGTGCGTCATGAGCGCATCTTGGCGTGCATCAGCAGTCACGAGCGCTCGCCCCGGCGCATCATCCGTAAGGCGGCGCGGATGGCAACGCGCTACAACACCACTTTCATTGCCCTCTATGTGCAGCGCCCGCAAGAAAGCGTGGAGCGCATCGACTTGGCAGCGCAACGCCATCTGCTCAACCACTTCAAGCTGGTGGCGGAGCTGGGCGGAGAGGTGGTGCAGGTGGCTTCCGCCCACCTCGCGGCAACCATCATCAACGTCTGCCGCGAACGGCAGATTACCACCGTATGTCTGGGCAGTCCCTCCTTCAGCTTGCCCGGTGTGCTGTTCAAACTGTACGCCTACCGGAAATTAATGACGAAAATGACGGCGATGAACGTAGATTTGATTATACTTGCATAAAAATCGAAGACGACTATGAATATAAAGACTAAACTGCTCCTTGGCATCGGGATGCTGGCGGGGATGATTATCTTGCTGGTGACGCTCTCTGTAGTCAATCTGCAAACGCTTACGGCAACGGAACCCGACAGTCCTGCCGCCCTCCCGGCGCTCCACCGGGCGATGGTGATGGTGTACGTCAGCGGAGGCATCTGCATCCTCACGGCGCTCTTCCTCTTTTTCTGGCTACCGCGCTCCATCAGCAAACCCGTCAAGGAGCTTACTCGCGGCATCCTCGCCATCGCCAACCACAACTACGGGCATCGCCTGGAGCGGACGGACAATGAAGAGTTCCGTGAGGTGGCGGAAGGCTTCAACCGCATGGCAGAGCGGCTCACCGAGTACCGGGCAAGCACGCTGGCGGACATCCTTTCGGCGAAGAAATTCCTTGAGGCGACGGTGAACAGCATCAACGAACCCATCATCGGGCTGAATCCCGAACGGGAGGTGCTTTTCATTAATAACGCTGCCCTCACGGTGCTCAACTTGAAGCGGGAAGCGGTGCTCCGCCGCTCGGCCGAAGAGCTCTCGCTCAAGAACGACTTGCTGCGCCGCCTCATCCGCGAGCTGGTAAACCCCCACGAGAAGTCCGAGCCGCTGAAGATTTATGCGGATAATAAGGAAAGCTATTTTCAGGCAGCGTATATCCCCATCTTGCACGCAGCAGGCGATGCGTCCATTGCGCCGTCGCGCAAGCTGGGTGATGTGATTTTGCTCAAGAACATCACGGAGTTCAAGGAACTCGATTCGGCAAAGACTACTTTTATCTCTACCATCTCGCACGAACTCAAAACGCCCATCGCTGCCATTCTGATGAGTCTGCAACTGCTGGACGACAATCGTGTGGGAGCGCTCAACCCCGAACAAACACAGCTTTCCCGCAGCATCCGCGACAATAGCGAACGCCTCTTGGGCATCACCGGAGAGCTGCTCAACATGACACAGGTGGAGGCGGGCAAATTACAGATGCTGCCCAAGATAACCAAACCTATCGAACTGATAGAGTATGCCATCAAGGCGAACCAGGTGCAGGCGGACAAGTTCAACATCCAGCTCGAGGTGGAGTATCCAGAGCAGAAGATAGGCAAGCTCTTTGTGGACAGCGAGAAGATTGCCTGGGTGCTGACTAACTTGCTGAGCAATGCCATCCGCTATTCGCGGGAGAACGGACGGGTCATCATCGGTGCACGACAGGAGGCGGACATCATCGAACTTTTTGTGCAGGACTTTGGCAAAGGCATCGACCCGCGTTATCATCAGAGCATCTTCGACCGCTACTTCCGGGTGCCGGGCACTAAGGTGCAAGGCAGCGGGCTGGGACTCTCCATCTCGAAAGACTTTGTCGAAGCTCACAACGGCACGCTCACGGTGGAAAGCGAATTGGGCAAGGGCAGCCGGTTTGTGATGAGGCTGCGCGCCTAGGCGGTGGCGGAAGCGGATGACGGAAGTTATCCGATCGTTTCCCGACCGGAAATCCAGGTACGGAACAATTCTACACCATGCGCTGTGATGATGGACTCCGGGTGGAACTGTACACCTGTGACGGGCAGGGTACGGTGGCGGAGAGACATGATGTTGCCTTCTTCATCCCGGCTGGTGACAAGCAACTCCGGGGGGAAGTCTGCTTCATCCACCACCCAAGAGTG
The DNA here is from genome assembly GCA_036652495.1 of Bacteroides sp. Taxonomy (GTDB): domain Bacteria; phylum Bacteroidota; class Bacteroidia; order Bacteroidales; family Bacteroidaceae; genus Bacteroides. The sequence continues at coordinate 45,411 of JAVVVS010000013.1, forward strand.
GTAGCGTCCCACCGTGCAAATGCCCAGCAGTGGCGGAGTGAGCGTGCTGCAATGCCCGTGTTTCGGCTCGCTGAGCAGCCGGAGTTTGGCTCCGAAGCTCAGGGCAATGGCTTGATGTCCCAGGCAGATACCCAAAATGGATCGGGTAGGCGAGGGATGGCGCAGAAGCTCCATCATAGCGGGATAATCGGTAGGCAATCCCGCTCCGGGCGAGAGAAGGATTTTGTTGAACCCTTCCAGAGGGGGAAGAGCGTTGTGCTTGACCACGTGCAGAGACGCGAGCGGGCGTAGCATCTCTACAATGTTATAGACGAATGAGTCGTCATTATCGACGATTAATACTTGTTCCATACGGCAAAAGTAGCTACTTTTGCCGACATGATTGCAGCCATAGAGGTAAAAAGGCGGATGAACGAGGCGGATGCCCCGTTTCTATTCGGAATTGATTATGAAAAGGAGCGGGGGTTCTTCTTGGAACATCCGCTGAGCCGGCGCGACGTGTGGTGGCGTGTGGGCAATGCGAGCAACTACACTGCTCCGCCTCCTGCCGCTTCGCCCGTCGATTTCGTTGTCACGCCCGTCGCCTATTCTCTTTATCAATCCAAGTTCGACCGTGTGCAGGCGGAACTTCATCATGGCAATTCTTTTCTCGCCAACTTGACGCTGAAGACGCCTATTGCCACTCGCTGTACGCTCGAGGAAATCTTTGCTCGCAGCAACTCGCCCTACGCCCTTGTGCTGCCAGGCAAGTTCGTTTGCTTTTCGCCCGAAACGTTTGTCACCATCGACCGTGGTTTTATTCGTTCTTATCCTATGAAAGGAACAATTGATGCCGCCATCCCCCATGCTGAGCAACTCATCTTAGCCGATTACAAAGAACGGGCGGAGCACAACACCATTGTCGATTTCATCCGAAGTGATTTGAGTCGCGTAGCCACTCAAATTGCGGTAGATCGCTTCCGGTATATCGACCGGGTGTGCACGTCCAAGGGCGCCATCCTACAAGTTAGTTCGCAAATCAGCGGCCGGTTGCTGGAAGCGCCGTTGGGAGATGTGATTTGGAAATTACTGCCGGCAGGCTCCATCTCCGGTGCTCCCAAATCTTCCACCGTGCAGCTCTTACAGCGGATAGAAGGCGAATCTCGTGGTTACTATGCCGGTGTCTTTGGTTACTATGACGGCACGAAGCTGGATTCAGCCGTGATGATTCGCTACATCGAGCAGGCGGAAGACGGGACTCAATACTTCCGCAGTGGGGGCGGCATCACTATCAACTCCGATTGCCGATCGGAATATGAGGAAGTTTTAGCTAAAGTTTATCTACCCTTCGCATGAAATACATCGAAACCATCAAGCTCGTCGACGGCATCCCTTGCCAGCTGTCCAGCCATCTTCTTCGCATGGAGCGTACCGTGGGTGTTGTTTTTTCTCTTGATTTGCACACCTCCCTCCCTGGCGTGGTGAAATGCAGGGTGCTCTATGATGATGCCCGCATCCATTCCATTGCTTATACTCCCTATCGGCTGCCTCACATCGAAAGCCTCCAACTCATCGAGTGCCCGACTATAGACTACCGGCTGAAACGAGAAGACCGATCGTTGCTCCATGCGCTCCATGCGTTACGAGGCAGGGCGGACGAGGTGCTGATCACGCAGCAAGGTCGTATCACCGACACTAGCTTTTGCAATGTTGTTTTTGAAAGTGCCGAGGGCTTATTCACGCCCCGCACCTTTTTGCTTAACGGCACCCAACGTCGCAGGCTCTTGACCGACGGCGTGATTCGCGAATGCGACATCACCGTGGACGACTTCGGCCGATACCGTTGCATCCACTTGATCAATGCCTTGATAGAGCTCGAAGAGGGCGTGTCAATCCCCATTGCAAACATTAGCAAAGAAGGGTTTGGGAGAGGATAGGCAGCCAGCCGTAGTTTTTTTTTCGCCTTCGCAAAACCTTTTAGGGTAGTTCGTGTTCTTTAGTGAGTTTAAAAAACGAAAGGACATATTAACCCCTTAACTATTTTAAGAAGATGAAAAAGATTTTCATGTTGCTGGCTTTGGCCGGCGTTACTTCTGCTGCTGTTGCGCAGCAGGCTACAGTTACCCAAGTGGAGGTCATCCAGGTACAGGATAAGTATCGGGTGGTTACTAATCCATTTTTTGATAATTGGTTTCTTTCTTTGGGCGGTGGCGCTTCTGTCTTGTTCGGACACGATGACAATGCCGGCAAGTTCACCGACCGCATTAGCCCGACGCTGAATGTGGCTGTGGGCAAATGGTTCACGCCCGGTCTCGGCTTGCGTTTGCAATATAGCGGACTTCAAGCCAAAGGCTTCTCCTACAACAAAACGGCTCCCTACGTGAAAGGTAACGTGATGGGTGATGGTTACTACAAGCAGAAGTTTGATTACATGAACCTCCACGGAGACGTGATGTTCAATCTTAATGCACTCTTTGGCGGATACAATTCGCAGCGTGTCTATGAAATTATCCCCTATTTGGGCGCTGGTTTTGTACACAATTACACGGCTCCCCGTCATGATGCGTTTGCCGTGAACGTGGGCTTGATCAACCGTTTCCGTCTTTCGGATGCTGTTGATATCAATTTGGAGTTGAGTGCTATGGGCACCGAAAGTAAGTTTGATGGCGAACCCGTTGGCAAGCACGATTATGACGGTGTGGTCAGTGCTACGGTGGGCTTGACCTATCGTTTCCCTGCCCGCGGTTTCAATCGCCCCGTTCCGCAAATTATTTCCGAACTTGAGTTGAGCAACATGCGTCAGATGATGAATCAGATGGCTGCTGCCAACAATAGTTTGCAACAACAATTGGCTAATGCAAAGAATCAGCCGGTAGCCGAAGTCGTAGAACAGAACAATACGACGGTTACAGATTCCAGCATTGCTCCCCGTACGGTGTTCTTTACTATTGGATCCGCCGTCATCTCCCCGCGCGAAGCGATGAACATCAAATACCTGGGTGATATGATGAATAAATTTCCGAAGATGACCTACACCGTGTACGGCTATGCGGATGCAGCCACTGGCAGTGCCGCCTTCAATCAAGAACTGAGTTTGAAACGTGCTCATGCCGTGATAGATGTGTTGGTAAAGCAATATAACATTGCACCCAACCGTCTGAAAGCGGATGCTGGTGGTGGTGTTGACAAATTCGGAAAGCCCATTTACTTGAATCGGGTGGTGTTGGTAGAGTCTGCCAACTAATCGGAAAAACTTTCTTTAGATATAGAAAAGCCCTGTTGCACTTTTTAGTGGCAGGGCTTTTCTATTGGCCGGTTTTCATTGTTGCGCTTTACCGTTCGTGCAAAAATCCTACGCTTAATTGGGTATATCTAAATAAAGCATATATATTTGTATCCAAATCTAAAATAAATACGAAATGAAACTTATTGCAGAAAGTGGTTCTACAAGAACGGAATGGGCGTTAGTAGAGGACAATCATCTCGTACAGTGCGTGTTCACCGAAGGATTGAACCCTTTTTTTCAGAGTCGGAGAGAAATCAGTCGGAGCGTGCGACTAGGATTGCCGGAGGCTTTTTTTAAAAAGAAACTCGATCAAGTCTATTTTTATGGGGCTGGTTGTTCCAATTACGAAAAAAAAAATATAATAGGTGCTTCCTTGGTGGCGCAATTTAAAACACCCATACAAGTAGAAAGTGATTTGTTTGCTGCAGCCCGCGGTTTGTTGAAGCGCGAAGCAGGTATTGCCTGCATTTTGGGCACCGGTTCTAACTCTTGTTTTTATGACGGAAAGATGATTGTGAAAAATGTAAAAGCCGCCGGATATATCTTGGGCGACGAAGGAAGTGGTGCCGTATTGGGCAAACTTTTCTTGTCCGATGTGTTGAAGGGGTTGGCTCCCCAACCGATTATTTCCGATTTTTATGATAAGTTCCGCATCTCTGCCAATGACGTGATGGATTCTGTCTACAACCTTCCTTTTCCTAATCGTTTCTTGGCAACCATTGCGTATTTTCTTGCGGATTACTTGGATAATGAATATGTGTACAACCTGTTAATCAATAATATTAGAACCTTTTTCACTCGCAGCATTTGTCAATACGACTATAAAAACTATCCAGTCCGTTTTGTTGGTTCGCTGGCGCACAACTATGCTCTTCAGCTGCGGGAAGTGGCACATGAGTTTGGCGTTGAAGTAGATGTGATTGAAGAATCACCAATGTCCGGTTTGATAGAGTTTCATTCCTTAAATATTGATGAAGTATAGTATCCTTGTTTAAAAAAAAACATGTTACGTCTTTAAAAAAAACAAGTAACGTCTTTTGGAAAAACAAGTAACGTCTTTTGGAAAAAGACGAATATTAGATCAAGTCCAAGTATTCTAAATTAGTTGCGGTTCTAAGGCATAAGGCACCAATGAATACCTTTGACTTTTTTGTCCTGTACGCAAGTGCGAGTGATAACACTATTGCGTTTGCTAAAAGAAAGAAGTCCGGAACACCTGTATTATTGGTATTCCGGACTTTTTCTTTTATTAGGGTTTATCCCGTATCCTTTATCCGATATTCTTTTCTTTAATCAGGTATTCTGCTATTTGCACCGCATTCAGCGCAGCGCCTTTCTTTATCTGATCGCTTACGGTCCAGAAGGTCAGTCCGCAATCATTGGTCAAGTCTTTGCGGAGGCGGCCGACGTAAACGGGATCTTTGCCGGAGAGGAAGAGGGGCATGGGGTATTCCTTCTTTTCGGGGTTATCTTGGAGCACCAGCCCTTCACCGTTGGCGAAGGCTTCGCGGGCTTCTTCCACCGAGATGGGGCGTTCGGTTTCTAACCAGATGCTTTCGGAGTGAGCACGCAAAGAGGGCACACGCACGCAGGTGGCGCTTACTTTGATGTCGGAGTGCATGATTTTGCGTGTCTCGTTGTACATCTTCATTTCTTCTTTGGTGTATCCGTTGTCGGTGAAGACATCTACCTGAGGGATGAGATTGAACGCCAGTTGATAAGCGAACTTTTCGACAGTGACAGGTTCGCCTGCCAATACTTGGCGGTATTGCTCGTAGAGCTCGTCCATCGCTGCCGCACCGGCGCCGCTTGCTGCCTGATAGGTCGAGACGCGTACGGTCTTAATGTGGGAGAGCTTTTCGATGGCTTGCAGGGCAACCACCATCTGAATAGTTGTACAGTTGGGGTTGGCTATCACTCCACGCGGACGCACCTTGGCGTCTTCGGGATTCACTTCGGGCACTACCAAGGGTACGTCTTGGTCCATACGGAAGGCGCTGGAATTATCAATCATCACGGCGCCATAACGGGTAATGGTCTGTTCGAATTCTTTGGAAGTGCTGGCTCCTGCCGAGGTGAAAGCGATGTCTATGCCTTTAAAGTCATCGTTGTGTTGCAGAAGTTTGACTTCAATCTGTTTATTGCGAAAGGTGTATTTGCTTCCGGCACTACGTTTAGAACCGAACAAAACTAACTCATCCAACGGGAACTTTCTTTCGTCGAGCACGCGCAGGAACTCCTGCCCTACGGCTCCGCTTACGCCAACAATCGCTACTTTCATCTTTTTCTTTGTTTAGTTGTGAATAGATAGAGATTATAACATTATCTTTGTGACTGTTATAATTGGCTGCAAAATTATAACTATTTGCAATATAAACTCTACTATTATGGAAAGATTTATTGAGTTTATCTGTTTTTTGTCGTCTTTTTGCGATTGCTCGCTTGTAGCCTACAAGCCTTCTGACACTTTGCAGGCGGGCAATCCCATCCTTCAGCCGGCATGGACGGGTGATGGGGATGAGTTCGTTTTTGCTTTTTTAGTGATGTCTTCTTGGCATGTACGGGGCACGGGGTGGGAATGCGCTGTGCATCTGCCGGGAAGAAAGAATTACGCGCCAGAGGGAAGATAGTGGGGGTGATTCTTTTGCGGACTCTAATCTTTTTCGTTCTTTTGCAGTAGATATATAAAACAACTACCGATATGCAGTGGCCCGACTTTAGTGTACAGTTCCCTATAACAGATCCCACGTGGGTGTTCTTCTTGGTGCTTATCATTATCTTGTTTGCTCCCATCGTCTTGGGCAGATTGCGCATTCCTCACATCATTGGTATGATTCTTGCCGGAGTGGCGATAGGGGAGTATGGCTTTAATGTGTTGGAGCGGGACAGCAGCTTTGAGCTTTTTGGCAAGGTGGGGCTTTACTACATCATGTTTCTGGCCGGGCTGGAGATGGATATGGAGGACTTTAAGCAGAACCGGGGCAAAGCGCTGGTGTTTGGGCTGTTCACTTTTCTTGTGCCTATGATACTGGGGGTGTGGAGCGGCATTGCTGTTTTGGGCTATAGCACGACGACTGCCATCCTGTTGGCTAGTATGTATGCCTCTCATACGCTGATCTCTTATCCCATCGTGAGCCGTTACGGCTTGTCGCGCTTGCGGAGCGTAAGCATCACCATCGGCGGCACGGCTATTACCGTGACGCTGGCTCTGCTGATTTTGGCGGTGATAGCCGGAGCGTACAAGGGGGAGCTGAATACGTTCTTCTGGATATTGCTGGTGGTGAAGGTGATGGCGGTTTGTTTTTTAATCATCTTCTTCTTCCCTCGCATTTCCCGTTGGTTCTTCCGCACGTACGAAGATAATATCATGCAATTCATCTTTGTCCTGGCAATGATGTTTCTTGGCGGGGGCATGCTCGAGCTCTCGGGTCTCGAAGGCATCTTGGGTGCTTTCATGGTGGGGCTGGTGCTCAACCGCTTGATTCCGCATCTTTCTCCGTTGATGAACCGGCTGGAGTTTGTGGGCAACGCTTTGTTCATCCCGTACTTCCTCATTGGGGTGGGGATGATTATTGATGTGCGCACGCTCTTTAGCGGAGGGGAAGCGTTGAAGGTGGCGGTGGTGATGACGGTGGTGGCTACGTTGAGCAAGTGGATAGCGGCTTGGATGACGCAAAAGACGTTCGGAATGCACCGTAACGAACGTTCGATGATGTTCGGGCTGAGCAATGCGCAAGCGGCGGCTACGTTGGCGGCGGTGCTGATTGGCAACAAGATAGAGGTGTCTCCAGGCGTTCCGTTGCTCAACGAGGATGTGCTGAATGGTACGGTGGTGATGATTCTCTTTACGTGCATCATCAGTTCGATAATCACTGAGCGGGCGGCGCGGAAGATTGCCGTGCAAGAAGATTTTGAAGGAGCGGGCGAGCAACTGCGGGAAGAAGAGAGCATTCTCATTCCCGTGTCGAATCCCGAGACGATAGAAAATCTGATGGGGATGGCGCTGGTGATGAAAGAGCCCAAACGCAAGGAAGGGCTGACGGCACTCTGCGTGCTGAACGATAATTCGGCGTCCGAAGCCCGGCAAGCCCGGGGCAAGCGGCAGCTGGAACGGGCTGCCATGATTGCCGCATCCGCCGATGTGGAGCTGGATACCATCACTCGCTTCGACTTGAATATCGCTGCCGGCATCATTCATACGATGAAAGAGCATAACGCTTCGGAAGTGATTATCGGTTTGCATCGCAAGGCGACGTTGGTGGACTCTTTCTTGGGGACCATGACCGAGAGTCTGCTCAAGGGGATGCACCGCCAGGTGATGATAGTGAAGTGCCTGATGCCCGTGAATACGCTCCGTCGCATTATCGTAGCCGTGCCTCCGAAGGCGGAGTTCGAGGTAGGCTTTTTCAAATGGCTCGAACGCGTCTGCCGGATGGGTGCTCAATTGGGATGCCGCGTGCACTTCTTTGCTCATCCCGATACGTTCCGTTACTTGGAAGGGTATATCAACAAGAAGCACAAGAACGTGCGTTCGGAGTTTTCCGAGCTGGCGAACTGGGACGAGCTGTTGTTGCTCACCGGGCAGGTGAACTTTGACCACCTGCTGGTCATCGTCAGCGCCCGCCGCGGATTTATCTCTTACGACCCTGCTTTTGAACGACTGCCGCAGCAGATCTCTAAATATTTTAATAACAACAGTCTCATTGTTCTCTATCCCGATCAGTACGGTGACCCGCAGGAGATGCTTTCTTTCTCCGACCCGGGGCATCACGGCGAATCGTCGCATTACGATAGTGTGGGGCAGTGGTTCTATAAATGGTTTAAGAAGAATTGATGAATACCGATTGGACACAGCGCACGCAGCTGCTGCTGGGAGAAGAAAAGATGCAGCGGATGCTGGCTGCTCATGTGCTGGTGGTGGGCTTGGGCGGCGTGGGCGCTTATGCGGCGGAGATGATATGCCGGGCAGGCGTGGGGCGGATGACGATTGTGGATGCCGATTCTGTGCAGCCTAGCAATATCAACCGCCAGTTGGCTGCCTTGCAGACCACCGTTGGGCGGGACAAGGCGGACGTGCTGGCCGAACGTTTCCGGCAGATTAATCCCGAACTGCAACTCACCGTGCTCCCCCTTTACTTGACTGGAGAGAACATCCCCTCGCTGTTGGATGCCGCCCGCTACGATTTCATTGTAGATGCTATCGACACCATCAGCCCTAAGTGCGACTTGATTGTTCAGGCTATGCAGCGGCGCATCAAAATAGTTTCGAGCATGGGCGCCGGGGCGAAGAGTGACGTGAGCAAAATCTGCTTTGCCGACCTTTGGGAGACGTATCATTGCGGGCTGAGCAAAGCGGTGCGCACGCGGCTCAAGAAGATGGGCGTGCGGCACAAGCTGCCGGTGGTGTTCAGCACCGAACAGGCGGATCCACAGGCGGTGATAGTGGTGGAAGGCGAGAAGAACAAGAAGTCGACCTGCGGAACGGTGAGCTACCTGCCTGCCGTGTTCGGCTGCTACCTGGCAGAGTATGTGATTAAACGATTATAAATGACGAGAAGAAGATGATCAAACTGGAAGGAATAACGAAGAGCTTCGGCTCGTTGCAAGTGCTCAAGGGTATCAATTTGGAGATAGAAAAGGGTGAGGTGATTAGCATTGTAGGTCCCAGCGGAGCGGGGAAGACAACGTTGCTGCAAATCATGGGCACGCTCGATGCGCCCGATGCCGGAACGGTGAACATTGACGGGGTCAACGTCAGCCGGATGAAAGAGAAAGAGCTGTCCGCTTTCCGCAACAAGCACATCGGCTTTGTGTTTCAGTTCCACCAGCTCCTGCCCGAATTTACGGCGATGGAGAACGTGATGATTCCCGCTTTCATTGCCGGCATTTCCACCAAAGAGGCGACGGTGCGCGCTCGGGAGATGCTTGCCTTTATGGGGCTTGCCGAGCGAGGCGGGCACAAGCCCAACGAACTTTCGGGAGGCGAGAAGCAGCGCGTGGCGGTGGCGCGGGCGCTCATCAACCAGCCTACCGTGATTCTGGCGGACGAGCCTTCGGGCAGCCTCGACACGCACAATAAGGAAGAGCTGCATCAATTGTTCTTCGACCTCCGCAACCGCTTCGGACAGACGTTTGTCATCGTGACCCATGATGAGGCTTTGGCCCGAATCACCGACCGGACTGTTTCTATGCTGGACGGAGAAATCAATAGTGCTCTAACCAAATAGCCGTGCGGGGGGGGGGACGCTAGCCTTCGGCAGAGGATAGTCCAACTCCCGTCAGAAGATTCACCTTCTTCTACCGGAAGATTCACCCTCCTTCGGCAGAGGATAGTGAATCTCCCGGCAGAGGATTTTTCCTTTAGTGCCGTTTCCCTGATATAAGACCTGTATCTAGATCGGAAGTAGCATCTTATTCCAGAGCGGGATTCTTTCCGCTTCATAGAACCCGAAATAAAGATCGTTTCTAATAATGGCATAAAGCCTAAAGAGGT
>JAVVVS010000014.1:0-50610 GCA_036652495.1 Bacteroides sp.
TCAAACAAGTAGATAAAGTCAATGAGCGCATTGGAAGACTCAAGGGGAAATATCCTTCCATTCACAGGCACTACGATATTACGGTAGAAAGCCAGCCTGCGCCTGATGCGCCCTCAAAAAAGAAAAAAAAACAGCCAACCCTCAAAGAGTCAGTCGCAAGCGATAGTGACTTTGGTGACTTGGAAACTGAAAAAGAATGTAGATGTAAACGCCCACATGCGTCCAATGTTTCACTTCTCTGAAAGAAGAATCGAAGCGCACGTTTGCATATGCTTTATCGCATACAAGGTGTATAAGGAGTTGGAGCGTATCATTAAGATTAAGAATATCGATATGAGTGTCGGGCATGTACTCGATGCAGCCAAAACAATTACAACCATTAGAATCAGACTCACACAGAATGACGAACTCTACACAAAGACTCTCTTCCTGACCGATAGACATGAAACGATCAAGCCACTATTTGACCATCTTGATGAGGACGCATAAATTTGGGGGCGCATTGACGAAGTCAGGAGGCTGTAGCACAAGCGAGTATTGCAGCCTTTTTTACTAGCTAAAAGTTATGCAGACAAAAAGAAAATATTCAAACAAAAGAAAAAAGCGAAACAATCTGTAAGTAAGATGTTTCGCTTTCACCGAATGCTTCGCATTGTACTCGAAGTGGGACTTGAACCCACACAACCATTACTGATCAAAGGATTTTAAGTCCTTCGTGTCTACCATTCCACCATTCGAGCATCCTTTCAAAGAGAGCGAAAGACGGGACTCGGACCCGCGACCCTAACCTTGGCAAGGTTATGCTCTACCAACTGAGCTACTTTCGCATTTTTTCAACGGGTGCAAAGATAAGTAGTTTCCTTGTTTCCGCCAAACATTTTCAAAGAAAAGTGAAAAGAATCGGTTACTTAACGACTTAAAAGATTTCTTTCAGCCTCTTCCATCGTATGAAAGTTAAATCCGTCCACTATTTGCTGCATCAAAATAGCTATTTCGTCGTTACACAAATGACCAATGCTTCCTTCGTGCGTGTGATGTACTTGCTTGTTGTGAGTAAAACACCCTGCTTCAATGTCCAAACCTACCTTTTTATAAGCATCGCGGAAAGGCATGCCTTCACGCGCCAAACGATTCACTTCTTCCACACTAAAAATAAGCAAATATTTGTCATCATCTAAAATATGTTCGTTCACCTTAATTTCATTCATGATGTAGGTCGTCATCTGCAAGCAGTCCTTCAATTCCTGAAAAGCGGGCAAAAAGGCTTCTTTTATAATCTGCAAATCGCGGAAATAACCAGATGGCAGATTGTTGGCTATCATCATAATTTGTTGAGGAAGCGACTGTAGTTTATTACATTTAGCGCGAGTAAGTTCAAACACATCGGGATTCTTTTTATGAGGCATAATGCTTGAACCTGTGGTACACTCATCAGGCAATTTCACAAAGTTAAAATTCTGGCTATTGAACAAACAAGCATCAAATGCTAGTTTAGACAGCGTCCCGGCAATAGTAGCCAAAGCGAATGCAACATTACGTTCAAGCTTGCCGCGTCCCATCTGTGCATACACCACATTATAGTTCATTGAGTCAAAACCCAACAAGCGCGTAGTCATTGCGCGATCTAGTGGAAAAGAAGAACCGTATCCGGCAGCTGAACCCAGCGGATTACGATTGCACATTTTAAAGGCAGCTTGCAAGAAAAGCATATCGTCTGCCAAACTTTCAGCATACGCTCCAAACCACAATCCAAATGAAGAAGGCATCGCTATCTGCAAATGCGTATAACCAGGCATTAAAACGTTTTTATACCGTTCGCTTTGCGTTTTAAGCACATTAAAAAGCTGTTCCACCATTTCGGCCACCTCTTTAATTTGCGTACGAGTAAAAAGCTTGAGGTCTAGCAACACCTGATCATTGCGAGAACGACCGCTATGAATTTTTTTACCTATATCACCGAGTCGGCGGGTAAGCATCAGTTCCACTTGAGAATGTACATCTTCTACGCCCTCTTCTATAACGAAACGTCCTTCTTCTGCAGTGACATAAATAGCCTTCAGCTCTGCAAGCAACAAACAAAGTTCCTCTTTCGTAAGCAATCCGATGCTCTGTAACATAGTAATATGAGCCATAGACCCCATCACATCGTGTTTTGCCAGATAAAGGTCCATCTCGCGATCGCGACCGACTGTAAAACGTTCAATATCCCGATTCACCTGAACAGATTTCTCCCAAAGTTTTTGTGACATGCGTTTTTAGTATTCTATTATCGTCAATAGATCGACAAAACTTTTCAATGTATCATTTATTGTTTTTTGAACCATCCCTTTCATCAAAGGATTCAATTCTACACTAATGAATGCTTTGATCTTACACTCCTCCTTTCCAACGGACGAATCCAGCTCAATCCAAAAACAAAAAGGCACTGGAGAGTTGATCGTTTCAAATTTAATTTTTTTAAAAGGTTCCCGTTCAATGATTTGCAACGTCAATTGTCCCAAAACCGGGACATTTAAGCTGATCGCATTTTCATCAAAGCATAGATTCCTCATCTTTTCTTCAGGAAAACGTTTTTTCATATCCTCCAAATTGCTCGGATTCGACAATTTAGTATAAACGCGCTCCTGATTGTAAGGCAGGATTCTTACTTCACTCTCAAATGTTGTCATTTATTCTCTTTCATTATTATTTTCCGGCATCCCAATGTGCGGGATCTTTACGCCATTCATTCAGTGTCGCTACATCCTCTTCTTCAATATAACCCGTGCGAAGAGCCACGTCGAGAACTGCTTCATAGTTGCTCAATGTCACTAAAGACACTTTAGCCTCTTTGAACGCTTTTTCGGCTACAGGGAAACCATACGTAAAAGCAGCCACCATACCAATCACATCACAACCATCGCGACGGATTGCTTCTACTGCTTTCAAACTGCTTCCACCTGTTGAAATCAAGTCTTCTACCACCACTACTTTCATACCTGGGCGAAGTTCTCCTTCAATCAAGTTCTCCAATCCGTGGTCTTTAGGTGTAGCACGAACATAAACGAACGGAAGATTCAACGCATCCGCTACTAAAGCGCCCTGAGGGATGGCACCCGTAGCTACGCCGGCAATAGCGTCCACTTGACCAAACTGTTCAAGTATCAGACGAGTAATTTCAATCTTCACAAAATTACGAAGAGAAGGATAAGAAAGGGTTTTACGGTTATCACAATAAAATGGTGACTTCCATCCAGATGCCCAAGTAAAGGGGTTAGCCGGTTGAAGTTTTATTGCTTTAATTTTCAGCAACTTCTCGGCAAATAATCTCTCTAAGTTTTTCATAACTAAACGAACTTTGATAATTATAGGACGCAAAAATACGGAAATAGAATGAGAATAGAAAGAAGAACTCGTTTATTTTTTTAGTTATCGCACTCTTCTTCATCGGTTGTGTGGACACAAAGTTTAATGTCCTTCAACTCAAATCCCCGGCTAAGGGCAAAGCGGACCAGCTTTCCATTAAGTTCGTAATCATCTTTGGCATGAATGCTTTTCCGCTTGGCTATCAGCAATTCGCGCAAAACGGAAAGATACTCTTCTTGATCTATTTCATTCAGATATCGCCAAACTACATCGGATGAGATTTTCTTCATATATAGCCCCTGACCTATCTTCATTTTTCCCCATTTAGAAAAACGAAATTTATCATTCACAAATGCCCGGCAATAACGGTCTTCATCAATATACTTTTCGGCAATCATCCGATGTAGTATCCGGTCCACTGCTTCATAATCGATGCCCCATTTCATTAATTTTTCGCTTATTTCAGCCTTACAATGCTCGGCAACAGAGCAATAAGCAGCTACACGTTGTAGAGCCTCTTCTTCAGTAATTATATTCATCGGTTCGCTGTTATAATTCGATTATTTCCATATTGGTCTTTAATTACGCAAATATCATGATAGCCTGCTTGTTGAAGCAGGCAAGCCATTTCTGCCCCATAAGCCCGGTTTATTTCAAAATAAAGTTTTCCGTTTTTAGCCAGAAGCTTGCGTCCCAACCGTGCAATGCAGCGATAAAACAGCAACGGGTCATTATCGGGAACAAAAAGAGCCAGCTCCGGTTCCCATTCAAGAACGTTAGCATCCATCTCTTGTCTTTCAGACTCCGTCACGTAAGGCGGATTACTAACAATCACATTAAAAGGTACTGTTTCACAATTCCCGTCAAACAAAAGCAAATCTTGCTGTTCAAAAAAAACGGAAGTTTGCAATCTTTCATTATTACTTTGTGCTATAGCCAACGCTTCCGCAGACACGTCCCATCCCGTCACTACTGCTTCCGGAAACATGCGAGAGAGCGAAATAGCGATGCATCCACTTCCGGTTCCCATATCAAGGATGCGAGGGGAAAAACCTTGATTCTCTTTGGCAATCAGTTGCACCAGTTCTTCCGTTTCTGGGCGTGGAATAAGCACACCAGGTGCCACACAAAAGGTCATGCCACAAAACGTAGCCGTACCACAAACATATTGTATCGGCTCATTTTTACGCAACCGTACAAGAATGTTTTCTAATTCCTGCTGCTTGCTCTGCGATAAATTAATATCTTTGCCCAAGTAAATATCAAGGGCCTCACCACCGAGCAGGTCGCAATAAATGATCATCGTCAGGCTTTTAAGCTCTTGCGGTGAATAAATAGATTGCAACGACTGGCTGATATATGCGCTGACACGATTCATTATTTCTAGATTTGAGGTCCCAAAAGTACGAATAATAAAACTATAAGCCTAAAAGATGGAAGAAGAAATATACATGAGGCGATGCATTTCGCTAGCTCGCAACGGTTTATCTAACGTATCTCCTAACCCGATGGTGGGTGCCGTCATTGTCTGCGACGGACAAATTATCGGCGAAGGATACCACATCCGTTGCGGGGAAGCGCATGCCGAAGTGAACGCTATCCGTGCGGTAAAAGATTTATCGCTACTGAAACGCGCCACCCTTTACGTCAGCTTGGAACCGTGTTCTCATCAAGGGAAAACACCTCCATGCGCAGATTTAATCATCGATAAAGAAATTCCTCGAATTGTCATCGGCTGCCAAGATCCCTTTGCCAAGGTAGCGGGAAGAGGCATACAGAGATTACGGAACGCCGGACGAGAAGTCATTGTAGGCGTATTAGAAAAAGAATGTCGGGAATTAAATCGGCGCTTTATCACTTTTCATACTTACCAGCGCCCGTACATCACGCTAAAATGGGCAGAATCGGCTGACGGCTTTATAGATAAAGAACGAACCAAAGGAGAACCGGTACGCTTATCCACACCACTAACCTCTATATTAGTCCATCAACGGAGAGCCGAGACGGACGCCATCTTGGTGGGCACCCGAACTGCCCTGCTCGACAATCCTTCACTAACCGTGAGAAATTGGTATGGGCATCATCCCGTGCGGGTAGTACTGGATAGAAAATTATCTCTTCCCTGCTCACTTCATTTGTTCGACGAAACCGTACACACCCTCGTGTTTACCGCTCAAAGCCAGGCAAACAGCTACCAGACCGAGTACATCACCCTGAATTATAAAACAAACATCATTCCTCAACTAACGAAAGCACTCTATGAGCGAAACCTCCAATCACTACTCATCGAAGGCGGGAGCCAAGTGCTTCAATCGTTTATTGCCACTGATTTATGGGACGAAGCCTACGTAGAAATCAGTGCATTAAAATTAGCATCGGGCGTAAAAGCACCTAGCATCGGGAACAGCAATGACGTCTCCATTACGAAACATTTTGGCGTAAAAATGGCGCACTACACCAACAAAAAGCTATAAAAAAGCCCTAAGAAAGAGGATTTTCCGCCATAATAAGGGCTGTATTATCTATAATTTTATATAAAACTTCCCCGTTATGCTCAGTATCGAGAAAATTGTTCCTATTTTTGCACCTTGTAAATAAACACAATCTTCAAATGAGAATTAAGTTTTTATCAGTAATTGTGAGTTTTCTGTTTGTGTCTTTCATTCTTGCCTCGTGTTTGAACAACAACGAAGCTATTGGAGAATACAGCACAGATGCAACTATACATGAATTTGAGCTCGATAGTGCGGGCCTCGGAAAGACCTATCAGTTTACAATAGACCAGTTCAAAGGTGAAATATATAATCTAGATTCACTTGCAATGGGATCAGATAGCATCATTGACAAGATATTGATTAAGAAATTGACTACTGCTTCTGGTTTCGTTATCCGACAAACCACAGCAGGAAAAGACAGCATTAAAGACGGATCGTTGCAAGGGCTGAACACCACCGATTCGGTCGATTTCAGAATCCCTCTGCGAGTAAAAGTGCTGGCACCCGAAGCCGTCAATTTAATGTATCAGGGCATACCTGAAGCTCAATATGAAAAATACTTCAAAAGATACACAATAGAAGTACGCGTGCATCAACAAGACCCTGATTCCTTGAATTGGGGACAAAAAAAGGGTGCACAGCCTGCTCCTGTGAAAAAAGGATTCTCCAACGGAAACGTGAAAGGACAGCAGAAAGCCATCATCCTGAACGACGAAATATTTGTTTATTCAAAAACGGGAGAACAGAAACTGACTGCGTACAAGACCGCCATTTCCGCTCCTCAAGGATGGGGCACTGCCGGTGAAGTAACCGGATTACCATCCACCGTAGATTTATCTTCCATTCTTTCTTTTCAAAATCACTTGTACGCTGTTGCAGAAACGGCTGTCTATTATTCAAGCAATGGAATTAGCTGGAAAAGACACGAGACACTCAACGACCGCAAAGTAGCCTCTTTGTTGGTTGGTTATCCAGTGAACGAAACCGGTAATTTAAATAAAACAATAGGAATCGCAGCCGTATCAATAGATCCGACGGATGAATCCACCTTCCGTTTTTGTTTTACCAATGCGGAAGCTACACAATGGACTTCTGAAAAGAATCAAGGCGAGATTGTTCCTGCCGACTTTCCCCGTACAAATATCTCCGCTACAACGTATACCAACAACACCGGCGTGCAAGGAGCGATACTGATAGGTAATCTATTGAATCCAAAAGCAGAGGCAGTAATGCCTATCGTTCCTTGGGGATCATATAATGGTCTTTTATGGGCTGACTTAACAACGATAAGTGCTATTTGCCCCATATTGCCTCTTCCCGCTATTATCCACTACGGCAACACGTTCTATGCCTTTGGCAATGATTTCGGAACGTTTTATGCCTCTGCCGCAGGTCTTGCCTGGCACAAAGCGAATAAGAAATTCTATTTCCCCAAGGGATTAACCGCCCGTGCAGGCAGCGACTATTCGATAGTAGTGGATAAGAATAACTTTATTTGGATTATCTGCAGCAAGAATGCTACAGGGACAGATGATGTATGGCGCTGCCGACTGAACAAATTAGGCTTTAAGAAGAAAACTATTTAGAAAGAAACATTCATCGCATTTGCAAAAAGTCAATGCTAGGCAGTGTAAAGGAAAGAAGCAAAGAATGTAACAAATAAAAGAGATGTTATATAAAGAAGAAATAGATGTAAACAGAATACCTCAGCATGTGGCCATTATTATGGACGGCAATGGACGATGGGCGAAGCAACGTGGACATGAACGTAGCTACGGACATCAAGCCGGTGCCGAAACAGTACATATCATTGCAGAAGAAGCTGCCAAACTGGGCATTAAATACCTGACTTTATATACCTTTTCAACCGAAAATTGGAATCGCCCTTCGGATGAAATTGCAGCGTTAATGAGTCTGCTTGTCGATTCCATCGAAGAGGATACGTTTATGAAAAACAACATCAGCTTCCGCATTATAGGAGATATAGACAAGCTGCCGACGAACGTACAAGAGCGTTTGCAAGCCTGCGTCTCGCACACCTCACAAAACACGGGAATGAGTTTGGTATTAGCGCTCAGCTATTCCTCTCGTTGGGAGATCACAAAAGCAGCGCGACAAATAGCTCTCTTGGTTCAAAAGAAGGAACTATCTCCCGAAAAGATAAGCAGCGAACTCATTGCGGCACACTTGACGACGAATTTCATGCCCGACCCCGATTTGCTTATCCGCACCGGAGGAGAAGTCCGTCTGAGCAATTACCTGCTGTGGCAATGTGCCTACTCCGAACTCTATTTTTGTGAAACCTTCTGGCCCGACTTCCGCGAAGAAGAGCTCAGAAAGGCCATTTGCGATTATCAAAGACGGGAACGCCGATTCGGCAAAACTAGTGAACAAATCAGTTAACTCAAATAATTATAACATAAATGCATTATCGTATTTCCTTTATATTCGTAACGCTCGTCTGCCTGCTTTGCTACCCGCAGATGAGTTTGGCACAAGATGCCAACACTGACGAATCTTTAAAGCCTGTTATTCTATATTCAGGAACTCCAAAGAAAATGGAGATTGCAGACATCAAGGTCGAAGGTGTGAAGAACTACGAAGACTATGTACTCATTGGGCTATCGGGTTTGTCGGTAGGACAAATAATTACGGTGCCCGGAGATGAAATCACCGGAGCCATCAAGCGCTATTGGAAACACGGGCTGTTTTCGGACGTACAAATTACGGCCGAAAAAATAGAAGGCAATAAAGTGTGGCTCAAAATTCATTTGACACAGCGCCCCCGCATCTCCAATATCCGTTACAATGGCGTGAAGAAATCCGAAAGACAAGATTTGGAAACAAAACTGGGATTGGTGAAAGGCAGCCAGATTACGCCAAACCTCGTAGACCGCGCAAAAACATTGATTAAACGCTACTTTGACGAAAAGGGTTTTAAGAATGCAGAAGTCATCATTGTGCAGAAGGACGATGCAGCAAACCCTAATCAGGTCATCGTTGACGTCAACATAGACAAAAAGGAAAAAGTTAAAGTGCATTCTATCACCATCGCAGGCAACAAAGCTATCAAAACTTCGAAGCTGAAGCGTGTAATGAAAAAAACCAATGAGAAAAGCAAACTGCTTAACCTGTTCCGGACCAAAAAATTTGTGAACGAAAAGTTTGAAGAAGACAAACAATTCATCATCGACAAATACAACGAATTGGGCTATCGGGATGCACGCATCGTAAAAGACAGTATATCGAAATTCGATGATAAGACGGTGGACATCTATATGCAACTCGAAGAAGGCGAAAAATACTATCTTCGCAACGTAACGTGGGTGGGCAACACGCTCTATCCATCAGAAAAACTGAACTTCTATCTCCGTATGAAGAAAGGTGACGTGTACAATCAAAAGTTGCTCAACGAACGTATATCGACTGACGATGACGCCATTGGCAATCTTTACTACAACAACGGTTACTTATTCTATACGCTCGAACCAGTCGAAGTAAATATAGTGGGCGACTCTATCGACCTTGAAATGAGAATTTTTGAAGGCCGTCAAGCTACTATCAATAAAATCAAAATTAACGGCAACGACCGTCTGTACGAGAATGTAGTTCGTCGTGAACTCCGTACCCGTCCAGGTGAATTGTTCAGTAGAGAAGACCTGATGCGTTCGATGCGCGAAATCCAACAAATGGGGCACTTCGACCCGGAGAACATCAAACCGGACATCCAACCAAACCCCGAACAAGGAACGGTAGACATAGGCTACGACCTCGTATCCAAAGCCAACGACCAAGTAGAGTTCTCTGCAGGTTGGGGACAAACGGGTGTGATTGGTAAATTAAGTTTGAAGTTCACGAACTTCTCGCTAGCCAACCTGTTACATCCGGGCGAGAACTACCGCGGTATCCTTCCACAGGGAGACGGACAAACCTTAACCGTGAGCGGGCAAACGAATGCGCAATACTATCAATCGTATAGCCTCTCTTTCTTCGACCCCTGGTTTGGAGGGAAACGCCCCAATTCATTTTCGCTATCGGGCTTTTTCTCTGTACAGACAGACATCAGCAGTCAGTACTACAACTCGTCGTACATGAACAATTACTATAATAATATGAGTATGGGCATGGGCGGTTACGGAAGCTATGACTATGGCAACAACAATAACAGTTACGAAAACTATGCCGACCCTGACAAATCAATTAAGATGTGGGGCTTCTCCGCCGGTTGGGGTAAACGTTTAAGCTGGCCGGATGACTACTTCACATTGTCAGCCGAATTGTCATTCCAACGTTATATTCTAAAAGATTGGCAATACTTCCCGGTGACCAACGGAAAGTGTAACAACATCAGTTTGAACTTAACTTTGGCTCGTAATTCTGTAGACAACCCGATATTCCCACGTAGCGGTTCGGACGTTTCTTTATCCGTGCAATTCACACCGCCTTATTCATCATTAGACGGGATAGATTACAGCAAATACGACCAATACAAACAAGACGATGTGAACAAAATGCATAAGTGGGTAGAATATCACAAATGGAAATTCAAATCGAAAACCTACACCGCGCTTAGTACGGCAGTTAAATGTCCCGTACTGATGACTCGCGCAGAATTCGGCTTGCTTGGACATTACAACAAATACAAAAAATCTCCGTTCGAAACCTTTGACGTAGGTGGTGACGGTATGACCGGATACTCCAGCTACGCCACCGAAAGCGTTGCACTACGTGGATACGAAAACAGCTCGCTCACTCCGTATCGCGGACAAGAAGGGTACGCATACACTCGTCTGGGCATTGAAGTAAGGTATCCGCTGATGCTCGAAACAAGCACCAACATCTATGTGTTAGGTTTCTTAGAAGCTGGTAATGCATGGCACGATATAAAGAATTTCAATCCATTCGACCTCAAACGTTCAGCTGGTTTTGGTGTTCGCATCTTCCTGCCGATGATTGGTATGATGGGTATTGACTGGGCATATGGATTCGACAAAGTACTGGGATCGAAAGATGCCGGTGGCAGCCGCTTCCACTTCATCCTGGGTCAGGAATTCTAATTGTATCACTAACAAACAAAAACGAAACGTTATGAAAAAGTCTGTTCTATTTATCATCCTGCTGTTTGCCGTAAGCATCACAGCTAGTGCACAGAAGTTCGCTCTGATTGATATGGAATATATTCTGAAGAATATTCCAGCTTACGAGCGGGCCAACGAACAATTGAACCAGGTTTCCAAACAATGGCAGAGCGAAGTGGAAGCACTAGCCAAGGGCGCGCAGGATGCTTATAAGAAGTATCAAGCCACCACAGCTTCCTTATCCGATGCACAAAAGACAAAGATGGAGGAAGATATTGTGTCTAAAGAGAAAGCAACGGCCGAACTGAAGCGCAAATATTTCGGTCAAGAAGGCGAACTTTTCAAAAAGAGAGAAAGTCTGATGAAACCCATTCAAGACCAGATATACAGCGTTGTGAAAGAGATTGCCGAGCAAAAAGGGTATGCCGCAATCGTGGA
The DNA here is from genome assembly GCA_036652495.1 of Bacteroides sp. GTDB lineage: Bacteria > Bacteroidota > Bacteroidia > Bacteroidales > Bacteroidaceae > Bacteroides. The sequence goes on from JAVVVS010000014.1 coordinate 11,357, forward strand.
CAGAGCCTCAGCCGCCAGCATTATTTTCGCTTCTCCCAACATCGACGTCAGCAATGAAGTATTGGCAAGATTAGGATATTCAAATTAATTTCCTACATTTGCACCCGATAATAAACAAAACAATTAACTAAATAAATTATAGAACTATGCTAAAAAAAATCGCACTCGTAATCATGTTGATACTCCCTATGGGCGTATTTGCACAAGCTCCTAAATTTGGTCACATGAATGCTCAGGAAGTAATTGTAGCCATGCCGGAATTTACCAAGGCACAGGCCGACCTGCAAGCTTTGCAAAAACAATTCGCTGGTGAGTTGACTCGTACACAAGAAGAATTCAACAAGAAATACCAAGAATTCGCCATCGCTAGAGACTCTTTGCCAAAGAACATTGCAGAAAGAAGAGAAAAAGAGCTGATGGACATGCAACAAAGACAAGAACAATTCCAGCAAAATGCACAAGAAGAAATGCAAAAAGCACAGAACGATAAGATGACACCCATTTATAAGAAACTGGATGACGCTATCAAAACTGTAGGAGCTGCAGAAGGTGTAATCTATGTATTCGACCTTGCCCGCACCCCTATCCCTTACGTAGGAGCACAAAGCATCGACCTGACCACGAAAGTGAAGACACAATTGGGCATCAAGTAAAATTTCTCATACACCTATTGAATAGGAAGAGGGAAAGAGATAAGAAGGCTAAGAACTTCTTTCTCTTCCCTCTTTTTTATTTCTCTTTTTTCTTACCTTTGCGCCATAAAAGCAATGGTTCGTTATGAATAAAAATCTATCTCAAACACCTGGTCCAATCGGCATTTTCGATTCGGGCTATGGCGGACTTACTATCCTTAGCAAAATAAGAGAAACCTTACCTCAACACGATTACATCTATTTAGGCGATAATGCCCGCACCCCTTACGGTAGCCGTTCGTTCGAGATTGTCTATGAGTTCACGCTGCAAGCAGTCAACAAACTTTTCGAAATGGGTTGCCACTTGGTGATATTGGCTTGCAACACGGCTTCGGCTAAAGCCCTTCGCACCATCCAGATGAACGACTTACCCGGCATTGACCCGCAACGGAGGGTGCTTGGCGTCATTCGTCCTACGGTAGAAAGCATAGGCAGCATCACGCGCAGCCGCCACGTGGGCGTGCTAGCTACCACCGGCACCATTAAGTCCGAATCATATCCACTCGAGATACACAAACTCTTCCCCGACATAGTGGTTAGCGGCGAGGCATGCCCTCTATGGGTGCCGCTGGTAGAAAACAACGAAGCGCACAGCCTTGGAGCCGATTATTTCATCGAAAAATATATTGATAATCTGCTCTATAAAGATCGCCACATCGACACCGTCATACTGGGTTGTACCCATTATCCACTGTTATTGCCCAAGATAAAGCACTATATGCCGGGCGGAATTGAAATTGTTGCGCAAGGAGAATACGTAGCTACAAGCCTGAAAAACTATCTTTTGCGTCATCCCGAAATGGCTGCCCGATGCACGCAGGGAGGCAACTGCATCTTCTGCACCACCGAAGCCGAAGAGAAGTTCTCAGAATCCGCTTCGGCTTTCTTGAACCGCTCAATTACCGTGCAACACGTATCCATCGAATAAAAAAACAGATCGAAAGAAACAAGTAATCCATTCTTTTGTTATATTTGTGAAACTATAAATCTACTAACAATCATCATTATGAAAGAAGAAGATAACACAAAGCTAGTCGAAGTATTTGTCGGTTCAATATGGGAAACCGAACTTATCAAAGGATTACTCGAAAGTAATGACATTCAAGCGATCCTCAAAGATGGTCTCATGACTACGATAGCACCCTACATCAGCCCTACAGCCACTATTCTAGTCAACGAAAACGATTACGAAGCAGCGATGGAAATCATCCGAAGTCGAGAACAAAACAACGACTAATACACGGGGCACATTATCACTTACTTTCTCGCACAACATCCCCATGTTCTTCTCAACAACATCCCTATGTTTTGAGACAGAACATGGGGATGTTGTGTCTTCTATCTTCGGTCGTTCTCTTTGCCGAAGAAAGGAGTACTGCAAACAATGGAATCGGACTTTTGATGCGGTTGCCCTGATAAAATGCCGACAAGGACGGTTCGTTTACCAGAAAAGCCCTATATTTGTATCTTCTTAAAAAGGATGGTAGCATGAAACAAGAGTTTACACGAATTGCCATAAAGGTAGGCAGCAATGTATTAACGCGAGAAGACGGGACGCTGGACGTGACACGTATGTCGGCGCTTGTGGACCAAATAGCCGAACTTCATCGAATGGAAGTAGAAGTTATTCTCGTCTCGTCCGGCGCCGTAGCTTCGGGACGCAGTGAAATACGTACATTGAAAAAGCTGGATAGCGTAGACCAACGCCAGCTCTTCTCTGCCGTGGGACAGGCAAAACTTATCAACCGCTACTACGAACTTTTCCGCGATCACGGTATTCCCGTGGGACAGGTGCTCACCACCAAAGAGAGCTTCGGCACTCGCCGCCACTATCTCAATCAGAAGAATTGCATGACGGTGATGCTTCAAAACGGCGTGCTCCCTATCGTCAATGAAAACGATACCATCTCGGTCACCGAATTGATGTTCACCGACAATGACGAACTGTCCGGGCTCATAGCCTCCATGATGGATGCACAAGCACTTATCCTCTTGAGCAATATTGACGGCATTTACAACGGCTCCCCTTCCAGCCCCGAAGCAACGGTTATTCGCGAAATAGGGCAAGGGCAGGATTTGTCTACTTATATCCAAGCAGGCAAATCGAGCTTCGGACGCGGCGGCATGCTCACCAAAACCAACATTGCCCGCAAAGTGGCAGATGAAGGCATCACAGTAATCATCGCCAATGGCAATCGAGACCGCATTCTCGTGGATTTATTACAACACCCCGAAACGACACTTTGCACCCGCTTCACTTCGTCGGCCCAACCGGTATCGAGCATCAAAAAATGGATTGCCCACAGCGAAGGTTTTGCCAAAGGCGAGATACATATCAACGAATGCGCCGGCGCCGCATTGACGTCGGACAAGGCAGTCAGCATCCTTCCGGTAGGCATCACCCGCATTGAAGGGGAGTTCGAGAAAGACGACATCGTACGCATCATTGACTTTTCCGGACACACCCTTGGCGTGGGAAAAGCCAACTGCGACTCGGCACAAGCCCGCGAAGCGATGGGAAAACATGGTAAAAAGGCAGTGGTGCACTACGACTACCTCTATATAGAATAAGATAATAAGAAGAAAAAGGGAAATTCCCTCATTAAAGACAATGAATCTAAACGAAACCTTTGCCTCCGTACGCGCTGCCAGCCACCAGCTGGCGCTGCTGACCGACGAGAAGATAAACCAGTTGCTGCTTGCAGTAGCAAATGCTGCCATAGCGCGTTCCTCCTTCATCTTGACCGAGAATCGGAAGGATCTGGAACGGATGGATATAAACGATCCGAAATACGACCGGCTGATGCTGACGGAAGAGCGGCTGCAAAGCATTGCTGCCGACATGAGGAATGTAGCCACACTGCCCTCTCCGCTAGGACGCATTCTGAAAAAGACCGTTCGCCCCAACGGGATGAAGCTGACAAAGGTCAGCGTTCCCTTCGGTGTCATCGGCATCATCTACGAAGCACGCCCCAACGTCAGCTTCGACGTCTTTTCACTCTGTCTGAAAAGCGGCAATGCTTGCCTGCTCAAAGGGAGCAGCGATGCGGACTACTCTAACCGCGCCATCGTCAACGTGATACACGAAGTGTTGAAGCAACACAATATCGACACACAGACGGTAGCCCTTCTTCCGGTGGAACGGGAAGCGACAAACGAATTGCTTCACGCTGTGGGGTACGTAGACCTGCTCATCCCACGTGGCAGCAGCGGACTCATTCACTTCGTACGCCAGCATGCCACCATACCGGTGATAGAAACCGGAGCGGGCATTTGCCACACCTATTTCGATGAATACGGCGACACAAAGAAAGGAGCCGCCATCATTCATAATGCCAAAACCCGGCGGGTAAGCGTTTGCAATGCGCTGGACTGCGTCATCATTCATCGGCAACGGCTAGCCGATTTGCCCGAACTTTGCCAGAAACTCTCAGCAAGCCGCGTGCTCATCTACGCCGACCAGCCGGCATACGCAGCGCTAGCGCAACACTATCCTGCTGCCTTATTAAAAGCCGCTACTGCAGAAAGTTACGGCACAGAGTTCCTAGACTATAAGATGGCTGTTAAAACGGCAGATAGTTTCGAAGCAGCCTTGGGGCATATTCAAGACTATAGCTCGAAACACAGCGAGAGCATCGTGACCGAAAACAAAGAACGTGCGGCCCTGTTCACCAAACTAGTGGATGCCGCTTGCGTCTATACCAACGTATCGACCGCTTTCACTGACGGAGCCCAGTTCGGACTGGGTGCAGAAATAGGAATCAGCACACAAAAGTTGCATGCCCGCGGTCCGATGGGACTCGAAGAAATAACCTCTTATAAATGGATAATCGAAGGCGACGGTCAGACCAGAAACTAAAACGCAGCTAACAAAAACAAAAAAAGGATATGAAGAATTTTACTTGTGTACAAGACATCGGCAACCTGAAATCAGCACTTGCCGAAGCATTCGAGATAAAGAAAGATCGCTTTAAATATGTAGAACGGGGACGCAACAAGACGTTGATGATGATTTTCTTCAACTCCAGTCTACGCACCCGCCTTAGCACGCAGAAAGCGGCTATCAATCTGGGCATGAATGTGATGGTGCTCGACATCAATCAAGGAGCTTGGAAGTTGGAAACAGAACGCGGCGTGATTATGGACGGCGACAAACCCGAACACATCCTCGAAGCCATCCCCGTGATGGGTTGCTATTGCGACCTCATCGGCGTGCGCTCCTTCGCCCGCTTCGAAAACCGCGACTACGACTATCAGGAGGTGATTATCAATCAGTTCATCCAATACTCCGGACGCCCGGTCTTCTCCATGGAAGCAGCTACACGGCACCCGCTACAGAGTTTTGCCGACCTCATCACGATTGAAGAATATAAGAAGACGGAGCGCCCCAAAGTAGTGATGAGCTGGGCGCCGCATCCGCGCCCGCTGCCACAAGCAGTGCCCAACTCTTTTGCCGAGTGGATGAATGCTACTGATTATGAATTCGTCATCACCCACCCCGAAGGATATGAACTGGCTCCTCAATTCGTAGGCAACGCCCGAGTAGAGTATGACCAAATGAAAGCTTTCGAAGGAGCCGATTTTGTATATGCCAAGAATTGGGCCGCCTATTCAGGCGAACATTACGGCCAGATACTCAGTACAGACCGCGACTGGACAGTGAGCGACCGCCAGATGAGCGTCACCCGCCAAGCCTACTTTATGCACTGCCTGCCAGTGAGACGCAACATGATTGTGACCGACGACGTCATCGAAAGCCCGCAGTCCCTTGTCATCCCCGAAGCTGCCAATCGGGAAATCTCTGCAACCGTTGTGTTGAAAAGGTTGCTAGAAAGTATCTAGTCTATAGCCCTCATGAATTTGAAGTTCATTTTCAGCCTTGTGCTGCCAGGACTGTTCCTTCCGAACATCCTGACAGCACAAAACGCTGACAGCCTGCAACATGCCGTCAGCGTGATACACACACAAAAACGCATATTAAACAGCAAAGTCTACCAAATAGCGCACATCGGTGTTCCACTCATTGCCATCGGAGCCTTCACTTGCCAACGGGACCGCGCCTTCAGCGATATGCGCAACTCCTACCTGCCCCGCTTCCGCTCGCATTACGACGACTACTTGCAGTATGCACCGGGAGCCATCTTGCTGGGACTGAAATCCTTCGGAGTAGAAGGGCGCAGTTCGTGGGGGCGGATGCTCGCCTCCGACGCCTTTTGCGCTGGTATCATGGCAATAACGGTGAACAGTTTGAAAACCACCGTCAAAAAAGAGCGACCGGACAGAAGCGGGAACAATTCTTTCCCGTCGGGTCACAGTGCCACCGCCTTTATGATGGCAACCATGCTGCACCACGAATACGGAACCACACGCAGTCCGCTCTATAGCATCTTAGGCTATTCGATAGCCACCACTACGGCAGTGAGCCGGCAATTGAACAACAAACATTGGTTCTCCGACGTGCTCACAGGCGCCGGCATCGGCATTGTCTCTACCGAGTTAGGCTATTATCTGGCCGATTTAATATTTAAAGACAAAGGGCTTGTCCGCCCCGTGCGCCATTGGGAGCCTGCCAAAGACGAACCCCACTCCTATTTAGGCATCCAAATGGGATACAGTATTTCCGAACGGGAAGTGCATCTGCCGCAAAACATCGAGATAGAAGGAATGGCAGGCGCCACCGCCTCACTCACGGGCGGCTGGTTCTTTCTTCCGCATTGGGGAGTAGCGGGCAAGTTTTCCGTATCGCAAGTATCGCCACAGATAGAAAACATCAAATTCTTTGAGAACCATCCGGGTACTGAGTTGCTGATAGATCACTTTGAAGCCCGCTCCATGTCGTACACCTCGCTAGTGGCAGGCATGGAATACACCGCCTCCCTTTTTCCCGGCTTGTATGCAGGCGGCACCGTGATGGGCGGAGTGGGATGGACAGGAACTTACCGGGTAGACCTGCGGTATAAAAACGAAGAAGGGACGTTTCCGCTTATCAACTGCGAAACACGTCCCATCCCTAATCTTGATTTGAATGTCTACTTGATGCACGTCACCGGGCGAAACCTTGGCATCAAACTCTTTGTGAATTATAACACCGGACTAGGGAATGCCAACTACAGCTATTACGCACCGGAAAAATCATCCACCTATCCCGCAGTTACCGGTCACAACCAAATACACTTGCACAATCTTAACCTCGGTGCCGAGGTGTCTGCCCTGCTCTGGAAATAGCGGCAAGATTACTTGTCTACCGCTTTTCCGGCTCCGGTCCAGCCATTAAAGCCGGATTCCAGTTCATAAACGCGATAGCCTTTTGCGCTCAATAGAGCAGCAGCCTTCTTGCTGCGCTTTCCACTGCGGCAATACAACGCTACGGGTGCCTTCTTCTCAAGGATAGAGTCTGCCATCGCAGCAAACGAATGGTCGAGCACATTGAGGTTAAGCGCACCGGGGATGTGCCCTTCGGTATATTCGGCTGTGGTGCGTACGTCAAGGCGTTGCACTTCCTGATCTTCTATCAGCACAGCAAATTCTTCTATCGGCAATGTGACGTAATTTCCCTTCTGCTGGCAAGAGCAAAGCGTATAAAACGCCACGAAAAGTCCGGCAAGTATTTGGTTCATCTTTCTGGATTGTTTCATAAAGTTATTCTGCAACAGCCAACTGGTTCTTCAACGGATTGGCATACATCAGCAACATCTTTTCGCGCAAGAACGAATCATCTTTGTTCGGGATTTCGATGCGTGCCAGCTGCTTTTCTAAATAGGCTTCAAAATGCGACTTCTCTTGGGGCGTATAGTGCGCCGAAAAGTGGGTGGTGCCCGATAGTAAATCGTGTGCCACATAGTTGCCCGGATAAATCCGGTAATTGCGGTGAATCTGTGTATCAATCAAAGCAGAGATGCGAGCAAAAAGTTCGTGCCGGGACAGCGAGCGGTCTATTTGCTGCAAGGCGTCGTTGATGCAAGGCGCCGTTTGGAAATGCACCTTTCCTTTATAGCCAAAAAGCCCTGTCTGCATATTTTTCAAATCATCCTGGGTAGTCTTCTTGTATCCTTCCACATCGCGTTTCAGCTGAAACTCTTGTGCTTTCAAATAGTCGCAGGGATCATATTCATACGAAAGGGCAGTCGGGGCAATGTTCATCTCTATCAGCCTATTGATAATGCTTCCTTCGCCCCCCATCGCCAGCATTTTCAGCACGCTCTCTTGGGTGCGGTCGTTTGAATCCTTTGCACGGCCTTCGCGTTGGGCTATCCATACAGATTGGTTTTTCCGGGAAACTGTATAGTGCATGTAGCGGGACATGCGGGCGGACGATTCAAGCATCTGCCGCATGGTGAGCGCACGCTGCACGATGAACGACTTATTGACCCGCACTAACTTTTTAATCCACGGATAGATGAGCAGGTTGTCTCCGATGGCTATCTCCACGGTATCCATCTGCTGATCAATAAGCAAGATAGAAAGAAAGCCGGAATCAAGGATGATGTCGCGGTGATTAGACATATAAGTATATGCGCGCTTCTTATCCGGCAAGGCACTGTGATCCAGCGTCAGCCCGTCGGTAAAATCAGCGGCAATCTTCCATAGAATGCCGTAACAGAAGGTTTTCTGAAACTCCTTTTTCGTTTTGCAGCCACGCATTTTCTGTGCCAGCAATTCAAACGGCACCTGAGGCATTGCCATGCACGCCGCTTTTTGAAAAGCGGGGTCAGCAATCAGTTCCTCTAAAACAAGAGGAAGTTCTTCGTCGTTGTACGGACGAATTTCGTCAAACTCTGTTGTTTCCATAAGATTTATGAATGATTAAAACTTATTCTCAATAATATCAGTCATTACGTCTTTAATGTCCAGCCCGGCAGCACTGACCTGTTGCGGGATGAAACTAGTTGCCGTCATTCCCGGAGTAGTGTTGACCTCCAGTAAATTGATTTTTTCTCCTGCGGTAATGATATAATCTACACGGATGATGCCGGAGCAACCCAGAATGTCATAGATGGCAGAAGTCAACGTTTGCACACGCTTTGTCAACTCTTCCGAAATGCGGGCGGGGGTTATCTCGTCCACCTGTCCGTTGTACTTAGCATCATAGTCAAAGAATTCGTTGGTAGTCACCACCTCGGTAAGGGGGAAAACGACCGACTTCTTTTTTGTTTTATACGCTCCGCAAGTAATTTCCGTGCCCGGCATAAAAGCCTCCACCAACACCTCTTCCGCTTCAGAAAAGGCTTTCATAATGGCCGGTTGAATTTGTTCCCGCGTCTTTACCTTTGTTACGCCGAAACTGGACCCTCCCAGGTTGGGCTTGATGAAGCAAGGCAAGCCAATCTTTTCGATAACGTCTTCATCGTCCACCGACTGCCCTTGACGAAGCAGCAACGACTCGGCTATGCGAACGCCGAAAGCTTTCAGATACTGGTTGCAAGCAAACTTATCGTAGGTAATGGCAGCAGCCAAGACTCCACAACAAGAATACGGGATACGCATCAAATCGAAGTAGCCCTGCAAACGCCCGTCTTCTCCGGGTGTGCCGTGGATGGTGATATAGGCAAAGTCGAACGTTATCTTTTCCGTGCCATGCACAAAGCCGAAGTCGTTACGGTCTACCGGTGCTTTCGTTCCATCGGGCAACTGCACTTCCCAACGCAGCCCAACCATTTCGACGATGTATAAATGATACGTTTCCTTATCAATAAAGGAGTAGATACCCTGTGCGCTCCGCAAGGATACCTCGAATTCGGAGGTGTCTCCTCCACAAACGATAGCAATAGTGCGTTTCATTCTGTTTCTCTGTTACTAATGTAGCCTCTCCACTTTTCTATCAGCTGAGCCATGTCGTCGGGCAATTCTGAGGTAAAGTTCATCTCTTCGCCCGTGGCGGGATGTACAAACCCCAGCGTCATGGCATGCAAGGCTTGGCGCGGACAAGTATCAAAGCAGTTGTTTACAAATTGTTTATATTTACTAAAGTGAGTTCCTTTTAATATTTCGTGACCGCCGTAGCGTTCGTCATTGAACAGTATGTGGCCGATGTGTTTCATGTGCACGCGTATCTGGTGCGTGCGTCCGGTTTCGAGGATGCACTCCACCAAGGTGACGTAGCCGATGCGCTCCAGCACCCGATAATGAGTGACGGCGTGCTTTCCTACCGCAGGGTCGGACATCACCGCCATTTGCATGCGGTCTCTTGGGTTGCGGGCAAGATTTCCGATGATGGTTCCTTCGTCGTGCTCCATGTTTCCCCACACCAGCGCCCGGTATTGTCGTTTGGTTGTTTTATTGAAAAATTGCAGGCCGAGCTTTGTTTTGGCATCCGGTGTTTTGGCTATAACCAGCAAGCCGGACGTATCTTTATCAATGCGGTGCACCAGTCCTACGTGCGGATCGTTCGCATCGTATTCGGGATCATCTTTCAGATGCCAGGCCAAAGCATTAACCAGCGTGCCGGTATAATTGCCATGTCCCGGATGTACCACCAATCCGGGCGGCTTGTTCACCACCATCAAGTATTTGTCTTCGTAAACGATGTCAAGCGGGATGTCTTCGGCGATAACTTCGTTGTCATAGCGTGGGCGGTCCATCATCACGGTAATCACATCCAGGGGTTTCACTTTATAGCTGCTCTTCACCGGTTTGTCATTCACCCTCACGTATCCGCCTTCGGCAGCCTTCTGAATGCGGTTGCGCGAGGCGTTGACGATGCGTTCGAACAAATACTTGTCCACCCTCATCATGGCCTGCCCCTTGTCTACCACCACACGGAAATGTTCGTATAGCTGCCCTTCGTCTCCTACAGGCTCTATATCGTCAATATCATTATCTAAGTCTTCCGGCTGTTCGTCTATCATTTTTCTGTTTCTTCTGTTTCTTCTGTTTGATTACTTAAAACCACGATTCTTCGGTTGTGGCTGGTTCGGCCACCTCTTCGGCGGGCTCTACTACGTCCAGCGAATCGCCCGTCACTTCCACTTCATGCTCGCCGTTGCCCACCATCAACGTCAAGGTAGCTCCTGCGGGAACTTTTTCACCCGCCGCCAGCTGCCTTCCTTGGTACTTTACTCCGTACACCCAGTCTTTCTCTCCGCTGACTAGCTGATTTTCCGTCAACTTGAAGCCAACCGACTGCACCTTTGCTTGCGCTTGACGTACCGAACTATTATCTGCTACATCGGGCACTGTACGCAAAGGTACGTCCACCGAATTAATCGTTAAATAAATGGCTCTGCCCTCTTTCACCTTCTGCCCTGCAGCCGGTGTCAGCTCAAGAACACATCCAGCAGGCTTGTTTTTGACATAGCTAGAATCGGAAACGATGCAAGAAAGCCCGTGGTTATGCAAAAAAGCTTCTGCTTCTGCTAGTTGCAGCCCTTTTACATCGGGCACTACGATGGCTTCGCCGTGGCGGGTATAAATGTCCAGCCCCTTCAGCACCATGAAGAGTATCACCCCTACCGCCGCCATCATGGCGACAATATTCACCCAAAAATATTTATTTGTTTGAAAAGAAAAGAATTCCCTTATCGTCATAATTCTCAGCTATTACATTTGGAGACAAAGATAGTATTTTCGCCACAGAGTAAGGCAGCGTTGCACAGAGTTTTTTCTTTGATAGCCATTTACGCCGTCATGAATAAAACAAAAAAAGAAGCAAAGGCAGAACCTTCACTTCTTTCATTTTGTCTTAAAAGGACAAAGCATTATGCCTTGCGACCGTTGTACTCGTCAGAAACAGTTAATTTACTTCTGCCTTTAGCGCGACGGGCTGCCAACGTTCTACGACCATTAGCCGATTCCATTCTTACACGAAAACCGTGTTTGTTTTTTCTCTTTCTGTTAGAGGGTTGAAATGTTCTTTTCATTACGATATATTGTTTTATGTTATTCTTCTACGTTATTGGGCTGCAAAAATAGGTACTTTTTTTAAATAAACCAAGAGATAAATCATTTTTAGTGGAAAGACCTTGTCTTTTTTATCGATTTAGATTACTTTTGCACTCGAAATCAGTTGAGACAACTCAATAATTACATAAAAAAAGAAAACTAAAGTATGATTAATGCTCAAGACATCAAGAACGGAACTTGTATCCGTATGGACGGAAAGCTCTATTTCTGTATCGAATTTCTTCACGTGAAACCGGGTAAAGGAAACACCTTCATGCGTACCAAGCTGAAAGACCTTATGAGTGGCTATGTACTCGAACGCCGCTTCAACATTGGCGAAAAGCTGGAAGATGTACGTGTAGAGCGTCGTCCCTATCAGTTCTTATATAAAGAAGGACAAGAGTACATCTTTATGAACCAAGAAACTTACGACCAGCATCCCATTGCTCACGACCTGATTAACGGTGTTGACTTCCTGAAAGAAGAAATGATTGTTGACGTGGTTTCCGACGCTTCCTCCGAGACCGTATTGTTTGCCGATGTGCCCGTAAAGGTGCAATTGAAAGTTACCTATACCGAACCGGGATTGAAAGGTGATACGGCTACCAACGCCAGCAAACCTGCCACGCTCGAGACAGGCGCCGTTGTTCGCGTTCCACTGTTTGTGAACGAAGGTGAAACCATTGAAGTAGACACACGGGACGGTTCTTACCAGAACCGCGTAAAAGTATAACGCTGCGCTTCATAAAAAAAGCGCGCTGTCACTCGAACAAGAAAAGCCTGCGGATAATAATCTGCAGGCTTTTCTTGTTCTTTATCTTAGCCCTAATCCGAAAAAGGACGAGGCAACCGCATCAAAAGGAATAATCCTCTGCCGGGAGAGGAACCATCTTCTGCCGAAGGATGACGAATCTTCTGACGGAAGATGACGAATCCTTTGACGAAAGAGGGCAAATCTTCCACCGAGACTTGGTCCGCCCTCTGCCGAGAGCTAACGTACCGCACGGCTGTGCGGTTGCGCTGAAAAAAAGGAACGTATGCTCCAGCTGTTATCAACAGAAAAGCTTAATACTCTCCATAAGGCAACGAAATGGTCAACCTCGGCCGCATCTTGCTGCTTTGCCACTCGTACTTCCCTCCAAACGATTCAAAGAACAATCGGTTGATTTGATTTTGAAGCGTATAGGTTTGATTGTTAGCAAAAGTAGGATCGCATAACGGCGAACCGAGTATATCAACGAGAATCATTTGCCCGTTTTCACTGTATTTCAGTACAAATTTGAGCTTATACGGCAATTCATATCCTTCGGGTGTAACCATTGCCGTAGCTAAATGTGCCGCAAACTGTTCCTCATCTATTTTGAGTGTTTGCGAATTAACTTCCGAAAAGAAAGAGATTTCTACCTTGTTATCCTTTTGCGCGTTAGCTAAATAGATGGCTTTATGACAAATGCTTAGCATATCCACTTGTTGCAATACAAATTCGGCTGCGTTCACTTCTAGTTTAGACAGCTCCAAGACTTGCGCTATCAGCGCACGAAGCTTCTTTGCATTGCAGCTTATTAGCAGCACGTCTTCCTTCATCCAAGAAGAAGAACCGAACACCTGTTCTACCGCGGTAATGAAATAGCTGGTGGATGTGCCTAACTCTTTTAATATATTCTTCGTCAACACCTCTTTCAACCGGTTCGATTCTGTAGCCAGTTGCTCGCTCCGCTCTGCTTCCTCTTTCAACCTCCTCAATTGCACACGCATCACATAGAATCGTATCACAAAAGCAGCAATCACAATCAAAGCCAGAACGATAAATACAATGAAAGCAACCGTAAATCGATACGCATTCTGTGCCTGTTCGATAAGTCCGGTATGCCAACGATAATTATCCGTGATTGTTTTTTCTTGCTTTTGGGCGAACCGCAAGTTGATGGAATCGGCTTCATTCAAGTACGCACGATACAAAGACAGCGCCTCACGCCACCTTTGTGCTGTCTTTAGATAAGTGATTTTCCGTATCACCATCGCCTGCTTCAACATCGGTTGCTCCACACCCAGACGCCGGATGGCTGCATCCATCTCTTTCATACAGAGGTCCCATTTCTTTTCGTACGCATAATACGCAGCATGAACAGAATGATAGAACGAAAAATAAGTCAAGAAGCAAGTGGGCGTATAATACCTTTCTGAGCGCAACAAATGTTTTTTCGCCGAATCGTATTCGCCCAGTTTCATATAAGCATCGGCATACAGCACATCTGCGTGCATCATACGTTGCTGCCATACCGTTTTTTTGAGCGAATCATTCTTCACCAGATTATCCAACACCCGATACATCTTGTCGATGCAAGCAATGCTTGCTCTGTACTGCTTCATGTTATCGTAAGAGGTGATAAGGAAAAGGTAGATGCTCAACTTTTCTTTTTCCTCTATTTGACCCAAGGCAAGAGCCTCATTAAGGGTTTCCACCACTTTCTTATCATTGCGCGTGTACATATAAGCCTGCCCCAAGGCTATCTGCGCGCTCACCAGCCCCACATGGTGATGAAGAGCCGCCGCCTCTTCTTTCATTTTCATTGCTTCATCGATGGCCCACTCTATGTTGCCATTAGATGCCATCGTGCCAAGATAAGACCTTTTGCATCGAAAGTAATAATCGTAAAGATGATATTTATAAGCATGCTCACTTATCCTATCCATCTCCTTCTTCATCCGGTCGGTATCGAATACAAACGCCGCACAGCTATAGTAGCCGCATAAGGCAATCATCTCCTTTTCCCTATCTTGCAACTTGCCGGCATCCCGGTACAGCCTGTCGAGCAAATCCCGGGCAAAAGAGCTTTTGAGGTATTGATATTGTTGAGCTACCTCATAAATCAAACGCGTACTATCACACGGCATAGCATCTATACGCTTCAAAATGCTGTCTCTTTCTGAATGCTCAGCAACTTGAGCCAAGACGGGCATTGCCATCGCTAGCAGAACACCGATCAGTAAGTATCGTTTCATTCGTGGAAAATATTAATGTCTTTTTTTGTAATTCATTCACCGCAGAGCGAAGTTCTGCAATCTGCGTCTTATTGAAAGGCGATTCGGGCGGATTATCTAATAAGTACACCACCGTCACTTCTATTTGAGCTAAAAGACTGGTCATCTCCGTGCTCAGCGCATAAAGCAGCTTTGTCTTCTCCTTCTCAGAAAACTCGGCTTCGCGTTCCAGCTGTTTCGACTTCAACCGTGCCTGCCTCAGCTTGCGGTTGTTGACCCGCAAATAATAAACAGCCGCTCCCAACAACAGCAGAAATCCGAATAAGCCAAAAGACAACAATTTCATCCACCTATTGCGTTGCAATTCATTTTTCAGCAACAGTTCGTCTATCTGATAAGTAGAGCGCAGCGCCTTCACCTCTTTTCCATAATCAGCTTTAGCTATTGAGTCAATCCGGACGTTTAGCGATTCATAAACTTGCAAAGCCTTCAGGCTGTCCCCTCTCTCCAAGCATCGTTGCGCGCTATCATACAAAAGCTGTTCAGCATTCGCCTTTTTGCCGGCAACAGCGGCTTGCGTTGGCAGCAGCAACGCAATGAACAATATAACAAAACAATACTTCTTAGTTAACAACATATACCACCCCATTCTAAAATCCGAGGCAAAGATATTAAAAAAAGAGTCATTTGCTTTCTTTTCTTTCATTATCTATGAATAATCCTGTATATTTGTAGTACCAATTAACAACAATCACATACACTTATGCGTTATTCTGTTCTTATCCCCGTCTACAACCGTCCCGATGAAGTGAACGAATTGTTACAAAGCCTTACCGAACAACCTTTCAAAAACTTTGAGGTGATTGTGGTAGAAGACGGTTCATCCCTTCCTTGCAAAGAGGTCATTGAGAATTATGCTAATCGGCTGGACATCCATTACTTCACAAAGCCCAACTCCGGACCGGGACAGACGCGCAACTACGCCGCCGAACAAAGTCAAGGCGAATATCTCATCATCTTAGATTCCGACTGCATCGTGCCGCAAGGTTATTTTGAAGCCGTAGAGCTAGAACTGCAATCCGCCCCAGCCGACGCCTTTGGCGGGCCGGACCGTGCACACGCCTCTTTCAGCGACATACAAAAAGCCATCAACTACTCCATGACTTCCTTCTTTACCACTGGCGGCATCCGCGGAGGGAAAAAGAAGATGGATAAATTCTACCCGCGCAGCTTCAACATGGGCGTGCGCCGCACGGTTTACTTAGCCTTAGGCGGCTTCTCGGACATGCGTTTCGGCGAAGACATCGACTTCAGCATCCGCATCTTCAAAGAAGGATATGCCTGCCGCCTCTTCCCTGCCGCATGGGTTTACCACAAACGACGCACAGACTTGAAGAAGTTTTTCAAGCAAGTGCACAACTCCGGCATAGCCCGCATCAATCTCTATAAGAAATATCCCGAATCGCTAAAAGCAGTGCATCTGCTTCCCGCCGCGTTTACGCTTGGCGTGGCGCTGTTGCTGCTTGCCACACCGCTCTGCCCCTACAGCCTGCTGCCTGTTGCTTGCTACGCATTGCTCGTCTGCGCCGACTCTTCTTGGCAGAACCGGAGCTTGCGCATCGGAGTCTATTCTATCGCAGCCTCTTTCATTCAGCTCATTGGCTACGGCACCGGCTTCTGGCGCGCTTGGTGGGAACGTTGCGTCTTAGGCAAAAACGAATTTGAAGCCTTTAAAAAGAACTTCTATAAATAGCACGGATGGAGGAGCAACGGAAACTGAACATCAACCAATGGGCCGAAGAAGACCGCCCGCGGGAGAAGATGATAACCAAAGGAAGCAATGCGCTGACCGACGCCGAACTGCTAGCCATCCTCATCGGCTCGGGAAACACAGAAGAAACCGCCGTAGCCCTGATGCGCCGCATGCTTGCCGCATGCAAGAATGACCTCAACGAACTTGCGCATTGGACACTTCGCGACTACTCCCGCTTCAAAGGCTTGGGCCCTGCCAAAAGCATCACCCTCATGGCTGCACTCGAGCTAGGCAAACGACGGAAACTGCAAGAGGTGCGCACCCGCACTGCCATCACTTGCTCGCAAGACATCTTCACCCTCCTCCATCCGCTTTTATGCGACCTTGAGCAAGAAGAGTTTTGGGTGATTCTACTCAACCAAACAAACAAAATAATCGACAAAATCCGCATCAGCACCGGTGGCATTGACGGCACTTATGTAGACATCCGCACCATCCTGCGCGAAGCCTTGTTGCAACGCGCCACCCGCATAGCACTCGCGCACAACCATCCATCGGGCAATTGCCAGCCCAGCCAGCCGGACAAGCAGCTGACGCAACAAATTCAGAAGGGTGCACAAACGATGAACATCCAGCTCATCGACCACTTAGTGATTACTGACCACTCGTTTTATAGCTTTGCAGACGAAGGACTTCTCTAAAAGAGATAGAAACGGAAAAGCTCAGATAGCGTCCGTAGCCATCGGTCAACTGAGGACTCATGGCAAATACTCCACTTTCAGGCTCATCCAGATAAATCCGGATGATTCATTCCAATAATTCATCTATTTCAGACTTTTTTTGCTTGTAGTGTTTTCTGCTTAGCCGGAAAAAAGCGATAGACTTTCCCTCTTTTTTCTTTGACGTTTTCCGCTCCTCATTAAACGCATCTAATCAATCAAATGCAGATTCTTGCTTTTGGCTCAGGCTCACGGGTATCAAGTCTTATTTAATGAGCCTCCGACAAGCCATAGAATGACACCAGATAACCGTGCGCCTGACCCTAACACCCAGAAAACCTTATACAGTAAACAATTAGAAAACATCGATTAACACCCCTATTCTTCTTTTTTGTTAAGATAGAAGACGTATTATACCATCTGCCTTCTGCTTTAAAAAAAAGACGTTACTTCTTTTTTTAAAAGACGTTACTTGTTTCTTCAAAAGACGTTACTTGTTTTTTTTTAAAGACGTTACTTCTTTTTTTAAAAGACGTTACTTCTTTTAAAAAAACAAGTAACGTCTTTTTGAAAAAGCCGAATATATAATGATTTAGGTTCAACAATCACCCTTTGCGTAGAAGTCAACGGTTTGAGTTTGCAGCTGTCTGACCAAAATCTTGGAACTTGCATCACATTGATGAATGAAGCGCTATTCATCGTTCTGTCTGACCTAGATTGTTATTACAGGGTAACGCTTGGTTTGATTCAGAGCATCCGCCCGCATCAAACAGCCGATATAAAGCAATAGTTGGTTGGAAAGCAAACGCAGAAGTTCTCCTTCTTAAATAATCTCCTTCTCGCTTCCATGTAGCACATATTTTCATATCTTTGCGTTCGTGTACAAATAACAAGCGGCTTTTCTCATCCAATAGTTGATAAAAAAAACAGAAGACTAAATGTGGATATTATAAAAAGCAGATAAATATCGTACAAACAATAAAGCAAGGAGCTTCCGCTAAAAAAAGAATGAAAATATGGCAGAAAAGGAGATGAAAAATCAAGTTAAGTCAAAGAAGCGCGTAGCCGATCATGGCGAAGTGTTTACAGCAGAACGTGAAGTAAATGCGATGCTAGATTTAGTAAAACAAGAGACCGAACGAATTGAATCTCGCTTCTTGGAGCCTGCTTGTGGAGACGGAAATTTTCTGGTTAAAATCTTAGAGCGGAAACTTGCAGTGGTTGATAGCCGATACGCAAAAAGTCAATTAGAATGGGAACGTTACGCCGTTTTAGCTATATCAAGTATTTACGGCGTTGATATATTAAAAGATAATGTTCAAGAATGCAGAGATCGACTTATAGCAATTTTCAAAGAACGTTACCGCTCATTATTTAAGACGGAGTGCAAAGAGAATTGTTTGCAGAGCGTTGTATACATTTTGAACCGGAATATATTATGGGGAGATGCCTTGACACTGAAAACGCCTGACGAAGAAGCTCGTCCAATCGTCTTTTCTGAATGGAATGCAGTAAATGGAAGTATGATAAAGCGACGAGATTACACAATGGCTAATTTATTAGAAAATCAACCCATGGAGGGACCAAATTTATTTTCCGATCTCGGTGATCAAGCATTCATTCCTACACCGGTAAAAGATTATCCTTTGATTCATTTTTTAAAGATAGGTAGTTAAAAAGACTCATGATGCAAACGAATTACAACCCCGATGTATTGACTTGTTTAGCCAATTTAAGTAATGATGAGGTTTTCACTCCACCATCAATCGTTACTGCTATGCTTGATTTATTACCTGTAGATTTGTGGAGTAATCCCACCGCACGATTCCTAGACCCCGTTAGCAAATCGGGTGTCTTTTTACGTGAAATGGCAAAGCGCTTGAATAAAGGACTTGAACAAGAGATTCCCGACAAGCAAGAAAGAATAAATCATATACTTACTCAGCAACTCTATGGAATTGCAATAACAGAATTAACTTCGTTGCTATCTCGACGTAGTGTTTATTGCTCAAAAAGAGCAAATGGACGATATTCTATTTGCAGCCTTTTCAACAATGAGCAAGGCAATATTAAATTTGAACGCATAGAACACACTTGGATAGATACAAAATGCAAGTACTGTGGAGCAAGCAAAGATGTTTATGACCGCGATAGTGAGCTGGAAACTCATGCGTATCAATTTATACATACCGATAAACCCGAAGACTTTTTTAAAAATATGAAATTTGACGTAATAATAGGAAATCCGCCATATCAGTTAGGAGATGGTGGTAACAACGCAAGTGCTACTCCAATATACAATCTCTTCATAGAGCAAGCTAAAAAATTAAATCCACAATACATTGTTATGATTATACCCGCACGCTGGTACTGTGGTGGAAGAGGTCTTGAAAGTTTTCGAAATGAAATGCTATCAGATAATCATCTAAAAGAAATTCATGATTTCAAAAGCACAACAGATTGCTTTCCTGGAATCCGTGTAGGTGGTGGCATTTGTTATTTTCTATGGGATTCATTATACAACAGTAACAAAGCTATAATTACTTCTCATGATTCTAACAAGAAAACATCAAAAGAACGACCTTTACTGGAATTTGGTCTCAACTTTTTTATTCGCGATTCTATCATTCGTGAAATTATACATAAAATATCCGTTTTCAATGAGCCAAAGATTTCCTCAAAAGTATTTAGTCAAAAGCCTTATGGGTTTAGAACAAACTTTATGGACTTTCAAAAAAGCGGAGATGTTAAAATCTATACTAAAAAATCAAAGGATGGATATGGATATGTAAGCCAAAAATCTATTATAAAAAATAATGATAGCATTGACAAATGGAAAGTTGTTACATCACGTTCAACATCAGTACCCGAAGAGGATAACGGACAAGTTTTACGCATGTCACAAACATTTATTGTAGAGCCAAATGCAGTCGTAACAGAATCTTATGTTGTAATAGATGTTTTCGAGACGAAAACTGAGGCTGAATGTTTTTATTCTTATGTAAAAACTCGCTTTTTTAGACTTTTATGTCAAGCAACCATAGTATCTCCTGATGTATCAGCTCGAACATTTGACCTTGTTCCTATCCAAGACTTCAATGAATCATGGACCGATGAAAAGCTCTACAAAAAATACAGTTTAACTAAAGAAGAAATTGATTATATTGATTCTATGATTCGTCCAATGGAAATAAGCAATGAATAGAAACACATAAATAAAAAAATAGAATATTATGAAATTCATGTACAATCAACCTTTTTGTTTTGTCTATTTAGGAGTTCACCTTAATTCTTTATTAGATAAAGGTGAAACTTGGAATATTGCAGACATTTTGTTCAAAGCAGAACAGGAAACTTTGGTTTCTTGGTTAGAGACTCAGTTAGACATGAGCCCATTCGATACGGATGATAAACGAGTGTTATCAGAAGAATTTGCATCCTTAGCAAATGCCGTAGATGCCGAAAAGAAAATGGGAGTCTCACAAAATGGCATTTGTTTACTCATTGCATATTGTTTCGAATTAATTCAAAACAAGCCAACAAGAATGTAACACTATGACTCAAAAAACAATTATAAAGAAGCATGACATTGCAATTGTAAGCAATGGGAACGACGACTATATCTCACTTATTGATATGGTTCACAGCTAAATTGATGAACCTATTATTATCCAATGGCTAAGTTTAGAAAGGACTATAAAGTATATTGACCAATGGAAACTGCTCTATAATCCTACTATAAATTATACCGGGTTCGATAATTTAAAGTTCTGCTGGCAGCAATAATCCCGTCCTTTCTCCCAAACAAGGGCTGAAAGAACAGAACGATTGAGATTACTACACAAGCCGTAAGAGATATCTGTACTTCTTAATAATAGAAATTTACGAGGAGATTGCCTAACGCGTATCAATAGAATAAAGATTCAGCAAATGCAAACACCTTGTAATGTAGCGAACAGGAAATTACTAAAATAAACAGAAATGGGAAAAGACTTCTTTCCGGATCGTCCAAATGCCAATCCAATGATATATGCCTATGAAGACACCAATCCGCAATACAAAGGGTTGCTTAAAGTGGGCTTTACAAATGTTGACGTGCAAAAGCGAGTAGCGCAACAATATCCAACGGCTCGTCCCGGCATATTGCCTTATCGCATTGTTTTCGAAGAATCGGCTATGCGCCCAGACGGGTCTTCATTTACCGATCATGAAGTACATCGCTATCTCCGTAAAAAAAGAATTTTAAATCCTAATGGCGAGTGGTTCAGTTGTACGGTGGATGAGGTTCGTGCAGCTGTGTGGGCATTGAAAAAAGGGAAAAAGAATGAAGACAGTCGTACACTTACATTTAGCATGCGTCCCGAGCAAGAGGCAGCTGTAGAGAAGACCATCGCCTATTTTGATAGTTTCAAAGCAGAGAGTAAAGATAAAACACCGCACTTTCTTTGGAATGCAAAAATGCGTTTTGGAAAAACGTTCGCCTCGTATCAATTAGCTAAACGTAAGGGATGGAAAAAGATTCTTGTTCTAACCTTTAAACCAGCTGTAGAAAGTGCTTGGGAAGATGATTTAGCCTCTCATGTTGACTTCACTGGATGGCAATTTATTTCAAGGCACAGCGAACTTACCCCCGAAGCAGCAGACAAGAATTATCCCATAGTTTGCTTTGGATCGTTTCAAGATTACTTAGGAAAAAACGAAGTTGGTGGCATCAAAGCACGTAATGAGTGGGTTCATGCTATAAATTGGGATTGCGTAATATTTGATGAATATCACTATGGAGCTTGGCGAGAAAACGCGAAAGACTTATTCGATTCAGAAGATAAACGTGAAGTAAGATATGCCGAGGGCGAGGGAATAGAATATTTTGATGAGGGCAATATGCCCATTACAACAGGAGCTTATTTATATTTATCGGGTACTCCATTCAGAGCTATTGCCTCTGGCGAGTTCATTGAAGAGCAAATTTTTAACTGGACATATTCTGATGAACAAAAAGCAAAAGAAGAGTGGGCAGAAGAAAACAATCCCTATGCTCCATTGCCACGAATGGTTATGCTTACTTATCAACTGCCTGATTCTATTCGTGAAATTGCAATGGGCGGTGAATTCAATGAGTTTGATCTGAACACGTTTTTCTCAGCCGAAGGTACAAAAGAAAACGCACGATTCAACTATGTAGATGAGGTGCAAAAATGGCTTGACTTGATTCGCGGAAATTACGCTGAAACTTCTATTGATAATTTGAAATTAGGTGCCAAGAAACCCCCTTTCCCGTTTTCTCATACAGCACTCCTTAGAACCCTTAATCACACATTCTGGTTTTTACCAACCGTTTCATCTTGCTATGCAATGAAGGAACTCTTATCTGAACGTCAAAATAAATTCTATCACGATTATAACGTTATAGTTGCTGCCGGGATAGAAGCGGGTATTGGCATCGCTGCTTTAGCTCCAGTATTGGAAGCAATGAATAATCCACTCGAAACAAAAACTATAACCCTATCTTGCGGCAAACTTACAACTGGCGTATCGGTAAAACCCTGGACAGGTATTTTTATGTTACGTAATTCTTCGAGTCCAGAAACGTATTTTCAAGCCGCATTTCGTGTTCAAACTCCTTGGGTGATTAGAAATCCAGATGGCATTTCTCCCAATAAAGAAGAAATCATCAAGCAAGAATGTTATGTATTCGATTTTGCGCCCGATCGCGCTTTGCGACAGATAGCCGATTACAGTTGCCGTTTGAACGTGAACGAAGCAAATCCGGAAAAGAAAGTCGAAGAATTCATAAGCTTCTTGCCCGTATTAGCGTATGACGGCAGTCACATGAAACAAATTGATGCTGCTGGCATTTTAGATATGGCAATGAGCGGCACAACTGCAACATTACTTGCAAGGCGATGGGAAAGTGCTCTATTAGTAAATGTTGACAACAACACACTTGCTCGATTAATGAGCAATGAAGCTGCAATGGATGCTCTTATGAATATTGAGGGCTTTCGTAATCTCAATCAAGACATCGAAATAATCATCAACAAATCGGACGCAATTAAAAAAGCGAAGAAAGAGGCAAACGAAAAGACATTAAGCAAACAAGAAAAAAAGGAGTTATCGGAAGAAGAAAAAGAGTACAAAAGTAAGCGCAAGGACATTCAAAAGAAACTTATTAAATTCGCCACTCGCATTCCTGTATTTATGTACTTGACAGATTATCGTGAACGCAGTTTAAAAGATGTCATCACACAACTTGAGCCCGGCTTATTTAAAAAAGTCACCGGTTTGTCTGTGAAAGATTTCGAGCTATTAGTCAGCATAGGAGTATTTAACGATGCCTTAATGAATGATGCCGTATATAAATTTAAGCGATATGAAGATTCCAGTTTAGAATATATTAATGGGATAAATAAACATGAGGGAGAAGATGTAGGTATTTGGAATACTGTACTTTCACAAAACAATATGAGCTTGTGAAATAATAAAGAGTCTATTAAAGGAGAAAAAAGATTATGGCAGAAAAATATCAAGCATCTAATATAAGACGAACGATTTAAAGTGCAAAATAATGCTATTTCAAAAGATCGCAAAAGAGAAGCAATAATTTTATTAAACAAGATGACCAGAGAGCAAAATATAAGTTCACTCATTTCTCAATTCAAAGAGCTGAGAATAGACCAGCAAATAGATTACAATAAATTCTATCTCTATTCGCTTATTACTCATTCCACGGCTATTGAGGGGTCTACGGTTACAGAGATTGAGAATCAGCTGCTATTTGATGAAGATATAACCGCCAAAGGTCGTTCGATGACAGAACAATTGATGAACATCGATCTAAAAGCGGCTTATGAACAAAGCATTGCCTTTGCCCAAAGTCGTGCTGATATTTCAATAGAGATGCTGAAAAAGCTTTCGTCTATGGTGCTGAAGAATACGGGGACAAGCTACAACACAGCATTGGGCGAGTTCTCGTCTGCCAACGGTGATCTACGACTGTTGAATGTGACAGCTGGCGCTGGCGGACGCTCGTACATGAATTACAGCAAAGTGCCGGTGAAGTTGGCCGAGCTTTGTGAAAGCATCAACTGTAGACGCAAAAGCCTGTCCCGTACGGATCTGTCAGGAGGTTATCAATTGAGCTTTGATGCTCATTATCAGTTGGTCACTATTCATCCTTGGGCAGACGGGAATGGTAGAATGGCTCGTCTGCTGATGAATCAATTGCAGTTTGAGCAAGGACTTCTTCCTACCAACCTCCACAAAGAGCGCAAAGCGGAATACATAGAAGCATTGGTTGCTACGCGCGAGAGTAAAGATCTGGAAGTGTTTCGCAACTTTATGTTCGAGGAACATATTCGTAATTTGGAACAGTTGATAATCAATTACAAAACATCTATAGAAGATAAAGAACAATTATACGGTAAAATGCAATGAGAAAGAATTTTGGAGTAAAACCGTGGAGCTATCCACAGCCGGTATTCATTGTAGGAACTTACGATGAAGAAGGCAAGCCCAATGCAATGAATGCAGCTTGGGGAGGCATCGATTATGACAATCAAATCAGCCTATGTTTATCCGCCGAACATAAAACAGTAAAAAATCTGCTCGCCACAAAGGCTTTTACCGTGAGCATGGCTACTGAAACGCAACTGACAGCCTGTGACTATGTAGGCATCGTTTCGGGTAATAAAGAACCGGACAAGTTTGCTAAAGCGGGATTTCATGCCACCCATTCTGAATTTGTTAATGCGCCCATCATTGATGAATTGCCGATGAGCATCGAATGTGAAGTTATTTCATACGACAAAGCGATGTCCCATCTCATTGGAAAGATTATCAATGTATCTGCTGACGAGCGTATTTTGAATGAAAAAGGTAAAATTGACCCTGCTAAACTGTGTCCAATCATTTTTGACCCTTGCAACCATGATTACTTGGCTGTGGGTAAAAAAGTGGGCAATGCCTTTCAGGAGGGGAAGCATTTACTTTAAAGGCTTTGTAACGCTCTTTTCGGCGAACTGTACAGACGAAAAACGCCACGACAATCAACAAAAGTACATAAAAAGAGAGGAGACATAAACCTTGCTATGAAAAAAAACATTATTTTTGTCTACATAACCAACAAAGCCCTGAATAATGACTAAATTTGAAACAGAAGAGAAGATTGTAGCAATGCTCAAAACAGTATTCGATCCGGAAATTCCGGTAAATGTGTACGACTTGGGGTTGATTTACAAAATAGACCTCTCCGACAGCGGAGAAGTAGTCCTAGACATGACCCTGACTGCTCCCAATTGTCCGGCTGCCGATTTCATCATGGAAGATGTACGCCAACGAGTAGACTCAGTAGAAGGAGTGACAGCTACCACTATCAACCTTGTATTTGAACCGATATGGGATAAAGACATGATGAGCGAAGAAGCAAAGCTGGAACTGGGATTTTTATAAGCAACTGACTAATCATGAATAAAATGAAGAACGTTTATTTCCTTTCTGATGCACATCTCGGATCACGCGCCATCGAGCATGGACGAACACAAGAGCGACGATTGGTAAACTTCCTCGACAGCATTAAACACAAAGCTGCCGCCGTGTATTTGTTGGGGGATATGTTCGACTTTTGGTATGAGTTCAAATTGGTGGTTCCCAAAGGTTATACCCGTTTTTTGGGGAAGCTTTCCGAACTGACGGATTTAGGCGTAGAGGTGCATTTCTTTATTGGCAACCACGACATTTGGTGCGGTGATTACTTGGTCAAAGAATGCGGTGTGATTCTTCATCATCAGCCACTGACCACAGAAATTTACGGAAAAGAGTTTTATTTGGCACATGGTGACGGACTGGGCGACCCGGACAAGACCTTTAAGTTTTTGCGTGCCATGTTCCGTAACCGAACCATGCAAACGTTGTTTTCGGCTATCCATCCCCGATGGAGCATAGAATTGGGACTTAGTTGGGCTAAAAGCAGCCGAATGAAGCGGGAGGACGGCAAAGAGCCGGACTATATGGGTGAAGACAAGGAACATCTGGTGCTTTACACCAAGCAATACCTTAAAAGCCACCCCAACATTAATTACTTTATGTACGGGCACCGCCATATCGAGTTGGACTTGATGCTCAATGCTACTACACGAATACTGATTTTAGGTGACTGGATTAACTTCTTCTCGTATGCTGTATTCGACGGCGAAAATCTGTTTATGGAGAACTTTGTGGAGGGAGAGACGCAACTATAATAAAGCAAGCTTTGTCACGCCACACTAGCTATTTAGAAATGGTTGCTCTTTATTCATTAAAAGGCAAAAAAAGCAGGAATGCAATAGCTGTGCAGCTATTGCATTCCTGCTTTTCCGCCTTTTTTATTCGTATTTGGCAGCCTTAGCGATGCGCTTCGGAATGTCGGTATTATCCATCTTCCCTTTGAATAGTTCGGAACCGGCGCCAATAGCAAACACGGGTACATAGCCCGCCGAATGCCCATGACTAGACCAACCCACCATTGCAATCTGATTCAAGATTTCTTTGGCACGAGCGGCCAAGGGTTCACTTTTAGCATACATGCTTTCTTCAAATTCTCCTTTGTCTTCTACGAAAGAGTCTTCATATTCATCGTGCAATTTTTTCTCTTGTTTCCAGCTGATAGGCAGTTGTTTCCAAAATCCCATTTCCTCGGTCAGCAGGGCTTTAACTTCTTCCCAAGTTACTTTGTTGCCTTTCTCTTTTCTCAGTGTACTGATTTTATCAGAAAGCACATCCACCGAATTCTTCTGTTGTTGAAGCGCTTTCAGATGCAGTTCATACTTGCCGGTGCCCAGAGCAATGCCTCCGGTTTCATGATCGGCAGTCACCACGATCAACGTTTCTTTGGGATGTTTTTTATAAAACTCATACGCCACTTTAATGGCATTATCCATGTCCTTCACTTCTTTGAATACGGTAGCCGCATCATTACTATGACAAGCCCAGTCTATCTGCCCGCCTTCAACCATCAAGAAGAATCCCTTGTTGTTGCCTTTGGTCAGAAATGAGATGGCGCTTTCGGTGATTTGCGCCAGTGTAAGATCGCCCTCTTTGCTATCAATAGCATAAGGCAATGAAGCAGCAGAGGCGCCTTCTTTCTGAATGAGCACCATCTTGTTGGCTTTCGGAGCTTTTGCCTTAAAATCGGCATAGCCCCTAGCTATCACATAGCCCGCTCCTTCGATGAGAGGAAAAATGCTGGGCGCTTCGTTCTTGTCCGCCGTAGTGGTGGGCTTCAAGAAACCGGCACCGGCATAAAAGTCAAAACCTGCTTTAGGTAAATCGGTTGCAATTTCATAATACATACTACGGTTGGGCTGATGAGCATAAAAAGCCGCAGGAGTAGCGTGGTCTACGCTGACACTAGTGGTGACGCCTACCCTCTTGCCGGCTTTCTTTGCCTGCTCGGCTACGGTCATCAGACGGTTCTTCTGATCATCAAGACCAATCGCTCCATTATAAGTTTTGTGTCCCGTAGCCAGTGCAGTGCCTGCTGCCGATGAATCGGTAACCGAGTTAGTGGCCGAGAACGTAGTAGCAAAGGTGCCTACAGGAAATTGCGTAAACAGCAACGGTTCCACACCGATGCGTCCTTGCTGTTCGGCATAAAACATTTCGGTGCCATTTACTTGGTTCACCCCCATGCCGTCACCAATAAAATAAAACACATACTTTGCCTGCCCGTTGGCTACAACGGAAACAAGGACAAAGAACAACGCATAAATAAGTCTTCTCATTCTATCTTATTTTAATATCGCCATGGTATCAGATGCAATCAGCAATTCTTCATCGGTAGGGATTACGACTACTTTTACTTTCGAATCAGGAGCTGATATCACGGCTTCTTCTCCGCGGACTTTATTCTTGTCTAGATCAAGCTTCACACCCATGTATTCCAAGCCTTTGCACACACCTGCACGGCAGGTAGATTGATTCTCGCCGACACCTCCGGTAAAGAGAATAACGTCTACTCCGCCCAAAGCGGCAGCATAAGCGCCAATGTATTTCTTTATACGATAAAAGTACATCTGTTCGGTGAGCAGAGCACGCTCGTCTCCAGCAGCTACCGCCGTTTCGAGGTCACGCATGTCACTCGCGCCCTCTCTCATCCCGGCCACACCAGATTTCTTGTTCAGCAAGTTAGAGATGCCGGTAGTGTCCAGTCCTTCTTTATCCATGATGAACGTTACAGCGCCTGCGTCAATGTCGCCACAACGAGTGCCCATCATCAGCCCTTCGAGCGGAGTCAGTCCCATCGTAGTGTCAATACATTTTCCGTCTTTGATAGCGGCAATAGATCCTCCGTTGCCAATATGGCAAGTAATGAGTTTCAATCCTTCCGCCTTCACGCCCAGATACTCGCACACCCGTTGCGATACGTAGCGGTGAGAAGTTCCGTGGAAACCATAGCGGCGGATGCCATATTTTTCGTACAATTCATAAGGAATAGCATACAAATAAGCGTATTTAGGCATCGTCTGATGAAAAGCAGTGTCGAACACACCCACTTGCGGCACGTTAGGAAGAATAGCCGTGATGGCGTTCACTCCTTTCAAGTTAGCAGGATTGTGTAGAGGTGCCAAGTCGTTGCAAGCAGCAAAAGCATCGAGCACTTCCTGCGTAAGGAGTACCGATTGACTGAATTTCTCGCCTCCATGCACCATGCGGTGGCCTACCGCCTCTATCTCGTCGAGCGACTGGATAGCTCCGAATTGGGGATGAATAAGAGTTTCTAGAATAAACTCCACTCCTACCGTATGTTCAGGAATATCTTTTTCAAGCACCTTTTTCGTTCCATTAGGCAAGGTCAATTTAAGAAACGAACCATCCAACCCGATTTTCTCTATTCCCCCTTGGGCAATCACTTCTTTGCTGGTCATATCGAACAGCTTGTATTTGATAGATGAACTACCACAATTCAATACTAATATTTTCATGTTTGATTTCTTATTTTAGTTTTTACTTGGTGTTTTTTAAGGCAATGGCTTGATTGGCAGTAATAGCAATCATACGATACACGTCCTCAATAGAGCATCCACGGGATAAATCGTTCACTGGACGGGCAATGCCTTGAAGGATTGGTCCCACAGCATCGGCATTTCCTAAACGTTGCACCAGCTTGTACGAGATGTTTCCTACTTCGAGACTAGGCACAATAAGCACGTTAGCCTCTCCGGCAATAGGTGATCCGGGTGCTTTGTTTGCACCAATCGAAGGTACCAATGCAGCATCTGCCTGTAATTCGCCGTCAATCAGCAGCGTGGGATCCATTTCTTTTGCCAGTTTCACGGCTTCCACCACTTTGTCCACTACTTCATGTTTAGCAGAACCTTTGGTAGAGAAACTCAACAAAGCTACTTTCGGATTTTCTATTCCGGCAACAGCTCTTGCAGTATAGGCAGTACAAACAGCTATTTGTGCCAGTTGGGCAGCATCCGGAACCGGAGTAACCGCCACATCCCCCATCACGAGCAAGCCATTCTTTCCATAATCGGGAGCCTTAGTCAGCAGCAACATAGCGCCGGACACGCATGTAATGCCAGGAATGGTTTTAATAATTTGCAGTGCGGGACGAAGTACATCGCCAGTCGTGTTTTTCGCTCCTGCCAACTGTCCGTCGGCATGTCCGCTCTTGATAATGAGACAACCCAAATAGAGAGGGTCGAGCACCAGTTTGCGGGCTTCTTCGATGGTCATACCTTTCTTTTGACGAAGTTGGCACAACAATTGTGCGTATTCTTCCATCATAGGATGATCGGCCGGATCGATAATGGTGGCTTTACCAATGTTTCCCAGTCCCCACTTTAGTGCCAGATTCTTAATTTCATTGGGATCACCTAAAAGAATTAGATCAGCAATTTCATCTGTCAAAATAAGATTGGCAGCTTTCAAAGTACGTTCTTCCGTTCCTTCGGGAAGAACAATGCGCTGGCGATTTGCTTTCGCACGCGCAACAATTTCGTTAATCAAGTTGAGCATAGATATATAAAATAGTTGTGTAAATTAGATGGAACGTGTCTTCACCCCGCAAAAGTACACAATTTTGCAATATCAATATGGCAAACAGCGGGCATTTATATATCGAGTGCTCAAATATTACAATATTTAACGCGGACGCAACGACTGCTTCCAACCATCATTAACCTCTCCAGTTCGTAATAAAAGCATTATTTTGCTACCTTTGCGCCGTTTCAAATCAATTAGGATCGTTATGATACGTCAGTGCGCCATTTTATTTGGCTGTTTGGCTTTGGGTGAATTGATTGTTTTTCTCACGGGAATTAAGCTCCCGTCCAGCATCATAGGCATGTTGCTGCTCACCCTTTTTCTGAAATTAGGTTGGATTAAGTTGCATTGGGTGCAAGGGATGTCCGATTTTTTAGTAGCTAATTTAGGATTCTTCTTTATTCCTCCAGGGGTAGCCCTGATGCTCTATTTCGATATTATCAAGGCGCAATTTTGGCCTATAGTTATCGCATCCTTAGTCAGCACCCTCCTGGTACTTGTTGTTACCGGCTGGGTTCATCAATTAGTACGTAAAGCAAAATGAACTATTTCGAAAATGAGTTTTTCTTATTAGCTATCACCTTTGGCGTTTATTTTTTAGCCAAACTGCTGCAGAAGAGAACCGGATATGTGTTATTGAATCCTATTTTACTAACGATAGCCTTACTAATCTTTTTTCTCAAGATAACCCGCATCAGTTTTGAGACTTACAATCAAGGGGGACACCTCATTGAGTTCTGGTTAAAACCAGCCGTAGTTGCATTGGGCGTTCCACTGTATTTACAACTGAAGACTATAAAAAAACAGATACTGCCCATTCTGCTTTCGCAATTGGCAGGTTGCGTAGTCGGCGTTGTATCCGTGGTCTTGATAGCCAAAGTCATGGGAGCTTCACAAGAAGTGATTCTTTCGTTGGCTCCCAAGTCGGTAACCACGCCTATTGCGATGGAAGTAACCAAAACATTAGGCGGCATACCCTCTCTGACGGCAGCAGTAGTGGTCTGCGTCGGTTTGCTGGGCGCTATTCTAGGAGTAAAAGTATTGAAACTGACCCGCATAGACAGCCCCATCGCGCAAGGTCTTTCACTTGGTGCGGCAGCACATGCAGTAGGAACTTCTGCAGCGATGGACATCAGCGGGAAATACGGTGCTTATGCCAGTCTGGGATTAACGCTCAATGGTATATTCACTGCATTATTAACGCCTACTATCCTACGATTGTTAGGGTTTATCTAACAAAATCATTGTACATTTGTTATCTATTTATATTCAAAGGGGAAAAAAGTTTATGATTGAATTCAAAAGCATCACTTTACAAGATAAAGAAGCGATTACCGCTTACACTCAAAATAGTCCTCGCCGCAACTGCGACCTTTCCTTCTCTAATCTTTGCAGCTGGCAGTTTTTATACCACACTCAGTTTGCTTTTATCGGTGGATTCCTTGTTTTCAGGTTTTGGGCGGATGAAAAGTTAGCTTACATGATGCCTGTAGGCAAAGGCGACTTGAAAGGAGTGCTAACCGCACTCATAGAAGATGCGGATAAAGAGAAACAACCGTTTTGCCTATTAGGAGCCTGTGCGTGCATGAAAGCCGATTTGGAAGCCATCCTGCCGGGACAGTTTTTATTCACCAGCGACCGCGATTATGCCGACTACATTTATCTGCACAATGACTTGGCTACACTGAAGGGAAAGAAGTTCCAACCCAAGCGGAATCATATTAACAAGTTCCGACATAGCTATCCGAATCACGAATTTGCTCCTATCACCCCGGGAGAGGTACAAGAATGTCTGGATTTGGAAGCCGAATGGTGTAAAGTGAACCACTGCGACCAGCAAGAAGGCACCGGCAATGAACGCCGCGCGCTGCTATATGCGCTTCACCATTTCGAAGCGTTAGGACTCTCGGGAGGTATCCTGCGCGTGGACGGAAAGATTGTGGCTTTCACCTTCGGGATGCCCATCAATCAGGATACATTCGGCATACATGTAGAGAAAGCAGATGCCACTATTGATGGCGCTTATGCCATGATTAACTACGAGTTTGCCAACCGCATACCCGAGCAGTACATTTACCTCAACCGGGAGGAAGATTTAGGCATCGAAGGCTTGCGAAAAGCGAAACTATCTTATCAACCGGAAACTATTTTAGAGAAATACATGGTTTGCTTGCAAGAACGTCCGATAGACATGATTAAATGGTAGGCATGATAAAGGAAGAAGTAAAAGCTTTATGGAAACTCTGCTTTGACGATAGCGAAGACTTTATCGAGATGTACTTCCGTCTGCGCTACAATAACGAGACAAGCATCGCTATTGAAAGCGGAGAAGAGGTGATTGCCGCACTTCAAATGATTCCCTACCCCATGACTTTCTGCGGAAAAGCGATTCAAACCTCGTATATATCGGGAGCTTGCACTCATCCCGACTATCGGGGCAATGGAGTGATGCGCGAACTTTTGTCGCAAGCTTTCGTACGGATGTTGCGCAGCGATGTAGCAGTGAGCACGCTCATTCCTGGCGAACCTTGGCTATTCGATTATTATGCCCGCTTGGGGTATGCCCCCGTCTTTGGCTATTCCTCCAGAGAAATTCCGGCAAACAAAGCGCCACGCACGAGCAGCATCAGCGTGAGAAGCACCGTAGACTACGAACAAGCCGTGTATCTCTATCTGAACAAAAAGATGGAGAAACACCCTTGCTGCATCCAGCATACGGAAGCTGATTTCAAAGTGATTCTGGAGGATCTTGCGTTAGAGAACAACGCCGTTTACATTGCCACTCGAAAAGAGCAAGTGGTAGGTGTGGCTGTTGCCTACCAAACAGGGAATGAACTACAACTACCGGCACTATTTACCGACACCGAAGAGATAGAGAATGAATTGCTGTATAAAATACAGAAGATGACCGGCTGCAAGCGGCTGACCGTCTTGACTCCACCTGCACACGCTGCGAAACTCCACCTCTTGGGCATGGCGCGCATCATCGACATCAGACGCATCTTGCAGCTTTATGCCGCTGCCTATCCAAGCGATGAAATGAATATCGAACTGACGGACGAGCAATTGTCTACCAACAACGGTTATTATTATCTTTGCAGCGGAAAGTGTATGTACAATAAGGAACGGCTGCCCGGGACGCATCTCAAACTAAGCATCGGAGAATTGTCCGAAAAGATACTCGCTCCGCTACAACCGTATATGAGTTTGATGCTGGACTAACCGTTTGCCCAACCATTGCCTCACTCTTCTTTCGTCAGCATGCTTTCTAGCTCTTCACCATTGAGGCGGAGATAGAACTGTCCGCGGTAAGCCACCGATATGCCACCCGTTTCTTCGGAAACAATAATGGCAAGCGCATCCGACTCTTGCGAGATGCCCATCGCCGCCCGGTGGCGAAGTCCCAGTTCTTTGGGAATGTCCAAGTTATGAGACACGGGAAGAATACATCCCGCCGCTTTAATCCGTTTCTTGCTGATGACCATGGCACCATCGTGCAGCGGGCTGTTTTTAAAAAAGATATTCTCTATCAGCCGTTGATTGACATCGGCATTAATGGTTTCTCCCGTGCGCACTACATCATCCAACGGAATGGTGTGCTCCACAACAATCAGCGCGCCCACCTTTTGCTTGCCCATGCTGATACAAGCCATCACGATGGGCATAATATCATCCCGTTCCAGTTTTTCTTGTTTGTTGCCCGTGAGAAATCGTATCAGCGCACTGGCATGCTGATGCGTGCCCAGCGTAAGCAGGAAACGCCGTATCTCGTCTTGAAAGAGCACAATGAGAGCGAGCACGCCCACACTGACAAGCTTGTCGAAGATAGAGCCCAACAATTTCATCTCGAGCACCTGAGACACCACCAACCAGATTAAGATAAACACCAGGATACCGGTGAATACATTGATAGATCCGGAAGCTTTCATCAGCTTATACGTATAGTAAAGCAGGAAAGCCACCAACAGAATATCTATAAAGTCTTTTATTCCAAAGTCGAAAAACACGTCTTATTACTTATTAAGGGTTAATTGCTCTGTTATCTTCACCACTTCTACAGCTTGGCGAACATCGTGCACGCGAAGGATGTTCGCCCCTTTCATCAAAGCAATGGCATGTAGCGCTGTAGTGCCGTTCAGTGCTTCCAGCGGCGTGCCGCCTAGCAGTCGATAGATCATCGACTTTCGCGAGATGCCTACCAACAACGGCAGTTCAAAAAGACTGAACTCTTCGAGGTGCGCCATCAGTTCATAGTTGTGTTCCAACGTTTTGCCGAAGCCGAAGCCCGGATCAAGAATCAAGTCTTTAGCACCCAAATCGCGCAATTGCTGCACCTTTTTGGCGAAATACAGAAATACCTCTTTCAATAGATTCTCGTAATGCGGTTCGCATTGCATGCTCTGCGGCGTGCCTTGCATGTGCATCATTATATAAGGCACTCCCAACCGCGCCACCAAAGCGAACATTCGTTCATCCATCTCTCCGGCAGCAATATCGTTGATGATGGCAACTCCATAGTCGGACACACAACGTTCGGCCACATCCGCCCGAAACGTATCTACAGAAAGAATGGCACCGGGATGGTTGCGATTGACAATCTCCAATGCGGTGCGCAAGCGGTTCATTTCTTCTTCTGCCGAAATGTGCTCGGCATTGGGACGGGAAGAGTACGCACCCACATCAATAATAGAAGCTCCTTCCTCTAGGATTTGCCGGGCACGGGCAGCAATGTCCTGTTCCGTTTGCATCCGGCTTCTAGCATAAAAAGAATCGGGCGTCACGTTGAGTATGCCCATCACTTGCGGAACAGAAAGATCGAGCAATTGTCCGTTCACATTCAGATAGCTTGGCGAATTTTGTATCATACAATTCTATTTTCCTCTTTTGAACTGCAAATGTAAATAAAAAGAAGAACTATCTATGCTATCTTATCGAATTAAATGGATAAAACAGAAGGGATGACTGTATCTTTTTACCGTTTTAGTTTACTGATTTCAGGATTATACTTTATCTTTGTTCCATCTTTAATTTAGCAATAGCTTATGAAACTCTCTGCACTGTATCAAATATTCTTAGATTGCTCTGTCGTGACTACCGACAGCCGCAACTGCCCCGAAGATTCTTTGTTTATCGCCCTTAAAGGCGAATCATTCAATGGCAACGCATTTGCCATGCAAGCGTTGAAAGACGGTTGCTCGTATGCCGTCATTGATGAACCGGAATATGCCATTGAAGGCGACAACCGATTTATCGTCGTTAGCAACTGCTTGGAAACGTTGCAACAACTTGCCAACCACCACCGCCAACAATTGGGCACACGGGTCATCGGCATCACGGGCACCAACGGAAAGACCACCACAAAAGAACTCATCGCTGCTGTCTTGTCTAAATCGCACAATGTGCTTTGCACGCAAGGAAACTTTAACAACCACATTGGCGTGCCTCTTACCTTGCTCCGATTGAAGCCCGAACACACCTTGGCGGTGATAGAGATGGGTGCCAATCATCCGGGAGAAATCAAACAGCTGGTAGACATCGTGGAACCGGATTACGGCATCATCACCAATGTAGGAAGAGCGCACCTCGAAGGCTTTGGTTCTTTTGAAGGCGTAATGAAAACGAAAGGAGAATTGTACGACTACCTGGGCACGAAAGAAGATGCCACCGTCTTTGTGCATCACGATGACTCCTGCTTGATGGAAATGATTCAAGCACGCAAGTTGCTGCCTATTTTCTACGGAAGCGACGAGTCACTCTACATCAGCGGACAAGTCATCAGCAGTTCACCCTATTTGGCTTTTGAGTGGAAGGCGGGGAAAGAAGACAAACACCACGCGGTGCAAACACAGTTGATAGGCGAATATAACTTAGCCAACCTGCTGGCTGCCGTCACCATCGGCAGTTACTTCGGCGTAGAAGCGCTCAAGATAAACGAAGCCCTGACTGAATACACGCCGGAAAACAACCGCTCGCAGCTGAAAAAAACCGCCGACAACACCTTGATTATCGATGCTTACAACGCCAACCCCACCAGCATGATGGCTGCCTTAGAGAATTTTGACAGCATGAAGATGAAGCACAAGATGCTTATATTGGGTGACATGCGCGAGCTGGGCGTAGAAAGTCAGGTGGAACATCAAAAGATAACGGACTACATCAAGAAATGCTCGTTCGCCAAAGTGCTGCTGGTGGGCGAACACTTTTCTGCCATCAACCACGGATACAAAGCGTACTCTAACACCCAGGAGCTGATAAAGGATTTGCAAGTGAACAAGCCCCGGAACAGTACGATTCTGATTAAAGGATCCAATGGGATTAAGCTCAATACGATAGTGGACTATCTGTAGTTCACTATCCGGCGGCTTTTAATCATGCGCGGACGGGCGATAAAGTAACCGACAAGGCTTGCCAGCACCGCACCGGAAGCATTGGAGGCAAAGTCCAGCCAGTCGCCGCCACGATAGGTGGTGCAATACTGCTGCAACAGCTCCACACATCCGCTGAACAAGACGGGACAAATGAAAGCTCCCACCCAGGCGTGCCACATCGGCGCGCCATTTTTATGCGCCCGCAAGAACTCCCACCACAATATGCCCGACATGCCAAAATACATGCACACATGGACAATTTTATCCATAAACGGCACCTTGTCCAGCTCCGTTGTAGGGGGGTTGAAAAAGGAGAGATAGACTACGGCGAGTATAACAGCCAGCGAGAGAGGGTACTTCTTAATATAATAGAGCATAATCAAATAATTTACGAACGGGCTACAAATATAAGAAACATTTTCTATATTTGCACGTTTAAGTCTCAATTAATGACTATTTGATAGATTAAGTCTCCCTTTATGACAAAAAATGACAGAGCGAATTTCGGAACCAAATTGGGTGTTATCCTCGCTTCAGCAGGGTCAGCAGTAGGGCTCGGTAACGTTTGGAGATTTCCTTATGAAACCGGAAACTACGGCGGAGCCGCCTTTATTATTATCTATTTAGGATGCGTCGTCCTTCTGGGGCTTCCCATCATGATAGGCGAATTCCTCATCGGGCGCCACTCGCGCGCCAACACGGCAGGAGCTTATCAGAAGCTAGCTCCCGGCACCCGCTGGCGCTGGGTGGGTTTGATGGGCGTACTGGCAGGTTTCCTGATTCTTAGTTATTATTCGGTGGTGGCGGGATGGACGTTGGAGTTTATCGGCGAAGCGCTCACCAACAGCTTTGCAGGTCAGTCGCCCGCCGACTTTGTAGCTTCCTTCAACCGCTTTTCCACCCATCCTTGGCGACCGCTCGTCTGGCTGATTCTCTTCTTGCTCATCACCCATTTCATCATCGTCAAAGGAGTGGAAAAGGGTATAGAGAAATCATCGAAAATTATGATGCCGATGCTCTTCCTGATCATTCTGGTACTGGTGGGCTGCTCCGTCAGTTTGCCGGGAGCAAGCAAAGGCATCGAGTTTTTGCTGAAGCCCGACTGGAGCAAAGTCAACGGGAATGTGTTTCTGGCAGCGATGGGGCAGGCGTTCTTCTCGCTCAGCTTGGGCATGGGCTGCCTCTGCACGTATGCTTCTTACTTCAATAAAGAGACGAACTTGACACGAACGGCTTTCAGCGTGGGACTGATAGATACAATTGTAGCCATACTGGCGGGGTTTATCATCTTCCCGGCTGCCTTCTCGGTAGGCATCCAGCCCGACGCCGGTCCCAGCTTGGTGTTTATCACGCTGCCCAATGTCTTTCAGCAGGCTTTCAAAGGCATACCTGTACTGGCTTACCTCTTTTCGGTGATGTTCTACATCCTCTTGGCATTGGCGGCGCTGACGTCCACCATCTCCATGCACGAGGTGGTGACCGCTTATCTGCACGAAGAGTTCAAGCTCGCCCGCAAGAAAGCGGCTTGGATAGTGACGGGCGGCTGCATGCTGCTGGGTACGCTTTGTTCGCTCTCTTTGGGAGTGATGAAGGGCGCTACGGTCTTCGGGCTCACGCTTTTCGACTTGTTCGACTTTGTCACCGCCAAGCTGATGCTTCCGCTGGGCGGCTTGTGCATCTCTCTCTTTGTGGGTTGGTATCTGGACAAAACGATTGTTTGGGACGAGATTACGAACGATGGGGCGCTCAAGGTACCGGTGTACAGACTGATTGTCATCCTCTTGAAGTACTTGGCTCCGGTTGCCATCTCGCTCATCTTCATCCATGAGCTGGGAGTGTTCTAGCCATGGAGTGGAAGGAGTTGTTCTATTTCTCCAGGGGAGAACGGAAAAGCGTTTTCTTGCTGGTGGCTTTCGTGGCATTGATAATGGTGCCGGCTGCCTGGTTCATCCCCGGACAGAATACTTCACCAAAGACTGATGACGGTGTGGCAAAAGAAAAGGCCTTGTTCCAACACTCACTGGCAAGAGACAAGCGGGAACGGGAGGCGGCGAACTACTGCCAACGGGCGGAGCACCGGCAAGTTGTGTTGCATGCGTTCGACCCGAACACAACCGACTCGACGGGGTTTCTCGATCTGGGGCTTCCTCCGTGGATGGCAAAGAACATTCTCCGCTACCGGCGCAAAGGCGGGAAGTTCCGCCAACCGGAAGATTTCAAGAAGATTTACGGACTCGGAGCGCAACAATACGCCGCACTGCTGCCTTATCTCACTATCGGCGAATCCTTCAGCCGGCGCGACACCCTCCGCCTCTACACCACCCAACATACGAAAACGGACAGCTTGACGTTTTACAAATATCCCGCCGGCACCATAGTGAGCCTCAACAGGGCGGACACAACGGAGTTGAAGAAGATTCCCGGCATCGGGAGCGGCATTGCCCGGATGATAGTGGGCTACCGAAAGCAGTTGGGCGGCTTCTACCGCATCGAGCAGCTGGGCGAATTGCGATTGGACGTGGAAAGGCTGCGCCCTTGGTTGCGGATAGAAGCGGGCGAAACACAGCGCATCAACCTGAACAAAGGGAGTGTGGAACGGCTGAAACGGCATCCGTACATCAACTTCTACCAAGCGAAAGTCATCGTGGAACATCGTGAAAAGAGCGGGGATCTGAAGAGCTTGAAGCAGCTGAGTTTATACAACGAATTCACTTCGGAAGACATGGAACGGCTGGCGCCTTACGTCTGCTTCTAAGAGAACGGTACTTTTTCATGCAGCAATTGTATCATTCCTGTATTGTGTATCGATAACAATCAATGATTCCTTAACCTCTTT
>JAVVVS010000015.1:0-50196 GCA_036652495.1 Bacteroides sp.
AGTATGCCGGTGCATCAGCCGGAAAAGCACATAACGCGTTCTTTTAAAAAAACTTCTCATCACAAACATCGGGTCTTCGTCCCGCAAATTATATTCGTGATGAAAGCTTCCTTCCACTTCCTCACAAAATGGCAAGAAGTAATCATTCCAGCCCTTTTTAAACTTAAAGTTAGCATCTTCCGAATATAGGGTAAAGCGAATTCGCCCTTGCAAACAATAGACCATAGCGAGTATCATATTATTCAGTTCGGAATAAAAGCCGGAAGTGGCGCCGATATGGAAAACCAGCTCATTCCGGAACGAACGGTTCAGCTCTTGATATTTTTTTAAATCAATCATCGTTAATGCCTTATATAAAAACGGGATTATACACAAGTTCTTTCCACGGATATTCTGTAGGATCATTACAAAACAGCACTTGCTTGTCTGGGTTATCCATCAGCAAAGCACCATACTTGCCCAATGTGCCTTTGCTCGTTATCTGATGCCGGCACGAAGCTATCAAGAACAAATCCATATAGCCCTTGTCCGAACCATTCCTATCTATCACTTTATAATTTTGAACTAGCGGGAGGGAAGGAATCAACTCTTGTGCCACCCAGCCCGGTTCGTCCGAAAAAAAATAGAAGAAAGGTACAGCATATTTTTCCATAAAAAGCTGCACCGCTTTTTGGAAATAAGTCAACGTAGCAGGTTTTCCGTAAGCAAAAACCTCTTCTTTCAAATCTCCTCTGCGCACATGCACTGCAATAGTGTGAGGCGTCTGTTGTATTTCATTACGTAACGTTTCATTTGTTTCATCCAGCACATTAGAAGTTAACCGGAACAACCGGTTAAAAGTTTTTAGCCAAAGTTCAGGAGGGAGGTGATAATAGCCGCCTAAATAAACGGGAGGCGTTAAATTCAAAAAAGAGAAATCTTCTTCTCTTACGCCAGTATTGTTCCCTTTGTAATAATATCTATGTTCATAGACATCAATGACCATTTTAGAAGCAACATTCATACGTAAATAAGGGAAAGCCTTCAGCAGATCGAAGTTCCGCACGAAGGCATCGTTCAAGTCGCTTCCCCACTCTTCATAAAAAGACAAGTCGTAAGACACTCGGAATCCACGCTCCTCAAAAAGTTGCCCCAATAAAAATTGGTGCATTTGAGAACAAATGCCACCGTCCATAAGCGTCACCACCTTGGGCGGCATAAGCTTCATCTTCAACATTCGTTTATAAAGACTTCTCTTCACATTCATCGTGCCTCTTTGTTAAATTTTTCCTTGTTTATTATAGCGGATTAAATTTAAATACCCCAACCAGCGGGATAGTTGATAGACCGCTACTATTTTTCGTTCACGGTTGGACAAACGAGCTTTCAAATCGGGATACAGGTTCAAATCACGAACCACACGTATCATGTCCTTATTAGCATCTTCTAAGTGCTTCCAATGAATGCAAGTAAACGTGTTCTGAAGATGCAGTGTTGCTATTTCTTTTTTCAATTCTTCCGTTAGCCCTTTCCTCTCTAAAAAGTTTTCTATCCAAACAGGATAAGCCCGAAAATTTTTATATTTATCGTCAGTAATACTGCCTGTGATAGACGTGGGATATTTATTATAATTAAGTATCGGTTTGCCCAAAGAAACTACTTTAGGATGATTGACCAACAGTTGAATCATTAAAATGACATCTTCCCCATAATAGATATGCGGCACTGTTTCTATTTTATTATTTTCGAATAAAGAACGCTTCTGAAAGTTAGACCACACACTCCAATAAGCTCCAAGTTTTAAGATTTCTTTGATGTATGCTATTCCGGATAATTCATCAAAAGAAAGAGTACCAGAAAACTTTTTAGCCCCTCCTATATTGCAAAAAAAGAATGGAGCGGCTACAATATCAGCATTGGCATGCTCGGCTCTGTCTACCAGGCACGCAAGTGCTTCTTCTAATAAAGTGTCATCACTATCCAAATGCTGTATGTATTTACCTTGTGCAACATCGATTCCCGCTTTTCTGGCTAAAGGCAAGCCTTCATTTTGCTTATTGATGCAAATAATACGAGTATCCATACAAGCATAGCGTTCAATAAGGGCACGACTTCCATCGGTACTCCCGTCATTCACTAGTATAATTTCCAGATTACGGTATGTCTGGTTTATAACACTTTGAATACAGGCCTCTAGATATTTATCACTATTATAAGCCGGTATGATTACAGAGACTAAAGGGAAAGAGTGTATCATATATATATGATTTATTATATTAGCAATGTGTCTGTTTTATATTTGGTGACAACAAGCTTTCAAACAAAGTCAACCATTTATCACCTATCACATCGGGAGCATAACTCATGGACTTTAGTATGACATGCCGTTGCATTTGCTTTATTCTGTCAGGATCTTGCAATAGTTTTAGCAAAACATTGGCAAACATCTTCTTTTGAAGGGGGGGGATTAGAAAACCATTTACGCCAGAAGGAGCTAAGATTTCATGCACTCCTGCCGCACAGTCAAAAGCAATGGGTATCACTCCGTTAGCTTGTGCCTCGGTAAGGCAAAGCGGCCAACCCTCAAAGGTAGATGTCAGACACAGAAGAGCGGATTCACGATAATAAGCTTGCACGCAGTCACTATGCCCTACAAAACGAATACGTTGAAGTTTTTTTTGCACAGCGCTCTGTTCCAAAGAAATCTTTTCTTCACCATCACCCACTAATACCAGCTCCCACTCTGGTATTTGTTTATAAATCATTTCCCATATATCTAGAAGTCGGTCTACCCGCTTATCTTCATAGCTCATGCGTCCAACAAACAGCACCTGCTTCTTTTTCTGCAAGTTAATTACTTCAATCTCTTTTTCAGCATTGGGTATGACACGCAATTTATTCTCTCCAGAAGCGAGTTTCATTTTCTTTATCAGTTCTTGTTTATATCCATCACAAAGAACGGTATAAGCATCAACCTGCCGA
Organism: Bacteroides sp.; assembly: GCA_036652495.1. Taxonomy (GTDB): domain Bacteria; phylum Bacteroidota; class Bacteroidia; order Bacteroidales; family Bacteroidaceae; genus Bacteroides. Next base: position 2,962 of record JAVVVS010000015.1, read on the forward strand.
TAAATTCTTTCATACTCACCCATCACGCGCTTGTGATAGTGTTTCAACCAATTCGTTTTGGGATATAGTAAGAAAAGCCACTTTATCCGTTTGAAAAAGGAGTGTCTGCATTGCTTCCTTTTTGCATAAAGGTTATGTTGTATTTCCCAAAAAGGAACACTATGTAACGCAAAAACAATCCGGCAACGAACACGCTCCCGTATCTGAGCCAGGTAAGAGAGTGTTTGAACAGGCAAAACGAAGATATCTATATTCCAGTCATTCAAAACACGAACAATAGCATCCGCATTCTTCTTGCTATTAAGTTCTTGTGTGTCGGGAAGTGGAAGCATGGTTATCAAGGGAATCGAACTAGTACGAATTTTCTTTGCTAAAACATACGTCTCATACCCGTAAGAAGAAACATAGTGCGCAATATCAATTGTCACTCTTTCTGCACCACCATCGGGAAATTCATTATGCAAAAACAAAAGCCGTTTCCTATTCATTGCTTTGAAGTGTTATATTTATGCTTTATCATCCAATAATAGCGAACAAACAAAATCGGCGAAGTATTAAACAGCCAAAAGTAAAAAGAACTTTTTTGAGGTTTAAGCGGCAATAGTCCGTTCACTTTTAGCACTCTAATCATTTCATCTTGGCTCGTTTCATTTTTGCGAATACTGTTTTTGAACAATCGCATCACAATTACTGCTATGTGATTATCAAAATAGCAGGCTGCGTTTTTATCATTCCGGCAGAAGGTCTGCCGGAATTGCTTTAAAGAAGCCATCGCAGCAAGCATATTCAATGCGTGTGTTTCATTGTATCGATTTGTATAAGAGTCCGCATGCTGATAGTAATTATAAAACACATACGCAAAGTATTTAATGCGTTGAGCCAGATAGATAGTACGGGGCGTGAACTCTTCATCCTCGTGCCAGATAGGAATCATTTTTAAAGAGTTTTGCTTAAGAAAAGCACTTCTATATACATAAAGAGGAATCATCGGTGGATAACAATCCATCAGAAGAAACACTCGGCCGGATACTATCTTAGATGGATTTCGCTCCATCGGGTAAGCGCCGGGCAAGATGGTTCCATTGGATGCAATGTGCACATAATTAAGTAGCATCATATCCAGCTTGCTTCCAGTCATCTCGGCATATATTGTGCTGAATGAATGCGATGCAATACTATCGTCTGCATCCAAAAAAATAAGATATTCACCCGTTGCCTCCTCCATACCTCTGTTTCTGGCTTTGCTCAATCCGCCGTTTACAGTGGCTATCACCCTCAAAAAGGAGTATTTGTAGCAAAGAGAAGTTAAGACAGCCGTCGTGTCATCCGTAGAGCCGTCATTCACTACAATGGCTTCATAACAATCATGCGGTAAATCTTGATTAGCCACGGATTCAATGCATCTCACTAAATATTGTGCAGCATTGTAAGCTGGTATAATAACTGAAAATTGCATAAGTATTATCTTGTTTTTTTAGAAATGAGCAGGTAAAGATAGATAAATAAAGCGGTGCAGAGGAATGTTAACTGACTTTTTAAATTTTAAAAGCTAAAACATGCAGTATTTCCACTATCTTTGCGTTTAATATTCAACTGTAAAACAGAAACGATTCTATTAGACAACAATGAAAGTTTCATTAATCATTTCAACTTATAACTGGCCTGAAGCACTTAAACTTTGCCTAAAAACAATATTGCACCAGACTCAATATCCTCATGAAATCATCATTGCGGATGATGGATCGACTGTTGAAACTGCCAACATGATTAAAAATCTACAAACTGATTATCCCATTCCAATCAAACACATCTGGCACGAAGACAAGGGATTCAGAAAGACCATCATCATGAACAAAGCGATAAAAGCTGCTACGGGAGATTATATTATCCAGATAGACGGCGACATCTTAGTACATCCTTGTTTCATAGAAGATCATGTTTCGGCAGCAGCACCCGGCTTCTTTGCCAGAGGAGGACGGACACTTATCAATGCACTTAAAACGAAATTCTTCTTACGCCGGATAGCCCTTCATCCACAAAAGAGCAACTTGACTCGAAGCAACAACAAGTTCAACGCCTTCCGAATACCTTTTCTTTCAAAAGCTTTCAGCAAAACATCCGATGACGTGATGCACGTAAAAGGTTGTAATCTGGCATACTGGAAAAGCGATTTTGTTGCTATCAACGGTTATAATAACGACATCAACGGCTGGGGGCATGAAGATATAGAGCTTGTGATCCGACTGCACAACTCCGGTATCAAAATGAAAAAGATAAAATTCAAAGCCATTGCCTTTCATTTGCACCACACTTTCAACTCCAGAAACTGCGAAAAAAAGAATATGGATATGACCAAGCAAGCATTGTATAGCAAACTAACAAGAGTAGAAAATGGATATGACAACGTGTAATCATCCAGCGGAAAAAATCACGGTCATCATCCCTATGTATAATGCTGCCGCCTTCTTAAAGGCAACATTAAACAGTGTTTTGGTACAAACGTTTGGAAACTTCAAACTCTTGCTGATTGACGATTGCTCCACCGACCAGACAGCAGAAATAGCACGCTCCTATTCAGACCCTCGTATGCTGGTTGTACAAAACGAAACAAACCAAGGAGCAGGAGCTACTCGAAACAAAGGTATTGAGTATGCACAGACCACCTATATTGCCTTTTGCGATGCAGATGACATCATGTCTCCTCACCGACTGGAGGAGCAATTCAACTTTATGGAGCTACATCCTGACATCGATATCTGCGGAAGTTTCGTAAAGATAATCGATAAAAACGGAAACAGTCAAGGTAAATACACGTTCCCTACTACTCACGATGAAATTGCTGTGGCCATGTTTCTGCGCTGCGCTTTCATGCAGTCTACAGCCTTCATTCGCACAGCCACATTGAAGCAGAGCGGATTGTTGTACAAAGAAAATCATTATGCCGAAGATTTTGATTTATGGACCCGTGCCGTGAAACAATTGAAATTTCACACTCTTCCCCGCTTTTTAATGTACTATACATTATCCGATTCGCAACTGTCTGCCGCTTCACATGAGAAACAACAAAAAGACGCTTTCTTGACCTACGCACGGATGATGAAAGAACTGGGAGTGAAATACAATGATGCTATTATTGCCGTTCATTACGAAATAGCACACCGAATAAATGAGACAATATCCGCCGCTTGGCTTCAGGAGTACGAAACGTTTTGTCACGAATGTTTGCGCAAAAATAGAGAAAGAAAAATCTATAAAGAAGCGCTGTGGCAACGTGCCATAATCCATCATTATAAAAAGTCACAATGCTTGATACACAATAAAATAATAGCTACTCTTAAAACTCTCTTTTTCGTTATTAATCACAAAAACTGACTATTATGCACCTCAAGCTATCTATTATCATACCTGCCTACAATGCTGAAAAACACATCGAAAGGTGCATACACTCCCTGTACGAGCAGGATATGGCAACAAATGAATACGAAGTTCTGGTTATCAACGATGGCTCTACAGACCAAACTCTTGCTGTGGTAGAAAGGTTGTGCAAGCAATACCCCTTTGTCCGCCTCTTTTCAACAATCAACAACGGACTCAGTATCTCACGAAATAAAGGTATTAAGGCTTCAGCGGGAGAATATCTGCTGTTTCTTGACGCAGACGACTGTTTCAGACCCCATTGCTTAAAAACAATTTATCAAGAGATGTCTCAGAACAAACTGGACATGATGCTGATGAACTACCGCTACCTGTTACCCGACGGAACGGACGGAAAAACGGGATACCATCTCGAAAAGAATACGGAAAGAATTGTATCCGGCAGAGAATTTCTGCTCAGGAATCACTATGCACCTATGATTCCCCTATACGCTTACCGCCATTCTTTTTTGATAGAACGCAGTCTTGCTTTTCTCCCTATCGGGCACGAAGATGAAGCTTTTACTCCCTGCGCCATCTGTCAGGCGCAACGCATCAAATACTTCCCGCTGACCTTTTACAATTATTATCAGAACAGCGAATCGTTCATGAACAATTATAACGAAAAGAACTTTCAAGATATGATTGCCGCCATGCATTCAATTCATCTTTTCAAACAAAAGCAAGAGAAAGACATCGAAGTGGCAACCTACTTGGATAGCCTCATCGCAAACAGATTGATAATGATTTTCAAACGAAGCATGCGGGACGGCTATAACAATCAGAAAGAGCTGGTATGCCAAATGAAAGAGGCCGGTCTCTATCCATTGAAACCTAAGCATCCTTCTTTTTATACGTTATTATTCAACTTCTCTCCGACACTGTTCGAGGCATATTACAGATTGATCAAACGCAAATAGTCACTTTATTCCACCGTCAACCGGTCTCCATTCATCCGCATCATATATTGCTGGATGATAGCTTTCAGCTCCGTCTCCATCGTTGCTTGCTCAGCAGGGACGGTTCCCAGCAAGTTCTTTTTCAGTAGTTGGTCGGTAATGAAGTTATACAATGCCACGGACTTCTCTCCGTCGAACTGAAGCAAATACTTCCCCTTGTGATACTGATAAATGCCATTGGTATAGTTCACAGCAAAGGTTTTATCGGCAGGAGTTGACAGCAAGTCACTTCCGAAAGAGAGATAAGGCTTGTCATAACCCAGATACCCCAGCACGGTGGGCATGATGTCCGTCTGCTGGGCAATGCTCTTCGCATGCCCTTTGAGCGAACTGCCTGCTTGATAGAAAATGACGGGGACGGAGAAAGAACCGCTCGAAGTGAGGTATTCGGGATGTTGCGCCTGGTTGGTGTGGTCGGCAGTGATAACGAAAAGGGTGTTCTTAAACCAAGGTTGGCGGGAAGCTTTCTCAAAGAAACGCTTCAAGGCATAGTCCGAATAGCCCACGCACTGATGAATAGGCTGCGTGCCTTTGGGAAACTTCCCTTCATAACGCTGGGGCACAACGAACGGATGATGGGAAGAGGCGCTGAAGAGAGCGGCCACAAAAGGCTGGCGGAAGGTAGAAAGCTTTGCGTCAAAGAACTGGAAAAACTCTTCATCCCAGATTGCCCAACGTCCGTCGAAGTCGGCATCGTTGTTGTATTCCGTCCGTCCGTAATAATCTTGAAAGCCGGTGGCACGAGAGAAGGCTTCAAAGCCCATCGAACCATTTTCGGCGCCATGAAAGAAAGCAGAGTAATAACCTTTCTTGCGCAATTCGCCAGCAATCCCCGATACTTTATTCATCGAAGCAGGGGTCAAAAAGAAGGGCTCTACGAACATGGGAATGCCGGACAAAACGGACGGCATGCCGTCAATGCTCTTGCGCCCGTTGGCAAAAGAGTATTCGGTGGTAAAACTTTCGGCAATTAAAGAGTCAAGAAAGGGGGTGTATCCTTTGTAAGTGCCGCCATCAAGTTCTTTGTTCAGCGCGCCTACATATTCTTTTCCAAAACTCTCCATAATGAATACCACCACATTGAGCGGGCGGAAGTGAACAGAGTCCGCAGGCGTGTGGACGGGGGTGTAGACCTGCGCCATCGCCTGCTCGTCTTTAAAATAAGAAGGTACCGTAAAGGGTTTCTTCCCGATGGTACGAATAACAGAGAAAGGGGTGTTCAGCACCAGCGCAGTTTCGATGGGGCGATTGACGTATTGGTTGGCATTGCTCACAGTGATGGGGCGCACGGCAGCGCCAATGCCGCCCCGCATGCCAAAGATGCAAAAAGGGACCGCTGCCGCCAAGCAAACAACTTGTGTAGTGTAATAAAGCGGCAAGCGCGTGCGACGGCTTATTTTGCCAAAAGGCATCCGGTAGAATTTGTACAATCCAACAATCAAGCAAACGGCGAGCAAAGTAAGATACCAATGATGAAGCAACTCTACCCCGATAATGCCGCCGATATTTCCTTCCCGACTGAACTCACTGAACACAGAAGCCGTAGTGCGGCGATTGGTGTACTGAAAATAGACCGTATCCATCAGGTTCATCACCAGCGCAAGGCTGTTAGTAAGAATAAAAATCCATTTAGCCACCTGTTGATAAAGCTTCTTCTCCTTGTAATGCAGCGGAAGCAGCATTAAAAGGATGTAAAAACTGTTGACGTAAACAATGGCAGACGTGTCGAACACGAGTCCACCCTTAAAAATAGAAAACAGTTCGGCAATGGTCAGCCCGGTATAATACGAATGGTTCACCCACAGAAAAACCAGGCGACAAAGCATAAACAAGAGATAAGAAAGCAGCAAGTTACAAAGAAGCGAAAAGGCAACCCGTATATAAATGAAGCGGTTCAATGATTGTTTCATGCAAGAGATAGCTATATTAATTATTTCCACTCGAATTATTCTTTCTTTCCAGATACTCTTCATACGTGCGCTTCCAGCGATTATGGCTCCAAAGCCAGTATTGAGGCGCACCACAAATCGTCTTTTCCAACAGCTTTGCATACTCCACAGTGATGTCGTAATTGGCAAACGTCTTGGGTTCTTCGGTCATCAGCACAAAATCGGCATGATAATAGCCGCGCTTGAGCCGGCGCACATCAAAGTAAGCCACGGCGGCATTGGTTGCTTTTGCCATACTTTCGGCTCCCACAAAGAAAGAAGAAGGATGATGAAGAAAAGGAGTCCACATATTTATAAAGTTCCAGTTGGGCGACTGGTCGGAAATGAATCCTATCACAAATCGTTTATTAGCTTGTTTATAACGAATGAGCTGGCGCAACGCCGAAAACATTTCGATATTGACTGCCTTGAACCGAGCCCGCATGCGAAGAAAAAGTTTGTCGAAGGCAGGGCTCTCCAGCCGATGATAAATCTGCCCCACCACCACGTCATTGGCGGCATCCAAATGCAGCGGAAGCGACGAAATCCACTCCCAATTGCAGTAGTGCCCCAAGTAGACCACACAGTCACGCTCCTTCATCAGTTCGTTCAGCTTCTCTATCCCGCCAAAAGTCATCCGCCGCCGCATCTGCCGTTCGCTCATCGAGAACGACTTAATAGTCTCCATGGTATAATCACAGAAATGATGGTAGAAACCCCTTTCTATCCGAAGAATTTCGGTTAATTCTTTCTCTGGAAAAGACTCCAGCAAATTCTTCCTGACCACCCTTCTGCGATAGCGAACCCAATGATAGAGGGGGAAAAATAATAAGTCGGAAACAACATAAAGCAATCGCAACGGCAATAAAGAAGCAATGTACCAGAAGAAAAAGTTCAAGTAATAGATTGTAGCTTTCATCTCTCTTTTTTAAATACCCAGCGAAGTAACAAAAAATTTATGGGAACTGCAACCGCCAGCACTATTATCGGCGCAATTTCCTTAGAAAGACCCATAAACAAAAAGAGATTAAACAAGACGATATGAAGTAAATAATTGACAAGATGACTGCTGCCAAACCCGAAAAGCTTCTTAAAAGAAGGTGCGCTACGAAAGGTGAAGTATGAGGTCAGAAAGAAATTGCAAACCAACTCGCTGCCCGTGCTGAACAGCACCACAAAGAGCAGCACAGAAGCAAGAAAAGCATAACGGAACGTTTCATTTTTATACTGTTTAAACCGCAGATAAAGCAAGGAAAAAGCACCTGCCCGGCTAAAAGAATCCAATCATCGGGCTACTTCATGCCCTCTGGCTAAAATGCGGCGAATGACCTCCGGCGCATGAAGTGCAAAGTTAGCGGTACAGAAGAATGTGGCTTTTACCTCATTACGCTCCAAGCAATCGAGTATCTTATGATACAAAAGTAACAATAAAAACAGAATAATCTAATTATCGATTTAAATTCTTCTTATATTTGCCTGAAATATACAATTAAAATCATTCATGAAGATAGGATTTGATGCAAAAAGAGCGGTTCAGAACCGGACAGGGCTCGGCAATTATAGCCGGTTTGTGATTGATGCATTAGCTGCCTATACCGATGGGAATGAATATTTTCTGTATGCTCCCAAGCTGCCTAAAACAGGCGTACGGGTGGACGTGCCTGCCACGGGGCATTTGCTTCTTCCCGCCTCTCCTTGCTGGAAAATGTTTCGCTCTTTATGGCGCGTATGGGGAGTTACGACCGACATTGTAAAGGATAAAGTGGAACTTTATCACGGACTCAGCAACGAATTGCCATTAAACATTTCGCGAGCCAGAGCAACAAAAAGCATTGTCACCATCCACGATTTAATCTTCTTGCGTTATCCTGCCTACTATAAATTCATCGACAGACTGATTTACACCTATAAATTCCGTAAAGCCTGCCAGCACTCAGACTGCATTATTGCGGTGAGCGAATGCACCAAACGGGATATTATTTCCTTCTTCCATATCCCCGAAGAGAAGATAGAGGTGGTGTATCAAGGATGCGACGCACAGTTCAAGCACCCGGTTACCGCGGCAACGAAAGAAGAGATAAGAAAGAAGTACCAACTGCCGCAACAGTACATTCTCTGTTTAGGAAGCATCGAAAGCCGGAAAAACCTGCTGCTGCTGGCAAAGGCGCTCAAGCATCTTCAAACGCCCGTCTCTGTCATTGCCATTGGCAAACGAACGCCGTACGCCGATACGGTAGAAAGCTTTCTGAAAGAAAATCACCTTGAAAACAAGATGCGCCTGCTCAGCAACATCCCGTTCAAAGAACTGCCCGCTTTTTATCAAATGGCCGCCACCTTTGTCTATCCTTCCTTTTTTGAAGGCTTTGGCATCCCCTTGCTGGAAGCGCTGAACAGCGGCACTCCCGTCATCGGCGCCACCGGCTCTTGCTTGGAAGAAGCGGGAGGAACACATTCTCTTTATGTGCATCCCCAAGACGAAAAAGCCTTAGCAGCAGCCATTGACCGCACTCTTACCGACGATGCGCTAAGAAAAGAGATGATAGAGGAGGGGCACAAGTTCGCCGCACGGTTTGAAGGGAAAGTTTTGACCGAAGCACTAATAAAAGTGTATCAAAAGACACTCGTCTTGTAGAAAAAACAGGGTACACAAATGGGGGATAGTTACTATTTTGATAAATCTCCTGCCGGAAGAGGCGTCATCTCCTGCCGGGAGTGGAAGCATCTCCTGCCCAGAGTGAAGGCATCTCCTGCCGGGAGTGGAAGCAAGACTCGGCAGCCTTCAAAGACCGGTGCACAAAGGGTTTGGCGAGCGTGCAAAGGGGGCATTGCATCTTTCCTTGAAAAGCCTCCAACGTTCTGCTTCTTTCAAAAAAAAGGAGAGAAGGCTTTTTATTGGATAACACGTTCAATCTTCTGAATCACCTGGGTTGGCGTAATCCCGTACAAGCAGCGATAATCGCCCAGAAAGCAGGACTTTTGCCCGTAAACGGAACAAGGACGGCAGGGAAGTTCTTGCTGCACGGTGTTTTCAGACAATTGCTTCCAACCCATAAAACCGGCATAAGGATGAGTGGCTCCCCAAATAGAAACAACAGGAATGCCGACAAGCGAAGCCAGGTGCATATTGGCGGAATCCATGGAAAGCATCACATCGAGATGGCTCATCAAATTCAATTCAGTAGAAAGATTCAACAGACCAATCAGCGACAAGACGGACGGATATTTCGCAGCCCAGCAATCAAAGACAGCCTTTTCTTCTTTTCCCCCGCCAAACAGAAAAACTTTCACCGCAGGGTCGGCAGCAAAGTGGGCTACTACCTGCTCTTGCAGGTTCAAAGGATAAATCTTTCCCTGATGTTTGGCAAACGGAGCAATGCCAATCCATTTCGTATCACCTTTTTCTCCAGCCACAGAAGCAATCTCGGCAAAGCTCCCTTTCTTTTCTCCATAGATAGAAGCAAACTTGATCGAAACAGGCAAGCCGATAGCAGAAAGCACCCCGGCATAACGCTGAAAAGAACTTTCTTGCATCGCCAGCACCTTGTGCCAACGACGGACAAGCCGTTGCTTCCCCGCACGCCCCTTACAAATGGAAGCGACAGGCGTACCCGAAAGCAAAAAACGAAGACGGAGATAACGGGTACGCAATACATTATGGAAGTCGGCAACATAATCAAAATGCAAAGATTTTAGTTCCGCATATAGCTTGTTCAAGCCCGTAATGCCTTTGTGCATGCCCGACAAATCGGCGCTGCGGAAACTGACGTTTGCAGGCAAGCCTTGAAAGAGAGGCTGCAACATTGCGCGGCTCAACACCACAATTTCATGTTGTGGATATTGCACCGCCAGCGAGTGAATGACCGGAACGGTCATCGCCACATCGCCCAGCGCAGAGAAACGGATAACGAGAATACGCGCCATCGCTTATTTTTTAGCATAAAGCACCGGGTTCAGAGCCGGGTCATTATACATCTTCATTTGTTTATATACCTTCATATACCGGCTGCCTGCCTCAATGTCGGCCAGCAATTGGTCGATAGCTGCCGACAGATCCTTGCGCTGTTCGAGCAAAGTATTCAGCTTTGCCAGACACTGTGCATGATGTTCGGGCGTAGTGTCCGTACGGTCCACCTCTTGCTGCATGTGAACTATTTTCAAAGCAAGGATAGAAAGACGGTCGATAGCCCAAGCCGGACTTTCCGTATTGATAGTGGCATCCGCCAGCGGCTTTACCGCTTTGTATTTATCAAAGAAATAACTATCTATCAGCTCCACCAGGTCCGTGCGGTCTTGGTTCGATTTGTCAATGCGGCGCTTCAAAGCCAGCGCCTCTACAGGGTCAATCTGCGGGTCGCGGATAATGTCTTCAAAATGCCATTGTACGGCATCAATCCAGTTCTTTAGATACAGATAATACGCTATTGTTTTCATCTCATAAGGATTGTTCATCGACGCATCCACGCTGTCCGTGATATGATAATCGGCTATTGATTTCCCGAAAATGTCGTTGCAAAGGTTGGTAAATGTCATAGTCATAATATGTTTATAAATATACAATTAAACAAAGCTATGCAATCTTTTCCACACACACAACTCTTTCTTCGTTTTTAATTCTTTATCTTTGCCCCACTAAGTTCTACTTGTATATGAAAGTTATTATAGACAATAAAATCCCGTACATCCGGGAAGCGGTTGAAAAGATAGCCGACGAAGTGGTTTATGCCGCAGGCAGAGAGTTCACCCCCGAACTGATAAAAGACGCCGATGCCCTGATTATCCGTACCCGCACCCATTGCAACCGCCAACTGCTGGAAGGCAGCCGCGTGCAATTCATTGCTACCGCCACCATCGGTTTTGACCACATTGACACCGACTATTGCCGGGCGGCAGGCATCAGCTGGAAGAATGCACCGGGATGCAACTCGGCTTCCGTAGCCCAATATATCCAGTCGGTCCTCCTGTTGTTGGCATCCACCCGCGGACGAAAGTTGAAAGAGATGACCATCGGCATTGTTGGAGTAGGGAATGTAGGAAGCAAAATAGCCCTAGTAGCCCGCAAACTGGGTATGCGCGTACTGCTCGCCGACCTGCCACGGGCAGACAAAGAGGGAACTGCCGGCTTCGTCTCCTTGCACCATCTTGCAGAAACATGTGACGTGATCTCCTTTCACGTACCTTTATATAAAGAAGGCAGATATAAAACAGCTCATTTGGCCGATGAAGCCTTTTTCCGGTTGCTGAAGCGGCAACCCGTCATCATGAACACTTCTCGCGGAGAGGTGATAGAAACGCAAGCACTACTGAACGCGCTGCAATCGGGCACCGTATCGGAAGCCGTCATCGACGTTTGGGAAAATGAGCCGGACATCTCCCGCGAACTATTACACAAGGTCTTGATAGGAACACCACACATAGCCGGCTATTCGGCCGATGGAAAAGCCAATGCAACGCGCATGTCTCTCGATGCCCTTTGCCGCCACTTCGGGCTGGAAGCCACCCATCAGATTACACCGCCCCATCCGGAGAACAACCGCATCCAAGCAGCCAGCTACGAAGAAGCGCTGCTGAAGATTTACGATCCGCGGCGGGACTGCGCCGCACTCCGTGCTCACCCCGAACAGTTTGAACAGCTACGCGGCGACTATCCTTTAAGAAGAGAAGAAGAAGCCTACCGCATCTGCATAGAATAAACACAGAACACCCCCATATTTTCTACTAAAACATGGGGGTGTTCCGCCTAACAAGATGGGGATGTATTTACCTGCCCCGCACTACTTCTTCTATGACCGAAGGGAAGTGCTGGTACTCTAATGCGTGTACTTTCTGAGCAACCTCCTCATAAGAGTCATCGGGAAGCACGGGGCAAGTGGCTTGAAAGATAATGCTTCCTTCATCATACCGCTCATTGATATAATGTATCGTGATACCGCTCTCCTTCTCTCCTGCTTCTACCACTTCTTTATGCACGCGGTCGCCATACATCCCTTTGCCGCCATGCTTAGGCAGCAAGGCAGGGTGTATATTTATGATTTTATTGGGATAAGCATGCAGAAGAGCTCCCGGCACCCGCAAAAGAAATCCGGCAAGGACAATAAAGTCCGCCTGATACTCCTTCAGCAAAGCCAGAATCGATTCTCCGGTCTGCCAATCTTCTTTAGGAAACGTTGCGCTAGGCACTCCCAAACGGCGTGCGCGCTCCAAAACCATTGCCTCACACTTGTTAGAAAGCACTAATGCCACTCTAACCGAATCATTCTCTTTAAAATACCGGATAATATTCTCGGCATTAGTGCCAGAGCCGGAAGCGAAAATAACGATGTTTTTCTCCATAACAAGTCAATTCTATGCACAAAACAGTGAAAAATGTGCAAAGGATTGCAATTATTTAGCCAAATACTTGCTTAGAACGATTTATATTTATTCCTTTGCACCGCAAATTTAAAGAAATAAAACTAATTATTAATTAAAAACTTAAAGTTATGTCTGAAATTGCATCAAGAGTGAAAGCGATTATCGTTGATAAATTAGGCGTTGAAGAATCAGAAGTTACTAACGAAGCAAGCTTCACAAACGACTTGGGAGCAGATTCACTTGACACGGTAGAACTCATTATGGAATTCGAAAAAGAATTCGGTATTTCTATTCCGGACGATCAAGCTGAAAAGATTGGTACTGTAGGTAATGCTGTATCTTACATCGAAGAACACGCTAAGTAATCGAATTTCATCAGTATGGAATTAAAAAGAGTTGTAGTAACAGGTCTGGGCGCCATTACTCCCGTTGGCAACAATGTTCCCGAATTTTGGGATAACCTCGTGAACGGGGTTAGTGGAGCAGGACCTATTACTCATTTCGATGCATCACTATTCAAGACCCAATTTGCATGCGAAGTAAAGAACTTCGATGCGACTCAATATATGGACCGCAAGGAGGCACGTAAGATGGACTTGTACACCCAGTACGCCATCGTTGTAGCCAAAGAAGCCGTTACAGACGCAGGTCTTGATATCGAAAATGAGGATTTAAACAGAATCGGCGTCATCTTTGGTGCCGGTATAGGTGGTATTCGTACCTTTGAAGAGGAAGTAAGCAATTATGCCCTTAACAAAGAGAACGGTCCGAAGTTCAATCCGTTCTTCATCCCCAAGATGATTTCGGATATCGCTGCCGGACAGATTTCTATTTTGTACGGTTTCCACGGACCTAACTATGCCACTTGTTCCGCATGTGCCACTTCCACCAATGCCATTGCCGACGCATTCAACCTTATCCGTTTGGGTAAAGCGAATGTCATCGTATCGGGCGGTTCGGAAGCAGCTATTGCAGCAGCCGGTGTAGGCGGATTCAACGCCATGCACGCTTTGTCTACCCGCAACGACGAACCACAGACCGCTTCCCGCCCGTTCAGCGCAAGCCGCGACGGATTCATCATGGGCGAAGGCGGCGGTTGCCTGATTCTTGAAGAGTTGGAACATGCCAAAGCTCGTGGAGCAAACATCTATGCAGAAGTAGCGGGCGTAGGTATGTCCGCAGATGCTTATCACCTCACCGCTTCTCATCCCGAAGGATTAGGGGCAAAGCTGGTGATGCGCAACGCACTTGAAGACGCAGAGATGGATCCATCGGAAGTGGATTACATCAATGTGCACGGAACATCGACTCCGGTGGGAGATATTTCGGAATCAAAAGCCATCAAAGAAGTCTTTGGTGACCATGCCTATAAGCTGAACATTAGTTCGACGAAATCTATGACAGGTCATTTGCTGGGTGCTGCCGGAGCGGTAGAATCCATTGCAAGCATCCTAGCCATCAAGAATGGCATTATTCCTCCGACAATCAACCACAAAGAAGGTGACAATGACGAGAACATTGACTATAACCTTAACTTCACGTTTGACAAAGCTCAAAAACGCGAAGTGAAAGTAGCCCTTTCGAATACGTTCGGATTTGGCGGTCATAATGCTTGCGTGATCTTCAAGAAATACGCAGAATAACGTCGTGCTACGTAATCAAATAGATAAGATAAGGCTCCTGTTTTGCAAAAACAGAGAGTCTTATCTTTGTTTTTATAAGATATTGGGCTTCTATCCCCGGCACATCGCACTATATGAGCTTGCACTGCTGCACAAATCAACCTCTGTCCGCTCGGACAAAGGCCGGCTGCTCAACAACGAACGGCTGGAGTTTCTAGGCGACGCCATCCTTGATGCCATTGTGGGTGACATCGTCTACAAGCATTTTGAAGGCAAGCACGAGGGATTCCTGACCAATACCCGTTCAAAAATCGTTCAACGCGAAACGCTGAACAAACTAGCCGTGCAAATAGGCTTGGACAAACTCATTAAATATTCCGCCCGCTCTTCTTCACACAACAATTATATGTATGGCAATGCCTTCGAAGCTTTTATCGGGGCTATCTACCTCGATCGGGGATACGAATGCTGCAAGCTGTTCTTAGAAGAAAAAATCATTCTCCCCTTTATCGACCTCGACAAACTATCCCGAAAAGAAGTCAACTTCAAATCAAAGCTCATCGAGTGGAGCCAAAAGAATAAAAGGGTGGTCTCTTTCGAGCTTATCGAACAATGCCTGGACGAAGAAAGCAATCCCGTCTTTCAAACCGAAGTACGCATAGAAAGCCTCCCTGCCGGCACAGGGAACGGATACTCCAAAAAAGAGTCGCAACAGAACGCTGCCCAAATGGCACTAAAAAAGATTAAGACTTCGCCCGAATTCATTGAACGCCTCAACGAAATCAAAGCTGAAAAAGAAGCAAAAGAAGCAGAAGCAGCAGAAGAAGAAGAAATCACGACCGAGTAGCACCGCATTTCACCACATGCGCGCAGTGAAACGCGGCGTTGCTCAGTGGCGAATCTTATCCGAAACAAATACCCATCCGCCGACCTTGAATGACTAAATCTTCATCCTCAGTCACTATTTTCAATTTGCCGGCTACTTCCTCCAACGGAAGAGAAGATATTTCATTCCCTTTCAAAGCAATCATACGGCCAAACTGTCCGTTAGCTATTAAATCAGTGGCATGCCCGCCCATGCGGGTAGATAAATTCCGGTCGAAAGGAGTAGGCGAACCACCGCGCTGAATATAACCTAGCACCGTTTCACGTGTTTCAATCCCTGTTTCATACTCTATCTCCTGAGCTATGTACTCGGCTGCGCGCTTCACTCCATCCGTCCGGATGCCTTCGGCTACAACAACAATCGAGTAAGGCTTTCCCTTTTTCAGCCTATTCATAATCGTATTTCCCACATTTTTGATGGTGTAAGGGATTTCTGGCACCAGAATTACATCCCCTCCACCTGCCATGCCCGAATAGAGAGCAATCCAACCCGCCTTATGTCCCATCACCTCAATCACCATCACCCGTTTGTGCGAACTGGCAGTGGAATGCAGGCGGTCAATAGCATCCGTAGCAATGCTCACAGCAGAATCGAATCCAAAAGAAAAATCCGTGCCCCAAATGTCATTATCAATGGTTTTAGGCACCGAAACTACGTTCACTCCCATCGCCGCAAACTTCGCCGCCGTCTTCTGCGTACCATTGCCGCCGATGCAGACAATACAATCCAGCCCCATCTCCATGATATTTTTTTCTATCAACTCCGGTTTACTATTGTCCGAAACAATGCCTCCCTTTTTAAAAGGCTTTTCTCGCGATGTACCCAGCATGGTACCACCCAAGTTCAACAGCCCCGATAACGATTTGTCGGTGAACAGCTCTACATCCTTTGTCAGCAGCCCCTGGAAACCACTATGAATACCCACAACTTCCATCCCGTAATGATTAATTGCGGTTTTGCACACGCCACGAATAGTAGCGTTAATTCCGGGACAATCGCCCCCCGAAGTCAAGATTCCGATTCTCATTGTTGTTCCTTTTTCTTTGAAGATTCTATACTTAGCGCCTATATCAACACTTTTAACGATAATTTCCGTCGTAAAGATAGAGAAAAAAGATAAATAAGGTTACTTTTGCACGATTAAACGTTATACTGTGAGTAACAATGAATAGTACAAAGATTATCAGCAAACTTTTTGAACCCCGACTCAAACAAATAGACCTCTACACAAGCCAGCCCGACGAGATACAACATCGCGTACTTGAAAAGCTTGTCCATCAAGCTGCAAACACCGAATGGGGAAAGAAATACGACTATAAAACAATTCGCAATTACAACGATTTCAAGAATCGACTTCCTATACAAACCTACGAGGAAATCAAACCCTACGTAGAACGTCTGCGGGCGGGTGAACAAAACCTGCTCTGGTCTTCGGACATCCGTTGGTTTGCCAAATCTTCTGGAACAACAAACGACAAAAGCAAGTTCTTGCCTGTCAGCAAAGAATCTTTGCAAGACATTCACTACAAAGGAGCGAAAGACGTAGTGGCACTTTACTTCCGTATCAACCCCGAAAGCCGCTTCTTTTCTGGAAAAGGATTAATTCTCGGGGGCAGTCACAGTCCGAATCTTAACTCCAATCATAGTTTGGTAGGCGATTTATCCGCCATTCTTATACAAAACGTCAGCCCGTTGGTCAACCTTATCCGTGTACCCAGCAAGAAAATCGCCCTGATGGACGAATGGGAAAGCAAGATAGAAGCCATCGCCAACAGCACCATCCACGCCAATGTCACCAACCTCTCCGGTGTGCCCTCTTGGTTCTTGGTGCTCATCAAGCGTATTCTCGAAAAGACAGGCAAGCAGTCGCTCGAAGAGGTGTGGCCTCATCTGGAAGTCTTCTTCCACGGAGGTGTAGCGTTCACCCCCTACCGCGAACAATACAAACAAGTTATCCATAAGCCCGACATGCGCTATGTGGAAACCTACAATGCCTCCGAAGGGTACTTTGGCACACAAAACGATTTGTCCGACCCGGCTATGCTGCTCATGATTGATTATGGCATCTTCTATGAATTTATCCCTTTTGAAGAGGTGGGAAAAGAAAATCCTTGCACGTACTGCCTGGAAGAGGTGGAACTGGACAAAAACTATGCCCTCGTCATCTCCACCTCATCCGGTTTGTGGCGCTACATGATTGGAGACACCGTGAAGTTCACCAGCAAAAGCCCTTATAAGTTTGTCATTACCGGCCGGACCAAACACTTCATCAATGCCTTTGGCGAAGAGCTGATAGTAGACAATGCCGAGAAAGGACTCGCCCAAGCTTGCGCCGCCACCGGCGCACTCGTGAGCGAATATTCCGCCGCGCCTGTATTTATGGACCAGCATGCCAAATGCCGCCACCAATGGCTAATAGAATTTGCCCGCCTGCCCGACTCAGTAGAAAAGTTTGCAACCATACTCGATACCACGCTCAAAGAAATCAATTCCGACTATGAAGCAAAGCGCTGGAAGGACATCGCCCTGCAACCACTCGAAGTGATTGTGGCCCGCAAAGGATTGTTTCACGAATGGTTGGCACTGAAAGGAAAACTGGGCGGACAGCATAAAATCCCCCGCCTGAGCAATACCCGCGAATACATAGAAGTAATGTTAGCACTCAATAATTCAGTCTCCTAAATAAAGCCGAAAAGCCCCAACCACTCTTTCTATTTTCATTCAAAAAGCGGTTTTTCTTCCTTTATGCCCGATTATCAGACAATTTGCCGTATCTTTGTTTGTCAAAAGACAAAGAGAATGAAAGAGACAAAACCTTCCAATGAAATTGTTATTGTATTGACAGATCACCCGATACTGGGTGTACTGCTAACTCCTTATATAGCCGAGAGGTCTTTGGAAGGGGATGAAGTAAAACTGATGGAACAAGGCTTTCACGCTCCTCCCAAGATGCTGGAACAAATGAAAGAAGCGGAACAGAAAGCCATAGAGATTGCTTCACACTACACCGAGAAGTATCTGATGCAGGTTTATTCCAACGAAAAGACCGCCTCCCGCTTTCTGCACAAACTATCCGAAACTCCGGACAAGGTGAAAAGAACCATCCGCCCCTTCATCGAAAAGAAGTTGCTCGAAATGATGGAACTGATTATTCACGACGGGCTGCCTCTCTACCAACAAGAGAGCCGTAGCAAAATACTTTATCCACACAACGCTTACCACATCAACCAAACTCCGGTGGATACTTCGTTCACGTTCGAGCTGGAAGGCGACTTATTCAACTACCAATTGGAGTGCAGTTACGAAGGGAAACCCTTGTTGCTCACCGAACGGAAACCCGTGATGGTCATCACCACCCAGCCCGCCACACTCTTGCTAGGTATGGAGCTGTATGTTTTCCATCACATGGAAGCTATGCGCCTGCTGCCTTTCACCAAGAAAGCACGCGTAAGCGTCAGCGCCGCGTTTCTACAAAAATATATCGATAATATTATCATCCCTATAGCCCGTTTTCATCCGATTACCACCCACGGACTAGATATGGCTGAAGAAAAACGCCCCTGCCAGCCCATGCTTTATGTAGAAGAAAGCATCAGCGAGGACATCCTGCTGCGTCTTCTCTTCCGCTATGGCGACCAAAGTTTTATCCCCGACGGTTCCACTGAAAAGAAAATATTCATTCCACAAGAAAAGACGGAAAACACTCCGATTATCCGTTACTTTTATCGCAATACGGCCGAAGAAGCCCGACTGCTCGATTTGCTGACTGCCACAGGAATGGAACAAATCAGTGATTCGCACTTCAAGCTTACCGCTAAAGCACCGGAGAAGAGCATCAGCTCGTGGATTACAAATCATCGCGAGATGCTGCAACAAGATTTTCAACTGACCAGCGGTTTCCAAGACAAGCCATACTGCCTCGACGAAATCCGCGTAGAGCAACATTACGAAGACGGCTTGGATTGGTTCGAGCTGCACATCACCGTCGTTGTAGGCAAGTTCCGCATTCCCTTCACCCACTTCCGCAAACATATTGCCGAAGAGAACCGCGAATACACCTTGCCCGACGGTTCCTTGATTCTACTTCCAGAAGAGTGGTTCAACAAATACACCAACCTGATGGAACTGAGCGAGGAGCACGACAAAGCGTTCCGGCTGAAGCATCCCTTCATCGGCATTGCGGAAAATTTGTTGCAGAGCCAGGAGCAGTCGGAACTGCCCATTTATCGTTCCACAGAAATACAGGCCACTCCCAACGGACTAAAAGCCGAACTTCGTCATTATCAACAAGAAGGTTTCACGTGGCTGACATATCTCTATCGACAAAACTTCGGAGGCTGTTTGGCAGACGACATGGGTTTAGGAAAAACCTTGCAAACACTGACTCTGCTGCAGTCTATTTACGGAAGCAAAATGACGGCATCCGACGAGCTACAAACAGGCGATTTTTCGCCTGCTTGCATCGATGAGATGGGGCAATTCACCCTTTTCGACGAGCTGTCCGAAAAAACGACCCTTGCTCCGGTATCGCCCAAAGAAGGAGAAAAGAAAGAACCCATTCTCCGCAAGCCTGCCACTTTGATTGTGGTACCCACCTCCTTGCTGCAAAATTGGGAAAGAGAAACCAAGCGTTTCACCAACCTCTCTATAACAGAATACAATACCGGCGTTCATTTTCGGAAAGGACATCCCGAACTATTCTTCAACCGTTACCACTTGGTGATTACCTCTTACGGTATGCTGCGCAATAATATCGAAACACTGCGAGAGTACTGTTTTGAATATGTGGTGCTCGATGAAAGCCAGAACATCAAAAACAGCGAATCGCTCGCCTTCCGCGCAGCCATTCAGTTGAAAAGCCGGCACCGCCTTGTGCTGACAGGAACACCTATCGAGAACTCGCTGAAAGACCTTTGGTCGCAGTTTCACTTCTTGCAGCCGAACTTATTGGGAGACGAAACGACCTTCTGCAAACAATTCATCAACCCCATTCAGCAGAAAAATGAGCGGATAGAAATCCGCTTGCGCCAGCTCATCAGCCCCTTCCTCTTGCGCCGAAGCAAGCGGGAAGTTGCGCCCGAACTGCCTCCACTCACCGAGGAAATAATCTATTGCGGCATGAGCGACGAACAAAACGCCTGCTACAATCAAGAGAAAAACGGATTGCGCAACACCTTGTTGGGACTCAGTGTGGACCAAGAAAAACATCAAACGTTGATGGTGCTCAACGGCATCCTGCGTCTGCGTCAGCTCGCCTGCCATCCATTGATGGTTTCACCCGGTTTCATCGGAAGTTCGGGCAAGCTGGAAGAGATTATGGAAACCTTTGAAACACTAAAAAGTGAAGGGCACAAAGTGCTCATCTTCTCCTCTTTCACAAAACACTTGGAGCTCATAGGCGCTGCTTTCAAAGCCCGCGGATGGGCGTACGCCCTCCTCACGGGAGCCACAACCAACCGTCAGGAAGAGATAGACCGTTTCAGCAAATCGGATGACATACAAGCTTTCCTTATCTCCCTGAAAGCGGGAGGAGTGGGATTGAACCTAACGCAAGCCGACTATGTGTTCATCATCGACCCTTGGTGGAATCCGGCCGCCGAAGCACAAGCCATCGCCCGCGCCCATCGCATCGGACAAGAGAAACAAGTGATTGCTTACCGCTTCATCACGCAGAACAGCATCGAAGAGAAAATTATTCAGTTGCAAGAAGGCAAACGTCAGCTTGCCGAAACCATTATCACGGACAATGACGCCCTGCCTGCCATGACGGACAAAGAATGGGCAGAATTACTCGAATAAAAACGGTGCTTGCATCGGGCAACCACATAACAACGATACAACTATGAAGTACAAGATCCTCGTGCTCGACCTGGACGGCACGCTGACCAACACACAAAAAGAAATTACCCCTCGAACGCGAGAGGCACTGATACACCTCCAAGAGCAAGGCATCCGACTGGTATTAGCCTCCGGAAGACCTACTTATGGCATTGCTCCCTTGGCAGACGAATTGCAAATGAATCGGTATGGGGGATACATCCTTGCCTACAACGGTGGCGAAATTATAGATTGGAGCAACCGGGAGCTTATCTACCAAAAGATGCTGCCGAATGCCGTCATCCCCTATCTATACCAATGCGCCAAGCAGCACGGGCTGACAATGCTAAGCTACAACGACGAACGCATCCTCACCGAAAATCCGGAAGATGTGTATGTGGAGAAGGAAGCCTTCCTCAACAAGATGTCTGTACAGCCCTCCGAGGACTTTCTGGAAGACCTCTGCCTCCCCTCGCCCAAATGCCTGATTGTAGGCGATCCGACGAAACTTATCGTGGTCGAATCAGAAATCTCGTTGGAACTGCAAGGCGAAATCAGCGTGTACCGCTCAGAGCCGTACTTCCTCGAGCTGGTCCCATTGGGCATTGACAAAGCGCAGTCGCTTGCCGTCTTACTCGAAAAGCTAAACATGGTGCGCGAAGAGATGGTAGCCGTGGGCGACGGTTACAACGACCTTACCATGATTCACTTTGCCGGTCTGGGCATCGCCATGGGCAATGCCCAAGAACCGGTCAAGAAAGCCGCTGACTACGTCACGCTCTCCAACGAGGCGGACGGTGTGGCGGAAGTCGTAAAGCGGTTCTTCTAGCCAGTAGATTCGGAAATAGTTAGGGAAGGAGATTCTCTAATCAATTATTTATCCTAACTTTGCGGCTCGAAAACCATTTAAAAAGCCAACCATCATGGAACACCAATTGACCGTTTATAACACGTTAGATAGGAAGAAAGAACTCTTCATACCCTTGCACGCACCCCACGTAGGCATGTATGTGTGCGGACCCACCGTCTACGGCGATGCCCATTTGGGACATGCACGCCCTGCCATCACCTTCGATGTGCTCTTTCGCTACCTCACTCATTTGGGATACAAGGTGCGCTACGTGCGCAACATCACCGACGTGGGACACTTGGAACACGATGCGGACGAAGGCGAGGACAAGATAGCAAAGAAAGCGCGGCTCGAACAATTGGAGCCCATGGAAGTGGTGCAATATTACCTCAACCGCTATCACGAAGCTATGAGCGCACTCAATGTGCTCCCGCCCAGCATCGAGCCACACGCGTCGGGACACATCATCGAACAGATAGAGCTGGTGAAGGCCATCCTCCAAAACGGATATGCCTATGAAAGCCAAGGGTCCGTCTATTTCGATGTGCCGAAATACAATAAAGACTATCATTACGGCAAACTCTCGGGGCGCAACCTCGACGACATGCTCAACACTACCCGCGAGCTGGACGGACAAAGCGAGAAGCACAACCCCGCCGACTTCGCCCTGTGGAAATGCGCCCAGCCCGAACACATCATGCGCTGGCCTTCTCCTTGGAGCGACGGTTTCCCGGGATGGCACGCCGAATGCACTGCCATGGGACGCAAGTATCTAGGAGAAAACTTCGACATTCACGGCGGCGGAATGGACTTGGTCTTCCCGCACCACGAATGCGAG
This sequence comes from Bacteroides sp., assembly GCA_036652495.1. Taxonomy (GTDB): domain Bacteria; phylum Bacteroidota; class Bacteroidia; order Bacteroidales; family Bacteroidaceae; genus Bacteroides. Next base: position 25,627 of record JAVVVS010000015.1, read on the forward strand.
ATTGCCCAGTCGGTAGCGTCGCAAGGGCATGACATGGTGCACTATTGGATGCACAACAACATGATCACCATCAACGGAACCAAGATGGGCAAGTCACTCGGAAATTTCATCACCCTCGAAGATTTCTTTGCCGGGACGCATCCCATACTTACACAAGCCTACAGTCCGATGACCATCCGCTTTTTCATCCTGCAAGCACACTACCGCAGCACGGTGGACTTCAGCAACGAGGCGCTGCAAGCTTCCGAGAAAGGATTACAACGTCTGCTCGAGGCAATGGACGGGCTGGCGAAGATTGCGCCCGCCGCTGCTTCAAACGTCGATGTGAAAGGTTTGCGCATACAATGCTACGAAGCGATGAACGACGATTTGAACACACCCATTGTCATCTCACACCTGTTCGACGCGGCACGCATCATCAACAACGCCATAGCCGGCAACAACACCCTTTCGGTCGAAGATATCGAAGAGCTGAAAGCCGTGTTCCACCTCTTCCTCTTCGAAGTGATGGGCATCAAAGAAGAAATCGGATCGTCCGACGGACGGGAAGCCGCCTACAGCAAAGTGGTAGATATGCTGCTCGAACAGCGCATGAAAGCCAAAGCGAACAAAGATTGGGCTACCTCCGACCTCATCCGCAACGAGCTCACCGCCTTGGGTTTTGAAATTAAAGATACCAAAGACGGCAAGGTGGAATGGCGGCTGAACAAATAAGTGGCACCATAGGGCTTGCCAGATTTACACATGCCTTTGCACATTCATTAATTCATAAGTAAACAATGAAACAGTATACCGCAAAACCATTTATAAAATGGGTCGGGGGGAAAGGTCAGCTAGTTAAAACCTTTGAATCATTACTTCCAAATGGTTTTTCCAATATAGAAGACATCACCTACATAGAACCATTTATCGGTGGAGGAGCAATGCTCTTTTTTATGTTACAAAAGTTTTCTAACATAAAGAAAGCTATTATCAATGATGTGAATCCAAACCTTATAAAAGCCTATAAAGCAGTTAAACATACTCCGGAATCTCTAATCCAATCGTTATTGGCAATACAAAAAGAGTATTTAAATATATCGGAGGAAGATAAACGGAAGGAATTTTATCTAACGATACGCAAACGTTTTAATGAGGGACATTTATCAGACATAGACAACACCATCTATTTTATTTTTCTGAATCGAACTTGCTTTAACGGATTATATAGAGTAAATTCTAAAGGGGAATTCAATGTTCCTTTTGGCAAATATAGCAATCCAACAATCTGCCATACAAGCACCCTGTATGCAGATAGCGAATTGCTACAAAAGGTAGAGATAATAAGCGGAGATTTCGAGGAAACAGAGAAATATGTATCAGGCAATACTTTTGTTTATTTCGATCCCCCCTACAGACCTTTAGATACAACCTCCAGTTTCAATTCTTACGCAAAAGAAACGTTCGATGACAATGAGCAAATACGACTAAAAAAATACGTTGATAAATTAACTTCTAAACAATGCTTGATAATGCTAAGTAATTCTGATGGCAAGGGACGTAATCCTAAAGACATCTTTTTTGATGAGCTTTTTGAAGATTATATAATAGAACGTGTATATGCCTCCCGCTCGGTTAATTCAGATCCTGAGAAGCGAGGCAAATTGACAGAATTACTCATAAGGAATTATAAAGACACACAGCAGGCAGTTCCAAAGACAAGCCAGCAACTTCTTCTTGATTTTAATAGATGCGCCCATGAACAAAGCACATACCGAAGAACAATTTAGTGCTTTTATGTCTCAACTTGTTGAGACGTTTTACTTTGTTCTAAGTTCGGATTAAGTGGGATAGATACACGAACCACATGGACCAAGACGAATGAACACGGACCCTCGTGATAGTTCGAGCCGGTTTTCCTCGCCTTTTTCTTTCTTTTCCTTTTCCTATTGCGCACCCCATCCTAAGCAAACAGCCGTGCGGGAACGCTAACTTTCGGCAGAGGATGGGCTAACTCTCGGCAGAAAATTCGTCATCTTCCGTCAAAAGATTCGTCATCCTTCGGCAGAGGATGACGAATCTTTTGACGGAGGATTTTTCTTTGATGCGGTTGTCCTGCTTGATACTTGGTGAGCTTTGCGGTTTAAGAAGGCTGGTGCAGCAGGCATGCTACGGGCTGACCGTGCTGGCAGCTGACGAGGAGTACGGTTTCACCGGCACGATGAGAAACGCGGACGGAGGCAAGAGGAGCAGAAAGTTCCCAATGCCCTTGGAGGACCAGCGTCTTTTCGATGACGCGGCTTGGATGATTGGTAGTAAACTCTTTCTCATCGATGTTCAAATTCGGGTCGCAAACACTCAACAGAAGGCGACCCGTAGTTAGGGTTTGCCGCATCACAAGCGTTTGTGCAGGAAGAGAGCGGAAGAGTTCGTCGGCTTCGGGACAAAGAGCTTCAAAGACGGCGTAGGCGGTGATGCCCGTAGGTTGATCGAAAACAATGTGGGCTACGTTGTCGCGGCGTAACACCCGATAGTCCATCGTCGTCTTTGCCAATGCCGCAGCGTCGGGCTGAATGAGAACTAGGTATTCATAAGTGCCGGAGCGAGGAGCCTTGCCGTGGTCTATCCAAGCGGAAGAAAAAACGCCTTGCGTGAGGGCACGTGTCTTTTCGTGCGGGGATTGTTGGAGGGCTATCTGCGTGCGGACAGTTCCGTCGGACACGTGATAGTAGTTGTCATAGCCATCGGTGATCCAATAAGCATCCGCAGAGGAGGGGGCGTTTCCGGCGGAGGAGACTTGAAAGAGGGTGGTTTCGGTGGGATAAACGGTGTTGCTGTTGGTGATGCCCGACCCAAGACAGATCATTCGGTTGCCCATGCAGAAGACGGACTTACGGGCAACAAAGTCGGAAGTAAAATTCTTCAGGTCACGCTCCATCAGCTTCATAGCAAAGAGTCCGTTGGTTCCCGCCAGCGAGCTGCAGCCCGAAAAGGTTTCGCGGGATTTAGCCATGGTGGTGCCACGCAGAGGGCTGTCGAGTAAATGGAACGGCAGGTGTACAGTGGTGGTGCCCGGCAAGCGGTTCCAGTCCCACCCCTGCTCACGGAAGCCGCTTCCGGCACGGGAGACGGGGTTGCCTTTGCCCATAATCTGTACCGAACCATAACTCTGGTAGCGTCCGTAGCGATTGTCTTTGGCATAAATCTCGGCTCCCCAAACGTCTGTGTTGTATCCTTTGAGCGTCACCATCCAGTCCGCACGGCGGAAGATGCCTGCCGAACCGTAGTTGTAAACAAAGAATCCTTGGGGAGCAGCAGCCGGGGTGATGCCTTGCTGCATAAAGTAGCGGGCTTGGGGCGTAGAAGCACCAGCCAAAAGGCGGAGGTAGTCAGCTGCTAACTCAGCATCAAAAGCATCGCCTTTGCCGGAAAGGTCGCCTGCCAATGCCAGCGAAGCGAAGGCTGCCACATCGTCGGCTTTCATCGAGCCACCAAAAGGATGGCGTCCGCTAATGCCTGTGCCCCATTCATAGAGATTGCAATAGGTGCGCATCGCTACAAAAGCGGATTTCAGGGTTTGCCTGCCGGCAGCGGACACTTCATAATCGGTGCCACGGGTAAAAGCAATGAACTGCCCCACGGTGGCAAGCACACCCGTGGTATAAGCGGGGTAAAATCCGCCATGATGGAAGGTAGTGCCATCTACTTTGATACCGCCGATAGTGCCGGGCGTGCAGGTCAAAGAAGTGGACAGCCAGCGGGAGAGTGCGCGCAAAGCTCGCTCCCGTTCCCGTTCGTCAGGAAGAAGAAGAGCAGCAATGGTTTTGGGCAGCAGCAAAGTATGCCAAGAATCGAGCAACTCGTCGCGTCCGTACTGATAGGGAAGGCGGGTTTCTTGCAGCGCCGCCCAGAAGCACAGAGCAGAACGCAGAGCGGAACTATTGGGACGGGCAGCGATGGCATGGCGCATCAGCCAAGCGGAGGTATAGATGCGGCGCACCTGATAGCCGTAGTGATGGTTCGTGCCCATGCCGCTGCCAAAGGCAAAGCCTTGATCGAGGGCATAGTCGAAGACAAGGAAGTAGTTGCTGCGGGAACGGCCGGAATGGTTACAGACAGCATCGAGGGCAAAGCCGTAAAGCATCGTCTCCAAATCATTCCAAGAGAGTTCGCCCGCTTGGCGGTCGAGCTCGTCAGGAGCTACAAGCGGTGCGCCGGTGAATCCTGTGCCCGAACGCCGAATGTGCGCCGCTTCGAAGACGCGATAAGCGGCTGCCACCTGCGCCGGAGGGGCTGAAGAACTACAGACTGCATCGGAGACACGTTGTTCGATGATGCGAAGTTGGTGCTGCTGGCTAACGGTGAGCGAAGCGGCAAGAGGCAAATCATAGGCGTATTGCTCCCACTGCCACACACGGCACCAATGCCAAAGGTCACGAAAAGTGAGCGAATTATTGTACGGCAGTTGCGCGTCGGGGGTGGTGCGGGCATTCATCTGCTTCATGGGGAAGGTGAGGCGGTCGAGGAAGATCCGTCCCGCACGCGACGGTGCCACCAGTCGGTAACCAGCGATGGCGGCAAGTTGCCCATCACCCCGCATGTGTTCGAAGGCTATCCAGCAGGCGCGCCATCCGGCGGCGGAAAGACGATAAGCGAAGTGATACGTCACCGTCCCCTCAGGGGTAAGGAACTCAAAACGGATGGAATCGGGTTGCGGCGTCTCGTTGAAAATCCACAAAGTAATGCCTAGGCGCTTCTCCGCAGCAGCATCGAGTGCAAAGGGTGCCGTGGCTACGTGGAGCGTATCGCCCGGCTCGAAATTCCACTCCAAACTCCGGCTTCCCTCTTTGGCATAGGCGGCAGAGAGGGAAAGCGTACTGCCCGGAGCGGACGTAGTGAAAGCTGGAGGCACGGCAGTCTCGAACCCGACGAGCTGGGCACAAAGCGAAGAAGAGAACAAGCTCAATAGGAGCAGCAAAACGGTGTGACGAATATTTAGGGTCATGTGAACGACGTTAAAGAATGAAGGACAAATGTTTAATAGCAAAGCTAGCCGCGAAGTAAACGGATTCAGTAGGGAATCCGTCCCGGCAAAATCTGCTCTTTCCACCAAGGATCCGCTGTCTTTTTTAGCAGCATTCCCAGTTGCCGGCAAAGCGGCTTCACTACTTCGGGATGCTCGTCGAGCGGCAAGTTATGCAATTGATAAGGGTCTGCGCGGTCATCAAAAAGCAGACTGCGGACAAGCTGTTTAGTCTGCCGGTCGATGTACAGAGCGAACGTATAGCGCGCAGTCTTGATACCGCGCGCCGAGGGGAAGTACGATTGCACCTTTCCGTCAGCCTCTTTCTCACCATCGATATTCTGTAGATAAAGCGTAGCCGACGGTCTTTCCATCGCTGCCTCGCCGTCCAGCAAAAGCGGAGCGTAATTGGTGCCTTGCACCTCGGAAGGAATAACGGAGCTCAGCCCGCAAAGCCCAAGCAGCGTGGGCATAATATCCGGTGAAGAAAGCAATAAATCGTCTACGCGCGGCACTATCTTGCCCGGCCATCTTACCAAAAAGGGAACGTTCATCGCCTCAACGTAGGGAGAATTTTTAGGATCGTCCGTACCCTGGCTGCAAAGGGTTTCTCCATGATCTGACGAAAAAACGACAAGCGTATTGCGGTCCAGTCCCAAAGCTTTCAACGCCTCCAGTATCCGCCCCAAAGCACGATCTACGCCCGTTACCGACGCAAAATAATAGGGAGCGGAAGCGGCTTTCTTCATCGTGCGGTCGGCATTGGGGCGAATAAGCAGACTGTCCAGCGGCACGTCCTTATAGAGGTTGAAATCCTGCTCCAGGCAGTCGTCAAGCGAACGATAAGGGCTATGCGGAGGATTCATGCTCACCATCAAAAAGAAAGGCTTCTTAGCATCACGTACCTTGCCGTCATTCTTCAGATACGCCACCGCCTTGTCCGCTTCATGCAAAGGCGACCACACGGCGGGTGCGTGCTTCCGTCCCGTTGTATCCCAGTAATGCGGATTCTTGTGCTCGTCGAAGGTTCCGTACGAATACCAATACCCAAAGCCGTGCCGACGTTCCTTGGGCGTGTAAGCATCCCAAACAGGGCGCTGACTCTCCACATACTGACCCGGATGTTCTGGATCGTTAGGCGTGGGGAAGTCCATGTGCCATTTACCTACATACGCACAGTCATATCCTGCATGAGCAAAAACATCACTCAAACATTCCGCCTCCACCCGCAACGAGCTAAGAGGACGGTTGGAATTGCAATTAAGCGGCACACCACTCCGCTGCGGATACATGCCCGTGAACAGCATGCCCCGGTGGGGGCTGCTGAGCGGACAGTTGCTTTGAGCGGAGGTCAGCACCACTGACTGACGCGCCAACGCATTCAAGACGGGCGTATGCACGGGATCCGCTTGAAAGTTGACTCGTTCGCGGAAGCCGTCCTGACTCCAAAACTCCATCGCCTGATTACGAAACTGGTCAGGAAAAACATAGATGACATTCGGCGCCGAAAGTGAATCGGCAGCTGCTAAAAGCGCAAGAGCAGACAATAACATGATAAGCAAAATAAAAGGTTAGTTTTTTTCAAGATCTCTTTTGCGCATCAGCGCCTCCAGAAAATAGTAATCGGCATAGTTCAGCGGCACGTCAATCTCCGCGCCGTGCGGAATGCTGCCTACCGAATGCATCAAGAGAAAGTTTCCATTAGTACCCACCGCAGCGCGGTAGGCAGGCGAAGCAAGTGTTTCCATCAACTTATCCGCTGTCTGCTTGTACTTCTTTGCGGGCAAAAAGGTGCTCATTTCGTACAAAGCCGAAGCGGTGCACGAAGCGGCAGATACATCCCGGGGTTCGTTCGGAATATTGGGAGCGTCGAAGTCCCAGTAAGGAATCAAATCCGCCGGCAAGTGGGGGTGGGTAAAAAGAAGTTTATAAATCCGCTCTGCCTGATCGAGGTATCTCACATCGTGGGTATAGCGGTAGCAAACGGTGTAACCATAGAGCGCCCATGCCTGTCCGCGCGCCCAAATGGATTCATCGGAATAACCTTGGGCCGTCTGCTTGCTGCGCACCTCACCCGTTTCGGGGTCATAATCGATAACATGGTAGCAACTATTGTCCGCACGAAAGTGGTTTGCCAACGTAGCATCGGCATGCTTCACCGCCAAACGATAAAAAGTAGAATCGCCGCTCAACGCCGTAGCTTCAAAGAGTAGTTCGAGATTCATCATATTGTCGATAATCACAGGACACTTCCAGCCACGTTTCCCTTGCCAGCCTTTATCGGCATCCCAAGACTGAATTACTCCGGCGTGGGGACGGAAACGGGTAGATAAAGATTTCGCTGCCTGCACGATGACGTCTTTGTACGCCTTTTTATCGCCCAGCCGATACCCGTTAAGGTAGCTGCAACCAATCATAAAGCCTACATCGTGGTGCCAAGTAAGGTACTTCACCGAGTCTAGCGCTTCCGTGTATTTTTCCGCCAGCGGCAACCATTTTGAATCGCCCGTAAGCGCATAAGTTAACCAAATATTGCCAGGAAAGAAGCCAGAGCACCAGTCGTCAATAGGTACATAGACAATGCTACCGTCTTTCGCCACCGTCCGTGGATTAAGAATCTTGCCCGACTTTTCAATCAAGTCCGTCTGCAGCGACTGTTGCGCCGCCGCAGTGGCAATGTTTTCCCGGATAAAATCAGACTCAATTTGCTTTCGACTACCGCAGCTCGCAAGAACAAGTAGAGAAAGCCCCAATGCGCTAAGAATGTTTTTCATAAGAATGGATGCTATTAGTGGAAGTGAATAATGTCTTTGCTTGCAAAAATAAAGCAAACTATCGAGACCGACCTTCACAAATCATCCAACATAAGGGTAGTATTGGTACATTTACCCGCTTATCCGCCGCTAAGCCGCCAAAGCACGCCTGGGTTTGCCGCAACAGCCTTTAGTTTGCCACAATAGAAGTAAGCGGATGGCGGGCACCAGTCACCGATTTCAAGAATGCCTTGGCAGAACCGAAGTTCAAATACAAATCCAAACGGACAGGCAAATGGTTCTTATCGTCGGTGACGTAGAAGGTAATGACCTCTTTCTCTTTGCCCTTCTTGAATTCGACCAGCGAGAAAATCAAGCAGCGATACGTCGTGTCATTCTCTGCCGCAATCTTTTTCATCCCACGGTAAATCAATGTTTGCTCCTCCACTTCCTTTCCGGTTGCCATCGGGAACTTGATGCGCTGCCCCACGGTATAATCATCGGGGTTGTACGAACGCGCCTGCGCCAATATGCTCAGCATATCGTTAATGCAACGACTATCCTTCTGCTCCGTCTCCACCACTTTACCATCGCGGTAAGTACGCTTCTGTTGCACATAGCTCAAATCGTTCCGATAAGAGAAGTGCGCCTCGTCCACCGTATAACGTTTGCCTTCCTCCGCTCCCTTGCGGAAATAACGGGGTTCGAGCTTTTCACCAATCACGCTGGTCAGTGTATCCCGCATCCGGAAGAAGAAATCGGCACGCTTGCTGCCCACCGCCAAGAGGTTGATGCGAAAGGCAGGTTTAGAATGATAAGTGGTGGCATTAGTGGTCAAGCTAGCAAAGCCTGCCTTGATCCAGACAAACTTCCAGTTGAAATAGAGGTCGTACATCACATGCTCCCCCGATTTGAATGCGCCGTTGTTCGATTCGCACTGGGCGCTGCCGGGAAGCGACAAGCCCAACAAAAAGGCGGTAAGAAGGCAGACGAGCCCCTTGCGGTGCAAGTTAAAACCGGTTATTCCTTCGGCTCTGGTTGTTCGTCCGATTGTCTCTATTCTTTTTCTTTTTGTCTTCATCAGGTTTTTGTTTTTTTAGTTCATCCAACTTCTGTTGGTCCAGCGGACGGGTTGTCACATTCCAGTCCTGCTCCACCTCCCAGTTAGCTTTCAACTCCACTAACTGCGGATAATAATACACCTTCTCCGGCTGCCGCTTGTCGGCATAACTACCCGTGTCCCACACGCCATTGTTGTTGAGGTCATCCACTAAGCGCGCCGTGTACTTTCCGGGATTCAAGTAGTAGAAGTCAGCTTTGCCCTCGAGCACAGGCACCTGACGCAACACTTTATCCTGCGGGTCAAGCAGTTGTACGAACGCCAAGGAGTCCGATCCAGACACATTAAAGAAGAGCCCGGCATACTCCGTCTTCGCCCGTACTTTAAAGTTCTGCTTTATCTTGTTGGAGAACAAGCCGTACTGTCCTCTAAAGGCAGTAGAGTCCACCGAGAATTCATACTCCTTTTCGTAGTCCCAATCGTAGTAAAGATGATACCTTCGCTGCAACGAGACGTCCCGCTCGAACACAAACGGCACGTCCTTCCATACACTGTCCACCTTCGTCTTCAAATGAACGGCTGCACTGTCATACGACGCTATCGGTTCTTCAAACGTGAGGGTGATGTAATCGTACACATCCATCGCCGCGGGGGCATGAATGGACACAGGCAAGAACACCGTTGGCACCACTTCTGCCTCGCCTTTCTTCTTTTTCTTTTTCTGTTCCAGCGCTTTCTTCACCTTTTTAACCGACAGACTCAACGTATCGGTACGCGGCACCAATTGGTTCAACGTGTCGGTGTATAAATAGGTAAGGCTAAACGATAACGTATCTTGCTTATAAAGCAAGGAATCCTTCACCCAATAGTGAATGGTATCGTTGCGAAGAGTCTTCTCAACGATGAAAGCATCCTTCTCATTAAAGTTCAATCCCTTCAGCACAGGCAATGTATCGGCTTTGGCTGCAAAATAAAGCGTAATCTTTTGGGGAATGAGGCGTTCGTTCTTGACCAAGTATTGCGAAGAAAGCGCCTCTTTGAAGGAACGCAAGATGACATCATCCGGCAAATAATGAGTGTACGTCTTATCCATTATCGTATCAATCGTTAAGGAGTCGACCCAAGTGGTATCTTGCCGAAGCCGTTGTTCGAAATGAGGGATAATCAGAGAGTCATTGAAAGCGAGGGCTTCACTTTTTTGTGTAAAAGCAAAGTTTTGGTCTGTATCGCTCAGGCCATAAATGCGGTACTTGCCCGGCGCTATTCCACGAATGGAGAAGTGCCCGCGACTATCTGTATGCCCCACCCTATCAAACGGCAGTTTGATGAAAGCCGAATCGGCCAAATTGGAATGAAGCCCTACAAGCATTCCTTTCACAGGTTCCAGCGTTGCCGCATCGAGCACCGTTCCAGCTACTTCCATTGTATCAATGACACTACCCGTAGAAAACGTAAAAGCAAAATTTCCAAGCGGATTGCCTTCGTTATTATCTGTGATAGCGTCAGAGAAGTCAATTGTATATGTCGTATTCTTTTTGAGCGAGTCGAGCAAGGTCACAGAAACCTTTTTTCCCATCGATTTAATCTCGGGCTGCTGCACTTGCGGTGGAGAGATGACGACCTTCTCGTTCGCTTTCTCTAGTTTAATGAATTCATCAAATTCAATCACTACCCGCTTCTTGGTGTTATTGAGTGCCCCCGCTGCAGGCGAACTGCTGATAAAACGGGGAGGAGCCTCATCAATAGGCCCCCCATCGGGACGTCCGATGCTGGCACAAGAATAAAGCACAACCATCAGAATGGCTATCCCTAAACTATGGCGACGAAGTCGCTTCTGATTATCTTTTCTCCAACGTAACATGCTGCAAAAATAAAGGTTATCTACCAATCTAACGCCATACTTTAGCGTAATTTATCACAAAAGAGAGTAAAGCGCATCAATCCCTTGGCAAAAAGTTCCTGTTTGCCGGATCAAGAGTAAGGATATCAACACCGCAACGAATGCCCGCTAAGCGTCCATTGCATAACACCTATATTAATTAGAGAGAAACATAGTTAAAAAACGACCGGGCAAAGAACCTTTATACGCATATTTAAAGTACTTTTGCGACGGAAACTAAATAGCACCGATAAGTTTTTCTGTCCTGTAAACCTGCTTCTATTACTCGAAAAGCTACAATTGTGCATAAGCCAACAATAAGTAAACACTGAATATAGATCGAAAAGTATGAAAAGTAAAATTGTATTATTTGCGTTTTGTTTATCCCTGGCAGGCTGCGGTCAAAAGGGACAAATGGGAATGGGCGGCGTAGAAGAGTATGCCGTGATGACACTGCAAACAGCCAACAGTGATTTAAAGAGCACCTATCCCGCCATTATTAAAGGAAAGCAGGACATCGAAATCCGTCCGCAAGTGGCGGGGTTCATCACAAAGGTTTGCGTGGACGAAGGATCAGTAGTACACAAAGGACAAACATTGTTCATCATCGACCAAGTGCAATATCAGGCAGCTGTTCATTCGGCGGAAGCCAGTGTTCAGGTAGCCAAATCGAGCGTAGCCACTCAACAACTCACGGTGAACAACAAACGCGAGTTGCTTAAAAAAGAAATCATCAGTCAATATGATATGGACATGGCACTCAACCAGCTTGCATCACAAAAAGCTCTGCTGGCACAAGCCAATGCGCAACTCACCAATGCCCGCCAAAACCTCTCCTATACCTTGGTAAAAAGTCCGTCAAGCGGCGTGGTAGGAACCATCCCTTTCCGAGTAGGAAGCTTGGTAAGTTCTTCTACCCCAACTCCGCTAACTACCGTTTCGGACATCTCCGAAATGTATGTGTATTTCTCCATGACCGAGAAGCAACTCTTAGGCATGACCCGTGAAGGAGGAACCATAAAAGAGATTCTTGCCAAGATGCCTCTTGTTCAGCTCCAGCTCATTGACGGAACAACTTACGAGGAAAATGGTAAAATCGAAACGTTGAGCGGCGTCATCGAACAAAGCACCGGTGCAGTGAGCATGCGCGCCACCTTCCCCAATAAACGAAACATTCTGCGAAGCGGCGGAACAGGCTCGATACTAATTCCTTATACCGAACTTAACGCCTTGATTATTCCGCAAAAAGCAACTTATGAAATACAGGATAAGAAGTTCGTTTATTTGGTGACCGACAGCGCTACAACCAAAACTACCGAAATATCGGTGTTCCCCATCAACAACGGACAAAACTTTGTCGTAACCTCAGGTCTGAAAGCCGGTGACAAGATTGTCATTGAAGGCGTAGGCACCAGCGTCAAAGACGGAATGAAAATTCAACCTAAAGAAACGAAATAAGAACAATGAAACTCGATAGATTTATCAATCGCCCGGTGCTCTCGACAGTGATCTCCATTATCATTGTCATTTTGGGTATCCTCGGACTTGCGTCCTTGCCTGTTACCCAGTATCCGGACATCGCTCCGCCTACCATCCAAGTAAGCACCGACTATATGGGCGCCAATGCGCAAACCGTATTGAACAGCGTCATCGCTCCCCTAGAGGAGCAAATCAATGGTGTGGAGAACATGATGTACATGACCTCTACTGCCACCAACACGGGTAATGCTACCATCCAAGTGTACTTCAAACAAGGCACCGACCCCGATATGGCAGCCGTAAACGTGCAGAACCGTGTAGCCAAAGCACAAGGATTGCTGCCAGCGGAAGTCACCAAGGTGGGCGTCATCACCAGCAAACGCCAGACCAGTATGTTGATGGGCTTCTCGCTCTACAGTTCCGATGACAAATACGACTCGAAATTCATTGAGAACTATGCCAAGATTAACGTCATTCCGCAAGTGCAACGGGTGAACGGTGTGGGAGATGCCATGGTGATGGGTTCGGACTACTCCATGCGCATCTGGCTGAAGCCCGATGTAATGGCACAATACAAGCTGATGCCAAGCGACATCACCGCTGCCTTGGCAGAGCAGAACATTGAAGCCGCTCCAGGACAGTTTGGCGAACGAGGTAAACAGTCGTTCCAATACACCATGAGATACAAAGGTCGTCTGCAAACTGAAGTAGAGTTTGGCGACATTGTGATTCGTGCTACTCCAGACGGAGAGGTGCTGAGACTGAAAGATGTAGCGAATGTAGAATTAGGAAGATTAACCTACGGATTCAACAATAACGTCAACGGACACCCGGGTGTCACCGCCATGATTTTTCAGACTGCCGGATCAAATGCCACGGAGATTGTTGGCGACATCAAGACGCTGCTGAAAGATATGGAGAAAGAACTTCCTCCCGGTGTGAAAGTAGAAATCATGCTGGATAGTACGGACTTTCTTTTCGCCTCTATCCACGAAGTGCTCATTACGCTGTTAGAAGCCTTTATCCTCGTATTTATCGTGGTGTACATCTTCTTGCAAGACTTCCGTTCTACGCTGATTCCGACAATTGCCATTCCGGTGTCATTAATTGGAACCTTCTTTATCCTCTATCTCATTGGCTTTAGTATCAACCTGCTGACGCTATGCGCCATGATTCTCGCCATAGCGATAGTGGTCGATGATGCTATCGTAGTAGTAGAAGGTGTGCATGCCAAACTCGACCAAGGATATAAATCGGCGCGACAGGCTTCTATCGATGCAATGAACGAACTTTCGGGCGCCATTCTTTCTATTACGCTAGTAATGATGTCCGTGTTTATTCCAGTTAGTTTCATGTCCGGCACCTCAGGAACATTCTACCGGCAGTTTGGTCTGACTATGGCATTCGCTATCGGACTCTCCGCCTTGAATGCCTTGACACTGACTCCGGCTCTTTGCGCCCTGTTGCTGAAGCCTCACAAGAAAGAGGGTGAAGAAGACGACGGGAAGAAGATGAGCTTCATGGACCGCTTCCATACTTCGTTCAATGTGGCGTATGATGCCACGCTGAAGAAGTATAAAAATGGCGTGCTTTTCTTTATTCATCACCGCTGGCTGGCTTTTGGCAGCGTAATAGCGGGTGCTGCTGTATTGATAGGTTTAATGGCTATAACGCCTACGGGGCTGGTGCCGAATGAGGATACCGGTACGGTGTTCGTAGTAGTCGACCTTCCTCCTGCTACTTCGCAGGAACGCACGGAAGCCGCCATGGACAGCATTGACGTTATGCTGGCAAGCACTCCCGCCATCAAAAGCCGGACACAAATCACCGGTTATAGCTTTATTGCCGGGCAGGGTAACAATTACGGTACCTTTATCTGCAAATTGAAAGATTTCGAAGAGCGCGGCAAGGGCGAAGACATCAACAGCGTCATCGGCAAACTTTATATGCAGGCAAAGATGCAAATAAAAGATGCGCGCGTACTCTTATTTGCTCCGCCTATGATTCCGGGATATAGTATCACCAACGGTTTTGAGCTCAACTTGCAAGATAAGACCGGTGGCGACTTGAACAAATTCTTTGAAGTAACGCAAGGTTTCCTTGCCAAACTGACGGAACGTCCTGAAATATCGGCTGCACAAACGGCTTTCAATCCGAACTTCCCGCAATACATGATTGATATTGATGCTGCCAAGTGCAAGCAGGCAGGATTAAGCCCGAGTGCTATCCTAACTACTTTGCAAGGTTATTATGGCGGTATGTACACGTCCAACTTCAACCGTTTCGGCAAACTTTATCGTGTTATGATACAAGCTGACCCCAGCGCCCGTATCAGTCCCGAAACGCTGAACAGCATCAAAGTGCGCAACGGCAACGAGATGGCCCCCATCACGCAATTCATGACTTTAAAGAAAGTCTACGGACCGGATAACATCAAGCGGTTCAACATGTTTACCGCCATCGCTATCAACGGTACGCCGGCTCCGGGTTATAGCTCGGGCGATGCCATCCGTGCCATTGAAGAAGTTGCCGCACAATCGCTCCCTACGGGATACGGTTACGAGTATTCGGGTATGACGCGTGAAGAGCAAAGCACGGGTAGCAGCACCACCGCTATCATCTTCGCCCTTTGTATGATTTTTGTCTATCTGTTGCTGAGCGCCCAATACGAAAGTTACATCCTGCCGTTGGCGGTTATCCTCTCCATACCATTCGGTCTGGCAGGAAGCTTCATCTTCGCGCAGTTCATGGGCGTGCAAAACAACATCTATATGCAAATTGCCTTAATTATGTTGATGGGACTGCTCGCTAAGAATGCCATCCTGATTGTAGAGTTTGCTCTCGATCGCCGGCGGATGGGCATGAGCATCACTTGGGCTGCCGTGCTAGGCGCTGCCGCCCGTCTGCGTCCTATCTTGATGACCTCTCTGGCAATGGTAATAGGGCTGCTCCCCTTGATGTTTGCCAGCGGTGTAGGTGCCAATGGTAACAGTACACTGGGAACGGGTGCTGTAGGCGGTATGTTGATTGGCATGATTTGCCAGATCTTCATCGTTCCGGCGCTGTTTGTAGTCTTCCAATTCTTACAAGAGAAAGCAAAACCGATGGTTTGGGAAGACATAGACAACACCGATGCCAAAACAGAGATAGAACAATACGCTAAATAATAGTAGAAAGAATGAAAAAACAGATAATAACCTTGTTGTGTGCAACTGCTCTTCTGAGCAGCTGCCACATCTATAAGTCGTACGACCGACCCGAAGACATACAAACCAACCATTTGTATCGCGACACTGTGCCCGGAGGCGATACGCTGGCACAAGATACGACCAACTTTGGCAATTTGCCGTGGCGGGAAGTTTTTACCGACCCACAGCTGCAAACACTCATTGCACAAGGACTGACCGATAACACCGACCTACAAACAGCTATCCTGAAAGTAAAAGAGTCACAAGCCGCTTTATTGTCGGCCCGTTTAGCTTACGCACCCTCATTGGCACTCTCCCCCCAAGGGGTGCTCAGCAGCTTTGACAAAAGTGCTGCTACCAAAACTTACTCTTTGCCTGCAACAGCCAGTTGGGAAATTGACCTGTTTGGCAAACTGCTCAATGCGAAACGAGGTGCACAAACCCTATTGCTGCAAACCAAAGCCTATCGTCAGGCGGTGCAAACACAGATTATCGCCGCTATCGCCAATACGTATTATACCTTGCTGATGCTCGATCGTCAATTAGACATTTCCGAACAAACAGCCGGCATCATGAAGCGTAATGTAGAAACCATGCGCGCCATGAAAGAAGCAGCAATGACTAACGGAGCTGCAGTTTCACAAAGTGAAGCCGCTTATGCTCAAGTGCTGACCACCTTACCTGCTATCCGCCAAAGCATCCGCGAGACAGAAAACAGCCTTTGCTTGCTGCTAAAGCAAACGCCTCAAAGGGTGAAACGAAGTACGCTCGAAGAGCAACAACTGCCCACGGAATTTTCCGTAGGAATCCCTCTGCAGTTATTGTCCAACCGTCCAGATGTGAAAGCAGCCGAGATGGCTTTGGCAAGTACATACTACAACACGAACACCGCCCGGGCAGCTTTTTATCCACAAATCACAATCAACGGTTCTGCCGGATGGACAAATAGTGCCGGCGGAATGATTGTCAATCCGGGCAAGCTATTGGCTTCTGCCATTGGTTCACTCACGCAACCCTTGTTCTATCGGGGTGCCAACATCGCTCGCTTGAAAATAGCCCAAGCACAAGAGAAAGAAGCCAAACTAGCTTTTGAGCAGGCATTGCTTAATGCCGGAAGCGAGGTAAGCAACGCTTTGTCTCTTTATCAGACCAGCACCGAAAAAGCAATTGCGCGCAAGCTGCAAGTAGAGTCTTCGCAACAAAGTTCGGAGAAGACAAAAGATTTGTTTCAATTAGGTCAGTCAACCACTTACTTGGAAGTGCTGTCTGCCGAGCAGTCGCTACTCAGCGCCCGCCTCTCTCAAGTAGCCGATACCTTCGAAGAAATGCAGGCGGTTGTTACACTTTACCGGGCATTAGGAGGAGGAAGAGAACATTAACTTTAAATACAAATACGATTATGATTAGTCCGTTAGCTTACGTAGACCCACAGGCGACAATCGGGAAAAACGTTACGATTCAGCCTTTCGCCTACATTGATAAAAACGTAGAGATTGGAGACGATTGCATCATCATGTCTTATGCCAGCATCCTGAACGGCACCCGTATGGGAAAAGGAAACAAAGTGTATCAAAATGCCGTATTAGGTTCCGAACCTCAAGATTTTCACTACACCGGAGAAGAGAGTGAACTCATAATAGGCGACAAGAACTGCATCCGAGAGAATGTAGTAATCAGCCGCGCCACACACAAGGGTTCACACACCACCATCGGCAATGAAAACTTCCTGATGGATAAGGTACATATCTGCCACGACGTACAGATAGGCAACCATTGCGTAGCTGGCATCGGTAGTGTCATTGCCGGTGAATGCACGCTAAACGACTGTGTTATCTTGAGTGGCAGCGTCAGCCTCTTCCAGCACTGCCGCGTAGGCAGTTGGTCACTGATTCAGGGGGGGAGCCGCATCGCTAAAGATGTGCCTCCTTATGTGATTATCTCCGGAAATCCTGCCGGGTACCATGGAGTGAATGCGGTAGTGATGACACACCATCATAACATGTCAGAACGTATTCTCCGCCACATCGCCAATGCTTATCGCTTGATTTATCAAGGAAACTTCAGCCTTTTCGATGCTTTGCAGAAAATAGAAGACCAAGTACCGATGAGCGATGAAATCCATTCTATCATCAATTTCTGCCGTGATTCCAAACAAGGAATTGTAAAATAAGTATAGAAGCAATGATAATCAGAAGAAAGAGCTGCAAGTCGTCAACTTGCAGCTCTTTCTTTATCTAATCAGACATGCACTTCTCCACTTAAAAAGTAGTCGGGCTAAAACGTTGGTTGTTGGAAGAAAAGAGCCTTCATATATAAATAAGAATGGAGTATAACTCATTGAAAGCTATACTCCATTCTTATAATTATATCTATTATTATCTTTCGATACTTATCGACCTTATTTCACCTCTTCAAAGTCTGCATCTTGAATGTGCTCATCCTGTCCACCATTGCTTTGTCCGGCATTGGCTTGTCCGGCATTCATGTCTGGACCTGCTTGTGCGCCGCCTTGTTGTGCGCCGCCTTGTGCATACATCTCGGCACTAGCTGCTTGGAAAGCGGTATTCAATTCTGCCATGGCAGTGTCAATCGTGGCTAAATCCTGAGCTTTGTGTGCCTCTTTCAATTTTGCCAGCGCTGTTTCAATGGGAGCTTTCTTATCAGCAGACAATTTGTCACCCATCTCTTCCAATTGCTTTTCAGTCTGGAAAATCAAACTATCAGCCTGATTCATTTTGTCAATCTTTTCACGTTCTTTCTTATCCGTTTCAGCATTTGCATCGGCTTCAGCTTTCATTCTTTCTATTTCTTCCTTACTCAAACCGCTGGAAGCTTCGATACGGATGGCCTGTTCCTTACCCGTTGCCTTATCTTTGGCCGTTACTTTCAAGATACCGTTGGCATCGATGTCGAAAGAGACTTCAATCTGAGGGATACCTCGTCGGGCGGGAGCAATACCTGACAAATTAAATTGACCGATAGATTTGTTCAGTGCAGCCATCGGGCGTTCGCCTTGCAGCACGTGAATCGTTACTTCGCTTTGGTTATCAACCGCCGTAGAGAAGGTTTCACTCTTTTTACAAGGAATCGTTGTGTTAGCATCAATCAACTTCGTCATGACACCACCTAAAGTTTCAATTCCCATTGACAACGGAGTCACATCAAGCAATACCACTCCTTTTATTTCGTCAGTCAGTACGGCTCCTTGTACAGCAGCACCTACTGCAACTACTTCATCAGGGTTCACTCCTTTGGAAGGAGCTTTACCAAAGAAATCTTCTACTAACTTCTGTACGGCAGGAATACGCGAAGAACCACCAACCAAGATTACTTCATCAATGTCCGAGTTGCTCAAGCTAGCGTCCGACATTGCTTTCTTACAAGGTTCAAGGCAAGCTTGAATCAAACTGTGTGACAAAGACTCAAATTTGGCACGCGTCAATGTTTTTACTAAATGCTTTGGCACACCAGCTACTGGCATGATATACGGCAAGTTGATTTCGGTGCTGTTAGAAGAAGAGAGTTCTATTTTTGCTTTTTCTGCAGCTTCCTTCAAACGTTGCAAGGCCATCGGATCCGATTTCAAATCAGCTCCTTCGTCATTTTTGAATTCTTGTGCCAACCAGTCAATCACTACTTGGTCAAAGTCATCACCACCCAGATGTGTATCACCGTTGGTAGAAAGCACTTCGAATACGCCACCACCAAATTCGAGAATCGAAATATCAAATGTACCTCCACCCAAGTCGAATACAGCAATCTTCATGTCCTTATGCGCTTTGTCCAAGCCATAAGCAAGTGCAGCAGCAGTAGGCTCATTCACAATACGTTTCACTTCCAATCCGGCTATCTGTCCTGCTTCTTTCGTAGCCTGGCGTTGTGAGTCGGAGAAGTAAGCAGGTACCGTAATCACTGCTTCTGTGACTTCCTGTCCCAAATAATCTTCAGCCGTTTTCTTCATTTTCTGAAGAATCATAGCTGAAATTTCTTGTGGAGTATAAAGACGTCCGTCAATGTCTACCCGAGGCGTGTTATTGTCACCTTTCACTACCTTATAGGGCATGCGGGCAACTTCTTTTTGCACCTGATCCCAATTTTCGCCCATCAAACGTTTGATAGAAGAAACCGTCCTTGTAGGGTTTGTGATAGCTTGACGTTTAGCAGGATCTCCCACTTTGCGTTCGCCACCATCCACAAATGCCACAATAGAAGGAGTGGTACGCTTGCCTTCGCTATTTGCGATGACTACCGGTTCGTTTCCTTCAAATACCGCAACACAAGAGTTTGTGGTGCCTAAGTCAATACCAATAATTTTTCCCATAATCTTTTTCTTATTTTATATTATTTATTTCCGTTTTACAGTGACTACAAAACAAATCCTGTACCAAAAGGGTTCATAGAATATAGTCTGACATTTTTCTGCCAGAAAGTCAGATTTAACGGTTCTTGTCGCAGGAAAGAAGAAAAGGAGTCAGTTGTTAGCAAGAGACCTCGCGTCTTTCCCCGCGTGAAAGGATGATACTTGAAATGCCTTTGTTATTCGGAAGCGGACACAAGGCTTGCTCTTTATACGGTTCTAACTATAAAGAAAAGACAAAGGTGGCATCATTGCTTGATGCAACAATACCACCCTTTGCTATTTATTCATTTACAAAATTCACTAATACTCTTCTTCATTAAAAAAGAAATCTTCTTTACTTGGATAATCCGGCCAAATATCTTCTATACTTTCATAGATTTCACCTTCGTCTTCCATCTCCTGCAAATTTTCAATCACTTCGAGAGGAGCACCCGAGCGCATGGCATAATCAATAAGTTCATCCTTAGTTGCCGGCCAAGGAGCATCTTCCAACTTTGATGCTAATTCCAATGTCCAATACATAAGCTTATACTATTAAATTGTGAATGTTTCTTTTTTACTTTCTTATTTTTCGGCAAAAGTATAATAAAAAAACTCACTTACAACTATTATTCCAAGAAATTTCATCATTCCCCTGGTTAAAGTTGATTTTACGCGACAAGACGAATAAATAATCGGATAAACGATTGACATAAGCTAAAAGTTCCGGCGAGAGGCAACTAACTTCGGACAACGCTAATATCCGGCGCTCGGCACGCCTACAAACCGTGCGACAAATATGACAGACGGCTGCTCCGCGACTTCCTCCGGGAAGTATGAATGCGTGCAGTGATGGGAGCATATCGTCCGTTGCATCTATTTCTTTTTCGATACAAGCCACATCTGCCTCATCGAGTAGGCTGGCACAGTTCAGTTTCGTCTTTTCTTGATCGGTAGCAAGATAAGAACCGATAGAAAAAAGCTTGTTTTGCACTCCCTGCACAAAGTCCGCATCATGCTTGTCCGACAGATACGTCACCAAGAAGCCCAAGTGAGCATTCAGTTCATCCACCGTTCCGTAAGCTTCCAGCCGGATGTGGGTTTTCGGCACACGGGTACCGCCTACCAAGGCAGTGGTTCCGCTATCGCCGGTTTTGGTATACACGAGACTTTTCTTCATAATCATTGTTTTTTTTAGAGAGTATTTATTCTTTTTAGATTAACACGCAAAGGGTTTCAGAAGTTGACTATATAGTGCTGTTTTATTTTCGTACGGTCAAAGAAAAGAAGGCCGAAATCGTAAAGATCGAACGTAACGCCTACCCGTTCGTCGGCTTGCAATTGTTTCCAAAAAGCCCGCATCGGCCGGGAAGCGTGAATGCCGCGCACCACAAACAGACTTTGCGGCGACGTGCGTGCTGCACAAATGTGATAAACAGCTGCTGCCAACGCCGGATTATTTTCGTGGTGCAGATACAAGAAATCGACTGGCGCACCGGTTTCGAGAAACAACTCCGAAAGATCGGAGGCAAAAACATAATTAGCTTCAGCCCTTCCCGCCTGCAAATAAAGAGAAGAAGCCGAAAGCACCCCGGCATCTACTATCGTATCGGGTTGCCTGCGGTTGACCAGCCGGAACAACAATCGGTTCATCTTCTTCGATTCGCTGTTCCAACCCCTTCCGCGCAACGGAGAAAGCTTCTTTTGTTCCTTAGCCAGTAGCGAATAGGCATAATAAGGAGTCTTTTCGTATATAAGCCCGGTGATCAGTTCAAAAGCAAAAGGCGAATGTACTCCGTACCCGCAGCGGTGACGGAAGCGTGACAACCAAATAAATGGCCGCATCAATGTAAAAAAAATATTCATACTTTCTTATTTTAAAACTTTTGTATTCCAGAGAAATACTTTTTCTTCATGCTTGCTTTGCAAAGATAGCTATATAAAACAAGACGTAACATGTTTTTCTGAAAGACGTAGCATCTTTAAAAAAAAGACGTAGCATGTTTAAAAGAAAAGACGTAGCAAGTTTTTTTAAAAGGCGTAACATGTTTTTTAAAAACTTCTCCAGTAAGTTTTGCCCCCTCGTACACGCTCTCCAAAGTTCCTTGTCAATCGGTGTTTGAAGATGGAAGGGGGTACTTATCATCTGTATCCGCCGCAAGCTTGTATCTGCCACAGATAATCATCCGTTTTTATTATGTCCGCTCAATGTTCCGTCATCCATCCCATTGCTTTATTTTCCCGATTTCAGCGTTCCCGCATTGCTGTCTTCATTGTTCAGCCGCTGCTCCGCAGTTTTATATTTGCGTCCGAAACTAAAGTTCCAAGAAGCGCGAAGCAGAAATATACGGGCGCTCTCTTTGATATAAAGCCAATTCTTAGAGGGAGCCAGCGCGCTGAAGTTCTCGCTGCCGCGCTTATAGTTGTTTGAAAAAAGGTTGAAAGTCATCAAGCCCAAGTTGAACTGTTTATAGCGGTAGTCTACGCCTATCACATGATAATTCTCGCCATAACTGAGTGTCTCGCCATAAAAATCGTTCTGATGGTTCTGTATCTGAAAGAATCCCGACCAGTTTTTGTAGTTTGCCATCGCCTCCGCACGGTAATACCAGTTGCTGTAAGTGTGATGGTAGTTGCGCCCTTTGCTGTCGAAATAATTAAGTCCCGTAGTAAAAGACAAGGTGAGAATATCGTTGAAAGGTCCTAGCTTCAATTCCATTTCAGGGTTCAACTTCTGCCAGCTCAGCTGATTGTTCACCGTGCGGATAAAGTGATTTCCTTCGCGCAGGGTCTCTTCCATCACAGGACGGTGCTGATACATATAGAACAGATTCAGATTTCCGCTGAAAAGTCCGTTGTGATAATCAAAGTAAAGCGTGTTACGGTACGTTGTAGCCACTTTCAAGTCCGGATTTCCTCGGCGCAGCTGCAAAGAATCTATCAGCTGCGTTACATTATTCATATCCGAAAGATTGGGCGTGCGGCGCGAAATGTCACCACGATAGCGGATAAAAGCCTGATCAGAGAAGTTGTACGTCATCCGCAAACGGGGCAAGAACGAGTACTGCTGGTAGCCTTCGCCGGACTGATTAAACCAAGAACGACTGCCCAACACGCCTGCCGAATAGTTAAAGCGGTTCACCTTGCCCGTATATTCGGCATATAGGGTGGTATAAGCTTCCTTCATGCGGATCTGCGCATTAGTAGTGCCGCTGTAGTCATTGTCCGTCACGCTTTGCTGATGCTTCAGTCCGAAGCTCAACTTACCCTTTCCTACTCCTTTTTCGTAGATGCCTTCGCCGATAATAGAATATTTATCGCCATACGTCAGCGAGTAGATATCTGTCAGCAGGGCATCCTGCTTTTTCTCCTGATAGCTGCGGTCTTCTTTGCTGTCAATATAAGTACCCACCACGTTGAAGATAAGCGCCTGCCGGTTGTTGAGTGTCCGCTGAAAATAAAGGTCTACAGAAGGGCGGTTGGTGTGTTCGGAAATATAATCGTTCATGACTACGGTCTGTTCCGGCTTCCCCACGGGAAACAAGTTGCTATGGGTATGCAGCGAATGACCATAGAAATTGCCTCTCAACGTAGCGTTGAAGAGCCATTTGTCCGGTTGCTGATAGCTGTATCCCAGCGTAATGCCGTGCGACTGTTCTTTCATCGTTTTGGGAATGCCTTCTTCCATCCGGCTGAACGAAGTTCCATCAGAAAAGCGGAAAGCCTCCTCATTCTCGCGCCAGTAATGATCCAGCCTTCGGTAATAATTGTAATAGTTGACGCTGAATTCCGATTGTTTATAATTAAATTTGGCCATTACGTTATTGTTCCCAAACACCACGTGAGGAGAGTTTTGTGTGTCAAAAGCCACATATCCGCCCGCATCGCGGCGGCGCACGATGTAATCGATGACGGCTGCCGTATTGCTGCCATAGCGCATGCCGGGGTCATCATAATACTCAATGCGGATAACGTCTTGCGGAAGCAAAGAGAGCACTTCCTGCATTTCTACCTGCACACCGTTGATGCGCAGCTGCACATCCCCCTGATTGGAAGAGGTGATATTCCGGTTGACCGGATCAATCTGCAAACGGCTCAGTTTCATTTGCTGCAACAACGAAAGTCCGTTAGTAGATGCCTTCAGCTGAATAGCTGTAGGCAGAATAATTTTTTTGTCTATTGCATTAATCACGCTGGCAGCGGTGATGATGACCTCATCTAGCACAATGGTAGCGGAATCTACGGATACATTCCCCATATCCCTTGTAACGGCGAAGTCGGGCAAATCCATCCATCGTGTTTCATAGCCGATGCCCGACACCTGCATCCGGTAGCTGCCGCTGCGCAAATTATTCATCGTAAAGCGTCCTTTCTGGTCGGTCACTCCTCCGGAAACAAAGGCCGAATCGGCAGTTTGCATCACCACGTTGGCATACTCTACCGCATTTTTGCCGCAGACTACCCTGCCTTTGAGTTGTAATGTTTGTGCAAGAAGCGAGTAGCAGGTAGATAAACATACCATCGCAAGGAGAAGGATTCGTTTCATGTTTTTCATTTGCGCTTAAAATCTTTAATTCAAGCCGGCAAAAATATCTATTTAATTCGTTCCATGCAAACATTCGGAAAATAATCTTGCCTTGCCTGATATAAACCAAAGACACCCCCTAAAATAAAAAAAGGAGCAACGCTTTGCTCCAACCTTTGTTAACCTTAAATCTAATACTATGAAAAACACAGTGCAAAGATACGGCTTTTCGCCCAACCGCCAAACGAAGCGACTAAAAACGCATGTTTAATAACATGTATTAATACCTTTGTGCGATTTATTAAGAAACAAAGTTCTCTTTGCCTCAAGATTCAGCCATTAAAA
>JAVVVS010000016.1:0-46735 GCA_036652495.1 Bacteroides sp.
TATGGTGGCTTTCTCTTTTTACATCGACTTATCACTCCAATTACCGGATGAACCACACTTATATCATATTTGTACCATTATTTTACAACTATCTGATTTTCAATATAAGTTATACTTTGCATCGGAACTGCTTTTTTGATGCTGGAATCTCAATCCATGAGATATTTTTCTATCTTTGTCGTAGAAATGCCAATCGGTATTTTTAAATGCAATGAAAGGTTGTTTATCAAGTGTGGTAAGCAGCCTTTCTTATTGATACAAATACGCCAAAAAGCATTAGTAGAATATCATCACGCCAAAAACACGCCAAAAATGACAAAAGAAAAACGCTAACAGCTTTATTTATTGGCTATTAGCGTTTCTAAAAGTACCCAGACCCGGGGTCGAACCGGGATGGAAGTGAATCCACTGGTGTTTGAGACCAGCGCGTCTACCGATTCCGCCATCTGGGCTTCTCTCTTAATTCGCGGTGCAAAGATACGGCTTTTTTTTAATCTCACAAGAGTTTTGAATAAAAAAGCAGAAAAAAGAGATAAAACATGCAAGTAATGTTTCTGTGTTCGGGCAGAAAAGCGTACTTTAGCAGAAACTTTTAAAACAGTCTATATCATGACAAGTAAAGACAATTATTGTGTAATCATGGGAGGCGGCATTGGAAGCCGATTCTGGCCGTTCAGCCGTAAGACATTGCCTAAACAATTTCTCGATTTTTTTGGTACTGGCCGATCGCTTCTGCAACAATCATTCGACCGCTTTCAAAAAATAATCCCGACAGAGAACATATTGATCGTTACCAACGAGATGTACGCTGACTTGGTACAGGAGCAACTGCCGGAACTGAATCCGGAACAGATTTTACTGGAACCAGCCAGAAGAAACACGGCTCCTTGCATTGCCTGGGCTTCTTACCACATCCGAGCACTAAACCCGCATGCGAATATCGTAGTGGCTCCTTCGGATCACTTGATTCTAAAAGAAGGCGAGTTTCTAGAAACTATTGAGAAAGGACTGGATTTCGTAGCGCAATCGGACAAGCTGTTAACACTAGGAATCAAGCCTAACCGACCGGAAACAGGCTACGGATATATTCAGATTGCCGAGAAAGAAGCCGAAAACTTTTATAAAGTAAAAACGTTTACCGAGAAACCCGAACTGGAACTTGCCAAGGTATTCCTCGAAAGCGGCGAGTTTTATTGGAACTCGGGCTTGTTTATGTGGAACGTAAATTCTATTATCAAAGCTGGCGAAGCATTGCTTCCCGAACTATCTTCTAAGCTAATGCCGGGAAAAGAGTTCTACGGCACATCCGCCGAGAAGGCTTTCATCGAAGAAAATTTTCCTGCCTGCCCTAATGTGTCCATCGACTTTGGAGTGATGGAAAAGGCGGACAACGTGTATGTTTCGCTGGGCGATTTCGGATGGTCGGACTTAGGTACTTGGGGGTCTCTCTACGAACTGTCGGCTAAAGATGAGGACAACAACGTGACACTCACTTGCGAAACGCTGACGTACAATAGCAAAGACAATATTGTAGTGCTGCCCAAAGGCAAGCTTGCCGTTATAGACGGGCTGGAGGGCTTTCTGGTGGCAGAGTCGAACAACGTGTTGCTCATCTGCAAGAAAGATGAAGAACATGCCATCCGCAAATACGTCAACGACGCACAAATCAAATTAGGAGACGATTATATTTAATCTTCTTCATATAGCCGGATAAAACGGAGGAAAGGGTATCTCGAACATGTGTCGGGATACCCTTTTTATTTATTCATCATAACTTTTAGAAAGACGATTGTTATCGCTGCGCCTCCCAAACTGCATTTATTGCCGTAGCAATAGACACAAATTCTTCTGCGGAAAGCTTTTGCTTCGGGTTGGAAATCACCATATCTGATTCTTTGTTAATCGGAATAAGATGGATATGCGCATGAGGCACTTCAAGCCCCAACACCGCCACGCCTATACGCTTGCAGGGAAGCGTTTGCTCCATAGCATGCGCCACCGTCTTGGCAAAGACGTGCATAGCCGCCAAATCGTCGTCGCACAAATCGAAAATGTAATCCACTTCTTGTTTGGGGACTATCAATGTATGCCCTTTCACCAACGGATTGATATCAAGGAAGGCGAAGAACCGACTGTCTTCGGCTACCTTATAGCAGGGGATTTCTCCTGCGATAATTTTACTGAATATTGTTGCCATAACCTTTATATATAGATAAGAAAAGGCAAGCCCCTCACGGAGACCTGCCTTTTTGTTAAATTGAAATGTTGATAATTTCCAGATGAACCTCACCCTGCGGAACTTTGATTTCGGCTACGTCACCCACCTTTTTGCCCAATAATCCTTGAGCGATGGGGGTATGAACAGAAATCTTGCCTTCTTTGAGGTTGGCTTCGCTTTCGGATACGATGGTATAAATCATCTTCATGCCATTCTTCATATTCTTCAGTTCCACCTTATTCAATATCTGTACTGAATCTGTTCTAAGTTTTGACTCATCAATAATCTTAGCCTCCCCTACAACCGTCTTCAGCTTGTTAATTCTCATCTCAAGCATGCCTTGAGCTTCTTTTGCCGCATCGTATTCCGCATTCTCCGACAAGTCACCCTTATCGCGCGCTTCTGCTATTGCAGCTGAGATTTTGGGGCGCTCCACCGTTTCCAGTTGCCGGAGTTCCGCCACTAATTTCTTGTAACCTTCTTCTGACATATAAGCCATGATGTTTTTCCTCCTTTTAATTTATTATAGTCATATAAAACAAAAAAGAATTCCAACATGAGCCATGCTGGAACCCTCTTTTTCTTATGATTTGCACGCAAAGATAAGCTTTTAAATGATACGTATCAAGCAAAAATCAATGCTATGCAACATCTTTAGTTGAAATAGCTTCTTAGATAGCCATTTAGAGCAATGTCTGGATAGCCGCTTTCAAATCTTTTACCGATTCTCCACGCACGCTCAGCTCGTTGTTGCGGTTAATCAAGAAGAAGGACGGCACCTGCTTCACATTATACACATTGGCATTGGCAGAATAAACGCCGTCGCCATCGCGCACACATATCCACGGCAGATTGTCGGCCGACGTTTTCCAGAAATGCTCGTCGGCATCAAGGGATACTTGATAGATTTCGAATCCTTGACTAGCGTATTCATTATAGAGTTCGCGCAACATCAAGTTGTGAGGAGCGCCCGTCTGCGTCTGGTACACTGAAAAGTCGAGCAGCACAACCTTGCCTTTCAAGTCGCTCAGTTTGCGCACGTCGCCTTTAATATCGCGCAAGCGGATGTCGATAAGCCCAGTCTCTCCAATTTTGTCTTCGGGCAGTTCGATGGTCTTCTCTCGCGGTGCGCGTGTATTTTTCATCCCTTTGATTACAATGTTATAAAGGTTCTTCGACCGCATAGCATGCGGGAAGGTATTCGTCAGGCTTGTAGCCACGGCAGCAAAGCATTTAATGTCATCCTTGCTGTTGAGCGGGTCGAATATCAAATAGTCATTCAATTTTTGAAAGAGAGCGAAGTAGGCAGCCGCCGTGTTGGGCGCAGCAAAAATATAGTTGATTTTCACATCCTCTTTGTAGTTCTTCAACAACACAGCCAAGGTATCCTCAAAGGCAACGCTCAACTTATTGGCACGAGCAGCAGCAACCAGTTCATTCATGCTCTTTTGCAAAGCTACTTGTTTGAGCGTCAGTTGCTTTATCTTTTCGCTATTGACCGATCCTTCTACCTTATAGGCAGTAGAAAAATCAACGTAAGGAGCGTTGATGCTGATTGTCTCGATAGAGTCTACAGAGAAATTAATGACTTTGTCTTCTACGCGCAAGCGATAGAACTCGGGGCATTCGGGACGTGCATGCTTAAAACGGAAAGAGCCATCTCCTTTCAGTTTTACGGAGTCGAGCAGGGTGACACCTTCCAAGCTGGAAGCTTCCAAATAAAGCATTTTCCCCTCTGCTCCAGACACATCTCCGTTCACATTGAACTTTGCACCGGAATTACACGAGCTCAGGGCAAGAGCCGCAAGAGCTACTAAAGTTATCTTCTTCATATATAAAGTGTGTTATTTTTCGAACTGCAAATATACTTCTTTTCGAGATTAGTCAAAGCATTTTGCTGTCTTCTTCGTTCCAAAAACGAAAAAAGACAAAGGAGAGCCAACTTTTTATCTCATTTCCACCTCATTAGAATGATAAATGTATATCTTTGCAGGAATTTAGATAGAAAATATAGATAAAACAATTTTTATGATTAACCCAATTGTTAAGACAATCGAGCTGGGAGATGGCAGAACCATCACGCTCGAAACGGGAAAGTTGGCAAAACAGGCAGACGGTTCTGTAATGCTCCGCATGGGTAACACCATGTTGCTTGCTACTGTTTGTGCCGCTACTGACGCAGTTCCCGGAACAGATTTCATGCCTTTACAGGTAGAGTACAAAGAGAAATATGCCGCTTTTGGACGCTTCCCCGGTGGTTTCACTAAAAGAGAAGGAAGAGCTTCGGATAATGAAATCCTCACTTGCCGCTTGGTAGACCGCGCGCTCCGTCCCCTATTCCCCGACAATTATCATGCAGAAGTATATGTAAACATCATCATGTTTTCGGCTGATGGCGTAGACATGCCCGATGCATTGGCCGGACTAGCCGCTTCGGCTGCACTAGCCGTATCAGATATTCCATTCAACGGCCCCATCTCGGAAGTAAGGGTAGCACGTCTTAACGGACAGTTTGTTATCAACCCTACCTTCGAACAGCTTGCTCAGGCAGACATGGACATCATGGTTGCCGCTACCTACGAGAACATCATGATGGTAGAAGGCGAAATGGCTGAAGTATCCGAAGCTGAACTGCTCGAAGCCATGAAAGTGGCTCACGAGGCCATCAAGATTCACTGCAAAGCACAGATGGAACTTACCGAAGAAGTAGGCAAAGCCATCAAACGCGAATACTGCCACGAAGTAAATGACGAAGAACTGCGCAAAGCCGTTCACGAAGCTTGCTACGAAAAGTCTTACGCCATCTCCGCTGCAGGCAACCACGACAAGCACCAACGCCAAGAGGCATTCGACGCTATCTGCGCTGAGTTCAAAGCAACCCTCAGCGAAGAAGAGCTGGCAGAAAAGGGCGCGCTGATTGACCGCTATTATCACGATGTGGAAAAAGAAGCCATGCGGCGCTGCATCCTCGACGAGGGCAAACGCTTGGACGGACGTACCACTACCGAAATACGCCCCATCTGGTGCGAAGTGAGTTACCTTCCCGGACCTCACGGATCGGCTATCTTCACCCGTGGAGAAACGCAATCATTGACCTCCGTCACACTGGGCACGAAGATGGATGAGAAAATTGTAGACGATGTATTGGGTCGCGGAAAGGAACGCTTCCTGCTGCACTACAACTTCCCTCCTTTCTCTACCGGCGAAGCTAAAGCGCAACGCGGAGTAGGACGCCGTGAAATTGGTCACGGGAACCTTGCCCACAGAGCCTTGAAGAAAATGATTCCTAGCGACTACCCTTATGTAGTACGCGTGGTATCCGAAATACTTGAATCCAACGGTTCATCGTCGATGGCTACCGTATGTGCCGGAACACTGGCGCTGATGGATGCCGGCGTGAAGATTAAGAAACCCGTATCGGGCATCGCTATGGGGCTCATCAAGAACGCTGGCGAAGAAAAATACGCTGTCCTCTCCGACATTTTGGGCGACGAAGACCACTTGGGCGATATGGACTTTAAAGTGACTGGCACCAGAGATGGTATCACGGCTACACAAATGGACATCAAGGTAGACGGATTGTCATTCGACATCCTCGAACGTGCCTTGAACCAAGCCAAAGAAGGTCGCATGCACATCCTCGACAAGATTCTGGAGACCATCCAGGAGCCACGTGCCGAGCTGAAAGAACATGCTCCCCGCATTGAGACAATGATTATCCCTAAAGAGTTCATCGGCGCTGTAATAGGCCCGGGAGGAAAAATCATCCAAGGCATGCAGGAAGAGACTGGTGCTACCATCACCATCGAAGAGATCGACAACTCGGGACGCATCGAAGTATCGGGTACCAACAAAAAATGTATTGAAGACGCCATGCGCCTCATTAAGGGTATCGTATCAGTACCCGAAGTAGGTGAAATATACAAAGGCAAAGTACGTTCGGTGATGCCTTACGGTGCATTCGTTGAATTCATGCCGGGCAAAGACGGATTGTTGCACATCTCCGAAATCGACTGGAAGCGACTGGAAACAGTAGAAGAAGCCGGCATCAAAGAAGGCGACGAAATCGAAGTAAAACTGCTCGATGTAGATCCCAAAACAGGCAAGTTCAAACTTTCCAGAAAAGTACTACTGCCCAGACCGGAAAAGAGATAAGCAAAAGCCTTGCTTTTAGAAGAAAAGAGAGAAGCAGGAAGCCCCGAAAGAGACTTCCTGCTTCTCTCTTTTTGCACCGCCCCCCACACACCGCCTTCACCAGAATAATTCGTTCGTCCTACTCCATGTAGCACATGTACCATTTCTCCCGTTTGAAGCGGTTACCCTTGTACGAGAAGAAAAATCTTCCATCGAAAAAGGCGCAATCCCCTGCCGAAAGTTGACAAATCCTCTGACGGGAGAAGTACCATCCCCTGACGGAAGATAATGAATCCTCCGTCGAGGCTTCTCGTCCCGGGCAACTGTTTTTTTTGCCCCTCCACAACTTCATTCATAGAAAATAAGTATCTTTGTTCACTCAAAACATTCACTAAACACATTGTATTCTATGAAAGCTCTTTTTACCCCCCTCCTCCTTGCCGCACTCCTCGTGCTGCAAACAACAGCCGCTCTGGCAGCCAACGAGAACGTAAAGCGGATAGCCGCTAAAATGATGCCCGGACAGTCACAAAACCTGCGGTTCGAGCAAGTTGCTGCCGCCGACAAAGATTTCTTTGAACTCGAAACCATCGACGGAAAACTGACCGTACGCGGCAACACGCAAGGGTCGATGGCTCGCGGGCTGAATCATTACCTACGCCATTACCTCCACGCCACCACCAGCTGGACAGGGAAGAACCTACCTGCCAAACTTACCGCTCTGCCCGCCGTATCGCCCAAACTGCACGTAGAAGCTACACTGCCGCTGCGCTACTACCTTAACTATTGCACCTATAGCTACTCCATGGCCTACTGGGACTGGGAGAGATGGGAAGAAGAAATAGACTGGATGGCAATGCAAGGCATCAATATGCCGCTCGTCGCCGTCAACGGACAATACGCCGTATGGCAGAACACACTCCGGAGGCTGGGCTATACGCAAGAAGAGATACTCCGCTTTCTCCCCGGACCCGGATACGAAGCCTGGTGGCTGATGGGCAACCTCGAAGAATGCGGCGGACCGGTGTCGCAAGCATTCATCGACCGTCAAGCAGAGCTGCAACGCAAGATGCTCCAACGGATGAGAGAGTACGGCATGGAACCCGTCATGCAAGGATTCTACGGCATGGTGCCCAACAGCCTGATTGAGAAATACCCTCAAGCAGACATCCGCAACACGGGAAAATGGATCACGTACCAGCGGCCCGCCTTCATCGTGCCAACCGACTCACTGTTCGGCAAGGTGGCCCGCATCTATTATCAAGAACAAGAAAAGCTTTTCGGACGGACACGCTACTTTGGCGGTGACCCTTTCCACGAAGGAGGCAACGCTGAGGGAGTGAACATCACCGCTGCTGCCACCTGCATCCATCAATCGATGAAAGAAGCGCATCCACAAGCTGTATGGGTGTTGCAAGGCTGGGGAGGAAACCCCTGGACGTCTCTGCTCAAAGGACTCAAGCAAGGCGAAGCCGTGGTGCTCGACCTCATGGCATGCGGCCGTCCGCAATGGGGAGGCGTGCCCTCATCTATTGCCCATCGCCCGGACGGCTATCTGGACCATCACTGGATTTGGTGCGCATTGCCTAACTTCGGCGGACGCATCGGTCTCTATGGCAAGCTCCACAGCTATGCCACCGGAGTCATCGAAGCCCAAAAACATCCCTTGGGAAAACAAGTCTGCGGCGTGGGAACAACCCCCGAAGGCATCGGAAGCAACCCAATGGATTATGAACTGACGTACGACATGGCTTGGCAGACTGACACGGTAGACGTGGAAGACTGGATAAACAACTACGCCCTTTATCGCTATGGCGTCCGCAACGAAGCTGCCCGGAAATCACTCCAACTGCAAGCCGCCTCTGCCTACAACTGCCCGGGACCGTCGGATGGCCCGCAAGAATCATTCTTCTGCGCCCGCCCGTCGCTCAAAGTACCCTTCGTTTCCACTTGGGGCACAGCACGGCTTTACTATCAGCCCCAAATATTGGTAGAAGCCTGGACGCAGCTGCTCAAAGCAAGCCCGTCGCTACAGAAAGTAGATACATACCGGTACGACGCCGTTGACCTCACCCGCCAAGTGCTGGCGGATTATGGCAAGCACGTGCATGCACAAATCGCCCGAGCATACCAAGCGAATGACCGATCCGCCTTCGACCGCTCCGCCAAGAAGTTCCTTGAACTCATCGCCGACCAAGACCAGCTCTTAGCCACCCGCCGCGAGTTCCTGCTTGGCGAATGGATACGCCAAGCCGCCTCCTGCGGCTTCTCGGTGGCAGAAAAGCAACAGTACGTACGCAATGCGAAAAGACAAATCAGCACGTGGGCTTCGGTAGATTCGGACCTGCACGAATATGCACATAAAGAATGGAACGGCATGCTCTCTACCCTCTACGCCCCCCGATGGAGCGCCTACTTCGACTACCTCCGTGCCCAGATGGACAAAAAAGAAGTGAAAGCTGTCGACTTCTTTGCCTTCGACACCGAATGGATCAACCGCGAAGAGCACTTCGCCTCCACCCCCAAGGGCAATGAAGTGGAGGGGGCACTCAGAATCTACCAGAAGTATATAACCGAAATAAACAAAGCGTATGAAAACTAACACCTTATTAATAACTCTTCTGCTGGCACTCCCGCTGTCCGCAAGGGCACAATATGTGCACCAACGTTCGTCGGGGTACGACACTCCTGACGATCCGCAAGTGGTGGCGAAACTCCACCAATGGCAGGATCAGAAGTTCGGAATGCTCATCCATTGGGGGCTATACGCAGTGCCCGGCATAGTGGAATCTTGGAACATCTGCTCCGAAGAGCAGGATTTTATCTCCCGCGACAGCACGGCGGACTATAATGAATACAAAAAGCAGTATTGGGCATTGAAAGAGCAGTTCAACCCCACGCAGTTCAACCCCGAACAATGGGCGCAAACAGCCAAGGAGGCAGGGATGCGCTACGTCATCTTCACCACTAAACACCACGACGGATTCAATATGTTCAACACTGCCTATTCCGATTTCTCCATCGCTAAAGGACCTTTCGGCACCAATCCCCGGGCAGATGTGGCAAAATACGTGTTCCAAGCCTTCCGCAACCAACAGATGATGATCGGCGCTTACTACTCGAAGCCGGACTGGCATTCGCCCTATTACTGGTGGCCGCGCTATGCCACCCCCGGCAGGGAACACAATTACAACATCGACCGCAACCGTTGGAGGTGGAACCAGTTCAACGAGTTCGTCTACAACCAGCTGGACGAATTGATGCACAACTACGGCTCTATCGACATCTTGTGGCTGGACGGCGGATGGGTCAATGCCACCGGGTCTAAAGCCCAACTGGATATGCCCCGCATGGCGGCTATGGCACGAAAGGCACAGCCGGGATTGCTGATGGTGGACCGCACCATCCACGGGAAGTACGAAAACTATCAAACACCGGAACAACAGATCCCTGCCAAGCAGCTCTCTTATCCGTGGGAGACATGCATGACGCTGGGCACCGACTGGGGGTATAATCCGCATGCGGTGTTCAAATCGCCCGCAGTGATTGTAGGTAAGCTGATAGAGATTGTAGCCAAAGGAGGCAGTTTGGTACTGGGAATAGGACCTACGCCCGAAGGGATTTTGCAGAAAGAGGTAGTGGCACACCTGCAAACCATCGGACAGTGGATGAAGCTCAACGGAAAAGCCATCTACAACACCCTGCCCACCTCCTGCTACGAGAGCAACGGCACTTGGTTCACCGCCGATAAAGACGGAAAAACCTTGTATGCCCTCCACTCCCTGCCCCAAGAGGGGAAGATGCCTGCCTTTATCGAATGGGAGAAAAATCTTCCGTTGAAGGGCAGTGCCATGTACTGCCTGCAAAACGGCAAGAGGGTGAAGTGGCTGTTGAAGGACGGGCGTGTACGAGTGTATCCGCCCGCACAGATAAAGACCGAGATCAGGGCTCTGACCTTCTCGTTTGTTCCTACTGGTAAATAAGTACCGGAAGCTCTCCTCGCAACGCTCCCAATGCGTTGAGCGCAAGAGCTTCCATCTCGTCCTCACCGGGATAGACGTGGACGGGTGCTAAGAAAGAGATGCGGTTCTTCAGACGGGAAACGACATAGTCAGAATAGGCTATGCCGCCCGTCAAAAGAATCGCATCTACCTTTCCGTATAGCACGGTGGCGGCAGCACCTATCCCTTTGGCAATGTTGTAAATCATGGCATCGAGCACCAATTCGGCATGTTTGTCTCCGGCTTCTATCCGCTGGAGGATAGTGACAACGTCCGTCGTGCCCAAATGCGCCATCAGTCCGGCACGTCCCGATATGCGCTTCTTTAATTCTTCTTTCGTCCACTTCCCGCTGTAACAAAGATCGATAAGCTGCCCGGCAGGAAGGGTGCCCGCCCGTTCGGGCGAAAAAGGACCTTCGCCGTCGAGGGCATTATTCGCCTCAATGGCACGCCCGTGCTGATGGGCGGCAATAGAGATTCCTCCGCCCAGATGGCAAATAATCAAATCCAAATCCTCGTACCGCGTATGCTGCTCGGCAGCAAAGCGCCGGGCGATAGCTTTCTGGTTCAACGCATGCCAAATAGTGATGCGGGGCATCAACGGCGATCCGGTGATGCGCGCCACGTCATCCAATTCGTCCACCACTCCGGGGTCGGCTATAAAAGCCCGGCAACCGGGAAGGGACTTCGCCAAATCGTCGGCTATCAATCCGCCCAAGTTGCAAGCATGCGTACGCATGGCATGCTCGGTGTCGCTGCGCATGGCTTCGTTCACATCGTACACACCACCGCGGATAGGCTTCACCAATCCGCCGCGCCCAATAATAGCATCGAACGCAAACGGAATGCCTTCCTTCTGCAGCTGACTAAGGACAAGCGATTTGCGGAACTCGAACTGATCGTGCACGGCTGGAAAAGCAGCCAGTTCCTCCACCGAATGACGAATGTTGCGCACTAAAACAGGATGCTCGTTCTCATAGACTGCTATCTTCGTCGAAGTAGAGCCGGGGTTAATAGCCAGAATTTTCATAAATCAAGAAGTTAAAAGTAAAAGGTTATGGGTTATGGGTTATTGATCAGCATTTCCACACGTCAAACACGCCATGGCAATGCTATAATATTTAGACAAGCCGCTGTCACTGCGCGAAGGCAGCACCACGGGGCAAATAGGTCCTTGCAGCAATCCCGCCATATCGGCATGGGCAAACAAGGCAACCGACTTATAGAAAGTGTTCCCCGATTCGATATTAGGGAAAATCAGCACGTCGGCACGCCCGTTGATGGGCGACACAATTCCCTTGATGTCACCGCTTGCCTGCTCGCACGAAGTACGCACATCGAGCGGTCCGTCAACAATGGTATCGCCAAACTCTCCCGCTTCCGCCAGCTCTACGATGTTGACATAGTCGAGCGAATGAGGAAACTTGGCACTCACCTTTTCCGTGCAATGTATGAGCGATACGCGGGGCTGTGCGATGCCGAAGTGACGGCAGGCACGGATGGCATACCAAATCATCTCGATGCGCTGCTGCAACGTAGGCTTTGGAATAACCGCAGCATCAGAAAAGAACAAAAGCTTATCGTACGTAGGAATTTGCATCACCGCCAGATGGGTCAAAATCTTCCCTTTGGGAAGCAATCCCTTCTCTTTGTCGAGAATAGCATGCAGCAAGTTGTCGGTGTTGATGATTCCTTTCATTAATATATCCGCTCCCCCTTCGCGGACTATGCGGACCGCTTCCCGGGCAGCCTCATCGGAATCGTCGATGTGAAGGGTATGCACAAACTCAGGGTAATTCTTTAAACTGGGATACTTTTCTAAGATAGCCGAATCGCCAATCATCAGAAATTCAGCAATCCCCTCTTCTAGCGCACGCGAAATAGCATATTCCGTATTGGGGTCGTTGGCGCAAACCACGGCAATCCGCTTCCGCTGATGCAGGGCTCGCAGGTGGGAGGTCAGTTGATCAAAGTTTCTAATAGGTTCCATAACGATAGATTTTCAGCAAATATCAGAAAAAGGATTGAAAAACGTAGCATAGAAAAGAATAAAAATAGGGATAAAGACTAACAATTTGACAGATTAGGCAACAAACAAAAAAACTCTGTAAAAATCTATGTTTCTCTGTACCGAATACGTACTTTTGCAGCAAAGAAATAGAAATGTATGAATACCCTCATCGTCCCCCCTTCCCTGCACAAAGGTGACAAGGTTGCCATCGTGTCTCCCTCGGGAAAAATAGATAAATCATTCATTAAAGGTGC
This sequence comes from Bacteroides sp., assembly GCA_036652495.1. GTDB lineage: Bacteria > Bacteroidota > Bacteroidia > Bacteroidales > Bacteroidaceae > Bacteroides. The sequence goes on from JAVVVS010000016.1 coordinate 12,619, forward strand.
CTGCCAGCGCCTTGAGTCTTGGGAACTGAACGTAATGGTGAGCAAACACGCCGCCGGATCGTCGGGACGCTATGCCGGAACTATCCGTCAACGACTCGCCGACCTCCAGGCAGCGATGGACGACAAAGAAGTAAAAGCTATCTTATGCAGCCGTGGCGGATACGGCGCCATTCATCTTGTAGGCAAACTCCACTTCGACCGCTTCCGCGCACAACCAAAATGGCTGATCGGCTTTAGTGACATCACGGCACTCCACAGCCTCTTTCAGCAGCAAGGCTTCGTTTCTTTGCATGCACCCATGGGGCGGCACCTCACCGTGGAGCCCGAAGACGATCCTTGTACGCTGCATCTAAAAGAAATTCTTTTTGGCAACTTCCCTCTTTATACTTGTCCCAAGCATCGGCTGAACCGTACGGGCACGGCTCGCGGCATCTTGCGGGGCGGCAACCTATCTGTCTTTTACGGGTTGCGCGGCACGCCTTATGACTTGCCTGCCCAAGGAACCATCTTGTTTATTGAAGACGTCAGCGAACGCCCGCATGCCATCGAACGAATGATGTACAACCTGAAACTGGGCGGCATTCTAGAAAACTTGTCCGGACTTATTATCGGACAGTTTACCGAGTACGAAGAAGACCGTTCGCTCGGTAAAGTTCTGTACGGAGCTTTATCCGACCTGTTGAAAGACTGCGCCTACCCCATCTGTTTCAACTTCCCCGTAGGGCACGCCACCAACAATCTCCCCCTTCTTTGCGGCAAAGAAATAACGCTGACGGTGGATAAAACAGGAACGGAACTGAAGTTTATGGAGTAGACAAACCGGAACGGACGAGCACAGACTCTAAGTACATGCACAGGATGTTTTGCGAAATTATTCCTGCACTTGCCTTGTGGTATGCTGAAAAACACTAATTTTGAGCCCTGAACCTAAAAAGAACGATATGAAGAAGTATTATAGAATATTGATGATGGGAGTAATCTCGCTTACCACACTCTCGTGCGGAAACAAAAGTAAAGCAGCGGACGAGCCGGTCAAGAAAATCGTTGTACAAGCGCCACAGTTCGATGCCGACAGTGCCTATCAATACACCCAGGCACAGGTCGATTTCGGCACACGCGTGCCCAACACTCCGGGACATGTGGCTTGCGGCAACTACTTGGCAGAGAAATTGAAGGCTTTCGGAGCCAAGGTAACCAATCAGTATGCCGACTTGGTGGCTTATGACGGCACCCTGCTAAAAGCTCGCAACATCATCGGCTCTTACAAACCGGAAAGCAAAAAACGCATCGCCCTCTTTGCTCATTGGGACACTCGTCCATGGGCAGATAATGACCCTGACGAAAAGAATCACCACACCCCGATCTTGGGAGCCAACGATGGAGCGAGCGGCGGAGCGGTGTTGCTCGAGATTGCCCGCCTGCTTCAGCTACAACAGCCCGAGCTGGGCATCGACCTCATCTTTCTGGATGCAGAAGATTATGGAACACCACAGTTCCATACCGGCGAGTATGATGAAAACTCTTGGTGCCTGGGCGCACAATATTGGGCACGCCATCCGCACGTAGAAGGTTACAAAGCCCGTTTCGGCATCCTCCTCGATATGGTGGGCGGTAAACAAGCTCTCTTCTATAAAGAAGAATACTCGGAAAATTATGCCAAAGACGTGAACAAGAAGGTATGGAACAAAGCCAATGAGCTAGGATTCGGACGTTACTTTATCAACGAGAAGTGCGGAAAAACGACCGATGACCACTTGTTCATCAACCGAATCGCTAACATCCCTACCATCGACATTGTCTCCTACGACCCGGAATGCAGTTTCAACCCTACTTGGCACACCCTCAACGACAATATGAACTATATCGACCGTGCCACCCTCAAAGCCGTGGGACAGACCGTCATAGAAGTTATTTATAACGAACAATAAAAAAAATGTCAATCAACGAATTACAGGATGAAGTCATTGTTGAATTCAGCGACTTCGACGACTGGATGGACCGTTACCAGTTACTTATCGACTTAGGCAATGAGCAAGCAGTGCTCGACGAGAAATACAAAACAGAACAGAACCTGATAGAAGGTTGCCAAAGCCGTGTCTGGCTGCAAGCCGACGAGGTGGACGGGAAGGTTATTTTCAAAGCCGAAAGTGACGCCCTCATTGTAAAAGGCATCATCGCCCTCCTCATCAAAGTGCTTTCGGGACATACCCCGGACGAGATTCTGGGCAACGACCTCTACTTTATTGATAAGATTGGTCTGAAAGAGCATCTCTCGCCCACCCGTAGCAACGGTTTGCTGTCCATGGTGAAACAAATGCGGCTCTACGCCCTCGCTTATAAAGCAAGAAATCAGAAATAAACAATAACGCTCGTCTCAAAATCCGTTGTCTCGGATTCAAGACGAGCGCTTATCAATACAGCCCGCACCAGCCTAGTACTTAAAACTGCTTCCTCCCAAAAATTCTCTAAGCAAAGAGGTGGGCGGGATTTCTTTATCTCGCACAGGTATGAAGTATTTAATGAATTTCAGCAATCGGTACGCCTCGCAATACTCCGAACAGCTACGCGGAACACCCGACAGAATAGGTTCGGCATGTGCACGCAACACAGCAAACTCGAAGAGCAATGCCGAATTGAACATCACATCAGCATTTTCTTGATAAGGGAAAATCCACTTATCTTCACCTGAGCGCACACTCTGCCAGCGCGAGATAGTTTCTTGTGCCGAATATCCCCGGTAGTTGAAGTCGCGAATGATACGGCGCAACAGCCGGTTGTCCGTGGTCGGTATCCAGTTATGGTCATCCAGCGAAATGGTGGTCAACGCCGAAACATAGATTTTAAACTTCTGCTGTGCAGGTATGTGCGGAGTAAGTTCGGGATTAAGCGCATGAATGCCCTCGAGTATCAAGACGGTATGCGCATCTATTTTCAATTTGTCCCCTTTATACTCTTTCTTTCCGAGCGTAAAGTTATAGCGGGGTATTTCCACCTCGCCGCCTTGCAACAAAGTTTGTAGCTGTTGGTTAAATAAATCCAAGTCGAGGGCATAAAGCGATTCGTAATCATAATCACCCTTTTCATCCAGCGGGGTATCCACTCGGTCAACAAAATAATTATCCAAAGAGAGCGGATACGGCTTCAGACCGTTCGTCATCAGTTGGATAGAAAGACGCTTGCTGAACGTTGTTTTCCCCGAAGAAGAAGGTCCGGAGATGAGCACCATCCTCACCCGATTTCCGTTCTCTCCACGGTTGAAGATGGTATCGGCTATCTGCGCAATTTTTTTTTCTTGCAAAGCTTCAGCTACATTAATCAGGTCGGTGGCATGCCCTTGCTCGCAGGCAAGATTAAAGTCGCCCGCATTGTTCACGCCCATGATATGCGTCCAGTTGAGGTACTCTTTAAACACATCAAGCATCTTTTCCTGTTTCACCACTTCTTCCAGCACGTTCGGATTCTCTTTGTTGGGAATGCGCAGGAGCAGACCATCGTAATACTTCACGATGTCGAACAGCTTGATAAAGCCAGTGCTGGGCAAGAGATTGCCATAATAATAGTCCACCGTTTCTCCCAATGTATAATAATAAGTATAGAGTGATCCCGATGTTTCGAGCAATTTTACTTTATCATTCATGCCGCGTTCACTAAACACCCGCACTGCCTCTGCTGTATGGCATTCTACCCGATGGAACGCAATATCTTCGGTAATGATTTCTTGCATCCGTCGTTTGATGCGTGCCACATCTTCGAGGGTGATGGAACGTCCCAAACGGAGGTTGCAAAAGTATCCTTTAGAAACAGGATGCTCTACAAACAATTTTCCTTCGGGAAACAATTCATGCACGGCTTTATAAAGAATAAAACAAAGCGACCGCACATAGGTGCGCATCCCGGACGAATCCCGCACATCCAGAAATTCAATGTCTTTATTGTTGTAAACGCGAAAGTTTAGCCCTTCTGAACGATTATTAACCTTGGCACTGACTACCTGAAAGGGGAAATCGAGGTTAAAACCGTAATAAATATCCAAAAGTGTGCTTCCGATAGGGTATTCTCTATAAATATTATTATTTTTGCAATATATTTGTAACATCTCTTTCGTTCTTGTTTTTAATAAGTGAATAAACTGTGTTTAAAATAGGATGAATAAGACGGATAAATATAGGCATAATAGAGCAGAGAACAAACAACTATTAATATAATTATAGATGGAATATTCTTTTTATGATTTTTTAAAGCTCATAGGTTCATTGGGGCTTTTCCTTTACGGAATGAAGATAATGAGCGAGGGCTTACAAAAAGTTGCGGGTGACAGGCTGCGAAGCATTCTGACAGCGATGACCACCAACCGGGTGACCGGAGTTCTTACAGGAGTGTTGATTACCGCCCTTATTCAATCTTCATCGGCAACGACGGTGATGGTGGTCAGTTTTGTCAACGCAGGGTTGTTAACGCTCGCTGAATCTATCAGTGTGATTATGGGAGCCAATATCGGAACCACGGTCACCGCTTGGCTAATTTCCATATTCGGCTTCAAAGTGGATATGGCCGCCTTTGCCCTTCCTCTTTTAGCAGTAGCTCTTCCTCTCATCTTTTCGGGCAAGAGTAACCGCAAGTCAATTGGAGAATTTATTTTCGGCTTCTCTTTCTTATTCATGGGGCTTTCGTACCTCAAAGCGAATGCACCCGACCTGAACGCTAACCCCGAAATGCTTGCCTTTGTGCAAAACTATACGGATATGGGATTTTTCTCTGTCCTGCTGTTCCTCTTTATCGGTACAGTGCTCACCATGATTGTACAAGCATCTGCCGCCACCATGGCAATTACCTTAATTATGTGTGCCAATGGCTGGATTAGCCTGGAATTGGGTGCAGCCTTGGTATTGGGAGAAAATATTGGTACTACCATCACTGCAAACCTAGCTGCGCTCACCGCCAACTCGCAAGCAAAGCGGGCGGCATTGGCACATTTTGTATTCAATGTCTTTGGTGTGTGCTGGGTGCTGCTTATCTTCCATCCGTTTATGGAATTTGTCAATTGGGTGGTCGATAGCTTTTTCCATCCGGGTAGTGCCGATGTAGCTATCTCCTTTAAGCTCTCCGCTTTCCACTCTATTTTTAATATCTGCAACGTTTGCTTGCTTATTTGGGGAGTGAAATTAATCGAACGCACCGTTTGCGCCATGATTCGCCCCAAAGAAGAGGACGAAGAGTATCGCTTGCGCTTCATCACTGGCGGCATGCTTTCTACCGCAGAGCTTTCTATCTTGCAAGCACGCAAAGAGATTCATCTCTTTGCCGAACGCACGCACCGAATGTTCGGTATGATACAAGAATTGCTGCACACCGAGAAGGATGACGACTTCAACAAGCTATTCAGCCGGGTAGAGAAATACGAAAACATCAGTGACAGCATGGAGTTGGAGATTGCCAACTACCTCAACCAAGTATCCGAAGGACGCTTAAGTTCGGAGAGTAAATTACAGATACGCTCCATGCTTCGTGAAGTAACAGAGATTGAAAGCATTGGCGACAGCTGCTACAACTTAGCCCGTACGCTCAGCCGCAAACGTCAGACCGGCAGTCAGGACTTTACCGACAAGCAATTTGAGCATATCCACTTCATGATGAAACTGACCAATGACGCACTGACGCAAATGCTTGCTGTGGTAGAGAAACCAGAGCATCAAAGCATCGATGTAAATAAGTCGTTCAATCTGGAGAATGAAATCAATAACTACCGCAATCAGCTCAAGAATCAAAACATTTTGGACGTGAACAACAAGGAGTACGATTATCAGATGGGCGTCCACTATATGGACATCATTGTAGAATGCGAAAAGCTGGGTGACTATGTAGTCAATGTAGTAGAAGCAAGCACGGACATCAAAGAAAGGAAATAAAGAATCAGACTACGAATGGTTCATACGATGCCGCATCAAACAATGCAGCATCGTATGAACCATTTGTTTAATTATCCACAAACGGTTTAAAGTCTTCTTTCCCTACTCCGCAAACAGGGCATACCCAATCATTAGGAATGTCTTCAAACGGAGTACCTGGATCAATGCCTCCATCCGAATCACCTTTTTCAGGGTCGTAGACATAATCACAAAGAACGCAAATGTACCTCATAAAATTCTTGTTTTAGTGTATCAATTAGAAATAAAACAAGAGAAAGATTGTTTTTGTTCACTTTTATTGTGCATAATTAAATAGAAAGAGTATCTTTGTGACATTAACAAAGATGTTATAAAGTAATAATCTGCAGCTTATGAGAGTAGAATTAGTGATAATTGCTTTGAGTATTCTTTTTCTTATCGTTTTATTAGTCGAGAGGACGAAACGGAAACAAATGCAGAAAGCGTTGGAAAACGAAACATATAAATTAAAAAGGATAGACTCCATAGCCCGGGCTATATTTGAGAACGTGCACGCTTTCATCCTTTTTATTGACTCAGACTTAACCGTACTCAAAACCAACTATTACAGCCGCACAGGAACGACACAAGACGGCAAAGAAAAGAAAGTAGGCGACCTGCTGCATTGTGCAAATGCCCTTGCTGCCGAGTGCGGCTGCGGCACACATTGTTTATGCGCCTCATGCCCGGTGCGTCGCGCCATCACTCAAGCGCTGCTCGACAAGCAAAACTTTACCGACCTAGAAGCCAAGCTCGAGGTGCAAATCTCTGCTACCGAAAGCATCGAGTGCGACACAGAAATATCGGGCGCTTACCTACCACTCCATGGCGAAGACTACATGGTGCTCACCATTCACGACGTCACCCGGCAAAAGATAAACGAACTACAGATCATCGAAGCCAAAAAGAAAGCCGAAAACGCCGACCGTTCCAAATCCACCTTCTTAGCAAACATGAGCCATGAGATTCGTACTCCGCTCAATGCCATTGTCGGTTTTTCCGAGCTCCTTGCCACCACCACCTCCGATGAAGAGAAAGAACAATACCTGGATATTGTAAAGAGTAACAGCGAACTGCTTCTCCAGCTCGTAAACGACATTCTCGACCTTGCCAAGATAGAAGCCGGCACGCTCGAATTCACCTATACGAAAGTAGACCTCAATCAATTGATGTCGGACGTAGAACAGCTATTCCGTATGAGGGTAAAAACCGAAGGTTTACAGACGCAAATCAACTGGGTTCCCTCTGCCCCTTCCTGCTTTATGCATACCGACCGTAACCGAATCGTACAAGTGGTCTCCAACTTTATGTCCAACGCCATCAAGTTTACGCCCAACGGAAGTATTCAGTTCGGCTATGAACTTCGTCAGAACGGATTGTATTTCTACGTCACCGATACGGGTACTGGCATTCCTGCAGATAAGATTGATGCCATTTTCGAACGCTTTGTCAAACTAGAGAAGAATAAGAGCGGAACAGGACTGGGACTTGCCATCTGTCAGATCATTGTAAAGAAGCTGAATGGGAAAATCGGAGTGAAGTCTGTTTTAGGTTCTGGCTCTACGTTCTGGTTCACCCTTCCATTTAATAACTTATAAAAAAGTTTTAATAAGCCTACTATCCCGATTTAAAGTTGTATTTTTGCAGCCCTAACTAAACGCATGTATCTGCAATGACTGCAAATAGAAATGATTATTATCATTTAGGCCTCACAGATGGTGAGGTCTTACAAAGCCGGGAGAAATTTGGTGTGAACCTGTTGACTCCTCCCAAACGCCCTTCTTTGTGGAAGCTTTACCTTGAAAAGTTCGAAGACCCTGTTGTACGGGTGTTGCTAGTCGCCGCCTTATTTTCCCTCTTGATTTCTATTATTGAAAACGAATATGCCGAAACTATCGGCATCATAGCCGCTATCCTGCTTGCCACAGGTATCGGCTTTTATTTCGAATACGATGCCAATAAGAAATTCGACCTGCTCAATGCCGTCAACGAAGAAACCTTGGTAAAGGTCATCCGCAACGGACGCATCCAAGAAATACCGCGCAAAGACGTGGTGGTGGGCGACATCATAGCGCTCGAAACAGGCGAAGAGATTCCAGCCGATGGCGAACTAACCGAAGCCATCTCCCTGCAAATCAACGAGTCGAACCTGACTGGAGAACCGGTCATCAACAAGACTATCAACGAAGCCGAATTTGACGAAGAAGCCACATATGCCTCCAACCGGGTGATGCGTGGCACCACCGTAGTAGACGGACACGGCACCATGAAAGTGCTTTGCGTGGGAGATGCTACCGAGATAGGGAAAGTGGCTCGCCAAAGTACGGAGCAGAGCGGAGAACCCACTCCCCTGAACATTCAGCTCACCAAACTCGCTAACCTGATAGGAAAGATTGGCTTCAGCGTAGCCGCTATCACCTTTATTATCTTTGTCTCCAAAGATCTCTACCACTACCTTTCTGCTAATGCGGTAAACGGGTGGGAAGAATATTTAATCATCGCTCAAATAGTGCTTAAATACTTCATGATGGCCGTTACACTGATTGTAGTAGCCGTCCCCGAAGGATTGCCGATGAGCGTCACACTGAGTTTGGCACTCAATATGCGCCGAATGCTCTCCACCAACAACTTAGTGCGAAAGATGCACGCCTGCGAAACGATGGGCGCCATCACCGTCATCTGTACCGATAAGACCGGAACCTTGACACAGAACTTGATGCAAGTGTACGAGCCCAACTTCTACGGGCTTAAATCTGGCGGACAGCTGGCAGACAACGACGTCAGCAAGCTGGTGACGGAAGGTATTTGCTGCAACTCCACCGCCTTCCTTGAAGAAATGGGAGAAGGCGAAAAGCCCAAAGGAGTGGGTAACCCCACCGAAGTAGCTCTCTTGTTATGGCTCAACAGCCAACAGCAGAATTACTTGGAAATCAGAGAGGCGGCGAAAATACTCGACCAACTGACTTTCTCTACCGAACGGAAGTTCATGGCCACCTTGGTGCAATCAGCGCTGCTGGGCAAAAAGATACTCTATATAAAAGGCGCTCCCGAAATAGTATTGGGCAAATGCAAGGAAGTCATCCTCGACGGCAAGCGGATAAATAGCGTAGAATACCGCTCCACCATCGAAGCACAATTGCTGGGCTATCAGAACATGGCGATGCGTACACTCGGCTTCGCCTTTAAGATAGTCGATGAAAACGCGCCGGATGACTGCGTTGCCCTGGTGGAAGGAAACGACCTTCTCTTCTTGGGCGTGGTAGCCATCTCCGACCCGATACGTCCCGACGTGCCTGCCGCAGTGGCCAAATGCCAATCTGCCGGCATTGACATTAAAATTGTGACGGGAGACACTCCCGGCACTGCCACTGAGATAGCCCGTCAGATAGGTCTGTGGACTCCGGAAGATACAGAAATCAACCGCATCACCGGTGTCGCTTTTGCCCAACTGACAGATGAAGAAGCCTTGAACCGCGTGATGGACTTAAAAATCATGTCGCGTGCCCGCCCCACAGACAAGCAACGTCTCGTGCAACTCTTGCAGCAAAAAGGAGCCGTAGTGGCGGTCACCGGCGACGGAACGAATGATGCGCCCGCTCTGAATCATGCACAAGTAGGTCTTTCGATGGGTTCCGGAACCTCTGTAGCCAAAGAAGCCAGCGACATCACCCTGCTCGACGATTCGTTCAACAGCATCGGCACTGCCGTGATGTGGGGGCGTTCACTTTATAAAAACATCCAACGCTTCATCGTCTTCCAGCTTACCATCAACTTTGTGGCACTGCTTATTGTGCTGTTGGGTTCGTTCATAGGCACAGACTTGCCGCTGACAGTGACTCAAATGCTTTGGGTGAACCTCATCATGGATACTTTCGCAGCTTTGGCGCTCGCCTCTATTCCGCCCAGCGCAAGCGTGATGTTAGAAAAACCGCGTCGCTCCACCGATTTCATTATCAGTAAAGCGATGCAAACGCATATATTCGGCACCGGCACCCTCTTCTTGGTGATGCTGATGGGAATGATAGTCTATTTTACAAATACTGTTGAAGGGATGACGGTGCACAGGCTCACCATCTTTTTTACCTTCTTTGTCATGTTGCAGTTTTGGAACCTGTTTAACGCCCGTGTATTCGGTACCACCGATTCGGCATTCAAGGGATTATCCAAATCATACGGTATGGAACTCGTCGTGCTTGCCATCATCGGAGGGCAGTTTCTGATTGTACAGTTCGGTGGAGCTGTATTCCGTACGGTACCACTCGACTGGCAAACCTGGTTAGCCATCGTTGCTTCCACTTCCCTTGTCCTATGGACCGGGGAAATTATCCGCCTCACTCAGCGTTTAATTCACAAATAAAAAGAGATGAAAGAAAAAGAAATCAAAAACCTTCTTATTGATTTTGGCGGCGTGTTGATCAACCTCAATCGCCCACGTTGTATTGAAAACTTTAAGAAATTGGGGCTCTGCAATGCAGACGAGATGCTCGACGAGTATCACCAGCAAGGCTTCTTCCTAGAACATGAGAAAGGACAAATTGATGCGATAGAGTTTCGCAACGGCATCCGCGACATAATGGGAAAAATAGTCACCGACCGTCAGATTGACGCTGTCTGGAATTCTTTCTTAGTAGACATCCCCACCTTCAAGCTCGACTTGCTGCTGAAGCTGCGCGAGAATTATGTAGTCTATTTGTTGAGCAACACCAATGACATTCATTGGAAATGGGCTTGCCAGCATGCCTTTCCTTATAGAGGTTTCCGCGTAGAAGATTATTTCGAAAAGATTTTCCTCTCTTACGAGATGAAGATGGTGAAACCCGATGCTGAAATTTTTCAGGCAGTGATAGAAGATACGGGCATCGTCCCCGAACAGACTTTCTTTATCGATGACTCTGAAGCCAATTGCAAAACAGCCCGCGCATTAGGTCTGTCTACCTATACACCCAAGGCAGGCGAAGATTGGGGACATCTTTTCCTCTAAACCTTTATTGAGTGCTATGCAGATAATCCGCAACATACCGCCCGCACCGCCTCCACCTAATGTGGCTACCATCGGATTTTTCGATGGGGTGCATCAGGGGCACCGCTTTCTCATCGAGCAAGTGAAGGAGATAGCAAAAGGTCGCAGACTGCATTCGGCACTCATCACTTTTCCCGTACATCCCCGCAAGGTGATGAACGCACAATTTCATCCCGACCTGCTGACCTCGCCAACAGAAAAAAGTACGCTGCTGGCTGAGACAGAGGTAGACTACTGCCTGATGCTCGACTTTACCCCCGACATTTCTCTTCTCACCGCAAAAGCGTTCATGACCGACATTTTGCAAAAGCGCTATGGCGTGCAATGCTTGGTCATCGGCTACGACCATCGTTTCGGGCACAACCGCAGCGAAGGTTTCGATGATTATTGTCGTTACGGACAAGCCATCGGCATGGAAGTGATTTGTGCCCGTGCCTGTATGGACGACGAGTTACATTTCAGTTCTTCCGCCATCCGCGACCTCTTGCATCGCGGAGAAGTAGAGTCGGCTGCCCGCTGTCTGGGATATGACTACTTTCTCAATGGCAGGGTAGTGGGCGGTTGCCGGGTGGGGCGCACCATCGGTTTTCCTACGGCTAATCTTTGTGTGGATGACCCCGACAAGCTGATTCCCGCTAATGGCGTCTACGCCGTGCGTGTGGCAGTGAACGGACAAACGTACAAAGGCATGCTGAACATCGGGCATCGTCCGACGCTCGATAACGGCGCCAAGAGCATCGAAGTGAATATCCTTCATTTCCACTCCGATATTTACGACCAATCCATCCGCCTTTCCTTCGTTCACTATCTTCGTCCCGAACAGAAGTTCGACACGCTCGACCTGCTAGTGGCACAAATGCGCAAAGATGAAGAGTTGGTGGAAGCATTCATGCAATGACCATCCCGCCAATCCAATTCATAGGCGATTGACGTGCCGTTCGTCTGCCCTAATCCCTGTTGCCCGCGTATCAATTCTTCCTTTCGGACTCTTTCAAAAGATGGAAACGTTTTTTCAAAAGGCGGTAACGTTAAAAATAAAGATGAAGACGTTCAACACAAAAGGCGTTGCATGTTTTTTTAAAAGATGGAACGTCTTTAAAAAAAACATGTAACGTCCGTAAAAAAAACATGTAACCTCTTTTTTTAAAGCAACAGAAGTCCGTTTTACCAGCAAGCGGATTACCTTCTCCTTTCTTATTGATAAAAGACAATAATGTATCGAATAACAGGCTATATTTATTGTTATTCAATAAATATTCTTCGATTAATTTTGCTAATTCAAAAATAAAGAGTTTCTTTGCCTCCCGAAAAGCAATGATAGAATAACCATTTAAAAATAAAATCTGTATGAAAAAGTCATTTATGAGTATCTCTCTGCTGGTCGTATCCATCTCCATGTTAGCCCTTTATATTTGTAGTTCCGCCATCGGCGCCTAATCGTAAAACTATGAAAACAGCGATAAAACTCGTCATTATTTACTTCGGGATGCAGATTCTGGGATTAACGCTAGTAGCCATTCCATGCAGCCTCTATTCTTTCGCTACCACTGGAATTATTTCCGACTCCCAACAAACGATGATGGCTCCTTCTCTGCTTCTTTCCATCATAATGATGGCATTCTATTTGTGGAAGCGCGGCTACATCAGCAAAGAAAAGGAGACTTGGTCTATCGTCTCCCCCGGTTACCTGATACAGACGGTGGTCATCAGTCTTTCGGGCATCTGGCTGCTGGATGTATTAGGTTCACACCTCCAGCTTCCCGACATCATGAAAGAATCCTTCGACGTGATGCAATCCGGTTGGGTGGGCATTTTCTCTATCGCGATTATGGGACCGGTTCTCGAAGAATTATTGTTTCGAGGAGCCATTACCAAAGCACTGTTGCAACACTATTCTCCCACAAAAGCGATACTCTTCTCGGGACTTATCTTTGGGGTCTTTCATGTGAATCCCGCCCAAGTAATAGGTGCCGGACTCATCGGATTATTACTCGCATGGATATACTACAAAACGGCTAGTCTCATTCCCTGCATCGTGTTACACATACTCAATAATAGTCTATCCGTCTACCTGAATATAAAGTATCCCGATTTAGAAAATCTGAATCAGCTGATTGGCAACACTCATCTGCATTTAGGGCTGACTGTGGTAGCCGGCATGCTCTTTATCGGCGCCTATTTTCAAATGAAGCAAACCGCCCGCCCCAATTGGTGGAAAAAAGAAACAACGAAAACAACCACTTTATAAACGAAAACAAGATGAAAAGAAGATTAAACCTATTCTGCCTGCTAGTGATGCTAGTGCTTGGCTACTCGGTGCTCGAATCCAGCTACTATGTGGGATGTGGACTAGTTTCCGGCTTTAAATCCGGCAGAAATATAACTAAGAAGAGCGGAAGCCCGGAAAAGCTCCAGCTCAAAATAGACCAGTTTTCAGAGCTCAAAGGCGTAGCGTTGTTTCCCATCGATCCAATGAACCTAAAAGACTCCATCTATAATGAAAAGTCCGGAACCTTCGTTCCCGTTATTCATAGCCAGCTGCTTGTCAGTGTCAAAGCAAAACCGAACTTTTGGATAAACCTCATTAAAAACGCCAGTCCCTTTTTAGAGTTTATCACCCTGATTCTTGCCCTTGTGCTGTTTGTGAAATTAATCATCTCTATCAACAAATCCGACATCTTTAACTGGAAGAATGTGCGCCGCCTTCGCAAGCTGGGAGCACTACTCATACTCACCTTCTTCTTTTCCGCTTTATCCATTTGTATAATGACTTATCAACTTTCGGAATCTTTTTCTCTGAAAGGCTATTCTTTCAACACCAGCGAACTCATTCCCACACTCACCTTAATACTTGGTCTAATAAGTTTGATTGTTGCAGAAGTTTTTGCAATCGGGCTACGCATCAAAGAAGAACAAGATCTCACCATTTAACGCAACTAAAGAAAAAAAATCATGGCAATAATAGTCAACCTCGATATAATGATGGCGCGAAGAAAAATTTCGCTAGGCGAACTAGCGGAAAAAATAAATATTACTCCTGCCAATCTTTCTATCCTTAAAACAGGAAAAGCAAAAGCGATTCGCTTTTCAACGCTCGAGGCCGTCTGTAAAGAACTGAACTGCCAACCGGGCGACATTTTAGAGTTTAAAGAAGAAATGTAAAAAGATAGATATACTCGAAAGAAAATATTTGCAAATAAGCATTCAAAGCATTATCTTTACCGCATTGATTTCTTTTGGAATATACATTTGTAGCATTTAAAATTTACAGGATGAAATTATCTATCATTATTCTTGCCATCAGCCTCTGTTTTAATACAGTTGCTTACGCTCAAAACACATCAAGCAGTGCCGAAGGACTAATGAAGCAGGCACAAAGCAGCTTGAACCAAAAAGAATACACTCAAGCTCGCTACCTCTTTATGAAAAGTTACAGTTCTTTTGCTGCTCAAGAGAAACTTAAGCAAGCCGTAGAATGCGGTATCAACGTCAGTTGGCTTTATCGGCGCGAAAACTACTACAAAGAGGCATTCGACATTTGCCGGGCGATGGAAACGACAGTGACTGCCAGCGAACAAAAGCAGCAAAAAAGATATTACGACCTCCACTTCAATATATCCAAAGAACGGCTGGAGCTTTATACCAAACTAAAGAATGCAGCACAGGCCAAAATTCAAATGGACTGCTTGGTGGAATTTGCGCGCCAAGCCGGAAGTGCCAAACTGAACGAAGAACTGCTTTACACCAAAGCCAACTACTTCTACACCTTCGGACAAAATGCAGAAGGAGACTTTTGCTTTCATCAGCTCATCGCCCAATACAAGAATGCAAAAGACTACAAGAAGGTAGAAGAATGCTACCGAAACCTCATCTCTATCGGACGCAAGGCGAATAACGCAGCATTGGTAGGACGCACGTACGAGCATTTCATCGTGTGGACAGACTCGGTAAGAGCACTTACAGCCAAAGACGAATTGAATGTACTCAAACGCAAATTCGATGAAAGTCAACTCACGATACAAGAAAAAGAAGATTCACTAGCCGGCAAACAATACATCATTATTGGTTTGTGCGTACTGGTAGTCATTCTAATCGTAGCACTGGCATTTCTGGCTATCCTATTATTACGTTTTATCGCCATTGGCAAGAAACAAAAAAAGAGCATTCAGATAGCCAATGAACACAACGAACTGAAATCTACATTCATCTGCAACATTTCCGCGCAAATGGAACCAACGTTGAATACACTGACTGCCTCTGCCGTACAATTGCCCGACGCCAAAGAAATGGTGACACAAATCAAGGCATTGAGAAACTTCAGCAATGACATTCAAGAACTGTCTTACTTGGAAAGCTCGCTGACCGATGGCTACGAGATGAGCGAAATAAACAACATCTGCTCTTTCTGTGAGAAACTGATGGAAAAAGTAAAAGAAAACATTCACCCGGAGATAGTCACCACCGTTAATGCCCCGAAACTAGAGGTAAAAACAAACCCCGTACAACTGGAACGCATCTTGATGCACCTGCTCAAGAATGCAGCACTATATACGCAAGAAGGAAAAATCATCCTCGATTTCAAAAAACGCGGAGCCCATACCCATCAGTTCATCATTACCGATACGGGCATAGGGATGGATGCCAAGCAACAAGAAAATCTATTCAAACCATTCACCGAAATCAAAGACCTCACTCAAGGCGACGGATTGGGACTCCCTATCTGCGCTTTGATAGCAGAAAAGATGAATGGCAGCCTGACACTAGATACGAACTACACCAAAGGCACTCGATTTGTATTGGAACTTCATGTTTGAACTGCCGCAGACAAATCAAAGAAAAAAACCTATCATACAATCTAAATCAACATGAAAAACTGTCCCGAACGTTTACCTCGCAGTGCCTCCAACTTCGAACAAGTTAGAGAAGGCTTGAATGACCGAATCAAACGCCTGCGCCAAGAGTCTTACGAAGCAACGCCTTCACTTACCATCGAACGCGCATTGATAGAAACCGCTTTTTATAAGGAGAACGAGGGCAAATATCCTGTACCCCTCCTTCGCGCCATGAACTTTATGGAGATTTGCCAAAAGAAGACGATCTATATCGGTGCAGACGAGCTCATCGTTGGCGAAAGAGGGCCCAAACCCAAGGCAGTGCCCACCTTTCCCGAACTGACTTGTCACAGCGTAGAAGACTTGAACGTGCTCAACACGCGCCAACTGCAACGCTACACCATCTCCCAAGAAGACATCGACACCTACGCCCGCGAAGTCATCCCCTACTGGAACGAAAAAACACAGCGCGAACGCATCTTCGGCCATGTACCCGAAGAGTGGCAGGCAGCGTATGAAGCGGGACTCTTCACCGAATTTATGGAACAACGGGCACCGGGACATACTGCGCTTGATGGAAAGATTTATCAACGCGGCATGCTCGACTTTAAGCAACAGATTACCGAACATCTGAACCGCCTCGACTTCCTCAACGACCCCGAAGCAACCGATAAACAAGAAGAACTCCGCGCCATGGCGCTCTCCTGCGATGCCGTCATCGTCTTTGCCGAACGGCATGCCGCACTGGCAGAACAAATGGCGGAAAAAGAAACCAATCCGCAGCGCGTAGCAGAACTAAAAAAGATAGCCGAAGTATGCCGTTGGGTGCCGGCTCATGCACCCCGTACTTTCTACGAAGCCATACAGATGTACTGGTTTGTCCATCTAGGCACCATCACCGAACTCAATGGATGGGATGCCATGAACCCCGGACACTTTGACCAGCACTTAACTCCTTTCTATGAACGGGAAATAGCAGCAGGCACGCTGACACGCAGCGAAGCCAAAGAACTCATTTCCTGCTTCTGGATTAAAGTAAACAACCACACCGCCCCCCCTAAAGTAGGCATCACTGCCCGAGAGAGCGGTACATACAACGACTTCACCAACATCAATATCGGCGGATTAAAAGCCGACGGCAGCAGCGGGGTAAGCGATGTTTCGTACCTCATGTTAGAAGTAGTGGAAGATATTCATCTGTTACAGCCGGGCTGCTCGATACACATCAGTTCGAAAACGCCGGAACAGTTCTTGACCGAAGGTTGCAAAGTGATTCGCCAAGGACACGGATACCCGTCAGTATTCAATAGCGATGTTTATATCCAAGAACTCATGCGCCAAGGAAAATCGCTGAACGATGCCCGCGAAGGCGGTTGTAGCGGTTGCATCGAAGTGGGCGCATTCGGGAAAGAAGCCTTCTTGCTGACGGGCTACCTCAACGTACCCAAAATACTGGAAGTCACCTTAAACAACGGTTACGACCCGGTAACCGGCAAACGAGTCAGCATTTGCACCGGAGATCCGCGCAGCTTCACCAGTTACGAACAACTCTACGATGCTTTCCTCCAGCAACTGAACTACATTGTTGATCTTAAAGTGAGGGTGAGCAACTACATCGACCGAATGTTTGCCAAATATGCACCCGCCACCTTCTTATCGGTTGTTATTGACGACTGCATCGAGAAAGGCCGCGACTATTACAATGCTGGCGCACGATACAACACCAATTACATTCAATGCACGGGATTAGGGACGACAACCGACTCGCTCAGCGTACTCAAGCACCAGGTATTCGAACAAAAACGCTTCCCGATGGACAAACTTCTCCGCGCCGTGGCACAGAACTTTGAGGGCGAAGAGGTGATGCGGCAAATCATCCTCAACAGCACTCCCTTCTTCGGAAACGACCTTGCAGAGGCGGACAACATCGCCGTACAAGTTTACAATGACCTCTTCTCCGCTATCGACGGAAAACCCAACACACGCGGCGAATGCTTCCACCTCAATATGCTCTCGACCACCTGCCATGTTTACTTCGGACTGGTGATGGGCGCTACGCCCAACGGACGACTGGCGCGCAAATCCATCTCGGACGGCACCTCGCCTTCGCACGGAGCTGACACGCACGGACCAAGCGCTGTGGTAAAGTCGCTCTCGAAACTCGATCAAGTAAAATCGGGCGGCACGCTGCTCAACCTTCGCTTCCTGCCCAACTTACTGCGCAGAGACAGCGACTTAGCCAAATTGGCACAGATGATACGCACTTACTTTAGTTTGGGCGGGCATCATGTGCAGTTCAACATCGTCGACACGGCTACTCTGCGTGCTGCGCAACAGACACCGGAAGATTACAAAGACTTGCTGGTGCGTATGGCGGGATACAGTGACTACTTCAACGACATGAATGCCGACTTGCAACAAGAGGTCATAGACCGGACAGAAAACGAATCCATTTAACCGATGACGAACCATAGCCTCATCTTCGACATCAAGCATTATTCCATAAACGACGGACCGGGCATCCGAACAACCTTATTTCTCAAAGGGTGTCCGCTGTCGTGCATTTGGTGCCACAATCCCGAAGGAGTTTCTGCAGGCAAGCAGAAAATGTATGCTTCCAACAAGTGCATTCACTGTTCTTGCTGCGTCAATGCGTGTCCCGAGAACGCTCTCACGCTGACTGCGGACGGCATTCACTGTGACGAGACCCGCTGCTTGCTTTGCGGGAAGTGCACCGAAGCGTGCCCCGCCAAAGCAATGGAAATGTCTGGAAAGTTCTATAGTTACGACTCTTTAATGGAGGAGATAAAAAAAGAGATTCCCTTTTTTGACCAATCGGGCGGAGGAGTTACCTTCTGTGGAGGGGAACCGCTGCTGCACCGCAGCTTTCTGCTCGAAATGCTGGCCCGCTGCAAGCAAATAGGCGTTCATTGCACGGTGGACACCTGTCTTTACGCCTCACCAGCAGTGGCAATGGACATTGCGACAAAGGCAGACTTACTGCTGATCGATTTGAAACAAATGAATTCGGAATTACATCAAAAATACACGGGCGTGCCCAATGAATTAATTCTCTCGAACCTTCGGATGGTAGCAGAGGCGGGCATCGACTTCTTCATCCGTATCCCACTGATAGAGGGAGTAAATGCCGACGAGGAGAACCTTCGGCGTTCAGCTGAATTTCTGGCTTCCTTGCCTTGGGAAAGACGGCACATTCATCTGCTTCCCTATCACGACATTGCTAGAAACAAGCACGCCAAACTACATTCTGACTACAACCGGGAAGGAATAGCGATGAGCGAACCCAGCCAAGAAGGGCAGCAACGCGCCATCGCGCTCTTTGCTGAATATGGTTTATTAGCAACAATTGGCGGATAAACAGAAAGACGCGGATAACGCGAATTTCACGAAGGAGGAGTTGACAAACACATTCTCATCCGTGAAATCCGCGTTATCCGCGTCTTTTTTTCTATCTATCGAATAGCTTCCACCTCGTCTGCCGTCAGCGGAATCTTCTTGCCTAACAAACGGGCGCCAGTGTCTGTAATCAAATAATCTTCTTCATTACGAATGCCGCCAAAGGTGCGATACGTCTCCAGCTTCTCATAATTCAAGAATTCAGTGAACTTATGCTGACCTTTCCACAAGTCGATCAGTTCGGGGATAAAGTAAATACCCGGTTCGATGGTCAGCACAAAGCCCGCTTCTAGCGGCATACCCAAACGGAGAGACTTGCGGCCAAACTGTGTGCTCTTGGGTTGTCCATTATATCCTACCCATTGCTCGCCCAAGTTTTCCATATCGTGCACGTCGAGTCCCATCATGTGTCCCAATCCACAAGGATAGAACATAGCATGCGCTCCCTCCCGGACAGCATCTTCGGCATTGCCTTTCATCAGTCCCAGCTCTTTCAACCCTTCTACCATGACCCGGGCGGACAAATCGTACACTTCCACAAAAGGTACTCCCGGACGCAACGCATCGACTGATGCTTGATGCATTGCAACCTGCAGGTCGTAAATTTCCCGCTGACGGGCAGTAAATTTTCTGTCTACAGGAGCAGTGGACGACATATCGCCTGCATAGCCCATCTCTGTTTCTGCTCCGGCATCCATCAAAAACAACTGACCGGACTGAATCAAATTTCCATGATAGTGATTGTGCAACGTTTGTCCGTTGATAGTAGCAATGGTGGCAAATGAAAGATCTCCTCCCGCAGCCAAAGCAACCTCTTCGATGACAGCCGCAATTTCACACTCGCGCATACCCGGACGAATCGCTTTAATAGCAGCAATGTGCATATCGGAAGTAATGTTGCAAGCTTTCTCTATTTCAACTATTTCTTCGGCCGACTTATGATTGCGCTGACCCACTACGGCACGGATAAAGGAAACAGAACCTTCTTGATGAGCAGGAGGCAATCCCAGCCAATCCATTAATTTCAATTTATGTTCAGCCCGATAAGGAGGCAGAAAATGGACCGTTTGCCCCTTTTGTACAGACTTGTGCAGATAGCTCACAATAGCTGCCGATGGCAACGTATGCGTAACTCCCACCAGTTCGCTTTTCTCCTTAATTGTAGGCTGCGTCCCCATCCAAACAATATGATCAATCGTCAGCTCATCACCAAAAATAATTTCTTTGTCTTCATCAATATCAATGATGGCCGACAGCCCCGCATACGACAAACCAAAGAAATAAAGGAAAGTGGAATCTTGCCGATACCGGAAGGTATTGTCTTGAAAATTCAATCCACACTCGTCGTTTCCCAGAAACAACAATACTCCGGAGCCTATCTCCTTTTTTAGCAGGGCTCTGCGCTGCACATAGGTTTCTTTGCTAAACATAATGGAATCTTTTAAAGTTATTAAAGTTCGTGCAACAAAGATAGAAACAAAGCGAGAATATACCGAACAATTCATTACTTTTGTAGCGAGAAATAACTTAAAGGAGATAATTGATGGCACAAGGTTCACGTCAAATACAATCGCAGGCGCAGCAGCAGATTCAAACACTCTCACCGCAGCAAGTTCTGGTAGTAAAGCTACTCGAACTCCCTGCTGTTGAACTGGAAGACCGCATCCACGCTGAGCTCTTGGAGAATCCTGCCCTCGAAGAGGGAAAAGAAGAATCCACAACGGATGAATTTGCCGAAAACACTCCTGCCGAAAACGAAGCGGACAACGAAACGAACGAATATGATTCGCTGAGCGATTACCTCACCGAAGACGACATCCCCGACTATAAGCTACAAGAAAACAACCGGTCAAAAGGAGAAAAAGCAGAAGAGATTCCTTTTTCCGAAGCCACTTCCTTTTATGAACTTTTGCGCGAACAGCTGAACGAACGCGACCTCACCGAGCACCAGCACGAATTGGCAGAGTACCTCATTGGCTCACTGGATGACGACGGGCTGCTCCGCAAATCGCTGGAAATGCTCTGCGACGAGCTTGCCATCTATGCCGGCATCAACGCCACAGAGGCAGCGTTGGAAGAAGCCCTCAGCATTGTTCAAGATTTTGACCCTCCCGGACTAGGGGCACGCAGCTTGCAAGAGTGTCTGTTGATACAAATACAGCGCAAATGGAAACCCGGAAAGCTGAATGTGCTACTTGCGCTAGAATCGCAAATCATCACCGAATGTTACGAAGAGTTTACCCGCAAAAATTGGGATAAGATAGCCCGCAAACTCAATGTTGACGAGGACTGTTTGGCAGAAGCTATCGAAGAAATCACCAAACTAAACCCCCGTCCCGGCGCATCGTTAGGCGAAACCATCGGACGAAGTATGCAACAAATCGTACCCGACTTTCTCGTGGAGAGCTATGACGACGGCAGCATTCACATCAACCTCAACAACCGCAACATCCCCGAGCTGCGCATGAGCCGCGACTTCACGGAGATGGTAGAAGAACATACTAAAAACCGCGCTAACCAATCGAAGGAATCGCGGGACGCCATGATGTTCCTTAAACAAAAGATGGATGCGGCACAAGGTTTCATCGACGCCGTGAAGCAACGGCAAAATACGCTGATGACCACCATGAAAGCCATTATCGACCTGCAACGCCCTTTCTTTCAGGAAGGCGACGAATCAAAGTTGCGACCGATGATCCTAAAAGATGTAGCCGAGCGCATCGGACTGGACATCTCCACCATTTCGCGCGTAAGCAACAGCAAATATGTGCAGACCAACTACGGTATCTATCCGCTCAAATACTTCTTCAGTGATGGATATACCAACGAAGACGGCGAAGAAATGTCCGTACGCGAAATACGCAAGCTACTTAAAGAGTGCATTGACAGCGAAAACAAAAAGAAACCGCTGACCGATGACGAGCTGACTGAATTGTTAAAAGAAAAAGGATATCCCATAGCCAGGCGGACAATAGCCAAGTATCGGCAACAACTGAATATCCCCATAGCAAGACTTAGAAGATAATGATAAATGAAGAGTAGAAAATGATTGAAGAGAAAATAGAACATCATATCATAGCAGACCGGACAATGATACGGACAGCAAGGGTGATTTCGGGAATACTCACCCCGTTTTCCATTCCCTTTCTGGCATTCCTCGTCTTATTCCTGTTTTCTTATTTAAGCATCATGCCCATCACCTACAAGCTGATAGTATTGGGCATTGTGTATTGTTTCACCATTCTGATGCCTACCATCACCATCTTTTTGTTTCGCAAAATCAACGGCTTCGGTCCGCACGATTTGAGCGAACGCAAAAAACGTTATATCCCTTTTGCACTGACCATCACCTCCTACATCTTCTGCCTGCTAATGATGAACCGGCTCAACATCCCTTGGTATATGACCAGGATTATTCTAGCAGCCCTCTTGATGCAAATCATTTGTGTTATCGTCAACCTGAAATGGAAATTGAGCGAACACATGGCCGGCATGGGAGGAATTGTAGGCGGACTGATTTCCTTCAGCGCTTTATTCGACTATAACCCTGTGTGGTGGCTGTGCATCTTCCTCCTCATTGCCGGTATATTGGGCTCTGCCCGTATTATCCTGCAACATCATACCTTGGGCGAAGTGCTCTACGGCTTTGCCGTTGGCTTTGTCTGCGCCCTAGTAGTGCTGCATCCCCTCATCAGCAGCTACCTGCTTCGTATCTTTTTATTATAATCACAGTATAAATTTAAAAAAACTAATGATCATGAATTTTCCACAGAATGTAAAGTACACGAAAGAACACGAATGGATTCGCCTGGAAGGTGAAGTAGCTTACGTAGGTATCACCGATTACGCACAAGAACAGCTTGGCGACATCGTCTTTGTTGACATCCCCTCTGTAGGTGAAGAACTGGAAGCAGACGAAGTGTTCGGAACCATTGAAGTAGTGAAAACCATCTCCGACCTCTTCCTCCCTGTTGCTGGTGAAATAATCGAGCAAAACGATGCCCTCGAAGAAACTCCCGAACTGGTGAACTCTGATCCTTACGGCGAAGGCTGGCTCATCAAGATGAAACCCTCTGACGTAGCTGCCATCGACGGATTGCTGGACGCTGAAGCCTACAAGGCAGTAGTCAACGGCTAATCACTTATCACTAACAACTAATTGCTCAAAAAAAAATGACTCCCATTGTAAGCATCATTATGGGCAGCACGTCCGACCTTCCCGTTATGGAAAAGGCGGCGCAACTGCTCAATGAGTTACAGGTTCCGTTCGAAATGAACGCCCTTTCGGCTCACCGCACGCCCGAGGCTGTGGAAGAATTCTCCAAGAATGCCCGCACACGCGGCATTAAAGTAATCATTGCTGCTGCTGGTATGGCCGCCCACCTTCCGGGGGTGATTGCCGCATCCACTCCACTCCCCGTTATCGGAGTTCCCATCAAGTCTACACTTGACGGAATGGACGCACTGCTTGCCATCGTACAAATGCCTCCGGGCATTCCTGTAGCAACAGTCGGCATTAACGGTGCACTGAATGCTGCTATCTTGGCGGTGCAAATGTTGTCGTTAGAGGATAAGGAACTAGAAGCTAAATTCATCGCCTACAAAGAGAGTCTGAAAAAGAAAATCGTACAGGCAAACGAAGAGTTGAAAACAGTGAAGTACGACTTTAAGACGAACTAAATGGACTTATTCAACTACTCCCGCCGGGAGACAACTGAAGTGATGATTGGGGCTGTTCCGTTGGGCGGCCCCAATCCTATTCGTATACAGTCGATGACTAACACCCCGACACAAGACACGGAAGCCTGCGTGGCACAAGCCAAACGGATAGTCGATGCCGGCGGAGAATATGTGCGCTTGACCACACAGGGTATCAAAGAAGCCGAGAACTTAAAAAATATCAATATAAAGCTGCGCAAGCAAGGATACATGGTGCCTTTAGTAGCTGACGTACACTTCAATCCCAAAGTGGCTGATGTGGCGGCACTATATGCCGAAAAGGTACGCATCAATCCGGGAAACTATGTAGACCCGGGACGCACCTTCAAACAATTGGAGTACACCGACGAAGAATATGCCGCAGAATTGCAGAAAATTCGCGACCGCTTCGTTCCCTTCCTCCATATCTGCAAAGAGAATTATACCGCCATCCGCATCGGAGTGAACCACGGCTCGCTGTCCGACCGCATCCTGTCACGCTACGGTGATACGCCCGAAGGCATGGTAGAATCGTGCATGGAGTTCTTACGCATTTGCGTAACCGAACATTTCAACAATGTCGTTATCTCAATCAAAGCGTCCAATACCGTCGTGATGGTAAAGACCGTCCGCCTGCTGGTAACGGTGATGGAACAGGAAGAGATGAGCTTCCCGCTGCACTTGGGCGTCACCGAAGCGGGTGACGGAGAAGACGGACGCATCAAATCCGCCCTGGGCATGGGCGCGCTGCTGGCAGACGGACTGGGCGACACCATCCGGGTATCCCTCAGCGAAGAACCGGAAGCAGAGATTCCCGTTGCTCGCAAGCTCGTCAATTACCTTCTCCAACGAACAAATCATCCGTATATACCGGGCATTGAAGCGCCGGCATTCAACTACCTTGCCCCAACCCGCCGCATCACGAAGGCGGTGCGCAACATCGGTGGCAATCACCTGCCGGTGGTCGTGTCCGACCGTATGGACGGACGCACGGAGACTCACCCCAGCTTCACTCCCGATTATCTGTATGCGGGCAGAGAGCTACCTGCGCAACTCGAGTCGCCCACAATGCAATACATTCTCGATGCCGATGTATGGACAGCTGCTGCTAACACATGGCCTGCGTTCAACGACCAACAGCTATCTTTGCTTCAATCATGCAACGCCGCGCTGAAATTTCTCTTCATCCCTTACCTAGCTCTCACCAGTGAGGTCCTTGCTTGCTTGCGCCAGCATCCGGAGATGGTGGTGGTTTCGCAAAGCAATCACCCCAACCGTTTGGGCGAACACCGGGCTTTGGTGCACCAACTGATGGCAGAAGGATTGGAAAATCCCGTCATCTTCTTCCAACACTATGCCGAAAACGAGGCCGAAGACTTACAAATCAAGGCAGCTGCCGACATGGGGGCGCTCATCTTCGACGGTTTTTGCGATGGCATCTACCTGTTCAATCAAGGGTCCTTGACGCACGCCGCTATTGATGCCACCGCCTTTGGCATTCTGCAAGCAGGACGTATACGCACCTCGAAAACGGAATACATCTCTTGCCCGGGCTGCGGACGGACTCTCTTCAACCTTCAAAGCACCATTGCACGTGTCAAAGCTGCCACTTCGCACCTCAAAGGATTGAAGATAGGCATCATGGGGTGCATCGTCAACGGTCCCGGCGAAATGGCGGATGCTGACTACGGATATGTAGGAGCAGGTAGAGGGAAAATAAGCTTGTACAAACGCAAAGAATGTATTGAAAAGAACATCCCCGAAGAAGAAGCCGTAGAGAAACTTATCGAACTTATCAAAGCGAACGGAGATTACGAAGAGAAACCAGAGCAACCGCTTTCAGCCAATTAGCTTCTCATGAAAAACTTTTGAGGCAGTTGTCCTAATTCCCTACAGCCAAATGCAGAAAAGCATCTTCTTCAATGCCGTAGATGCAAGAATAGTAGACAGAATAAAAAATGCAAACTCTTATCAAGATAAAAGTTTGCATTTTTATTTAGTAGAAAAGCGATGTCTTACTCCGCTTCAGGAAGTAAATCTAATCCTTTGTTGAAATCCGTTTCTTTCAGTGGAATTTTCCAAGTCCATTTGTTCCCTTCTTTAGGTAGAATTGTTTTGGCTAAAGCAGCCGGATAAACGCCACCATCATCGGTGCTTCTGCGCACAATGGGATCGTTCCAACGCTTCATGTCGAACCAATCAAAACCTTCCCCCCAAAGTTCAAGAGAGCGATAGAGTTTAATCTCCTTCAACAAATCCATACCTGTTTTATCGCAAACATATTCAGGATTACGACCTGTGCTCTTGTTCAACTCTACCAATGCATTCTGGGCTTCGGCTTCTTTAACTAAGAAATAGTTGGCTTCTGCTTCAATAAGCACCATTTCTGACGAACGGAAATGATTCAGATGACCTACTCCCGGCATGTCATTCGCCTTTATCTTAAATTGCATGTAAGCAAAAGGAGTAGAGCGTGGATTCAAATCCGGATAAAGATCACGAGCATGTGCAGCTAGCTTCTTGCTTGCCCTCCCCGAAGATTTAGTGTAGTCATATCCTGTGGGGTCTAAGAACAAGTCCCGACGAATATCAGTCTTGGGAATCTGGTTGAAAAGATCATTCGTGATACATTTCGGCGTGTTACGCACTGCGCCGGCGCTCGAATTGTAAGCCATATAAGAGAAAAAAGAATAAAAGAACAAACTTTCATCCGAAGCACCATAGCTGCTCCAAATCCATTCGGAAGTAGGATTACAGAAACCCGCCTTATAGTCACGCACACTCATCAGCGGATAGCCTTTACGGGCTTTCGCAGCATACTCCGCAGCCTTGGCATAATCTTGACGGTTCAAGGCAGCGCGGGCATAAACAGCATAAGCAACATTTATATCGGGGCTAAAATTATTATCACGCGTATTCTTTGTACCGCTATATAAAGTTATAGCTTGGTCTAAGTCAGTATACATCTGTTCATACGTCTGTTTTAAATTCGAAAGCGGGAAATCGCCTAACGACTCGTCCAAACGTAGCACCAATCCGTCGGAAGTACCATTTTCGGAATCGTCCCAACGATAACAATAAAGCTGAGACAACATCATAAAGCTATAAGCCCGGAAGGTAAGCGCTTGCGCTTTGATAAAAGCTTTATCACCGTCAGTCCCTTTCGCTGCATCTACATTAGCAATAATGGCATTCGCATTTCCAATAAGCATATAGTAATAGAACCAAGGATAATAATCGTACGTGCTGGAGTTATTATCGTGGAAGGTTCCGTTAATAAGAGAAGCCCATCCCGTGAGATACACATAAAAATCGTTTCCCGGATAATTGCCGTAATACATTTTAATGGTTCCTTCTCCATTAAAACCCTGCGAGTGTATATATTGAGTCGTCATTAACTTACAAATTCCATTCAATGCAGTTTTGACATTGGCCGTTGTTTCGAAGATGGTAACCGGACCTGCCTTATCTGTCGGTTTAGTGTCAAGATACCCTTCTCCGCAAGAAGCACACATCAGCACAACGGCCGATGAATATATTAATTTTTTTATCTTATTCATAATTCAATCGTTTTAATCTTTTATAATCTAATGCTCAATCCCAAAGAGAATACACGAGCGGCAACGAACGCATTATCGTTGGTACCCGAGAATGATTGTTGTGGATTCATACCCTTTAAAGCGGTGAACGTAGCCACGTTCTCTATCGAGAAATTCACGGACACATCACTCAGGTCTACTTTGTTCACTAATGTTTTAGGCAGTTTATAACCTAAAGAGATATTCTTCAGCACAAAATAAGAACCATTCTTCAAGAATCGGTCGGATATTGCGTTGTTCTTGTCACTACGTGTAAAGTTCACCATCGGAATTCCATTCGGATCAATCCGATTAGGAGAATCTTCGGTCATCCCGGCAGGCACGCCATCCCAAGCTTTGAGCAGGTCTTTGTGCAATGCCGACGGATTGCCCGACATAGACATCAATCCTTGGTACGAATAATCGAGTGTTTTTCCTCCAATAGCATACGTGCAAAGAGCCGACAGTGTAAAGTTTTTCCATTCTAGTGCCGTTGAAACACTTCCGTAAACGTCGGGGATAGCACTTCCACTCCAGTCTTTCTTAGCATAGGTAGTATAATTGGTGTAATAGGCATCTCCTACTTTGACTACGTTTTCTGCAGGCAATTCGTCTTTTCCTGCCACCGCTGCTGCACCAATGTAATACTTATCAAAATCGGGCTGATAAAGACAATAACCTGTCATTTGATCGACGCCTGCGTATTGATACATCCAGAAGTCATAAACGCCATGACCCTCCATATACCTCTTGGTACCCGAAATAATACCTTTTTCTCTGTTTTGCTCGGGCAGTGACAGAATTTTGTTCTTCAGCGCCGTAACATTGGCACCGACGTTCCATCTCAGGTTTTTAGTCTTTAACACATCTACATCGGCACTGACTTCAACACCCCGGTTAGAGACCGAACCCAAGTTCATCGAAACAGTTGCTTCAGCTGCGCCTGTCGAAGTTCCACCCGAAGAAAGAGGCAAGCTGACATCGAACAACAAATCTTTGGAACGTTTATCAAAATACTCTACCGAGAAATTGACCCGGTGGAACAAACGACCTTCTAAAGCTATACCAAAAGAAGAAGTCGTCTCCCATTTGATGTCTTTCGCTGCATTTTGAGATTTGTAAGTGGCGCCCATGTTTGCATTTTGGTCTACGTCATACAAAGCCATAAATCCATAAAATCCCACACCGGCATCATTACCTACTTCACCATACGATGCACGGAGTTTCAATTGATTGATTTTATCGGATAGCGGTTCCATGAATTTCTCCCGGTTTATAATCCAGCTACCACCCACTGACCAAAAATTACCCCAGCGATTGTCCGGATGAAAACGAGAAGAACCATCCCGACGGAAAGCAACCTCGGCAAAGTATTTGTCGTTGTAATTATAACGTGCACGGCTTAAATAGCTCTCTGTCCGATAATTGTTCTGGTAGTCATAAAGTGAAGTAATCTTGGTAAAATTCACCATGTCCGTTTCACCCTCAAAAAGTTGAGTGGTTTTATAGCCGTATAAGTAACTGTAGTTATACGAATAATTCTCGTGTGCCAACAGCACGTCTACGCTGTGCATATCACCGAACATCCGGCTCCAATTCAGTTGTTGCTGAAACGTGTAATTCTTATACCGATTAATAATACGTTTAGCGCGTCCTTGATTACCCGACCCATTGCCGATAATAGCATTGTCGTAAGTTTGATTTTCACTATTACGCACGTTCAAGTCGCCTTTCACCGTAAAGGTAAAATCGTTCAAAAACTTAACGTTGGCATACAACTGACTATTCAGTGTATTGCGGTACGTACGGTCTAAGTTCAATTCATTTTCCCAAACTACATGTCGGTCTAAATATTGAGGACGTGAGTTCTCACTTCCACCATCATATAGTTTCTGACCAAAAGAGTCCAATATGTATTCGCCCGTTGCCATATCATGCAAGTGCACCGGATAGATAGGAGCTATCTGCCGAGCATACATAAAGGGGTTTGTATAAGACGAGGCATCGCTACTTGAGCCGCTCGTGTTATTAGAAATCTGATGGGAGCCTGAAATAGACAGTCCTGTTTGGAACCATTTCTTTGGTGTTAAGTTGATGTTAGCACGACCAGTGAAACGCTGGAAATCAGATGTTTTCACATATCCTTTTTCGTCCAGATAGTTAGCAGAGAAGTAATAATTGCTCTTTTCATTGGCAGCATCACCGCTCAAGTTGTATTCTTGACGATAGCCCAAACGCTCTATGTCTTTATACCAGTCTAAGTCATCCTTAAATCCGTCACGCACCTGTGCATCCGCCACCAATTTTCCGTTGGCATCAAAAAGCGCATCGTCGGCCTTATTATAGATGTTGTATTTCAAGTTGTCGCTCATCAACGAAGCAGAAGCTTTTGCATTGGCACTTTCAACGGTAGGATACTTTTGGGGACTATCCGAAAGAAGAGAGTTGCGGTATCCCTTCCACATCGTTTCCATAAAATCATTCGCTCCCAAGCGGTCGTAATCGGCCATTCCGCGATTATAAATACCTTGATTAATATTAAAGCGAATGCCTATTTTGTCATTCCTACCCTTCTTTGTAGTGATGATAATAACACCATTCGCTGCACGGCTACCGTAAAGGGCTGCCGAAGCAGCATCTTTCAATACTGAAATACTTTCAATATCATTTGTATTCAAATCCGATACATTGGCGCTGTAAGGCACGCCGTCCACCACATAAAGCGGATCATTAGAACCATTGATAGAAGCAAAACCACGGATACGAATCGTAGCGTCGGACCCTGGTTCTCCATACGTATTATTGACTTGTACACCCGAAGCCGTACCTTCCAACACGGAAGAAACGCTGGATACCGGACGTTGTTCTATTTTCTTTGCATCCACAGAAGATACCGCTCCCGTTAAGGAAGACTTTTTCGCTGCACCATAAGCTACTTGAATCACCACTTCATCAAGCGTTTGTGCATCGTTCTTCAATACTACTTTCAAAAGTCCAGCTTTTATGACTACTTCTTCTGTTTTCATTCCAATAAAAGAAACAAGCAAAGTCTTGGCAGAACTAGGTACACCGATTAATGTAAAATGACCATCAATATCGGTTATACCTCCAACACTAGTACCTTTAACCAGAACTGAAGCTCCCACTACAGGGCTTCCATCCTCTTCTGAAGTAACAACTCCTGTCACTTTGGAAGTCTGCGCCATAGTCATACCTATGGATACAAATAGGTAGACTACACATAAAATTAATTTCATTCTCATAGATTTAATTGCTTAAGTTTAACATATTCAGGTCTTTTATTCTATATCATTCTGCAAATATAGAACTTATGTTTAATTGGACAAGCAATATCTCAATAATTTTTAAAATGAAGGATTATTTTATCAGAAAGGCAGCATAACACCATTGACGCAAGCCTCAACTGCCTATTATACTGCCTTTATGATAAACCATGTAGAAAGAGAAGACACAAACAAGAAAAAAGTAAAGAAGGGAATACTAGCAAAAAGGAAGCAAAATTCTCTTGCCACACTTGAATTACAGGGTAATACGAAACAATAGAATAAAAACGTCATCTTTACACTTAAGTGTTTTTTAATACATTTTCATCCATACGCGCACTGATTTATTTTTTCATCGGCACACTCAGCATCTCTTTATATCTTTGAGGCGAATGCAACAGGTTCTTTGCCTCCTGCAAATCATCGTCAGCTTTCAACTGTTGGATGATGGCACCCCGTTGATAATAATAACGTTTAATGATTTCCACCGCAATCATGCTCTTAATATCCTTCGAGAAATAATCCAAGTCGCGATCGAGGTTATGCGTCAGCTTCTTCTCCAACGCCTTGAACTCTTCCGAAGTGTCGGACAGATAACCTTCAAATTCTGCCGCTTCTTTCAACGCTTTCAGCACTTTCTCGCTCTGCTGGTCGTACTTAAAGTCCGCCTTCTTCACCAGTGCCTTAAAAGCATTGTAATCGGCATCGGTCACTTGGAATTGTTCGGGAGCAGCGATGGTGGGATGTTTCAAACAGTAATTCGTGGCATAATCAAATATCAAGTTATCGCGCACCAAGTAAAAGAGGATGTTAGGCAACTTTTCCTGCTTCACCGTGATGTCGGGAGCAACTCCCCCACCGTCGCGCACTTCGCGTCCTGCAGCCGTGTGGAACACCGTGGTGAGGCTATCAGGAATGCGACCGACACTGCCGTCCTCGTTCTGATGTTTATAGTCGATGGCTTGCACGCATCGTCCGCTGGGAATATAATATTTAGAAATCGTAATCTTCAACGCGCCCCCATAAGGAAGCGGACGGGTGGTTTGCACCAAGCCCTTACCAAAAGTGCGGTTACCGATAATCACCGCACGATCGAGGTCTTGCAACGATCCGGAAAGTATTTCGGAGGCAGAGGCGGAACTGCTATTAACCAGCACAGTCAACGGAATATTTACATCCAAGGGTTCGCGCAATGTCTTGTAAGTGCTGACGGACTGCTTTGTTTTCCCTTTGGTAGTGACAATCGTCTTGCCGCGCGGCACAAAAAAGTTCACTATCTCCACTGCTTCTTCGAGCGAACCGCCGGTATTGTTGCGAATGTCAATCACCAACGAAGTGATACCTTTCTTCTTCAAATCGAGAAAAGCGCTTTTAAACTCTTTCGACGGGTTGCCCGAAAAGCTATTCAGATTGATGTATCCAACGTTGCCTTCCAGCACGCCATAATAAGGAACCGTAGCAAGTTGAATAGACTTGCGCACAATGGTGAACTCCAAAGGTTTCTTCTCACCCGGACGCTCTACCTTGAGCTGGAAGCTAGTGCCCAGCGGACCTTTGAGCAAGGTGCTGACATCTTCCTTGCCTTTCATATCCTTGCCGTCTATCTCTAACAGCACATCGCCCGCCTTCAGCCCCAGTTCGGCAGCTGGCATACCTTCGAAAGGCTCGGCAATGACCGTGTACTTCGTCTTCGGATTGTACCGGATTAGTGAACCAATACCTCCGTACGTGCCTTTCACCATCTGTTCCAGCTCGCTCTGGTCGTCTTCGGGATAATAAATGGTATAGGGGTCGAGCGAGTAAAGCATATTGTCGATGCCTTCGCGAACGGTCTTATCGGGGTTGATAGTGTCTACGTAGAACATATCCAGTTCCTTGACGATGGCATTGAATATATCCAGATTCTTCGCCAACTGGAAGTTACGGTCATCTCCACTCTTAAAACTAAAGAAAGAGACCATCGTCAGCAAAAGCCCTGCAATAATCACATTCCGTCTGTTCAACAATTTTTTCATACTTCTTTGGATAGTTGATTGATGATTAATTTCATTTCCTCCCAACGCTCGGCAGGAATTGTTGTTCCAATCACCTGGATTACATTACCAGAAAGAACGGAACCTATCTTGGCACATTTCTCGAGCGAATAGCCGCAAGTGAGTCCATAAAGAAACCCTGCCGCAAAATAATCGCCCGCACCCGTTGTGTCGATTACGTTTTCCACCGGGATAGCTTTTACTTTAATCTCCTCGGTTCCCTTCCGGATGTACGAACCTTTAGCCCCCATCTTGACAATAGCGATGCTGCATTGTTTCCCTATCAGCCCCAGCGCTTCTTCAGGTTCTTTACCCGTGAACGCTTTTGCCTCTTCTTCATTGGCAAAAACAATATCCACATATTTATTTATCAGCAAAGAGAAAAATTCGAGGTCGCTCTCCACTATATTATAACTTGCCAAGTCGAGGCAAATCTGCAATCCGGCTTCACAGGCCAATTCTATCGCGCGAAGAATCATCTCATGATCTTGCACCAAATACCCTTCTATATACAAATAAGCGTATCCTTTGAAGAGTTCCAACGTCAAATCTTCTGCTTTCAAGGTAGCGGCTGCTCCGAGATACGTGCCGAAAGTGCGTTCTCCGTCTGCAGAAATAAAAGTAGAAGCCACTCCGGAGGGCAAATCGGACAAGAAAAGATTTCCTTCAATTCCGTTTTTTTGCAGATTTTCGCGGAAAAAGTCTCCATAGTTATCTTTTCCTACTTTTCCGATAAAACCTGTCCCTGCCCCCAAACAAGCGAGTCCAAGGATGGTATTTCCGGCCGATCCACCCGTAGCCAAATGAGTTTTCATGCCCCCGAAAAGCTCGTTAATCTGCTGGAGCTTAGCATCATCAATGAGTTGCATGCTGCCCTTGGGTAAATCCATTTTATCAAGGATCGTATCGTCTTTCAGCGTCGCAAGTACGTCTACTAGGGCGTTGCCCAATCCAATTATTTTATCCATTATGATATTTTTTCTGCAAAGATATTGCATATTTCAAAATATCCTATTACTTTTGCATCGCAATTAAGAAAAACATTCTTCCTTAGCTCAGTTGGTTAGAGCATCTGACTGTTAATCAGAGGGTCCTTGGTTCAAGTCCAAGAGGAAGAGCGAAAGCGCGAAATTTCTTAGTTGCAACCTTCTTCCTTAGCTCAGTTGGTTAGAGCATCTGACTGTTAATCAGAGGGTCCTTGGTTCAAGTCCAAGAGGAAGAGCAAAAAAGGTTCGTCGTAAAGACGGACCTTTTTTAGTTTGGATGAAATGTAAGACAAAAATCAGTCCGCCCCGCCCTTTCTGCTTGTTTCTTTAGCCGCAACAGCCTAC
>JAVVVS010000017.1:0-4154 GCA_036652495.1 Bacteroides sp.
GTCAATACGATAAATTTTTAACTAATAAATAAGGAGGGAAATAGAAATGAGTCAACTGTTCTCTAAAAAGAATAAAGAAGTATTCTCCAACCCACTTAATCTTGACAACCCGGTCACCGTACAGGTGCTTGGTATCTGTTCGGCATTGGCCGTAACAGCAAAGCTGGAGCCTGCTATTGTAATGGGTCTTTCGGTGACGGTGATCGTTGCCTTTGCCAATGTCATCATCTCGTTGCTGCGCAAAACGATTCCCAATCGTATCCGTATCATCGTTCAGTTGGTGGTGGTTGCCGCGTTGGTGACCATCGTGAGTGAAATATTGAAAGCGTTTGCTTACGATGTAAGCGTGCAACTTTCTGTCTATGTCGGTCTGATTATCACCAATTGTATCCTGATGGGGCGCCTCGAAGCGTTTGCTATGGCAAACGGTCCGTGGGAATCATTCCTCGACGGTATTGGCAACGGACTGGGTTATGCCGTCATTCTGGTCATCGTAGGTTTCGTGCGCGAGCTCTTCGGTTCGGGCTGTTTGTTTGGCTTCCAAGTCATTCCGCAGGCATTCTATGAAATGGGATATATCAACAACGGCTTGATGCTGATGCCGCCGATGGCGCTCATCATTTTGGCTTGTATCATTTGGGTACAGCGCAGCCGCAGTAAAGAACTACAGGAAAAGTAATAAGAACGAAGTATGAATGATTATTTAAGTTTGTTTGTAAAGTCGATTTTTGTCGACAATATGATATTCGCTTACTTTCTGGGTATGTGTTCGTATCTGGCAGTATCGAAAAATGTAAAGACAGCATTGGGACTGGGCGTTGCCGTAACTTTCGTATTAGTTGTGACACTTCCTGTGAACTACTTGCTCGAAAACTATGTACTCAAGGCTGATGCACTTGTTCAGGGTGTTGACCTCGGCTTTTTGAGCTTCATCCTCTTTATTGCCGTTATCGCCGGCATCGTGCAGTTGGTTGAGATGGTGGTGGAACGCTTTTCGCCGTCGCTCTATGCTTCGCTGGGCATTTTCTTGCCGCTGATTGCAGTGAATTGCGCCATCATGGGTGCGTCACTCTTCATGCAGCAACGTCAGTTCGTCAGTGTGGGCGAAGCCACTACCTACGCCTTCGGGTCGGGTATCGGGTGGATGCTCGCTATCGTTGGGCTGGCAGCTATCCGCGAAAAGATGGCTTACTCTGATGTTCCCGCTCCGCTGCGCGGACTGGGCATTACATTCATCACTGTGGGACTGATGGCGATGGCCTTTATGTGTTTCTCTGGATTGAAGTTATAATAAGTAAAATACGAAAGAACAATGATTGATTTAATACTCGCGAGCGTTGGCGTGTTTTTGGGAGTCATCCTACTACTCGTCATTATACTGCTCGTAGCAAAAAGTTACCTTTCCCCTTCGGGCGAGGTGACGATAACGATGAACGGTGAAACGAAGCTGACGGCGGAAACCGGAGGCACGTTGCTGAGCACTTTGTCTGCCAATAATGTGTTCCTTTCTTCTGCTTGCGGCGGTAAAGGTTCGTGCGGACAGTGCCGTTGTCAGGTTATCGACGGCGGGGGTGAGATTCTGCCTACCGAAACAGGACACTTCTCGCGCAAAGAGCAAGCTGACCACTGGCGGCTGGGTTGCCAAGTGAAGGTGAAACAGAACATGGACATCAAGATTGATGAGGCCATACTGGGCGTGAAAGAGTGGGAGTGCGAGGTGATTTCGAACAAGAACGTGGCTACGTTTATCAAAGAATTCATCGTGGCGCTGCCTGCGGGCGAGCACATGGATTTCCTTCCCGGTTCGTATGCACAGATCAAGATTCCTGCTTACTCGATGGATTATGACAAGGACATCGACAAGAAGCTTATCGGTGACGAATACTTGGGTGCTTGGAAGAACTTCGGACTTTTCGGCTTGAAGTGCGAGAACAAAGAGGAAACTATCCGTGCGTACTCTATGGCGAACTATCCTGCCGAGGGCGACCGCATCATGCTGACGGTGCGTATTGCCACGCCGCCGTTCAAACCCAGACCTCAGGTTGGTTTCCAGGACGTGCCCGCGGGTATCGCTTCGTCTTACATCTTTACCCTCAAACCGGGCGACAAGGTCATCATGAGCGGTCCGTACGGAGATTTCCATCCGATTATGGATACCAAGAACGAAATGATGTGGGTAGGCGGTGGAGCCGGTATGGCTCCGCTTCGTGCACAAATCATGCACTTGACCAAGACTCTGAAAATCTCCGACCGCAAGATGTCGTATTTCTACGGCGCACGTGCGCTGAACGAAGTGTTCTACCTCGAAGATTTCCTCCAGATAGAGAAAGACTTCCCCAACTTCTCGTTCCACTTGGCACTCGACCGTCCCGATCCCGCAGCCGACGCTGCCGGCGTGAAGTACACTCCGGGCTTTGTGCACAACGTGATATATGAAACTTATCTTAAAGATCATGAATCGCCCGAAGACATAGAATATTACATGTGCGGTCCTGGTCCGATGAGCAAGGCTGTAGAGAATATGCTCGACGGTTTGGGCGTGCCTGCCAAGAACTTGATGTTCGATAACTTTGGAGCGTAACGCGCCCCCCCCAGAAGAATATAAATAGAAGTTCTTTGTACAATTATATTTGAATTTTTTTCTTGCCGGCAGCTGATGTGATATCAGTTGCCGGTATTTTTTTGTACCTTTGCCCCATTATGAAGTTAGAGAACAACGAATTGATTCAAGCAGCGCTCCGCCATCTTAAGATAGAAGCGCTCAACCCCATGCAGAAAGCCGCCATCGACGCGGCTTGCGAGGACAAAGACGTGATATTGCTTTCCCCCACCGGGTCGGGCAAGACGCTGGCTTTCTTGCTGCCGCTGCTAGCTACGCTCAATGCCACAACCGATGCTGTACAAGTGCTTATCCTAGTGCCTTCGCGTGAGTTGGCGTTGCAGATAGAATCGGTGTTCAAATCGATGAATACCCTTTGGAAGACGTGCTGCTGCTACGGCGGACACCCCATCATCGAAGAAAAGAAAAGCATCGCCGGCAACCATCCCGCCCTCATCATTGGCACGCCCGGACGGTTGACCGACCACCTTGCCAAGCAGACCTTTTCTACCGGCACCATCCATACCCTGATTATCGACGAGTTCGATAAATCCCTCGAATACGGTTTTCACGACGAGATGGCGGAGATTATCGCCCAGCTGCCCGGATTGGAGAAGCGCATGCTGCTCTCTGCCACGGATGCCGAGGAAATCCCTCTTTTTACGGGGATGAACGAGACGGTGAAGCTGGATTTCCTGAGCCACGGACAGCCAGAAGAGGGCCGCTTGCGACTGATGAAAGTGGTGTCGCCCGCCAAAGACAAGCTCGAATCGCTGTACAAACTGCTGTGCACGTTGGGCAGCCGCTCCAGCATCGTCTTTTGCAATCATCGGGAGGCGGTGGACCGTGTGAGCGCCCTGCTTGCCCAGAAAGGCATTTACAACGAACGATTCCACGGAGGCATGGAGCAACCCGACCGCGAGCGGGCGCTTTATAAATTCCGCAACGGGAGCTGTCATGTGCTCGTGTCTACCGATCTTGCTGCCCGCGGGCTCGACATCCCCGAGGTGGAACACATCATTCACTACCATCTGCCGGTGAACGAAGAAGCCTTTACGCACCGCAACGGACGTACGGCTCGCTGGGATGCCCGCGGAACCTCTTACCTCATTCTGCACGCCGAGGAGCAAGTGCCCCATTATATTCCTGCTGGCATCGAAACCGTCAGCTTGCCTGCACAAGCCTCCCGCCCGCCCAAACCGCTTTGGACTACCTTATATATAGGTAAGGGGAAAAAAGACAAACTGAGCCGGATGGACATTGCCGGATTTCTCTACAAGAAAGGAAACTTGGCGCGCGAGGATGCAGGTGCCATCGACGTGAAAGAGCATTACGCCTTTGTGGCTATCCGGAGCACCAAGGTGAACCAGTTGCTCCGCCTGATACAAGGCGAGAAAATAAAAGGAATGAAAACGGTGATAGAGGCGGCAGACTGATTTTTCTCCGCTCACCGCCAACAGCACACCGAAGGCACCGCGTTTCGCTTTTTTTTTACGCTCTGCCTTCGGTGTGCTTTTTGTGTGATGAAGCCGGCACTCATCTCCTGACGGAAGAA
>JAVVVS010000017.1:4254-45746 GCA_036652495.1 Bacteroides sp.
AGCTGCTGACGGAAGAACTTGCAGCTGCTGACGGAAGAATTTGCAGCTGCTGACGGAAGAACTTGCAGCTGCTGACGGAAGAATTTGTAGCTGCTGACGGGGGAATCGCATCCGTCCGACCTTGACTTTTTGCACTGTTATCGACCGTGCCACTGATTTACAAGCGAATTGCCGCCTTATTTCCCTCGCGCCTTATAAATATACATTAAATACCCGCTAATTTCTTCGGTTTTCTATCAAACAGCCTCCGAAAAAACGAGTTTCCATCCCTTTTTCTTGCCTGATATCAGCACGTTGCAATTATGCGCTTAACACTTGTAAAAACCTTAAAGAGGCTAGAAAAAAGCATCTTTCTACCCTCTTTTTAGAGCAGATAATTTGTTAGGCAGAAATTAATGCGTAAATTCGCCATGTCATAAAGACAAATAATAAATGAATTGTTAAACCCAAAACAAACTTCCAATGAAAAAGCATAATTTCAGTGCGGGTCCTTCTATCCTTCCTCGTGAAGTAATTGAGAATACGGCAAAAGCAGTATTAGACTTCAATGGTTCTGGTCTCTCTGTTTTAGAAGTTAGTCACCGTGGCAAAGATTTTCAAGCAGTGATGGACGAGGCAGTAGCCCTATTCAAAGAATTGCTAAACATTCCCGAAGGTTATTCCGTACTTTTCCTAGGTGGCGGTGCCAGCTTGGAATTCTGCATGATTCCCTTCAACTTTATGGAAAAGAAGTCGGCTTACCTCAACACAGGCGTTTGGGCAAAGAAGGCGATGAAAGAAGCGAAAGCTTTTGGTGAAGTAGTAGAAGTAGCTTCGTCCGCCGAAGCCACCTATACGTATATCCCCAAAGATTTTGTCATCCCTGCCGATGCCGATTATTTCCATGTCACTACCAACAACACCATTTACGGCACCGAACTGAGAAAAGACCTTGCCTCTCCCGTTCCGATGATTGCCGACATGTCCTCCGATATTTTCTCTCGTCCCATCGATTTCTCCAACTACATTTGTGTGTATGGCGGTGCCCAGAAGAATCTGGCCCCTGCCGGCGTTACCTTCGTCATCGTCAAAGACGATGCACTAGGCAAAGTTTCCCGCTACATCCCTACCATGCTCGACTATCGCACACACATCAAAGACGGGTCAATGTTCAATACACCTCCCGTACTGCCCATCTATGCAGCCTTGCAAACCCTCCGTTGGGTGAAAGCACAAGGCGGCGTCAAAGAAATGGAACGACGTGCCATAGAGAAAGCCGACATGCTGTACAGTGAAATAGAACGCAACAAAATGTTTGTAGGAACCGCCGCAGTAGAAGACCGTTCACGCATGAACATCTGTTTCGTGATGACTCCCCAATACAAAGAGTTTGAAGCCGATTTCTTGAAGTTCGCCATCTCCAAAGGCATGGACGGCATCAAGGGCCACCGCTCTGTAGGAGGTTTCCGCGCTTCTTGCTACAACGCTATGCCGAAAGAAAGCGTTCAAGCATTGATAGACTGCATGCAAGAATTCGAGAAACAACATTAAAAAATCAATTTTACTTTCACCGCAGATTAACACCAGCAAGCACAGAGCGAATAAAAACACCACCACCGTGCTTCACCGTGCTACTCTGCGGTGCAAGAATAAAAAAACCTGAAACATAAATCAACTTATGAAAATACTTATTGCCACCGATAAACCGTTCGCTAAAGTAGCTGTAGACGGTATTCGCAAAGAAATAGAAGCAGCCGGATACGAACTGGCATTACTCGAAAAATATACAGACAAAGCACAATTGCTCCATGCGGTGAAAGATGCCAATGCCATCATCATCCGCAGCGACATTATTGACGCCGCCGTGCTCGATGCTGCCAAAGAACTTAAAATCGTGGTTCGCGCAGGTGCCGGATTCGACAACGTCGATTTGGAAGCCGCTACCGCACAAGGTGTGTGCGTGATGAACACTCCCGGACAGAACTCCAACGCCGTAGCCGAACTGGCACTGGGCATGATGGTATATGCCGTACGCAACTTCTACAACGGAACCTCCGGAACAGAACTGATGGGCAAAAAACTTGGTATACACGCTTACGGAAACGTAGGTCGCAATGTAGCCCGCATAGCCAAAGGTTTCGGCATGGAAATTTATGCTTACGATGCTTTCTGCCCCAAAGAAGCAATCGAAAAAGACGGCGTCAAAGCCCTCGATTCGGCCGAAGAACTCTATCGCACGTGCAACATCGTTTCGCTGCACATCCCCGCTACGCCAGAAACCAAGAAATCCATCAATTATGCCCTGCTCAATCAAATGCCAAAGGGTGCCATCTTGCTGAATACGGCCCGCAAAGAAGTTATCAACGAAGATGAACTGATTAAACTGATGGAAGATCGTCTGGACTTTAAATATTTGACAGACATCATGCCAGCCGCTAACGAAAAGTTGATGGAACTTTTCCCCGCCCGCTACTTTTCCACCCCCAAGAAGATGGGAGCTCAGACGGCCGAAGCAAACATCAATGCCGGCATTGCTGCTGCACAACAAATCATCGGTTTCCTGAAGAATGGTTGTGAGAAATTCAGAGTAAACAAATAAATTCCTCCCTATTATGGCTACAATCAAACCTTTCAAAGGCATTCGTCCTCCGAAAGAAT
The DNA here is from genome assembly GCA_036652495.1 of Bacteroides sp. Taxonomy (GTDB): domain Bacteria; phylum Bacteroidota; class Bacteroidia; order Bacteroidales; family Bacteroidaceae; genus Bacteroides. Next base: position 6,892 of record JAVVVS010000017.1, read on the forward strand.
TAGTGGAGCGGGTAGCTTCGCGCCCTTATGACGTGCTGAACTCTGCCGAAGCCCGCATCGAAGCTCATGGAAACGAGAAATCACTCTATCACATCATCAAGCCCGAGATTGATTTCCCCGTGGGAACCGACGAGCACGACGAAAAAGTCTACCTCAAAGCTGCCGAAAACTTCCAGCTTTTTCAAGACAAAGGCTGGCTGGTGCAAGATGCAAAAGAAAATTATTACATCTACGCCCAGACCATGAACGGAAAGACGCAGTACGGGCTTGTGGTGGGTGCTTATGTGCCCGACTACATGAACGGCATCATTAAAAAGCACGAACTTACCCGTCGCGACAAAGAAGAAGATCGCATGAAGCACGTACGCGTGAACAATGCCAACATCGAACCGGTGTTTTTTGCCTATCCCGACAATGCAGTGCTCGACGCCCTGACTCGCAAATATACCGACCAGCCCCCTGTTTATGACTTCGTGGCTCCCGATGACGGCTTCGGACATGCTTTCTGGATTATCGACCAGCCAGAAGACATAGCCCAAATCACCGGACAATTTGCAGCCATGCCTGCGCTTTACATTGCCGACGGACACCACCGCAGCGCCGCTGCCGCCTTGGTGGGCGCTGAAAAAGCAAAGCAAAACCCCCGGCACAACGGCACGGAGGAGTACAACTACTTCATGGCAGTCTGCTTCCCCGCCAACCAACTGACGATTATCGATTACAACCGCGTGGTCAAAGACCTCAACGGACTCACTTCCGCCCAATTCCTTACCGCTCTCGAAAAGAGCTTTGTACTAGAAGAAAAGGGTGCAGACATCTATAAGCCAACGGGCTTGCACAATTTTGCGCTCTACTTGGATGGCAAATGGTACAGCCTCACTGCCAAAGAAGGAACGTACAACGATCACGACCCCATCGGTGTGCTCGATGTGACCATCTCTTCCAACCTGATTCTGGATGAAGTGCTCGGCATCAAAGACCTTCGATCGGACAAACGTATCGATTTCGTAGGCGGCATCCGCGGATTGGGTGAACTGAGCAAACGTGTGGACAGCGGAGAAATGAAAGTAGCCCTCGCTCTCTATCCTGTTTCGATGAAACAACTCATGGACATTGCCGATACGGGAAACATTATGCCTCCCAAGACTACTTGGTTTGAACCAAAGCTCCGTTCGGGACTCGTGATTCATAAACTAGTGTAAACTTTACCGCAGAGCAACCCCCAGCGTTCCCCCGAGTTTTTTAGTAAAGACTCGGCGGAACGCTGCATTATTTTGTAGCCAAATTAGTACCTTTGCATCCTCGGCTTTGAGCAAAAGCCTAATCCATAGACAAAAAAAAGGCCGAAAGTATGATTGAGCAAATGATTATCAGAAACTACAAATCAATTAGAGCGCTGAACATCAGCACTCAGAAGCAGTATGGACAATCTGCTCTGTCAAGGACGAAAAACCTCCCCTTCCATCAGCCGATTGATCGATTTTGATAATACCAACGCTTTCTTCAAACGGCAGAACAGCGATGAACTGTCCGCGCTTCAAGGAATGGGCAAACCAACTAATAACTCAACAATGACTGCCGAAGATACTTACCGAACCATCACCGAACCCTCTGAAGCTCTTTTTACCGAAAAGCGGAGCAAGTTTATAGCACTCGCCTATCCCGTGCGCAGAGTAGAAGAAATTAAAATACACATCGAGGCGGCGCAAAAGAAATATTACGATGCACGCCACGTGTGCTACGCCTATATGCTGGGGCACGAACGAACGGTGTTTCGCGCCAATGACAATGGTGAACCTTCGGGCACAGCAGGAAAACCCATTCTGGGACAACTGAATTCTAATGAACTAACCGATATACTCCTCATTGTGGTGCGCTATTTTGGCGGCATCAAACTGGGGACGAGCGGACTGATTGCCGCTTATCGCGCTGCCGCTGCCGAGGCCATCGCCGCTGCCACCCTTGTGGAAAAGACGGTGGACGACGAAGTAACGGTGCTTTTTGAATATCCTTTTATGAACGACGTGATGCGCATCGTGAAGGAAGAAGGACCGGAAATTCTCGGTCAGTCCTACGACACGGATTGCAGCATGACCCTCCGTATCCGCCGATCCATGATGCCCCGCCTGCGTGCGCGCTTGGAAAAAGTGGAAACGGCACGAATCCCTGAAACAAATTAAAACGAATGTATGGCATTTGAAGCAACTAAAAGAGAGTGGAGCGAACTCTATACTTTCTTCCGTCTGTTGGCGGATGGAAAGGTCGCTATGGGTACGCCCCAAGCAAAACGTAACGAAGAAAAGGTGTGGCGCATCGCGATGATACAGCGGGAAGAACACAACGGAACGCGCCGCTATTACATTGAAAAGGACGTGATTCGTCTGGAAAGTGAGGCCGTGAACCTGACGCTTCCCCGGGAAGATTTTGCAACGGTAGCGGACCTGATTCTCGACGCTATCAAATCTTCTTCCGCCGAAGAAGTGGCTTCGCCCGAAGGAGTGGAGGCGTTTCTCGACGCTGCCTCCATTTTCGATTTAGAAGCCAATACGGAAGACCGTACCGACTTCTCCATTGCCTTTTGGCATCCCGAAGCTCCGCTGGCGGGTTTCTGCGTACGCTCACGGCTGAGCACGATGAACCTGCTGCTCGGTGGCGGACGGACAGCGAACTTGAAATTGGAGCAGACGGGCGTCAAGTTTTCTGGACCCACAGTGGACAACGTGAATGCTTTGCCCGTCTCGCTCACCGATGTGGCAGACCGCATGTTGCTCATCGAACAGCTGGGCGGAGTGTTGCGGTTTGCCGATGTGGCAGACCGTGTGTTCCGATGCAACCTGATGATGATTGACCTCCACTTTCCCAGAATGTTGGCGGAGATGGTGCGCCTGATGCACTTGGATGGCAGGGTCCGCGTGAGCGAATTGACCGAGCAGATAAAGACGCTGAACCCCTTGAAAATAAAAGATGAATTGATAGAGAAGCATGGCTTCTATGAATACAAAATGAAACAGTTCTTGCTGGCTTTGGCCCTGGGCATGCGTCCGGCTAAGATTTATAACGGCACCGATACCGCCGTCGAAGGGCTTTTGTTGTTGGGAGTGACGGGGGAAGTGCTTTGTTATCACCAGTCGGAGAGACAAGTGTTCGCCGATTTTCTGTACCAGAACACCCGCTTTGAAAAGGGCGTGCCGGAGAAGGATAAATACGGTTTTCTGGAGAAAGAGAACGGCGTGTATTACTTCAAGCTGAATGTGAAAATAGGTCTGGTTAAAAGATAAGATTCACCCCACCCCCGGGCAGCTAACCTGGCGAAGTTATCTACTAAACGAGAACTCCGTTAGGTTAGCAGTCAGGGCTGGGGTGAATCTGTTTTTAGATTTCTCCGTACTGCGTTGTGATCAGCTTGCGGTCGCCCAACGTATTGTCTACGCGGGCTATGTTCACCCAGAACTTATTGTCGCGTACACTTTCAATGGGGTAAGCCGCTTTTTCGCGCGAGTAAGGATGCGTCCATTCATTGGCTACCACCTCATATTCGGGATGCGGAGCATTCACCAATACGTTGTCTGCCTTGTCCGCCTGTCCGTTCTTCACTTCTTCAATCTCTTTCCAGATGTTTTGCATCACTTCTACAAAATTGTTCAGTTCTGCCAGACTCTCGCTCTCGGTGGGTTCAATCATCAATGTGCCGTGAACCGGGAAGGAGAGGGTAGGGGCATGATAACCATAGTCCATGAGGCGTTTGGCGATGTCGTTCTCGCTAATGCCTGTTTCGTTGAATACGTTGCGGCATTCGAGAATCATTTCATGACCCACATAACCATTGGCTCCGCGATAGACGATGCCGTACGTGTCTTTGAGGCAGGTAGCCAGATAATTGGCGTTGAGGATGGCTGCGCGAGTAGCTTGTGCCAGTCCTTCAGCTCCCATCATGCGGATGTATCCGTAGGTGATAGCCAGCACGCCGGCGCTTCCGAAAGGAGCCGAAGCTACTTCGTTGGCAGTGTTTCCGAAAATAAAGTGTCCCGGCAAGAATGGAACGAGGTGTTGAGCCACGCAGATAGGACCTACGCCCGGACCGCCGCCGCCGTGAGGGATGGCAAACGTTTTGTGCAAGTTGAGATGGCATACATCGGCTCCGATGAAGCCCGGATTGGTCAGTCCCACTTGTGCGTTCATGTTGGCTCCGTCCATATACACCTGTGCACCGCAAGCATGGATGATGCGGCAGATTTCTACAATCTCCGTCTCAAAGATGCCGTGTGTGGAAGGATAGGTAATCATGAGGGCAGCCAGATCCTCTTTGTTCTCTTCTGCTTTGGCACGCAAATCGTTCATATCTACGTTCCCGTGTTCATCGCAAGCGCAGGTCACGGTAGTGAATCCTGCCTGTATGGCCGATGCCGGGTTGGTTCCGTGAGCCGAAGCGGGGATGAGCACTTTGCTGCGGTGCCCTTGTCCGATGCTTTGGAGGTAAGCGCGGATGACGCGGAGACCTGCATACTCGCCGCCGGCACCCGAATTGGGTTGCAAGCTGGTTCCGGCAAATCCGGTGATGATGGTCAGCTCTTCGCTGAGGTTTTTAATCAGTTCGCGGTAACCTTCTGCTTGGTCTTCGGGCACCAAGGGATGGATGTTGCCCAGTCCCGGAAGAGATAGCGGCAGCATTTCGGCAGCAGCATTCAACTTCATGGTGCACGAACCGAGCGAAATCATCGACTGTGCCAGAGAAATGTCTTTGCGGTCGAGGCGCTTGATGTAACGCATCAACTCCGTCTCCGTGTGGTATTTGCAGAAAATGTCGTGTGTCAAGAAGTCGCTATGGCGTTTCAATTCTTTGCTCAGGGTGCTAGCCAAGGGCACATCGTCCACTTTCACCAAGTCTTTTGCCGCAGCAATGGCAAAGATAGAAAGCAGCATGTTGACTGCAGGCAGGTCGGTAGTTTCGTCAATGCTCATACCCACATTCCCATTCTCGAAATAGCGGAGGTTGACCTCTTTGCTCAGAGCGATGGTGCGGATTTGTTGTGCCGATACGTTATCGGGCAATACAAAACGCAGGGTGTCGAAATACTGCTTGTTGACTTGCTGGTAGCCCAGCTTGATGAGGTTCTTCTCTAGCAGTACGGCGATGCTATGGATGCGGGCAGCGATGGTGGTGATGCCTTCTTGTCCGTGGTAGACGGCATAGAATCCGGCCATGGTGGCAAGCAACGCTTGTGCAGTACAGATGTTGGAAGTGGCCTTTTCGCGTTTGATGTGTTGTTCGCGCGTCTGCAGGGCGAGGCGGTAACAGCGTTTTCCGTATTTGTCTTTAGACAGACCGATGATGCGTCCCGGCATGTTGCGCTTGAACTCTTCGCGGGTGGCAAAGTATCCGGCAGAGGGGCCGCCATAGAATAGAGGGATACCCATGCGTTGAGTGCTTCCAAAGACGATGTCGGCTCCCCATTCACCGGGAGGTACGAGCAGGGCGAGGCTCAGAATGTCCGCAGCAACGGCTAATTTGCAATCGGCTGCATGGGCTTTTTGAGCAAAGGCACGATAGTCTTCGGCGTTTCCGCTGGCATTGGGGTATTGCACCATGCAGGCAAACACGTCGGGGGTGAACTCAAAGTTTTTGTAATTGCCTGTGCGCAGCTCGATGCCTTGCGGGATGGCGCGGGTAGTCATCACTGCCAATGTCTGGGGGAAGATTTCTTCGTCCACCAGCACCACGTTGGCACCGCTCTTCTGTTGTGCGCGGCTTCGCAGGGCGTACATCATCGTCACCGATTCGGCTGCCGCCGTACCTTCGTCGAGCAGCGAGCAGTTGGCTAGCGGCATGGCGGTGAGGTCGGATACAGCCGTTTGGAAGTTCAGTAATGCTTCAAGGCGGCCTTGTGACACTTCCGCTTGGTAGGGAGTATACGAGGTGTACCACACCGGGTTCTCGAATACGTTGCGCACAATCACAGCGGGTGCGATCGTGTTGTACCATCCCATACCGATGTAGGTGGTGTAAATCTTGTTTTTAGCAGCCAAGGCAGTGATATGCTGGCTATATTCATATTCCGTCAGCGGAGCAGGCAACGCCAACGGTTTCGGCAACAAGATGTTGGCAGGAATCGTTTTCTCAATCAATTCGTTGAGACTTCCGGCTCCAATTTTCTGAAGCATCACCTCAGTGTCCTTTTCATTGATGCCGATGTGACGGCAAGCTAATAAGTCTGTTTTCATTTAAAATAGTATTTTGTTTGTAACGAGTTTATCGAAAGAAAGGGTTTTCGGCTTTTTCCATGCCGATGGTGGTGGGGGCTCCGTGTCCCGGATAGACCGATGTCTCATTGGGCAAAACGAAGAGCCGGCTGCAAATGTGCTCTTTCAAGTCTTCAAAGTTTCCACCGGCGAGGTCGGCACGTCCGATGCTTCCCTGAAACAGGACGTCGCCGGAGAACATGCAGTTTTCTGCTTGGCAGTAAAACACCAAGCTGCCGGGCGAGTGTCCTGGCACATGGATGGCTTCGAGGCTGGTGTGTCCGAAGGTGATGATGTCGCCGTCGTGCAAGTATTTGCCTAGGGGCACGGGTTCCTCTTTTAGTTGAAAACCGAACATCCGGCTCTGCTTCGGAGCGCTTTCGAGCCAGAACTCATCGGCTTGGTTGGCTTCGGCAGACAGACCGAACTCTTGCAGCATAAACGGATTGCCGAAGATGTGGTCGAGGTGCAAGTGCGTGTTCAGGAGATGTTTTACCGTCAGTCCGTTGGTCAGGATGAAGTTCTTCAGCGCTTGTTTTTCTTCTTCATAAAAGCAGCCGGGGTCGATGACCACTGCTTCTTTAGTGTCATCCCATAATACATAACAGTTTACGGGGAACATATTAAATTCAAATCTCTTTATCTTCATACGGTTTAATTGTTACTTATTGCAAGTTTACGTAGACCACTTTTTTGGTTTCAAAGAACTCCTCGGTAAAGTCTTCGCTCAAGTGGTGAAGCAGTGTCCGTTGTTTGAAAGGCATTGCTTCCTGTTCCAGCTCGCCTCCTTTGAGGCAGATAAGTCCGTTAGGCAGGGCATTGATGCCTTTTGGAGCAATGTTTTTTTTGATAATTTTCACCAATTCCGCCAGTGGCATTACGGCACGGCTGACAACAAAGTCGAACAGCTGTTTTTCTTCTTCGGCACGAGCGTGGCGGAAGGTGACATTGGTCAACCCGATGGCGTTGGCTACTTCTGTTGCCACGCGCACCTTCTTGCCGATGCTGTCCACCAAATGAAATTTGACTTCGGGAAAGAGGATGGCGAGCGGTATGCCCGGGAATCCGCCTCCGGTGCCCAAGTCCATAACGCGGGTGCCGGGACGGAATTGAATGATGCGGGCAATGCCCAGCGAGTGGAGCACGTGATGCGTATAGAGGTTCTCAATGTCTTTGCGTGAAATGACATTTATTTTAGCATTCCAGTCGGCGTAGAGGTCATACAATGCGGCAAATTGTTGGCGTTGTGTCTCTGTGAGCTGGGGAAAATAGTTCAGTAGGGTATTCATTTAGTTTGATTACGAATGACGTGCAATAATGGATGATAGCCGTGTGCTTGTCATCTTAACTCTTTGATAACGGGGTTGCTGGCAAGCAGATGTTCCATCATCTCGAAAGGAATCTTTACTTCAACGGGTCCCATGGCATAAGGAGTGATGTCGTAAACATTGTAATAGAAGGTGATGCCTTCTTCGTCCAAGTAGAAGTTTTCTACAGGGGCAATCTCTCCGGTAGATCCGTACCCCAAGTCCTCAAGCGCTTCGTGAGTAGTCACTTTGTTGGTTGCCATCAGCTGGTTCCAGATAAGGTCGGTGAGAAGCGGTTCGTAGTCTTCCACAAAGAGGTCGTTCAGATGGAGGGGACGCATGGATTGGAGGTCGATGTTGAGGAAGTTCGTATTGTAGATGCCGTGAGCGCCTCCGGTGTACTCGTCGTAATAGATGTGGTAAACGAGCAGGCTTTTCTGGTAGAATTGTATGCTGCTCTTCACCGTTTTGTAGTATGAATACCAAGCACCGATAATCCCGCCGTTCTCTTTGTTCTTTTCATCTTCGGCATACATGGGTTCCAAGTCGCGCCGATAGTCGTTGACGTATGTTTGGGTATACTCTTTCACCGCTTCGGCAGGTTGTCTGTCCATGCAGGAGTCGCCGAAACAGGCTGCGAGGAAGTAGGCGTTCAAGCTGTCCTTTAGCATCTCGTCCGATGATTTGACGGGGTAGGTGAAGCTGATTACGAGGTTGCATGCTGGCTTGGCAGTGTCGCCAAAGAGGTGTACCGTTTGGTTGACGAGGATGCTGTCAAACTCGAGTGCTCCTGTTTTACTGTTCATCTTGTTACCGCAAGAAAACAAAAAACCGCTTGTAGCAAGCAGAAGAGCAAGCAGGCTGACATATTGCTTTTTCATTGGGTCTTTTCTTTTATGTTCTACATCTGTTAGGTCATTCTTTACGACAAATATAAAACTTATAAATGAATCGGACGAATAAATGCAAGAAAATAAGTGTCTGTTCGGAATAATTCAATTGTTTCTGTACTCCAAGGGGGTCATCCCCACGTATCTTCTAAAGTATTTGCCGAAGAACGAGGCACTGGCAAAATTGAGTGAAAAAGCCACTTCTTGAATGGTCATGTGGGTGGACTTCAGCTTTGCTTTGGCATCCATGATGACGATGTAGGCGATGATGTCGAGCACATTCTTGCCGGTTGCTTGCTTCACGGTGGTGCTGAGGTGTTGCAGCGAGACCCCCAGCTTGTTGGCATAGAATTGTGCCCGCCGCTCGGTGGTGTAATGCTCTGTGACTGCTTGCACCAGTTCTTTGCATATTTCTTCTTTACGGGTTGAAATTCTTTCTTTTTGGGAGTACGTTTTGTAACTCATGCGGATGCCCGCCAGCACGGATTGGAGCGAAGCTTCGGCCATTTCCGGATCGATCAAAAGCTTTTTATTGCCTGCCAGTCGAGACAATAAGGCGAAATAGTCGAAGAAGTATCCGGCAATGTCCTCTTGTAAAGGCAGTACGGGTTGCTCGCTTATCTTCTGGAATACGCCCATCAGTATTTTAATTAAATTGATGCGGCTGATGCATCCGGAGGAGAATCCGACGAAAGCTAATCGCACCTTATCCGTCTTCTCGTACAGTTGCAGGATGCTGCCAGGCAAAAGCGTGATGAGGTCGTTCTGTTTGATTTCGTAATCAACCAAATTGATTGAGGCTTTGATGTTACCTTCGATGCAAATAGCAAAGACGCCCGCTTTGAGCCGGCACGACTGCTGATAGATGTTTAAAATGTCTTCTGTCACATCCGTCCAGGCAACAATTTCATTAGGCAAGTCAACTTGTGGAAAATCGAATTTCATAACTCCTGGTTTTTAAAGAACAGTTGCAAATATACATGATTATCCCGACTATCCGTTCGCTTTGTCTGCTCTTTTTTTTATCTTTGCTCCCATGAAAACAATTGTAACTGACTGGAATCTGATTCCTTATTCCGAAGCCTGGCAACGCCAGACGGAATGGTTTGATGCGCTCGTGCAAGCGAAACAGCAGGGCGAACCGTATGAAAACCATTTGATAGTGTGTGAACATCCGCACGTTTATACCTTGGGACGTAGCGGAAAAGACGGAAATATGCTGCTGGGCGAAGAGCAGTTGAAAGCTATCGGCGCTACGCTTTATCACATCGACCGCGGGGGAGACATTACCTATCACGGTCCCGGGCAGCTGGTCTGCTATCCCATTCTGAACCTAGAAGAGTTCCGTCTGGGCTTGAAAGAGTACGTGCATCTGCTCGAAGAGGCAGTGATCCGCGTTTGTGGCACGTATGGCATTGTTGCAGGCAGACTGGACAAAGCCACCGGCGTGTGGCTGGAATGCGATACGCCCCGCGTTCGCAAAATCTGTGCGATGGGGGTAAGAAGCAGTCATTACGTCACCATGCACGGTCTGGCACTGAATGTGAACACCGACTTACGCTATTTCAGTTACATTCATCCTTGCGGATTCATCGACAAAGGTGTCACTTCGTTGCAGCAGGAACTGCATCGGGAGATTTCTATGGAAGAAGTTAAGCATCGTTTGCTACAAGAAATAAGCGTGCTGTTGAAAAGTCCTTTTTAGGCTCGAATGGCAAAGAAAGCCAGAGATAGGCGGGCAACACAGACCAAGACGGACCAGTACGAATTACTTTAGCTGCGCAGCTAAAAAGGAATCCGTGCTGGTCCGTCTGTTGTCCGCGTCTGAAAGAAGAAGCGGTTCAGCCTTTATTTTACTTTCATCGAAGCCTTGATAAAGTATAGAATCAAAAGGATATAAGCCCCCAAAGCCAGCACCTGAGACAGCGTGTTGTTCAGCCAAGCTTCGTTCACCATATTGATGCCGCCAAAACGGATGGCTGCACTTGCCACGCCCATCAAAGCACCGCCGGCAATGAAACCCGAAGCCAATAGCGTGCCTTTTTCGCCGCGCTCTGCATTGAGTGCAGCATCTTTACTGCGACTAGTGACGTACCAGTTGACCGCTCCGCCCACAACTAAAGGGATGTTCAGTTCCAACGGAATGAACATGCCCAAGGCAAAAGCCAGAGCGGGAATCTTGAACAACGTCAGAATAACAGCCAGTACGGCGCCGATGCCATAAAGCAACCAGGGTGCTTCTATACCGCTCATGAGCGGTTCGATGACTGCTGCCATAGCGTTGGCTTGCGGTGCGGCAAGCGCTCCACTGGTGAAACCGTACGTTTTATTGAGGATAATCATCACGCCGCCTACCGTTGCTGCTGATACAATGGTGCCGAGGAACTTCCATGCCTGCTGCTTGGCAGGTGTGCTTCCCAGCCAGTAACCTATTTTTAGGTCGGTGATGAAACCGCCTGCCATCGAAAGTGCCGTACATACCACACCTCCCATCACGAGGGCGGCTACCATGCCCGTGGGACCTTTCAGCCCGATGCCCACCATCACTACGGAAGCGAGGATGAGCGTCATGAGCGTCATGCCCGAAACCGGATTGGTGCCTACAATGGCTATTGCATTGGCTGCCACGGTAGTGAAGAGGAACGAGATGCCTGCTACCAGCAGGATTGCTACGACGGTATGAAGCAGATTGCCCTGCATCACGTCGAAGTAGAAGAATAAGAAAATGAGCGTCAATGTAATGATGGAGCCGATGGCGATAATCTTCATCGAGAGGTCGCGCTGCGTGCGCTGAATGTTCTTCTCTATATCGCTCTTGCCGCCCATCTCTTTGGCTGCCAAACTTACAGCGCTCTTGATGATGCTCCAGGATTTGATGATGCCAATGACGCCCGCCATAGCGATGCCGCCGATACCGATGCTCTTGGCATAGTATTTAAAGATTTCTTCGGGGCTCATACTGCCTACCGTGGCGGTGATGTCGGGGTTCCAAGCGTTCAGTACGCTGTCACCAAAGAAGAAAGACATGCCCGGCACGATGAGCCACCACACTGCAAGCGATCCGAAGCAGATGATGGAAGCGTATTTCAGCCCCACAATGTAACCCAGCCCCAGTACGGCTGCACCTGTGTTGACTTTGAACACTAGTTTGGCTTTTTCTGCCAGCATCTCTCCAGCACTGCATACGCGGGTGGTGAAGTTTTCGTTCCACCATCCGAAGGTGGCTACTACGAAGTCGTACAGACCTCCAATGATGCCCGCCATCAGCAACGGCTTTGCTTGACTGCCTCCTTTAGCGCCGGAGATGAGCACCTGCGTGGTGGCGGTTGCCTCCGGGAAAGGATACTGCCCGTGCATGTCGCTCACGAAGTATTTCCGGAAAGGAATCAGAAAGAGGATGCCCAGCACCCCTCCCAGCAGCGAACTGATGAACACTTGCATGAAGGTGACCGTCATTTCGGGATACTTGGCTTGCAGGATGTAAAGTGCGGGCAGGGTGAAAATAGCTCCCGCCACGATGACGCCCGAGCAGGCGCCGATGGATTGAATAATCACGTTTTCGCCCAGTGAGTTTTTACGCTTGGCAGCGCCCGATACGCCTACGGCAATGATGGCGATGGGGATGGCCGCTTCGAACACTTGTCCCACTTTCAGCCCCAGATAAGCGGCGGCGGCGGAGAACAGAATCGCCATGGCGATACCCCATGATACCGACCAATAATTGACTTCTGAATAGCTCTTGTCCGGACTCATGAGCGGGTTGTACACCTCACCCTTTTTTAGTTCCCGAAACGCGTTCTCGGGCAAACCCGTGAATTTGTCTTCTTCTTCTTCTTGTTTCATACGTATGTGTAGTTTATGTTTTTGCGGTTCAAAGGAAGCAAAAAAAAAGGAGAATCGAAAGATTCTCCTTACTCTTGTTGCTTATAATTGCTTATTTGCCATCTTTTGCTGTCATATCTCCCTCAATATAGAGGCGGATGATTTCTGTTTTGGCATTGGTGCGTAAGGTAATTGATTTTTTGAAGTGTCCCGGATATTTTCCTGTTCCGTTGTACGTCACTTTGATTGTTCCCTTTTTGCCGGACATAATGGGCTCTTGTGTGTATTCGGGCACAGCGCATCCGCACGAAGCCACTGCTTGGTGGATCACTAGCGGAGCATCGCCTATGTTCGTAAAAGTAAAAGTGCAATTCACTATGGGACTGGCTTCGGAGAAGGTTCCAAAATCGTGTGTGGTTTTATCGAACTTAATGTCCGCTGTGGTTTGAGCCGATGTGTAAGTGATACCCATCACCAACATCGCAAGTAAAAAGAGCGTCTTATTCATACTCAATTATATTTTTAAAGGTTTAATATGAGGCGCAAAGGTAGCCGTTTTTTCTGAAAAGGAAGCGGTAACTCTGCGAAATAGTCTTAATTCTTATTTCTTCTTCAGTTCAAAGCCTAGCAGCATGCCGTCGTATTGTTTGCCCAATTCACTGGCGGTTTTTATCATGGTGCTGCTGCTTTTGCTGCCGAAGAAGGTGAGCATTTTGAGCAGGGCGTCGGCGTTGAACAACAGGTTCATGTCTTTGGCGCTGATTTCTGTTTTTGCATGGAAGCCGATGAGGAAGGCGTATTTCAGATGGACCTTTTGGGTGGCGGCGTTGTAGGAATAGGTGCCTTTGTATTGCTTTTTGCCATACTTGTTGACAAACGTGCTGTCGGCATTGAATGTGAAACTGAACTTGCCGGGCATCATGCCTATCTTGGCGCATTGTTCGTCCAGCTGGGTCTCTACGGCGCTGGCGGCAAGAGCGCCTCCCGCTTTTTTCAACAGGTTTTCCGTTTCAAATTCGCAGGCGGTGCCGGTATAATTCCATGTTCCCGTCATCTCTACCTTGTTCGTTTTTCCGGTGACGGCGTTCACCACTTTGTCGAGGTTTTCTTTACTGAACCAGTCGCTGACCGACTGTGCTTGTATATTTCCTGCTCCTAACAGACAGCACATAAAGGCTGCTGTAATCATTCTCTGATGCTTCATTTTCGAATTTCTTTGTTGATGTTCTCTATATAATTTAATATTTCAGTTCTTCCCAACCGGTCTTCCGACGAAGAAACGAAGTAGGGAGGAAGTTCTTCCCATTGCTGGTGCAGGGCACGCAGATAGTCGTTGATGTTCATTTTCAGCTTCCCGCCTTTCAGCTTGTCGGCTTTGGTGAAGATGATAGAGAAGGGTACGTTGTTTTCGCCCAGCCATTCCATGAACTCCAAATCGATGACTTGAGGTTTGAGGCGGCTGTCGATGAGCACAAAGAGGTTGGTCATCTGCTCCCGTTCCAAAATGTAATCTTCGATGATAGTCAGTATCTGGTCCTTGCCCTTTAGTCCGCGACGGGCATAGCCGTATCCGGGCAGGTCGACAATGTACCAGTTGTCATTTATCAAAAAGTGATTGATGAGCATTGTTTTTCCCGGGGTAGCGGAGGTCATAGCCAACGATTTGCGCGCTGTAAGCATGTTGATTAGGCTCGATTTACCAACGTTGGAACGGCCGATGAAGGCGTACTCGGGGAAGGTGCTTGCAGGGCACTTCGTGACGTCTGTGTTGCTAATCACAAACTCGGCATTGTTTATTTCCATGTTTCTTGTCCGTTATTAATTATTTCGTTGACTTCTTGCGTTCTTGCCTCTGGCTGTTGGCATTGGTCTTTTTAACGGGCACAAAGGTACTACTTATTTTGCAGTTCGTAATTGTATGTTCGCAATTCATTGCTATCTTTGTCGTCACAAATCAGGGTTTTATTTATGAATCAACAATATCCATCGACTTTGCTTGAAAAGGCAGTTGGCGAATTTTCCAAACTTCCGGGCATCGGGAGGAAGACTGCTATGCGGTTGGTGCTTCATCTGTTAAGGCAAGATAACTCTACTGTTGAGGCTTTCGGAAATTCAATCATTACGCTCAAGCACGAGGTGAAGTATTGCAACGTCTGCCATAATATTTCCGATACGGAGACTTGTCAGATTTGTGCCAATCCGCAACGCGACGCTTCTACTATTTGTGTGGTGGAGAACATCCGCGACGTGATGGCGGTGGAAGCTACGCAGCAGTTCAAAGGCTTGTATCATGTGTTGGGGGGTATTATCTCGCCGATGGATGGGGTAGGGCCCAGCGATTTGCAGATAGAGAGTTTGGTGCGGCGGGTGGCGGAAGGAACGGTAAAAGAGGTGATTTTGGCGCTCAGCACAACGATGGAGGGCGACACCACCAACTTCTACATCTATCGGAAATTGGAAAAGCAGAACGTGAAGCTGAGTGTGCTGGCGCGTGGCGTTTCTGTGGGCGACGAATTGGAGTACACGGACGAAATAACGCTGGGACGCAGTATCGTGAATAGAACGATGTTTACAGGTAAATAATTAGAGTAAAAGAAATATGGAAGAAGAAATTAAAAGAACTGTTCGACTATTAAAGAGGAGTTATGCTGCCTTCTGGGTGCTGCCGCTAGGCTGTATTATGCTTGGCGAGACAGATGTTGCCGCTGTAGGCGGCGGGGCGGACAACAGGAGCGTAAGCTATTTTTTGGAATCTGCTTGCATTCTGCTGACGGCGGTCTGTGTGCCTTTGTCGCTCAAGCTATTCAGTTTGGTGTTGACTAAGAAGATAGATACATACACTTTTCCGGTGGCTTTGTACCGCTACAAGCAGTGGAGCTTGGTTCGTTTGGCTATACTGGAGTTGGGCGTGTTGTTCGGTCTGGTAGTCTATTATTACACGCTTAGCAGCACGGGTGTGCTTTGTGCTGCTATCGGGCTTACCGCTTCGTTCTTCAGCCTGCCCGGGGAGAAAAAGTTGCGCGAAGAGCTACGGATAAACGAAGATTAAATTCCATGAAACAGGCTTTTTTAATCAATGACCGCATCTATCTTCGTGCCGTAGAACCAGAGGATCTGGATGTGATGTATGAAATGGAGAACGATCCGGCTATGTGGGACATCAGTAGTTTTACTGTGCCTTATTCGCGCTATGTGCTGCGGCAATACATTGAAGGGTCGCAGTGCGATATGTTTGCCGATAAGCAGTTGCGCTTGATGATTGTCCGCCGCGAGGATAACCGTATGGTAGGAACCATTGATGTCACCGACTTTATAGCCTTGCATTCGCGGGGGGCGGTGGGGATAGCCATTCATCAGGCTTTTCGTCAAGAAGGGTATGCGGCTGACGGGTTGCAACTGCTGTGTGAATATGCTTTCGACTTTCTTTGCATCCGCCAGCTCTATGCCTACGTAGCCATGGACAATGAAGCCAGTTTGCGCCTTTTCCGCTCTTGCAGCTTTGTTCAGAACGGTTTGCTGAAAGATTGGTTGCAAACCAGTGACGGCTATCGGGACGCTGCGCTGATGCAGTGTTTGAATCCGAAGAGATAGGGGGAGGGATTAGTTCATCGACGGCACTTGCGGGAAGCGCGACCACGTTTCGTACTTGCTGCCCAGCTTTTTTAATGATTTTCTCCACATCTCTTTGCTTGCTTCCTTCAGCAGAAAAGCGGGATCTTCTTTGCCGATAATCCAGGTGTTCTCTTCTATTTCCTGCGTCAGCTGCTCGCATTCCCAACCGGAATAGCCGAGGAAGAAGCGTATTTTCCCTTCTATGGGATTGCCTTGCAAGATGTATCGTTTGATAGCTTCGAAATCGCCATTCATATACAGATCTTTGCCCACCGAAAGTGCTCCGGAGATGTAGGGCAGTTGGTGCAGATAAAACAAGGTGTCGGTGCCAATAGGCCCGCCTTTATAAAGAGGTATATTATCGAGGTATTTAAACTCTTTGATAATATCATTGAGCAGAAGCGGAAGCTCCTTGTTGATAATCAGCCCCATGCTTCCTTCATCTGTATGGTCAACCAAGAACACTACAGAGCGTCCGAATGTAGCGTCACAGAGAAAGGGTTCTGAAATCAGAATCTTTCCCCGCGCCGGCAATACATTATTGGATTGAATTTTAAATATGTCAGCGTTGTTATTCATGCCCCGAATATAATAATTCTTTTTCAGGTGCAAACGCTAAACCTGTTTTATTTCTATTTTATTTCTTCGATAGGGTGATTTTCGGCAAATAGTTTCATCCGCTCGTCGAGCTGTGCATACTGGTGCTCTTTGATGAAAGAGGTGCAGGCGCGCAGCCCTTCTTGTTGGCTGCCCGTGGTTACCAGCGAGATGGCGCTGACTCCGTAATACATCAATTCTTTGGCGAGTTCTCCGCTTGTCATGCCCGGATAGCCGATGGTGAAGTAGAATCCGTCGGCAATGGGATTGCCCGAATCGTTGTCATACACCAAGTGGAATCCGTGGCGAAGGAAGATTTCTTTCAACTTATGAGCACGCTCGCCGTACACTTTTACATCGTTCAGAAAATGGTAGGTGCCATCGTTGGCTGCTTTCAGCATGGCTGCCATGGCGTATTGTGCCGAGTGGCTGGTGCCAGATGACAGGGCATAAAGCACCCGGTGGATAAAGACGGTGCCGAAGGTTCCGCCGCCGTACCGTTTGGTCAGCCCTGGATAAGCGCGGTGATAGAGCTTGTCGGAGATGCAGCTCACGCCAATGCGTTGTCCGGCATAGCTGAAAGCTTTCGAACCCGAAATAAGGAGAATGTAATTGTCCGTATAACGGGCTACGGTGGGTTGATAAGGCGGTGCAAACGGCGTGCCCAGGTTCTGGCGGAAGTCCATGGCAAAGTAGGCGAGGTCTTCGAGTACAATGACGTCGTATTTGGTAGCGAGTCCGCCAATGATGCGCAGCTCTTCGTCGTTGAGGCAAATCCAGCTGGGATTGTTTGGGTTAGAATAGATGATGGCAGAGATGTTCCCCTTCTTGAGGTAGCTCTCGAGTTTAGCTTCCAGTTTGTCGCCTCGGAAATCGTACACATCGAAAGTCTCGTATTTTTGCCCCATCACCACTAGTTGCTGTTTCTGCACGGGAAATCCCGGGTCGATGAACAAGAGGGTGTCTTTCTCTTCCGTGCACTGGCTGCAGGTGAGGAAGGAGGCGAAGGTGCCTTGCATGGATCCAGTCACAGGCACGCAGCCCTCTGGCTTTAAGTCTGTATTGATAAAGGCTTTGATAAAGCGAGATGCTTCCTGTTTCAGCGCTGCCAGTCCGTTGATGTCGGGGTAGAGGCTGGCGATGCCGTTCTGCAAGGCTGCTATTTCGGCTTTCACGCCCACTGCGGATGGCGGTAGTCCGGGCACGCCCATTTCCATCTTGATAAACTCAATGCCCGATGCTGCTTCTGCTTTGGCAGCGATGGCTTTTACTTCGCGGATAGTGGCTTTGGCGAAGTCAACAATTTGAAATTCCTCAATCGTTTCATCAATCAGATGCTGCCCAATAGGTGTATCTTTCATTTCTTTGTTCTTTTATTGATTAATTATGGGGTACAAAGATAAATTAAATTCCTTATAATCAAGAGTGAAATAAAAAAGATGAAAAATATTTCTTCCTAACTATTGCAGGTGTGGAGAAAATCTCTACCTTTGCATCCGCAACCAAGAGACGTTGCAGTGACAAAACAAAAAAAAGGTGTGTTAGTTCAGTTGGTTAGAATGCCTGCCTGTCACGCAGGAGGTCACGAGTTCGAGTCTCGTACACACCGCCAAGGTCACCATAGAAAGTGTCCGTCTTACTATCGAAACAGCTCTGAATGATGAATTTAGGGCTGTTTTTTTTTGGCGCGTATGCCAACCCGTCTTGTCTCTAATTCCCATCGTCCGTACTTCTATTAACGTATCCTTTTACACCGAAGAAAGCAAAAAAGTGCTTTTACAGAAAATAAAGTTTATAAAGTTAGTTGGTTTATAAAATAAACCTCTTATATTTGCAGCGGATTCGAACCCAATAATTAACTTGATTCAGTCATTAAAAAAGAATTAGATTATGGAAATAATTGGTTTAACAGTCACCCTTCTTGCTGTGTTGCTAATTGCTTTGCCATTTGTTTGGGCGCAAGGCGAGCCGAGTGTGGCAGTGGCAAACAGGCGGCTTGCAGCGGGTAATGTGTCTGCGATGGCAAAGGCTGTCATTGATGTGCTTGCACTCTCAAAAGTGCCAGTAGACAAATGTATAGCAGTAGAATGCAATGATTTACGAAACACTTTAACAACGAACAATCATGGAAGATAGAAAATTGGACAATCAAGAAAGTCTGGAACTCATTTGTCGAATGATTCAGCATACGCAGTGTAACCTTGATGCGGGTAGTGGCAATCAGTTTCTGTTGTGGGGCTATGTGTGCACGCTTACTACGATAGCAGTGGCGGCAGCCCTATACTTCACGAAAAGCAGCGAGTGCTTGTGGGGATTCTTTGCCATTCCACTGATAGGGACTTGGCTGATGTTTTTATTGAAACGGAAGGAAAAGCAGAAAGTAATGACTTATGCTGATAAAGTGATCGATCAGATGTGGCTGGTTTTAAATGTATTTTGTTGGATTGTTGTCTTGATGTCACTGCTTGTTTGGCGGACGGACTTAATCCTTCCATTAGTGGCTATCGTTATTTCGTTGGGAAGCATTATCACGGGGATAGCTATCCGTCAAACCGCTTTTTCTGTTTTGTCCTCTGTCGGAGCTGTTTTGGGCTTATATATGCTGCTGAACGTCGTAGTAGAAGGACACTTTTCGTTTGCTGGCTTATGGCTGTTTGTAGTGGTGGAAATCTGTAGCTTGATAATACCCGGTCATATCCTCAATGCCAAAGCACGGAAAACGAGTAGGAATATAGAACTAACCAACGCGCAAACGAATGTTTAAACAACTAAATCCGTTGCTTCATTCAGAACTGCGGCTGGCGGTGATGTCTTTGTTGATTTCTGTAGAAGAGGCCGACTTTGTCTATATCCGCCAGCAGACCGGTTCTACTGCTGGTAATCTGAGTGTGCAGATTGACAAGCTGAACACTGCCGGCTATGTGGAAGTGACAAAGACCTTTAAGGGAAAAATGCCTTGTACGGTTTGCCGTATCACTCCGAAAGGAATAGATGCTTTCGAAGAATACGTCGGGGCGCTGAAGAGTTACATCGAGAAATAAAAGAACGATTGCCTCTCGTCTTTTTTTTCGTTGCTCACCCGGGGGAGCTGCTTGTGCAAACACGTGTGATTATGTTAAAAAGCAAAGATCGGTTAAACCTATTTCTTCTTTTGGAGTCCTATATTCAGTTGCAACGAAAAACGGTAAATGAATAATAATCACTTTAAAAAAGAAAAAGAATATGAAGAAAATAGGCTTTTTAATGATTGCCCTCCTGTGCTCGGGAAGCATGGTTATGGCACAAGGCACACGTAGGGGAGATAGACCCGCTGATCCGAAAGTGCGGGCCGAATGCATGACGGAACGTATGGTGAAAGAATACGCCCTGAATGAGGCACAGCAAAAACAACTGCTCGAGGTTAATCAGGCATGGGTGGAGAAGACGGGCACTCGCAGGCAGGGCACCAAACAAGGTATAAGACGGGACAAAAGGAATAGAAACTGTCCGTTGAACGACACTTGCTGCATCACAGGACAAAAGAAAAGGGCGGAAGTGAGCCCCGAAAGCCGTGAACAGCGGCGCTTGGAGCGGACTGCGGCCCGGGAAGCCTATGATGCCCAACTACAGAAAATATTGACGAAGAGCCAATATGAAGCTTATGCTAAAAAACGGGCGGGACGCAAGTGATACCGGGGCAACCGCACCCGACGTTTGATTCTATCGTCAAACCCGGATTACGTGGAATAGACACACGAACGATACAGACCAAGACGGATGAATACGGGCCCAATCAAACAGCTGTGCAAGGACGTTGACTTCCGGCAGAGGACGGGCCCACTCTCGTCAGAAGATTCGTCCTCTTCCGTCAGAAGATTCGTTATCTTTCGGCAGAAGATGGTTCTTCTCTCGGCAGAAGATTATTTCTTTTGATGCCGTTGTCCTCGAAATAATACAAGCAAAACAAAGAAAACGAAGAGTGAAAATGTAAAGCAGACATTTTCACCCTTCGTTTTTTTTGTCCTTCCTTCTTGTGTATTTCCCAGTCTTTTTGTTTCTTTGCCCCTTGATTAATACAATGACATGAATCGAACAATGAAAAGCTTAGTTTATTTACTTCTATTGTCTGCCACGATGACCCTTTCCGCTTGTGGCGGCAAAAGCGAAAATCAGAAAGACGATACCCAACTAGTGATGCGGGATAGCACCGATGCCCATGGGTTGCAACGCATGCAAGTATCCCGGTCGGAGAGAGATATAACATTTAAAGGAAAGGAATATCACGCCAAAATTTCTCGTACGCCCGATGAAGAACTGCCGCCGGTGGTCAGTGAAATGGGGGACACGTATGTAGACAATGAAATTGCACTCCGGTTGGCTTGTGGCAGCGAGCAGGTGTTCAACATGACTTTCACCAAAACCAATTTCGCTACGTTTGTTGACGAAGATTTCTTGGCAAAGTCCATCCTCGAAGGCATCGTGTACGATAAAACGACTCCGCAAGGTATTGTTTTTGCCGCCAGTTTGTGCTATCCGCAAACGGATATGTACATCCCTCTTTCTATAACAATCTCTGCCAATGGGAAAATGACGATAGAAAAGGTAGAAGTGCTCGAAGAAGGATATGCACCCGACAGCCTTTAGACTGCATCCGAACAAATCGCCGTTCTATTCGTTCTATCCGAACACTAAAAACAACAAGGATAATGAAAAAGGTGATTTCTTTTTTTGCAATGGCTATCCTAGCCATTCAGTTTGTCTTGGCAGCCGATGTAATCACGAAGGACGTGAATCAGTTGCCTCTTCCGGCGCGTAATTTTATCAATCAGCATTTTGTGCAAGCCAAAATTACACAAATAAAGATAGATAGCGAAATGCTGGAATCGAAGAAGTACGAAGTGGTGCTGGAAGATGGTACCGAAATAGACTTCGACAAGAAGGGCGGATGGCTCGAAGTAGACGCAAAGAAAGGACTGGTGCCTGCCGCCCTCGTGCCTGCGTTTGTGAAAGAGTATCTCAAGGCGAACCACTTCACCAAAGAGTTTGTGACCAAAGTAGAGCGAGACCGCAATGGGTATGAAGTGAAGCTCAATACCGGTCTGTCTTTTGAGTTCAATAAGAAAGGAAAGTTCTTGCGAAACGATTAAAAAGAACCCCAAGGAAGAAGCAGGGCGGGCGAACACGGACTTTCTGGCAGTGCGGTAAAGTAAATCCGCATCTAAAAGAAAGAGTCCGCGTTCGTCCGCCCTCATCCGTGGAGCCGTGTATCAATGAACGTATCGCTTTACATTTGTTTATAATCTTTTGCCAATCCTCCCTCGCTCGTCTCTTTGTAGAGTGAAGGCAGGTCGTGTCCGGTTTGTTTCATCACTTGCACTACTTTATCAAAAGATACGCGGTGCATGCCGTCGGTAAACGAAGAATAAAGGTTGGCATCCAAAGCGCGGGCAGCGGCATAAGCATTTCGCTCGATGCAAGGGATTTGAACCAATCCGCAAACGGGGTCGCACGTCATGCCCAAGTGATGTTCCAGACCCATTTCTGCTGCATATTCTATTTGTGCAGGACTTCCACCAAACAGTTGGTTGGCAGCCGCCGACGCCATGGCGCAGGCTACCCCTACCTCTCCCTGACATCCCACTTCCGCTCCAGAGATAGACGCATTCTGTTTGACGATATTGCCCACCACACCCGCTGTAGCCAAAGCCCGCAGGATGCGCAAGTCGCTGAAATCGCGGCTCGTTTGCAGGTGGTAAAGCACTGCCGGCACTACGCCGCACGAGCCGCAGGTGGGAGCCGTCACTATTTTTCCTCCCGAAGCATTCTCTTCGCTTACCGCCAAAGCGTACGAAAATACCAGCCCGCGGGAGCGGAGCGATTGCTTATATCCTGTAGCCCGTATGTAATAGGTAGCGGCTTTGCGTCTCAGGTTCAACGCACCCGGCAGCACGCCTTCTTCTTCGAGCCCCCGATGGATAGCATCTTTCATGGTCTTCCACACTTCGTTCAGATGATCCCATATATCAGAATTTTCGCACTCTTTTACGTACTCCCAGTAGCTTCGTCCGCTTTGTTCGCACCATGCCTTAATCTCGGTCATGCTGTTGATGAAATACACATCGGGACCCTCGATGTCGTTGCTTTCATTGTTCTCTGCCAATGCACCGCCTCCCACGCTATAAACCGTCCAATTCTCTATCCGTTTGCCCCGGTTGTCCATGGCAGCAAAGGTCATTCCGTTGGGGTGGAAGGGGAGGAATACTTTGGGCTGCCAGATGATATCTACCGGTGCGGTGCCTTGCAGGGTATCGATGATTGCTACATCCGTCATGTGCCCTTTGCCCGTGGCAGCAAGGCTTCCGTAAAGGGTTACTTTGAATGAGCCAGCTTCGGGGTGGCGGGCTAAAAAAGTTTCAGCGGCTTTGCGCGGTCCCATTGTGTGGCTGCTCGACGGACCTGTGCCGATGCGATAAAGTTCTTTGATTGATTTCATGTGGCTAATTTATTTGTGAGTAACAAATTCCCGGCAAAGGTAGCTGTTTTTTCACGAATCAAGGTCAACTGCCGTATAAATATGATTTCCCTCGGATGAGAACCCCCTATACCCCAAAAAGCGCCCCTTCTCTTACTGAAAAAGAAGGGGCGCTCTTAAAGGAGTGCGAGATGACTCGCATCGAGAGTCGTGTTACATCAAGAATCCCAGCAACACACCGGCAGCAACGGCAGAACCGATAACTCCAGCTACGTTCGGACCCATGGCGTGCATCAGCAAGTAGTTCGTGGGGTCGTATTCCAAACCTACGTTCTGAGAGATACGTGCCGACATCGGTACGGCAGATACTCCGGCATTACCGATAAGCGGGTTAATCTTTTTGCTCTTAGGCAATATCAAGTTGAAGGCTTTCACAAAGAGAACACCCGATGTGGTAGCAATGATAAATGCCATGAATCCTAAGAAGAAGATGTAGAGCGTGCTCGGAGTCAAGAATTCACTAGCCTGCGTAGAAGCACCTACAGTCAGTCCTAAAAGGATGGTGATAGAGTCAATCAACGGACCGCTGGCAGTCTCTGCCATGCGGCGGGTAGCGCCACTCTCTTTCAGCAAGTTACCGAAAAACAGCATACCCAACAGGGGCAAACCGGACGGAACCAGGAAGCAAGTAAGCAACAAGCCGATGATAGGGAACATGATTTTCTCGGTGTGTGACACCTGGCGGGCAGGCTTCATACGAATCAGTTTCTCTTTCTTGGTTGTCAACAGTCGCATGATAGGCGGCTGAATCACCGGAACCAACGCCATATAAGAGTACGCCGACACGGCGATGGCACCCATCAAGTTGGGCGACAGCTTAGATGACAAGAAGATAGCAGTTGGACCGTCTGCTCCACCAATGATAGCGATACCGGCAGCTTGGTTAGGTTCGAAGCCTAAAGCAAGGGCTACCATGTAGGCACCAAAGATACCAAATTGAGCAGCTGCACCTACCAGCATCAGTTTGGGATTGGAAATCAATGCCGAGAAATCGGTCATCGCACCAATACCCAAGAACACCAGTGGCGGATACCATCCGGTTTTTACTCCTTGATAAAGGATGTTCAGCACCGAACCTTCTTCGTATAGTCCCACTTCGAGACCGGCATCAATCTTGAAAGGGATGTTTCCCAGAAGAATACCAAATCCGATAGGGATAAGGAGCATCGGTTCAAAGTCTTTCTTGATTGCAAGAAAGAGGAAGAATAGTCCGACCAAAATCATGATGAAGTGCTGGTACGTTGCATTTGCAAAACCAGTGTACCCCCAGAAATCGGCCAGGTTATTCGCTAAGAATGACATAAATTCTCCCATAGTACTATTCAATTATGATTAAATCAGTTCCTTCGAGAACAGAATCACCTTTACTTACTTTGATAGCAGATACTACACCGTCTCTGTCGGCATTGATGTTGTTTTCCATCTTCATAGCTTCGAGAATCAGAATCAGCTGTCCCTTCTTCACCGCATCGCCCTCTTTGACTTTGATGTCGAGGATAAGACCAGGAAGTGGAGATTTTACGCCGCTCTTCGCCGAATTGCTGGTCACAGGACGTGCCACAACGGGCGTGCCTGCAGTGGTTTTAGGAGCTGCTGCGGGGCGGACAATCGTTTTAGGAGCCTGGATAGGCTTGTCCATTTCTACATTGTATGGAGTCCCGTTGACCTCTACACGGGCAACGTTCTCTTCCACATCGTTCACTACAACATTGTAGAGGTTGCCATTGATTTTATATTTATACTGTTTCATCTTGATTTTTTTGATTTAAAAGTTTTTGTTGACTTATCGTTGAGGCGTTTGACGCAGCGTGTAAATCTTCGAACTCCAGGGTGAATAATTGCGCTTAACCTTGTTGATTGTTAGAATGGTGTCTTCTGTGTCATGCACATTGTCTTGATACTCGTGGAGCGCCATAGCAATAGCTGCAAATATTTCTCCCGATTCGGTTCCGATAGCTTTTTCTTTAGCTTCTTTCTTGTCGGTGATGCCGCTGGCTATCATTGCGTTACGTTTAGCCAATTTCACTCCGATACCACCAATGATGCGGAAGGAGATGTACAGCAACACAAGTCCGCTGAAAACCACAAGCATCGCCATGATAGACATACCGATACCGATGGGGTCGTGTCTGCGGAAGCCGTCAATCTTTTCTTGTTTGTCTTGCGTCTGATTGTTTGTGCTGGGGGTGACGTAGTTGTTGGCGTCCCCACCTTTAATCATCCACTTAGACAGACCGTCCGCTTGGCGGGCATACGAGAAGTTGGCGGGTAAATGAGCCGGTATGCTTACCGAGTCAATCAATGTTTTTCCATTCGCATCGTAGAGCGCAATCCAGTTGGACTGGAGAGAATCTAATGCAAAATCCAAATGAAAAGTTCCCCTATTAGGCTGTGCGTCCGCCCAGAAAAGCAGATGTTGGCGAGGAGGAATCTTCGTCAATATGTCGCTCTTAGGGATGGGATACATCATGCTCACCCGCTCTTCAATGCTGAGGTTGGGGTTCAGTACTCGCTTATCGTTGGTGAGGTAGCAACTTTTGATGTCAACCGTGGCAAAAGAGGTGTTGAATATTTCTATCCAGGGGTTGTGCTGACCGTAGTCATCCTGAAAGTTTTTTGTATTCGTCACCAGTACCTCGTTGATTTTCAAACTT
This sequence comes from Bacteroides sp., assembly GCA_036652495.1. Taxonomy (GTDB): domain Bacteria; phylum Bacteroidota; class Bacteroidia; order Bacteroidales; family Bacteroidaceae; genus Bacteroides. The sequence continues at coordinate 32,522 of JAVVVS010000017.1, forward strand.
TTTGCACCCTGTCCGTATGTGTTTCCACATACGGTCATGAGCATGGCGATAAGTATTCCTTTTTTTATTTTATTCATAACTGCTCGTTATTAAATGTTACAATGGAATATTACCGTGCTTCTTGGCAGGGTTTGTTAATTTCTTAGTCTGTAATTGCTGCAAAGCGCGGATGATGCGGAAACGCGTGTTCCGTGGTTCAATCACATCATCAATGTAGCCATATTTAGCGGCATTGTACGGGTTAGCGAACAGCTTGGTGTATTCGGCTTCCTTTTCGGCCATGAAGGCAGCCGGGTCGGCAGCTTCTTTGGCTTCTTTGGCATACAATACGGCTACGGCTCCGGCACCACCCATCACGGCGATTTCGGCAGTTGGCCAAGCATAGTTCATGTCGCCACGAAGTTGTTTGCAACTCATCACGATGTGTGAGCCGCCATACGATTTGCGCAGGGTAACGGTGACTTTAGGCACCGTGGCTTCGCCGTAAGCATAAAGCAGCTTGGCGCCATGAAGAATCACGCCGTTATACTCCTGACCGGTGCCCGGAAGGAATCCCGGAACGTCGACCAACGTAACCAACGGAATGTTGAATGCGTCGCAGAAACGAACGAAACGAGCTGCTTTGCGGGAAGCGTTGCTGTCGAGCACGCCGGCAAGGAACTTGGGCTGATTGGCTACCAAGCCAACCGATTGTCCGTTGAAGCGAGTGAAACCGATGATGATGTTTTTGGCAAAGTCTTTCTGTATTTCGAGGAACTCGCCGTTGTCTACGATGGCGCCAATGATTTCGTACATGTCGTACGGCTTGTTGGGGCTGTCGGGGATGATTTCGTTGAGTGAATCTTCCAGACGGTCGATGGGGTCATCGCAGCTGACGATAGGAGCTTCTTCGAGGTTGTTTTGCGGGATGTAGCTCAGGAGCTTGCGGATGATGGACAGACCTTCTTCGCCGTTTTTAGCGGTGAAGTGAGTGACTCCCGATTTGCTGGCGTGTACGCTGGCGCCGCCGAGGTTCTCTTGGGTAACGTCTTCACCAGTTACGGTTTTTACGACGGTAGGTCCGGTGAGGAACATGTATGATGTGCCTTCTGTCATCAGTGTAAAGTCCGTCAATGCCGGAGAATAAACGGCACCGCCGGCACAAGGACCGAAGATACCCGAAATTTGTGGAATAACGCCCGATGCCATGATGTTGCGCTGGAATATTTCGGCATAGCCGCCCAATGCGTTGATACCTTCTTGAATACGTGCGCCGCCGGAGTCGTTGATGCCGATGCAAGGTGCGCCCATCTTCATGGCCATATCCATTACTTTGCATATTTTTTGTGCCATGGTTTCGGACAATGAACCTCCCAGTACGGTGAAGTCTTGTGCGAACACATAAATCAAGCGTCCTTCGATGGTGCCATATCCTGTGACAACGCCGTCGCCCAAGAAGTGTTTCTTTTCTTGACCGAAGTTGGTACATCTGTGTTGTACAAACATATCCATTTCTTCGAAGCTACCTTCATCAAGCAGTTGGGCTATACGCTCGCGAGCTGTATATTTTCCTTTGGCATGTTGCTTTTCAATAGCCTTTTCGCCACCACCTAAACGAGCTTGTGCACGAAGTTCAATAAGCTCTTTTACTTTTTCAAGCTGGTTACTCATGAATTTATTATTTTAAGAGTTAATATATAATCAATGTTCGCAAAGTTCGGTCAATACGCCGAGGGTCGATTTGGGGTGAAGGAAAGCGATGCTCAAGCCTTCGGCTCCTTTGCGGGGGGCTTTGTCGATGGTGCGGATGCCTTTGGCTTCCATCTCGGGCAGGGCGTTTGCCACGCCGTCTTCTACTGCAAAAGCAATGTGATGCACGCCGGCACCTTTGTTTTCGATAAATTTGGCAATCGTGCTTTCGGGGCAAGTGGGTTCGAGCAATTCAATTTTGGTGTCGCCTACTTTGAGAAATGCAGTTCTTACTTTCTGGTCTTCTACAGTTTCGATGTTGTAGCACTTCAGGCCTAATACGTTTTCATAATACGGAAGGGCTTCCTCGATGCTTTTTACAGCGATGCCCAAATGTTCGATGTGTGAAATCTTCATAACTATAATTTTTATATTAGTGTAAAATATGTTCTTTAGGGTCTAAAACAACTACAAAGAAAGGCAATTCTTGCATAATAAAGAAATATTTCTGCATTTAATTCTGCTTTAGACGTAGATGCGGGTAAATAATTTGTTGAGCCACGTCCAGCGGAAGCGGAACCAACGTCGTGTGCTGCTCTGTTTGCCGCCAAAGCGGAGCACGAAATCGCGGTAGCCGTGTTTTTTGAAAGGCAAACCTACGTCCATAAATTCCAAATGGCGGTAACCTCGCTCGCGGGCATCTTTCAGCGCTGCCCACACGGCAAGTATGCCGGGGCACTGCAAGGCGTAGCTTTTCCGCATCCCGCCCGAGAACCAGAGGTAGGCGTTCTCGCCCGAATAAACGCAGGAGGAGCCGCCAATGATTTTATCTTTGTATTTCACAATAAAGATTTTCCCTTGCTGGTTTTCGATAAGCCGCTTGTTCAGGTGGTTGAAAAATTCGATGTGGGGGAAGTGCTTGCGGATGTGCGAGGAGTAGACGTGATGGAGCATTCGTGAAAACGCTTCTATCTCTTGGGGGGTGGGAGAGGAGTGGAGGCTAGCCCCGTTTTTAAGCCCTTTGCGTATCTGCCGGATGCGGGAGGGGCTGAAGCGTTCTTCGAACGTTTTGGGGCTGTGCAGGGAGTTTCTCACTCGCAGCCAGTTGACAGGAAAATAGTCATTGTCGCGGAAGTGTTTGTACCCGAACTTGGCGTTCTCCAAATTGCGGAATTCTATCAGGAAGGATCGGCGGAGAACCTCGTTGGTGAGATGTTCGAGCATTTCGCCAAAAACGGCTTCTTGGTCGGTCTCTTCATCAAGATACTCGCCCGTGCCGTAAATCTCGCATCGCTTGATGAAGAACGGAGGGAAGAACCGTTTGCTGGTGCGGGTGGTAGCAAGCAGCTTGGCTATGGGGCGGTCGTTTTCTGTAGCCACGATGAGCAAGGGCGTATAACCTGGAGTTGCTTCGTACGTCAGAAACAACTCTTTGGAATGAAACGTATTGCTTCCCGGCAAATCCGGTATCTCATTTCCGCGGTAGTAAGAAGTCAGTTTTAATGCCATAGCGGGGCAAATTTACACTTTTTATTTCTTTTCTACAAAAAAAGCAGGAAGTATCTCTGTTGCTGCTACTGCTGCTGCTACTGTTGTTGATAATATTTTCTTTGTTTTGCTCTTCTCTATTCTGTTCTATTAGAAGGCAACGGTGAAACCCCTTGCCAGCAGGCGTTTCACGGTGAACCGTACGGTGACCGTTCCCGGTAGAAAAACGGATGAAAGGAGTAAACATTTATTGCCTCATCACATTGAAACTATTGGCTGTTGTTCTTCGTTTGAAAATAATTCCCTATATTTGCCACCATGAAAAAAGAATCCGAATAAAAGAATGGAAAATTTCATTGAATTACTGAAGAACCGCCGCAGCATGCGAAAGTTTACCGACGAAGAACTTACTCAAGAGCAAGTGGTGGCTTTGCTGCGGGCAGCCCTTATGGCTCCTGCTTCGAAACGCAGCAACAGCTGGCAGTTCATTGCAGTGGACGACAAAGCGAAGTTGCTGGAATTGTCGCACTGCAAAGAACAGGGCGCCTCTTTTCTGGCAGATGCCATGCTTGCCATCGTGGTGACAGCTGACCCGTTGGCGAGTGACGTGTGGATAGAAGACGCTTCTATCGCTGCTATCCTGATACAGTTGCAAGCCGAAGACCTCGGTCTGGGCAGTTGCTGGGTGCAGATACGCGAACGCTTTACCGCTGCCGGCATGTCTGCCGATGAATTTGTGCACGGCGTGCTCCACCTCCCGCTGCCGCTTCAAGTGCTCTCTATCATTGCCATCGGGCATAAGGGGATGGAGCGCAAGCCTTTTGACGAGGCACACCTGCAATGGGAAAAAATTCACTTAAATACGTACGAAGCACAATAACAAAGAGAATCGGCCCCCTCTTAGCTTGGCTGACAGGGGGAGATTGGATTGAAATCAAATGAAAAGAAGCATAGAAGATACACCGATTGTTTTTATCGGTGCTGGCAACTTGGCGACGAACTTGGCGAAGTCGCTTTACCGGAAGGGATTCCGGATAGTGCAGGTGTACAGCCGTACTCAAGAGTCAGCGGGTGCCTTGGCTAAAGAAGTAGAAGCCAGTTTTACCACAAATTTGTACGACATAGTGCGCGATGCGCAACTATACATCGTCTCCCTCAAAGATTCCGCCCTTACCGAACTTTTGCCGCAAATAGCAATGGGCAAACAGAAGGCTTTGCTGGTACACACCGCCGGAAGCCTTCCTCTGAGCCTTTGGGACGGCTATACCGAGCGTTACGGAGTGTTCTACCCCCTGCAGACGTTCAGCAAGCTGCGCGAGGTCAACTTCAAGGAAATACCGTTCTTTATCGAAGCCAACAGCCCGCAAGATGCCGAACTGCTGAAAGCCATTGCTGCCACCCTTTCTGATAAAGTGTATGAGGCAACTTCCGAGCAACGCAAAAGCTTGCACCTTGCGGCTGTGTTTACCAGCAATTTTACCAATCACATGTATGTGCTTACCGCCGAACTACTGAAAAAGAATAATTTACCATTCGACGTCATGCTGCCGTTGATTGACGAAACCGCCCGCAAGGTGCACGAACTCAAACCCAGTGCCGCACAAACCGGACCAGCTGTCCGTTACGACAAAAACGTGATAGACGCTCATCTGGACATGCTTTCGGCTAACCCCGAGATGCAGAAACTCTACGAGCTCATCAGCCAAAGCATCCATCGCCGGGCTGTTAACACTTAATTCATTCCCTTTTGTTATGAGTACCATCAACTATGATTTAAAAAAGATAAAAGCCCTCGTCTTCGATGTTGACGGCGTGCTGAGTGCCGATGTCATCCCGCTCCATCCTTCGGGCGAGCCTATGCGCACGGTCAACATAAAAGACGGCTACGCCCTTCAGCTTGCAGTGAAGAAAGGGCTCCGTATAGCCATCATCACGGGCGGACGAACGGAAGCCGTTCGGCTGCGCTTTGGCGGGTTGGGGCTTACCGACCTCTATTTGGGTGCTGCCGTGAAGATACACGATTATCGTGCCTTTAAAGAAAAGTACGGTTTGAAAGACGAAGAGATACTGTATATGGGCGATGACATTCCCGACATCGAGGTGATGCGCCAGTGCGGGCTGCCTTGTTGCCCCAAAGATGCCGCTTCCGAGGTGAAAGCCTTGGCGCAGTACATCTCTTATGCTAACGGCGGCTATGGCTGCGGGCGCGACGTGATAGAGCAAGTGATGAAAGTACAAGGAAAATGGATGGCGGAAGATGCTTTCGGCTGGTAAACTATTCCACATTAAAGAGACGGAACCGTTAAACACAAATTAATTATGATACTAGACAATTTAAAGAAGTACCAAATAGTACTAGCCTCCCGTTCGCCCCGCCGCCAGCAATTATTGTCCGATTTGGGCGTGGCATTCATCGTCAGAACTTTGCCGGACATCGACGAGTCTTATCCCGACAATTTAGGCGGGGAAGCCATTCCCGCTTACATTTCCCGCAAGAAAGCCGATGCCAACCGCTCTTTGTTGCAGCCGGACGAACTGATGATTACAGCCGATACCATCGTATGGCTGAAAGGAAAAGTGCTGGGCAAACCTCAAGATAAAGAAGAAGCCAAAGCCATGCTTCGCTTGCTTTCGGGCAAGGTGCACCAAGTGTTTACAGGTGTTTGCCTCACCACCTGCTCTTGGCAGAAGAGCTTTACTTCCGTGACTGATGTCAATTTTGCCACGTTGACCGACGAAGAAATTTCTTTTTATGTTGATACCTGTGCTCCCTTGGATAAAGCCGGCTCTTACGGCGTGCAAGAGTGGATAGGTTTGGTGGGGGTAGCCGCCATCTCCGGCAGCTTTTTCAATGTGATGGGGCTTCCCATACAGCGGCTCTATCAAGAGCTGGTGAAGCTTTAACGCACGATGTTTTGCGGGCGGTGTTTTTGTGCACTTTCTTCCGTGGGCGGGCTTAGGACGACTAGACCCGGCGGGAGATGGCTCTTCTTCCGTCAGGGGATGGCTCGTCTTTCGGTGGAAGATTGCTTATTTCCCGATGAAAGATGGCTCATTGCCCGGCAGAGGATTTGCTTTGGACAGTCTGTCTGTTCAATCGTCTTTTTTTCTGCAATGGGGTGATGGGATGAAGATTCGTTGGTGCTCACGGCGAATCAAAGTGCCCGTGTGCGTTACATAGAATAAGGACTTAGTATGCCGATGAAAAAACTCTATTTGTTCAATCCCGACAGCGACTTGGCGCTTGCTAACGGCAACACCAATTACATGCCGCCCGCTTCTGCCCGGCAAATGGCATCCGACTTGGCGGTACTTCCCGTATGGTACGCCGAACCGGGTAGCGTGGTTCTGGCACCTTCTGCCTGTCATCGGTCTTTTTTGAAAGAGATGCAGCAACGTATCCCTCTTCCCGCTACATTGCTAACGGAACCCGAAGTAGCTGCGGAAACGGCTTTATCTCCCATGCCTTGGGGATGGAATCCTGCTGTGCGGAAGCGGTTTTTGCGTATGGGCATAGCCGAAGAGGTTCTTCCTTCGGCTTCTCAGATGGCTGCTTTCCGACGGTTATCCCATCGGCAGCGAGCGGTAGAGCTGTTGCCCCGCTTGCAATTAAGTGATTCTTTTTGTGGCGAGTCGTTTTACCTGACCGATGCCGTACAATGGGAACAATTTGTAGAGGCGCACGAAACTTGTCTGCTCAAAGCACCTCTTTCGGGCAGCGGCAAGGGGCTGAACTGGTGCAGGGGTGAGTTTACCTCTTTCGTTTCCGGCTGGTGCGGACGGGTGTCTGCCATGCAGGGTGGGGTAGTGGGCGAGCCGGTGTATGAGAAAGCAGCAGATTTTGCGATGGAATTTCAGTCGGATGCAGGAGGCCGGGTTGTTTTTGCCGGTTATTCTTTGTTTGCTACGGGGGCAAGCGGAGCGTATGAGGGAAATCTGTTGCTGTCTGATGCCGAAATTGAAAGCCGTCTTTCGGCTTTCGTCCCTCTCTCTGCCTTGCGCCTTTTACGGCAACGGCTGACGGAGGAGCTTTCTGCTTTATTAGGTGCTGATTATGCCGGTTATCTGGGAGTTGACATGATGATTTGCCGCGTGGACGATAGCTATAAAATTCATCCCTGCGTGGAGATTAACCTGCGCATGAGCATGGGGATGGTGGCGCGATTGCTTTTCGACCGTTACTTGCATCCCGGTGCACAAGGCGTTTTCAGGGTGAGCTATGCTTCTTCTGCTGCCGGAGCAACTGCCGAAGAGGAACGCCTGTCTGCTGAGTTCCCCTTGCAACTCAGCGGAGGAAGCATTCTTTCGGGTTATTTGCCGCTTGTCCCTGTCACTGGGCGGAGCCAGTACCGGGCGTGGGTGCAAGTGCTGTGACATTCTTTTCTTTTTTATCGGGTCTCCGCTTTCTTATTTCATCTGTACGGCTGCTCCCTCATTGCCGTAACGATCGATGGCGGTGACGGCGAAATAGGGTTTTGTGGTCCACGGACGAACGGGTGCATAGGTGTAGCTTGTGCCGCGGATGCTTTGAGCAATGATATTCTTGGGTTGGGTGGTGTCTACCGGATACTTGTCCGAAGCGTAGACTACATAAGAGGGTGCGTTTTGAGTGTCATTGTCGGTTGCTGCTTGCCAGTTGAGTTCGGTGTAACCGTCTTGCGTGCAGACGGTGAGTTGTGAGGGGGCGCCGGGCGCTTCTTTGTCGAGCCATGGCATGGGAGGTTGCAAAGCAGGGTAAGCATAAAAGTTTTCCACCAGTTCGGTGTAGATACCCTGTGTGTCGTCCATCAGGTATTGCATTCGGTAATGTCCTTCTCCCGCCATCTGCTGGGCGCGGATAAAATGGATTTGTCGGTCTATTTCGTCGCGTGTCCAGTTGCCTTCTTTGGGGTCGAGAAAGTAGATGCCCAGTCCGGGAATCACTTGTCGTCCGTTGCTCTGTTCTTGCCAGTCGAGGGCGAAAGGGTAGAAGCTGTTGCGCTGGAAGTACATCATGGGATAAATCTGATCTTGAATGCCTTCACCCATCCATCCTTGCGGATCTTGGTAAACGGTATGAAACGCATTCCATCCGCGGGAGGAGTAACGTGATGTGTCACGGTATTTGCCCACAGGGCATGTGCTGACTTTCACCCAAGGTTTCATCGCTTTCACTCCTTTATAGATGTAGCGTACTATTGCTGTCAGATTGTCTCTTCTGAACTCTTCGAGCGACCGTCCTTTGCTGTATTGGCGATAATCGTAACTGTCGGGGAAGCGGGGTGCATTTTCCGGATAGCGCAGGTAGTCAAAGTGCACTCCGTCTACGTCATACCGTCCTACTACTTCGCGGACCAGCTTCATCAAGTATTCTTTGGTAGCGGGGTTGCCGGGGTTGAGGAAGTATTCGTTTTTATAAGGCACACAGATGTCTCGTTGGCGTTTTGTCACCGACTTCTGCCCCAAGGAGGCTACGTGTTTCTTGTTTCCCAGCGGAATAGCCACCATCCAAGCATGGCATTCCATCCCTCGTTTGTGGCATTCTTCTACAGCAAACTTCAGCGGGTCGTATCCCGGGTCTCCGCAGGTTTTGCCCGTCAAAATAGCGTTGAAAGGTTCTGTTTCCGAGGGATAAAGCACGTCTCCCCGTGTGCGTGTTTGAAACAGCACCGTGTTGAAGTTGGCTGCCTTCAATCGGTCCAGGATGTCGATTAGCTCTGCTTGTTGTTTGCGGATGCCGGCAGCGGAAGTTGCTTTTGTGCGAGGCCAGTCCAGTCCGTACACTGCCGTTACCCAAGCGGCGCGAACTTCATATTTGGGTTGTGCTCTGAGCGGTAAGAGCGCGCAAAAGAGTAATAAAAGGTATATATAGCGATGCATATGTTCTTTTTTATTGCTTTAAATCACGGCAAAGTTAGTAAAAGTGTCGGTATTATTGTGTTGTTTCGTGGGATTATGTTACATTTGCGTCTATACAAAAAAACAGAACCTACATGAAGACTTGGAAGAAAATAAAGAAATCCACCGGTGTGTGTGCAGCCTTGTTTCTCTATGTTACTGCTACTGGGGCTTATCTGCTTCCGCGTAACTATGAGATGGGGAATACGGAAAAATATCTGACGCTGGGCGTTTCTTATGTCATTGTCTTTTTGCTCTGGCTGGTGTTGCGCAAGAAAGAGCAGTTGCAGCGCCGTCGTCGGGAAGCGGAACATTATGATCATTTAAAACAATAAGAAGAGATGAAGAAAGTAGTATTGGTAATTTGTCTGCTGGTAGCTTCTTTAGCTGCCAAGGCACAGTTCGAGCAAGGGAAATGGATTGTCAATCCGTCCATAACGGGGCTTGACTTTACGTATAGCAAGAATGATAAAGCGCAGTTTGGCTTTGGCGCTCAAGCGGGTACGTTTTTGGTGGACGGCGTGGCGTTGATGGTGGATGCGAGTGCGGATTGGAGCAAACCTATCGACATCTATACGTTGGGCACGGGAGCGCGTTTTTACTTTAATAAAACGGGCGTTTATCTGGGTGCTGGCGTGGATATGAACCGTTTCCGTTGGAAGGGGGGAGACAGTGATACGGATTGGGGTGTGGGGCTAGAAGCGGGCTACGCGTACTTTTTGTCGCATACTGTTACTATCGAACCTGCTGTTTATTATAAGTGGCGTTTCAACAATAGTGACTTGTCAAAGTTCGGCATTAAGATAGGGTTCGGACTTTATTTCTAATTTTGGTCTACTTTCACAAAATAACGCAGAGATTGGCACGGAATCTCTGCGTTATTTTGTGGCAAGCTTGTCTTTCAAAAACATTCCTGTATAGCTTTTCTCACACGCTGCCACTTCTTCGGGGGTGCCGGTTGCCACAATGTACCCTCCTTTATCTCCGCCTTCCGGTCCGAGGTCTATCACATAATCCGCGCATTTTATCACGTCGAGGTTGTGCTCGATGATGACGATGGTATGTCCGCGTCTGAGAAGTGCGTCAAAAGCTTCCTGGAGTTTGCGGATGTCGTGGAAGTGCAATCCGGTAGTCGGTTCGTCGAAGATGAACAGCGTGGGGTCCGCCTTTTCTTGGCTCAGGTAAAAGGCGAGTTTCACCCGCTGGTTTTCTCCTCCCGACAGGGTGGATGAGGATTGTCCCAGCTTGATGTATCCTAAGCCTACGTTTTGTAGGGGGAGCAGTTTTTTCACAATTTTCTTTTGTCCGTATTCCGTAAAGAATTCAACGGCTTGGTTTACGGTCATGTTCAGCACATCGTAAATGTTTTTGTCGTGGAACTTCACTTCCAGGGTGTCGGATTTAAAACGTTTGCCGTGACATGATTCGCACTCCAGCACCAAGTCTGCCATGAATTGCATTTCTACGGTGATGGTTCCATCGCCTTTGCACTCTTCGCAACGTCCGCCTTCGCTGTTGAAGCTGAAGAATCCTGAAGTGTAGGCCATTTGTTTGGCTAGGGGCTGTTCGGCCCATAGTTTGCGGATTTCGTCGTACACTTTCAGATAGGTCACCGGATTGGAGCGTGATGATTTGCCTATCGGGTTTTGGTCAACGAACTCTATGTTCCGCAAGTTCTGAAGGTCGCCGCTGATGGAGGCAAATTCTCCGGGGCGCTCGCTGCATTCGTCCAGTTCCCGCTTCATCGCCCGGTAGAAGATGTCGCGTACCAGCGTGCTCTTTCCCGAACCGGAAACTCCGGTCACTACTGTCATTACGTTCAGCGGGAAGCGTGCATCCACTCCTTTGAGGTTGTTTTCGCGGGCTCCTTTCAATTCGATGTAGTTGTTCCAAGGGCGGCGGTGTTCTGGTACGGGGATTTTTTCTTCGCCTAGCAAGTAGCGCACGGTGTGGCTTTGGCTTCCGGTTTTCAAGTTTTTCATATCGCCCTGGTAGACCACTTCTCCGCCCAAGCGTCCGGCATTGGGGCCGATGTCGATGATGTAGTCTGCGGCACGGATAATTTCTTCATCGTGTTCTACCACTACCACGGTGTTGCCTAACGTTTGCAGTTGGCGCAGGACATGAATCAGCCGGTCGGTGTCGCGGCTGTGCAATCCGATGCTTGGTTCGTCGAGGATGTAGAGGCTTCCTACCAAGCTGCTTCCTAGGGAGGTAGCCAGATTGATGCGTTGGCTTTCTCCTCCTGATAGTGAATTGCTGAGCCGGTTGAGGGTAAGGTATCCCAATCCTACATCGAGCAGAAAGTGGATGCGGCTGTTCAGTTCCAGCAGGATGCGTCGGGCTACTGCGGTGTCGTGGTCTTCCAGCTGCAGTGTATCGAAGAATTTTTTCAGCTCGTTGACAGGCAAGTCCACCAGTTCCGAGATGTTGCGTCCGCCCACCCGCACATAGCTTGCTTCGGGTTTCAGCCGTGTGCCGTGGCATACGGGGCAACGTGTTTTGCCGCGGTAGCGTGCCAGCATCACCCGGTATTGTATTTTGTATTGATTCACTTCGAGGGCTTTGAAGAACTGATGGATGCCTTCAAAGTGTTCTGTCCCTTCCCAAAGCATTCGGCGTTGTTGGTCCGTGAGTTCATAGTAGGGGGTAAAGATGGGGAAGCCCGCTTTTTCTGCACCGTGTATCACTGCTTCTTTCCATTGGCCCATTTTTTCTCCGCGCCAGCATACCACGGCTCCGTCGTACACTGACAGCGACCGGTTGGGCACCACCAAATGTTCGTCGATGCCAATCACCTTGCCGAATCCTTCGCAAGCAGGGCAAGCGCCCAGTGGCGAGTTGAATGAAAACATCTGGTCGCTGGGTTCTTCAAACGTCAAGCCGTCTGCTTCGAATTTGTTGCTGAACGTGTGTAGCCGGGTGCTTCCATCGGTTTGGTAGAAGCGGAGCAGGCAAGTGCCGTCTCCTTCGTACATCGCCGTTTCTGCCGAGTCGGTGAGCCGGCTGATGGCATCTTTTGTGCCCGATACGGTCATGCGGTCCACCAGCAGATAAACTTGGTCGCTTGCTTGGGGTTTGTAGTCGTCTATGCGTGTTGTTTGGCCGTTCACCTCCAGGCGGTTGAATCCTTGTTTCCGGTCCATCTCTAGTTGTTCTGCCAGTGTCCGGTCTTCGTGCAGCAAGATGGGGGTCAGCACGGTGTAACGGGTTCCTTCCGGATAAGCCAGCATGGTGTTCACCAGATCTTCTGTAGAATGTTTTTTCACTTCCAACCCGCTGACGGGGCTGAACGTGCGCCCCACGCGTGCGTAAAGCAAACGCAGGTATTCATAAATCTCGGTCGATGTTCCTACGGTGGAGCGCGGGTTGCGGCTGTTGACTTTCTGCTCGATGGCGATGGCAGGCGGAATTCCTTTGATGAAGTCGCATTCCGGCTTGCTCATCCGCCCTAAAAACTGCCGGGCATAGCTGCTGAGGCTTTCCACGTAACGGCGTTGCCCCTCGGCATAAAGCGTGTCGAAGGCGAGGGATGATTTGCCCGAACCCGAAAGTCCGGTAATCACCACCAGCTTGTTGCGGGGTATGTTTACGTCAATATTCTTCAGGTTGTTCACTCTGGCTCCTTTGATGGAGATATACTTGCTTTCTGACATGAGTCTGCTTTTTCCTTTCGTTTTTAAATAGGGCGCAAAGGTAAATAAAATAAGTCGAATGGAGTATTATATCTCTGATTATGATGGTTTGCAACGATGCCGTTAAGCTTCCTCTTCTGTGTTGCGCCGCTTTTTTCTGTCTTTTTAGGGCAAATCTATGCAGAACACCGTTCGTCCCGGCCTGCTTTCCTTCATAAAAAGACGCCCTCCGTGTTGGCGGATGATTGGTTGGCAAAGAAGGGGGCACCCATTCGCGGCGCGATGCCGCTTATGCCCGCCGCACCATTCAATTGTTCGGCGGACTAGTGATGGCCGAAAGCATCAACCGCCCGCTGGATAATAACACTCCTAGCGTATGATAGCCAACTACCGGAACAGCACCTGCCGGAACTTGATGAAAGAAAATCCACCGCCGCGCACACCGTGCAAACAGCCGCTCCAAACACCCTTTTGCCTTGGTAGCTGCCTCGACCACCTAAAGGTAGCTGCCTCGGCATTGCCTTGGTAGCTGCCTCGGCAATGCCAAGGCAGACAGC
>JAVVVS010000018.1:0-43729 GCA_036652495.1 Bacteroides sp.
GAACACTGAGGAACATAAAAGAGGAAAAAGATAGACCTCCTGACGGAAAACAAAAAATCTCCTGACGGGAGAAGAAAGATCTCCTGACGGGAAACGAAGCATCTCTTGACGGGAGAAGAGGCATCTCTTGACGGGAAACGGAGCATCTCCTAACGGGAGAAAAAGCACCCTCAACCGTTGATGGACAAAACGAAGCGGACCCGCACCGACCCTTCTGGCAGCGATGCTGCTCAAAAGAAGTCCGTGCGGGTCCGCCTGCTCTTCCGTCAGGGGCGGAAGTTAGAATTTATGCGTGTTCAGGTGCTTGTCCACCAACAATCCTTGAACAACCTTCCAGCCGGCTTTCACGTTACGCTTGGCTTTGAAAGTCAAGACGAACAGTTCCGTGGAACCTTCGAGGGCTTCTTGGCGTCCCACGTTGACAAACGTAGGATAGAGCACTTTGGCGCCATCAGTGTGGAGGCGGTCATTGGTGAGGTTCTCCATCGCTTTGAGGTTGCGGGGCTGTACGCTCACAAACTCGTAGTCTTGCTCGTTGTACGGCAAGGCAAAGCTGAGGGCGTTTACAGCAGCAAGGTTGACGCCCTTGACAAGGACTTCCACCGTTTCGCCCTTGGCGTATTGCTGCTTGGCGGTAGTGATTACGAGGCTTCCGTCCAGTTTTTTCTCGTCAGCGGCAGGGGCTTCTTCTTCCACTGCATCTTCATTCACGAGCTGGGTGGCAGCCACCGAAATGTCGTAAGCATCAATGCATCCGTTACGGTTGATGTCGCCATTGCTGATGTAGCCTTCAAAGTCGGCATCACCCTTTCTCAAACCGGTGTAGTTGGTGTACGAAGTCAAATCGTTCTTGTCTATCTTCCCGTCATTGTTCACATCGCCCTGCAGATAGCTTTCGGAGCCGGGCACTTTGAACACGTACAGTTCTCTGCCCGAGCCGTAGTTGCCCACGCCTTCGGTCAAGTACAATTTGAGGTAGCGTGCCTGAGGATGGTTGGCAAAAGAGAATACTTTCACGTCGCCGTTGCGCTGCCAGTCGATGGCGCCGGCTTCCGTCCAGTTCTCCTTGTCAATACTGTATGCCACGCTTCCTTTGAGCAAGGTGCCGTTGCCCCCGTCCGTGCGGGGCAGGTAGTGGAAACGGTCGAGCTGGTTCACCGTCTTCAAATCGATAATCATAGTGAAGGGAAAGGCATTGACGCGGTACTTGGTGTGCCACGTATCGCCCGATTCGGCAAAGTCGAACAAGCGGTTCACCTCAAATCCCTCCTGCGGCACGGCAGTAGTTTCGGCTTCAACCCCTTTAAGAGCGAACTCCAGCGGATTGGATTTCGTAGTAGCCGCAAACTCCGTCCAAGCCGAAGCTCCGTCTTTGTTCACTGCCCGCAACTTGAAGGGATAAACGGTTTCCGCCGTCAGCCCGTCGAAGAGCAGCGCTGTGTCCTTGATGGTGGTGTAGCGCATCTGGTTGAATTCAATCTCGTAGAAGTCGGCGTTCGCCACCCGGTCCCACGTGGGTTTCAACGTGTACGCTTCGGTATTCGCTTCTGTCACTTGCGCGTGGAGCGGAGCCGTCAGCGCACCCGTCAAAGTGTGTTGCGTATCGGCTGGGGCAAAGACAAATCCGGAAAGCTGTAGCACAGTGGCGTGAGCGGTAATGTCCGCAGCGGCCAGTTTGACTAATAATTGTGGATTCTTCGTAATCACCACCTTTTCAAATTCGCTTCCGGGCGTAGCAAAGCGGTTCAAGCGAGGGGCGGCATCGTAGAAGTAGACATTCTCTCTCCGCTCGAAGTCCTCCATCGAGGCGGCTTCCGATAGTTTGAGGGCACTCTTGCCTATCTTAGCCGAGATGCGTTTCGGCTTCTCGGTCACATTGATAGTGAACATCGTGGCTTTCTCTTTGACAAAACCGTCGAAATCGCCCTGAGCGGGTTGCACCACCACGGTGACGTTGCGCTTGCCGTCCACTTCCGATTCAATGCGGGTAGTCACTCCCTTGCCCAGCCGGTACGCCTCGGAGATGCCATCGTCATCGTATTCCGTAAACGAATTCTTTCCGTAGGGATACAGTTCGTACATCCGGATATGTTTATCAATCTCACCCACATGATTGTTCGGACGGGTCATGGGGATGATAGCGCCGTTCTTCACAAATACAGGGAGCTTCCACAGAGGAGCCGCAAAGCTGTTGAGGATGCAATTGCCCTCGTACGTTTCTCCGGAGAAATAATCCACCCACGAGCCTTCGGGCAGATAAATACCATGACGGACGTCATTGCCCTGAGCATCGGATTGAGTGACCTGATAGATGGGAGCCACTAAGAAATCGGGACCGTAAAGGAATTGGTAGCGGGTGGCTGCGCCCAACGTGTAGGCATTGGGATATTGCAAGAACATCGCACGTATCATCGGAAGTCCGTCCACTGCCTCTTTAGCAAGGCTGTACGTATAGGGCAACAAAGCCGATTTGAGTTTCAAGTACCAGCGGTTGATAGACGTAGCCGGTTCGCCCAGTGCGTGGGGATACTTCTCGTTGGCGCCCCATCCGTCCATATTCAGCTGCATCGGGCTAAAAGTCTTCCATTGGAAGTCCCTCGTATTCATCACCGGATTCTTCCCTCCGAAGATGCCATCCATATCCGAGCAGATATTGGGTTGTCCCGACAGTCCGGCACCGATATAAGTCGGGATGTGGAAGCGGATATATTCCCACAAACCGCCCGTTTGGTCACCGGACCATACTCCGGCATAGCGCTGCGTTCCTGCCCAGCCATCCAGCGAGATAATAAACGGACGCGCATCACTTCCATAATAAGGCATGATGCGCCCCACATCTGCCACCCCGTTCAATCCGAACGAATAGCCGGCGCCTACCCAAGCCACGTCTGTCTTCAGCACACGCACTCCGGCATCCCTCACTTCTTTCACAATATCCCGCTGCAACAAGGCGCTGACGCTTGCTTTGGGGTGCAGATCCGACTGCGTCCACAAGCCAATCTCCACACCGTTCTTACGGGCATAGTCGCCCAAGCTTTTCAAGTTCTGAATGTTTCCGTCCAGCGTTTCGGTCTGTCCGTACCCGGCACCGTAACCATCATTGGGCAACAACCAGCCGAAAGGCATATCATGATTCTTATACCGATCGATAACGGCACGGGCAGAGAACTGATAATTATCCTTCTCTCCGTTGAGCGATTCCTTGACGCCACCATTCTCCTTCTGGCTCTCCTTATAGCGTTTGCCGTCTTCAAACAAGATACCTTTCTCGTCTTCCTTCCAGTAGTCACGGTTGTAAGCGTTGAGATGTCCTTGATAAAAACCGAACTTGGGAATCAACACAGGGTTGCCCGTCAGCTGATAGAAATCGTTCAGCAAGGCTACAGCCCCGTTGTTTATCATATAAAAGATGTCCAGATAGTCCGTATCGTGAGACAACTTGACGATGCCTTTCTCTTCTGCTCCGAAGTCATAGTTTCCTTTTTTGAAAGTGTACCACATCGCGGCATAGCCATTGGTGGACCAATAATAAGGAGTCGGCGATGCCACTCCCCCGTCCGTCCAACTATTCTCGTTCTCGATGGATATTTTTTTCCCTTTGTGCGAGAAGCGTCCGTTCTGCACGCCACCGCCATAAAAGTATTCTTGTGGATTCTCTTTCAGGGTCAACTGCACGCGCCCTTTCTCAAAGAGCACGGGTTTCACCTCTTCCATAGCCACTGCATGCGTGGACAGGTTGATTACTTTCAGCAACGAAGTCTTTTTGTTAAGTTGAACTTCTATTTTTCCGGTAGTCATCGCCACGCAGTCTGCATCATCTTTCAACTCCAAGGTAGAGACTGTTTTTCGAGGATGATTGACCAGAATTTGAGCTTCGGGCTGGGCTTGAGGGTCTCTGATGATGCCCCCCGATTTGTCTTGGAAGACTCTGAAGATGTTCTCTCCGTAGAAGTCGAATGTCATTCTCTGATTGTCGGAGAATAAAACTTCAATCGTTGTTGGATTGATTTTCTTTGCACTAATAATGCTCAAGCTTTGTTGTGTTACTTCGCTCCTGCTTTCTCTTCCTTGCATCGCTTGTATGGGTGAAGAGGAAAATAAGAAAGGCAAAGTCATCATAAGCAAGATTGCTTTTTGTCGCCTGCAATTGCCAGATAAGTTTTTCATATTCCTTTTGGGTATAAAATGTATTGGGCAGCAAAATTAAAGAAAACTATTTGAGAATACTCTATAATGCACCGAAAGTTTTTCCTCAAAAAAAAAGGCTATCTTCACAGACAGCCAATCTTTTGTTAACCTTAAATCTAATACTATGAAAAACACAATACAAAGATAGCGCTTTTTGAACGCCCCACAAATAAAACCCACGAAACGGGGCATGATATAACACGGTTTAAGAGATTTCCCAAGCTGTTAACACTGTGTACGCTAAAAAAAAAAGAATTGTAGGGATAATGCAGAAGTCTCCTCACTTCTTTGCGTCCTTCAGAAAACCTTCGCAAAGCCATTTTGCCAATGCTTGGCGGTTGGAACTCATCACAAAGCGCTGCTGATCGAAAGCGTTCTGGATGTTTCCCAGTTCTACAAAGGCGGATACAGGAGTGGTATGGGTTAGTACAAAGAGATTCCGGCCACTTACGGTACCCGTAAAGCCACGATTGGGTTGATGCTTGTCATATTTTGATTCGAACGTATTCTTCAACGTAGTTGCCAAATTCTTACTTTCCGATTTATGCTCGGAGTGATAGAAAAAAACATCGGTCTGTTGCTTCTTGCTCCGGCTGTCAACGTGAATAAAGAGAGCCCGGCAGTAGGTATAGCGTTTGCGGTCTTTGCGATAAAGAGCATTAATCTTGTCGCAGCGCTGTTGCAGCCGTTGCACCTGATTCAGAGGAATAGGGTCGCCCATGCACGTTTCGCGTTTGCTGTTTGTCAGAAGACGCTCGTCGCGAATGCCGTCTTTGGCATCCTGAATAATAAGGTATACCTCCGCTCCTTCTTGCATCAATAAACGAGCCAAACGGATAGCAATATCATAGGCATACTCGTCTTCGTGAAGCTCCACCTCACCCAGTTTACCGATGGCGCCAGGGTCGGGACCGCCATGTCCGCTGACTATATAGAAGCAAGCATGGCTCAACCGCTTTGAACTTACCTTCACATCCGCCAACGAAGAGCCAAAAAGCGGCTCATGAAAGCGGGAACGAGTAGTGCGACGCTCGGAAACGTCCGCTTCCGTTTCATCTTCCTTCGCTGTTTTTACATCCCTCTTCCCTTCCAAGGGCGGCAATCGATACGTAAGGCCATGTTTAAGGATAACTTTAGGTCCCAACCGTTTTTTATTGAGCTCCACAAACGCTTTATAGTACTTTCTACCCGGACGATTGTTGCGTTCGAGAAATGTGGAAATGATTTCTCCTTTCTTCGGAATGCCTCTTTCTTGGGCATACAAACCGGAAAAAGAAAGGGTTATCCAGAAGAAAGTCAATAAACAAATTATCTTTTTCATATACCAATCATTATTAAAGAGGACAAAAATACAATTATTTTCTCTACTTTTGTGGCGAAGTCTATTTTTTTGATACCAAAACAGTTAAACTCAATATCATTATGGCTAAACAATTGAAACCAGAAACCCTCTGCGTACAAGCTGGATGGAATCCCAAAAAGGGCGAGCCGCGCGTGCTCCCCATCTACCAAAGTACTACTTTTAAATACGAAACTAGCGAACAGATGGCGCGCCTCTTCGACCTAGAAGACAGCGGCTATTTCTACACCCGCTTGCAAAACCCCACCAACGATGCCGTAGCTAGCAAAATAGCTGCCCTCGAAGGAGGCATAGGAGCCATGCTGACTTCTAGCGGTCAAGCTGCCAACTTTTACGCTATTTTCAATATATGCCAAGCAGGCGACCACCTTGTTTGCTCTTCCGCTATCTATGGCGGCACATTCAACCTCTTTGGAGTGACGATGAAAAAATTAGGTATCGAAGTAACCTTTATCAGTCCCGATGCTTCGGAAGAAGAAATAAGCAACGCTTTCCGCCCCAACACGAAGCTGCTGTTCGGCGAAATTATCTCGAACCCCTCGCTCGAAGTGCTTGACATCGAGAAGTTTGCCCGCATAGCCCACGGTCATGGCGTGCCATTGATTGTAGACAATACCTTCCCTACTCCAATCAACTGCCGCCCATTTGAATGGGGAGCGGACATCATTGTTCACTCTACTACAAAATACATGGATGGACATGCCACCAGCGTTGGCGGTGCGATAGTAGACAGCGGAAACTTTGACTGGGATGCCCATGCCGATAAATTCCCCGGACTATGCACTCCCGACGAATCGTATCACGGACTCACCTATACCAAATCTTTTGGCAAAATGGCTTACATAGTGAAAGCCACCGCCCAACTGATGCGCGACTTGGGCAGCACACAAAGCCCGCAAAATGCGTTCTTGCTGAATATCGGATTGGAAACGCTTCACCTGCGGATGCCGCAACACTGCAGCAACGCACAGAAAGTGGCGGAATATTTGCAAACCAACGAGAAAGTAGCTTGGGTGAACTATTGCGGTTTGCCGGGCAATAAGTATTACGCGCTGGCACAGAAATACCTGCCAGGGGGTTCTTGTGGCGTCATTTCATTCGGACTGAAAGGCGGACGCGACGTAGCCACGCGCTTCATGGACTCGCTGCAACTGGCAGCCATCGTCACTCATGTGGCAGATGCCCGCACCTCCGTGTTGCACCCCGCCAGCCACACCCATCGCCAACTCAGCGACGAACAACTAATGGAAGCCGGTGTACGTCCCGATTTGATTCGTTTCTCAGTAGGTATCGAGAATGCAGGAGATATAATAGCGGACATCGAACAAGCGCTGAACCAATAAGCAGCCCCGTTGTTAAGTAAGATAAAAAGAATAACCTTTAATTAATAAAAATACAGAATCATGGCTAAGATAACCAAAGAAGCCGCTTTACTCTATCACTCACAGGGCAAACCGGGAAAGATAGAAGTAGTGCCAACAAAACCATACAGTACGCAATCAGATCTTTCCCTTGCCTATTCGCCGGGGGTAGCGGAGCCTTGCCTCGAAATTGAAAAGAACCCGCAAGACGCCTATAAATACACAGCCAAAGGAAACCTCGTTGCCGTTATATCCAACGGAACAGCCGTTT
This sequence comes from Bacteroides sp., assembly GCA_036652495.1. Classification (GTDB taxonomy): domain Bacteria; phylum Bacteroidota; class Bacteroidia; order Bacteroidales; family Bacteroidaceae; genus Bacteroides. Next base: position 7,181 of record JAVVVS010000018.1, read on the forward strand.
TAGGCTTAGGCGACATCGGCGCCTTGAGTGGCAAGCCAGTAATGGAAGGCAAAGGATTGCTCTTCAAAATCTATGCAGGCATCGACGTGTTCGACATCGAAGTAGACGAAAAAGACCCCGAAAAGTTTATCGCAGCAGTGAAAGCCATTGCCCCCACCTTCGGTGGCATCAACCTCGAAGACATCAAAGCACCCGAATGCTTTGAGATAGAACGACGGTTGAAAGAAGAACTAGACATCCCCGTGATGCACGACGACCAACACGGGACGGCAATCATCTCGAGCGCCGGACTGCTGAATGCCCTCGAAGTGGCAGGAAAGAAAATTGAAGAGGTGCAAATAGTAGTCAACGGAGCCGGAGCTTCGGCTACCTCGTGTACCAAACTATACATCGCTCTCGGTGCCCGCCTCGAAAACATCGTGATGGTAGACAGCAAAGGCGTCATCAACCAAGCACGCACCGACCTGAACGAACAGAAACGTTACTTCGCGACACAGCGAAACAACATCCATACTTTGGCAGAAGCCATAAAGGGAGCCGATGTCTTTTTAGGACTGTCGAAAGGAAACGTACTGAGTCAAGACATGGTGCGCAGCATGGCTTCCTCTCCCATCGTGTTTGCTTTGGCAAACCCCACTCCCGAAATTTCTTATGAAGAGGCGATGTCTGCCCGTCCCGACGTGCTGATGTCAACCGGACGTTCGGACTATCCCAATCAGATCAACAACGTCATCGGCTTCCCCTACATCTTCCGCGGTGCGCTCGACACACAAGCCAGTGCCATCAATGAAGAGATGAAACTGGCTGCCGTACACGCCATTGCCAATCTGGCTAAACAACCCGTGCCCGATGTGGTGAACGAAGCTTATCATGTGAATAACTTCACCTTTGGTCCTCAATATTTCATTCCCAAGCCGGTAGACCCCCGCCTCATCACGGAGGTATCTTGTGCCGTGGCGCACGCTGCGATGGAAAGTGGAGTTGCACGCAAAAACATTGAAGACTGGGATGCTTACAAACTCCGCCTGCGCGAACTGATGGGTTACGAATCGAAGCTGACCCGACAACTCTACGACACCGCCCGCCGCAATCCGCAACGCGTGGTCTTCGCCGAAGGCGGTCACCCCAACATGCTCAAAGCTGCGGTAGAAGCTAAGGCGGAAGGCATATGCCATCCTATTATCTTAGGCAACCACGAACGCATCCACAAACTTGCCAAAGAGCTTGATTTAAGCCTCGAAGGAATAGAAATAGTGAATCTTCGCCACGACTGCGAAACCGAACGCCGCGAACGCTATGCCCACATCTTGGCACAGAAGCGTGCTCGCGAAGGTGCTACCTTCGAAGAAGGAATGGACAAAATGTTCGAACGCAACTACTTCGGCATGATGATGGTAGAAACGGGCGACGCCGATGCATTTATCACCGGACTGTACACAAAATATAGCAACACCATCAAGGTAGCCAAAGAAGTGATAGGCATTCAGCCCGAATACCAGCACTTTGGCACCATGCACATTGCCAACTCCAAGAAAGGGACGTACTTCCTTGCCGACACACTCATCAACCGCCATCCCGATACCGATACGCTGATTGACATAGCCAAATTGGCAGAGAAGACCGTTCAGTTCTTCAATCAGACTCCTGTTATGGCGATGTTGAGCTATTCCAACTTCGGTTCCGACCAAGCTGGCAGTCCGCTCAAAGTGCACACCGCAGTGGAGCACATGCAAAAAGCATATCCCGAACTAGCCATCGATGGAGAGATGCAGGTGAACTTTGCTATGAATCGTGAATTGCGTGATGCCAAGTATCCGTTTACCCGCTTAAAAGGAAAAGACGTGAACACCTTAATCTTCCCGAATCTGAGTTCCGCCAACTCGGGTTACAAACTGATTCAAGCCATGACCGATACTGAACTCATCGGACCGATTCAAATGGGACTGAACAAACCGATTCACTTCACCGACATTGAAAGTTCGGTGCGCGACATCGTTAATATCACTGCAGTAGCCGTGATTGATGCCATTGTGGATAAAAAGAAAGCAGAAATATGAAACGCCCTTTGTCGCATTCACAAATAGTTTGCATCATCGTTCTTTGGATGTTGCTATGCTATCTCTTGATAGCCTATTCCGAACGCATTGACGGAATGACCGTGCTAACCATCTTCTTATCGGGAGCATTCGTCTTTGTTCCAGTCTATAAATCTCTCAAAAAGAAGAAATAAGCTCTTCGCTATTCGCATTTAACGGCATAAAACATCCAATCCGATGTCTTATGCCGTTCTTTGTTTGCATACGGCACTCCGCATTCCTCATTCCCCCTAATCAAGCAACACTTACCGAGGCTTCCTCGTAAAGAGATAAAGCCCACTTTCACGAAAAGGAATAAATAAGTTCTTTTTATTCGCATCCAACGGTACAAAACATCATATTTAATGTTTTAAGCCTATTTTCTTTATAAATTGCTTGTCTATTCGTTTTTTATATATACTTTTGCAACCAATTAAAACAAAACAATGTACTTATAGATAGAACCGCTAATTATCACTTGTAACAACTCAATAAAGAAAAGAATTATGAATGCAGCTAAGGTATTAGAAGATTTGCAAAGAAGGTTCCCCAATGAACCCGAGTATCACCAAGCAGTAGAAGAAGTACTTTCTACCATTGAAGAAGAATACAACAAACATCCCGAATTCGACAAAGCGAACCTCATTGAGCGTCTTTGCATCCCCGACAGAGTATATCAGTTCCGCGTCACTTGGATTGACGACAAAGGCAATGTACAAACCAACATGGGTTACCGCGTACAACACAATAATGCCATCGGTCCGTATAAAGGCGGCATTCGTTTCCACGCATCGGTCAACTTAGGTATTCTGAAATTTCTTGCCTTTGAGCAGACTTTTAAAAATTCACTCACTACGCTGCCTATGGGCGGTGGCAAAGGCGGTTCGGACTTCTCGCCCCGTGGCAAGTCTACCTCCGAAGTGATGCGCTTCGTACAAGCCTTCATGCTCGAACTTTGGCGCCACATTGGTCCCGAAACTGATGTACCGGCAGGCGACATCGGCGTAGGCGGTCGTGAAGTAGGTTTCATGTTCGGTATGTATAAGAAACTAACGCACGAATTCACCGGAACGTTCACTGGCAAAGGTCGTGAGTTTGGTGGTTCACTCATCCGTCCCGAAGCAACCGGATACGGCAACATCTACTTCTTGATGGAAATGCTAAAGAGACAAGGAACAGATTTAAAAGGGAAAGTGTGCTTGGTATCGGGCGCCGGAAACGTAGCCCAATACACCGTAGAGAAAATATTGGAACTAGGCGGCAAGGTAGTAACAATGTCCGACTCCGACGGTTACATCTATGACCCGGACGGCATTGACCGCGCCAAATTAGACTATATAATGGAACTCAAAAACCTCTACCGCGGTCGTATCCGCGAATATGCCGAAACGTACGGCTGCAAGTATGTAGAGGGCGCCAAACCATGGGGCGAGAAATGCGACATCGCACTCCCATCGGCTACTCAAAACGAATTGAACGGCGACCATGCCCGCCAGCTGGTAGCCAATGGTTGTATAGCAGTGAGCGAAGGTGCCAATATGCCTTCTACACCCGAAGCCGTGCGCGTATTCCAAGAAGCAAAGATTCTGTACGCTCCGGGCAAGGCTGCCAATGCAGGTGGTGTGTCCGTATCAGGTCTGGAAATGACGCAAAACTCTATCAAATTGGGTTGGAGCGCCGAAGAGGTGGACGAAAAGCTAAAGAGCATCATGAAAAATATCCACCAAGCATGCGTACAATACGGTACCGAAGCCGATGGCTACGTAAACTATGTGAAAGGCGCTAACGTAGCCGGATTTATGAAAGTAGCGAAAGCCATGATGGCACAAGGCATCTTATAAGAGAGTCCCCTCAGCATCAATACGGAGTCCATAGAAGAACACAGAGAATAAATACACTGTGTTCCTTCTGTGGACTCTGTTTTTAATTTTTCTTTTCTGGCATCAGCACTACTCCCAACTTCTTCTTGCCATCCATCTTCACTATCAAAGGGCGTTCAAACCGCACATGCCTCAAGAACTTCGTTTCTTCTACGGCAGGCTGAGCGTCAAGAAACGCCTGATTGTAAATGCCATCGTTCATATAAGCATTAATAGCGAAATAACCCACTCCGAACGAAGTGAGGTTTTGAAAGAAATGCGTCCCCTGACTGGGATCGACCCGGTAGTTCGTTAACCCCGCCTCAACAATGACCCGCGCAGCAGAAATATGCGGCCACTTCACTGGAATGCCCAGCCACGTATCACTACTCCCCCAACGACCGGGACCAACGAGCACATAGTTCTTACCCTGATCCAAGAATTGTTGGTTCATCTTCTCTATTTCCCAGGCAATGGTCTGATTGTTGGAAGCACTATAGCCCTCGGTTTTCACATACACCAAGTCGTACAACTCATTGATTACGCCATGCCCTAAGGAATTGTTGGAGCGCAACAAGATTTCATCCGTGGGGATAGCAAGCAGATTCTCATCGAGCATCTCTTTTGTATCAACAATAGGGCGAATCTGCAGCAGATAGAAGGTGCCCCTGCGGTCATGATCCCGATTCAGGGTAACGGCAAACTCTATTTCCACCGGACGGCGCATCTCCTGCTCGCCATAACGGAGCACCAATTGCAGAATGCGCGCCAGCGGAAAAACATCGTGTTGCAGAATGTTGGCAAAGGTGATTACCTTGCGACCGCCCGGATAGAGCCCGTCGCGGATTATTTGGTCGTAGGGGTCGTAGGTGGAAGCAATGTAACGCAAAGACCCGTCCTTCTCCGCTTCCTTCACATGGAGCTTGAGCAAGTTGAAGCCATCGTCGATAGAAAAATCTTCGCCGGCATTCTTCAGATCGAGGGCATAAAAGCGGGTTTGCGTCTCCTTAAGGGCAATTTCTATCTCGCTCGTTTGCAACACCTGATGAGGATGATAGGGCGAGAATCGCAAAGTCATGCCTCCGTCGACAATATATTTGCCCAATCCAAGCGCCAAATTGACTGTGCCTTCCTCAGCTTTCTCGTCTCCAATCGGATAGTAGTTGAGCGAACGCGCCACACCGGACATGGAGGGATAATAACGCTCACCATACTGATTGCCCACCACTTCTTGCAGGATGACCGCCATCTTTTCTTGATCGATTACGTTGGAAGTAGCCTGCATATACGCCTTGCTGTCTCTAAAATAAACCGAAGCATAAACACCCTTAATGGCATCGGACAACATCCGAAGCATCTCATAATGGTCGTCCAGATAGGGAATCATATAGGTGTTGTAAATGCCGGCAAATGGTTGGTAGTGCGAATCTTCCAACAACGATGACGACCGTATGGCAAGAGGCGACTGCACTACATCAAAGAAGGCGAAGAAGTCCTCTACCAGCCGGTCGGGCAGCTTGGCTTTGAGAAAATACCTCAAAATGGTAGCATCATCAGCATCCGACAACGCCACTTGGTACAGATTGTTCACGTCCATAAACTCATCGAAGACATCGGTGCAAAGCACCACCGACTTGGGGATAGCGACACGAGCATTCTCGAACTCCTCGAATTCAGGATAGCGCTTCACCATATTGTCGATAAACGCCAAGCCACGTCCCTTACCTCCGAGCGAGCCTTCACCGATGCGGGCAAAGTTGGAGTAGCGGTCAAAACGGTCGCGCTTGAAGACGGCTACCACGCCCTGGTTCTTCATCTTACGATATTTGATGATGGCTTCGAAAATTATCTTCCGGTGCGCATCCACATCTTGCAAACTATTCCACGTGATAGGGCGCAAGAATTCGGCTACGGGGAACATCGCTCGCGAATAGAGCCACCGCGAAACGTGGTTACGGCTGATGTGATAAAGAAAGGATTCGGCCGGGATGGCAAATAAAATGTTCTGCAGTTCTTTCAAGTTACGCACGCGGGCAATTTCTTCGAGCGTATCGGGGTTGCGAAAAATAAAGTCGCCGAAACCAAAATCGTCAGAGACAATGCGCCGCAAGTCCACATCCATTTTCTTGGAATTTTTGTCGATGAAGCTAGCACCATACTTACCGGCATAAGCCGCATTCTCCGACTCGGACGATTGGATGACCAAGGGGACAAAAGGATCTTTCTTGCGCACCTCGGCACACAGCTTGATGCCCGCCAGTTCGTCCTTCGCTCCGCGTTCCACCCGGGGAAAACGAACGTCGGTGATGACGCCCAAGATGTTGTTGGTGTACTTGTTGTACACGTTCATCGCTTCTTCATACGTGCGGGCAAGCACAATTTTAGGACGTCCGCGCATGCGCAACGTGCGCTGATGCGCATTCAACGCCTCGGTAGAGAATTCCTGACTTTGCTTGAGAACGAACTTATACAGGTTGGGCAGGATGGAGGAGTAAAAGCGAATGCCATCTTCGACCAATAAGATGAGCTGCACGCCAACCTCAGCCACGTCGTGTTCCAGATTCATCTTGTCTTCTATCAGCTTGATGATAGAAAGCAGCAGATCGGTGTTGCCCAGCCAGCAGAACACATACTCGAAAGCGCTCAGGTCTTCGTTGATGATTCGCCTGGTGATGCCATGGCTGAACGGAGTAAGAATTACAATAGGGAGTTGGGCATAACGCTCTTTGATGGACCGACCGATGTCGAAACTGTCGTTATCGCCCGTGCTGGGCATACAGATAACTAAGTCGAAAGAGACCTTTTCAAGCTGTGCCAAAGCCTCTTCGTGAGTGGATACTTGAGTGAAGCGCGGGGGATAGCGGAGAGAAAGCGAAGTGTACTCGTTAAATATTTTTTCGTCGATGCGTCCATCGTCTTCCAACATAAAAGCATCGTAGGGGTTGGCTATGAGTAACACATTAAAGATGCGGCGGGTCATCAGGTTAGCGAACTGCGTATCTTTGAAGTAGAGCTGGTTTAATTTATATTTGCTGAGCATGTTCGTATGGATTAGTTCTTGTTCGTTGCAATGACACAAAAGTATGAATATAATTTCAGCTTGCAAAAGTAAACCACTATCTTTGTCGCAATAAACTAATTACACCTTGATATGAACGATAGCAAATTAATGACTCGTGCGGCAGATAACATCCGCATCCTGGCTGCTTCTATGGTCGAAAAAGCCAAATCCGGACATCCCGGAGGTGCCATGGGAGGCGCGGACTTTATCAACGTACTTTTCTCCGAATTTTTAGTGTACGACCCCAAGAACCCTCGCTGGGAAGGGCGCGACCGTTTCTTTCTAGACCCGGGACATATGTCTCCCATGCTCTATGCCACCTTGGCGCTGAGCGGGAAATACACGCTGGACGAATTGCAGCAATTCCGCCAATGGGGAAGTCCCACACCGGGACATCCGGAAGTAGACATCCTGCGCGGGGTGGAGAACACTTCCGGACCGCTTGGACAGGGTCATACGTATGCTGTGGGCGCTGCTATGGCTGCCAAGTTTCTCAAAGCACGATTCGGAGAGGCGATGAACCAGACTATCTACACTTACATCTCTGACGGAGGCATTCAGGAAGAAATTTCACAAGGCGCCGGACGCGTGGCGGGAATGCTGGGACTGGACAACCTCATCATGTTCTACGACTCCAACGACATCCAACTCTCTACCGAAACACAAGAGGTTACTTCCGAAGACGTGGCTATGAAATACCGCGCTTGGGACTGGAAGGTGATTTCGATTGACGGCAACGACCCCGACGCCATCCGCGCCGCACTCCTCGAGGCCCAAGCAGAAAAAGAACGCCCCACCCTTATCATCGGGAAAACCGTCATGGGCAAAGGCGCCCGTAAGGCAGACGACAGCAGTTACGAGGCTTGCTGCGCCACACACGGTTCGCCCTTGGGCGGAGACGCTTATAAAAACACCATCACCCATCTGGGCGGAAACCCTGATGCACCCTTCGTCTTCTTCCCCGAAGTGGAAGTTCTGTACGCCCGACGGGCAAAAGAGCTGGAGGGCATCGTGGCCCAACGATATGCAGCCAAGGCTGCTTGGGCACAAGCAAACCCGGAGCTTGCTGCCAAAATGGAGGGATTCTTTGCTGGCAAAATGCCCGTTATCCACTGGGATGCCATCCAACAAAAAGCAGACGGCGCCACCCGTGCCGCATCAGCTACCGTATTGAGTGTGCTGGCTACACAGGTAGAAAATATGATTGTGGCTTCGGCAGACCTGTCGAACTCCGACAAGACGGACGGATTCTTAAAAAAGACGCACGCCTTCACGCGGGGCGACTTCAGCGGAGCCTTCTTCCAAGCCGGCGTGTCGGAACTGACCATGGCGTGCATCTGCATCGGCATGTCGCTGCATGGAGGCGTCATCGCCGCCTGCGCCACGTTCTTCGTTTTCTCCGACTATATGAAACCCGCCATCCGCATGGCTGCCCTCATGGAGCAACCGGTGAAATTCATCTGGTCTCACGATGCCTTCCGCGTGGGTGAAGACGGACCGACCCACGAACCCGTGGAACAGGAAGCACAAATCCGCCTGATGGAAAAACTTAAAAACCATCAGGGAGCGAACTCGATGCTAGTGCTCCGCCCTGCTGACGTAGAGGAAGCCACGCAAGCCTGGAAACTCGCTATGGAAAATAGTTCTACTCCCACCGGGCTCATCTTCTCGCGCCAAAACATTGCCAACCTGCCCGCAGGGAACAACTACCAACAAGTGTTCAAAGGCGCTTATATCGTAGTGGGTTCGGAGGAGGATCCCGACGTCACCCTCGTGGCGTCCGGTTCGGAAGTAACCACGCTGGTGGCGGGTGCCGAACGGCTTCGTCAAGACGGCATCAAAGTGCGCATCGTTTCGGCTCCGTCCGAAGGATTGTTCCGCAATCAGAGCAAAGAATATCAGGAAAGCATCCTGCCTGCCGGAGCGCCCATATTCGGATTGACGGCGGGGTTGCCGGTGAACCTTCAGGGATTGGTAGGAAGCCGTGGAAAAGTGTTCGGACTGGACTCGTTCGGCTACTCTGCCCCCTACACGGTGTTGGATGAAAAGCTCGGTTTCACGGCAGAGAATGTGTACAACCAAGTAAAAGAAATGCTCTCATGAGAACCATAGGAATTTGTTCTGACCACGCTGGCTTTGCGCTCAAAGAATTCATCCGCGGATGGTTGCTTGCCAAAGGGCGCACGTATCAAGACTTCGGCACCGACTCGGAAGCGAGCTGCGACTATCCCGACTTTGCCCATCCGCTCGCTTTAGCCGTCGAAGCAGGAACCTGCGCCCCCGGCATCGCCGTTTGTGGTAGCGGCAATGGCATCTGTATGACGCTGAACAAACACCAAGGAGTACGCGCCGCCCTTTGCTGGACTGCCGAGATAGCTCACCTCGCCCGCCAACACAACGACGCCAACGTGCTGGTGATGCCGGGACGTTTCCTCAGCACTGCCGAAGCGGATGCGATACTGACCGAGTTCTTCGACACACCGTTTGAAGGCGGACGCCATCAAGCACGCATCGACAAGATTCCGGTGAAGCCGGAGTAGCGGAAACGAAAAGCACCAATCGGGTAGGAGAAAACAAAAGTAGTTTTCTCCTACTTTTATTATCGACCTCTCACACCACCCGTACGTACCGTTCGGTATATGGCGATTCCTTGCTTACGATGTCACTTTACGATAATAATCCAAGAACATCAGGCAACCTACTTTTCGAAGGTTATCGGTATTGATGACACGGCTCACGATTGGGCTACCAGCAATACTTATCAATTCCACATTGCATTAGGTTCTTGTATCGGGTTTTGATTTTCTTCCAACACTTCCAAACACACAAGCGGATTCGTCTACGGAACCATTCGTCAATGCGGCTAAGATGTTGTTTCATATCTGCCAGCTTGAAGTATTCGACCCAGCCAACGATAAATTGACGAAGGTTGAGTCTTCTTACTTCATATCCCCAACCATTAGTACGAGAGGTGAGTTCTTTCAAACGAATCTTCATCTTAGTAACACTCTTGGGGTGTATTAACAAACGACATTTTCCCTTACTTACGTAAAAGGAGTACTCCAGAAACTTCTTCCACCGCACATAGCACACTGTCGTTTAATAGCACACCACAAAAAAAGAGGGAAAACACAATAGCGTTCCCCCTCTTTTTTGTAAGCGCGGCTTCAGCCTAACGTTTTTTTAGTTCAGCGTCACTTCATCCACAAACAAAAAGCCGGGATTGCCCTTTCCGCCGTGCCAAGCGGGAATAGATTGTTCAGAAAGCGCCGTCACTTTGACAAAACGGGTACTCACTTGAGCAAAAGTCAGCCGATGACTGTGCAGCCCGTTGGCATCTTGCTCCGTCATGGCAGGATATTCCTCAGAAGCCACCTTGTTGAAAGTCTTCCCGTCGGCAGATACTTCCACGGAGAAAGCTCTGGCATCAAACACCCAATCGCCCTTCTCCACGCACGTCGTTATCTCCGCACTAGAGATTTCGGTTGGTTTTTGCAAGTCAATAGTCACCTCCATATCGTTCTTGTAGAATGCAATCCAACGTCCGGTCTTGTAATTGCCGTTGCCTTTCAGTCCGTCTACCAAGGTAGAGACTCCGTTGAACTCGTATTGCTTGTTCACTGGCTGATGGGCAACAATGGGTTTCATACTAGACTTGCAGAAGGCTATCTTTTCCGAAAGCACCCGACTACTGCCCGCCGAGCGGATAGCAACCGCTTGCAAAGTACCGTTAGCTTTCACTTTCAGAATGTTTTTGTACACGGGCGAAGCAGCAGTAGGTGCTGTCCCGTCCAACGTATAATGAATCGGTGCGCCATCCAACGTCGACAAGGTGACATCAAGTGTTCCGTCTGCGGGATTGGGCTGAAAATTAGCACTCACATCAAATACGTGCTTGGCATAGTTATATCCTTCGCTCTGATACATTTCAATCAAGCGGGGCAGACGAGTCAAGAAGTTAGCATAGCTTTTCTTGTCGGGCATGGTCCATTGCACTTCGGCCAAGGCAGCCATACGGGGCAGTACCATGTATTGCACCTGCGAGAAGCTAGGAATGTATTCCGTCCACACATTGGCTTGCACACCGATGATGTATTTTTGCTCTTCGGGGGTTAGTGAAGCTGGCACGGGTTCCATCTTATACACCGTTTCAATGGGAAGATAGCCACCGATAGCGATAGGTTCGTTATCAATATCCTTCGTCTGGTAATAGTCAAAATACAGATGCGTGTTAGGCGTCATCACCACGTCGTGTTTTTGCTTAGCCGCTTCAATACCGCCAGCCATTCCGCGCCAAGACATCACCGTAGCGTTCGGCGCCAATCCGCCTTCAAGAATCTCGTCCCAACCGATAATCTGACGCCCGTTAGCATTTAAGAACTTCTCTGCACTACCAATCACGTAGCTTTGCAGACGCTCTTCAGCAGAGTGCTTCTCGTCTTTAATCAAACCTAAAGCTTTGATGCGTGCCTGGCATTTCGGACACTTCGCCCACTGCGTTTTAGGGCACTCGTCACCACCTACATGAATGTACTTAGACGGGAAGATGTCGATGATTTCTGCCAATACATCGTTGATGAATTGCATCGTAGCGTCCTTACCGGCACAAAGTACATTGTCCGACACGCCCCATTGTCCCCATACTTTGTACGGACCACCAGTGCAACCCAGTTCGGGATAGGCGGTCAAGGCAGCTAGCATGTGACCCGGCATGTCAATTTCAGGGATCACGGTGATGTACCGCTTAGCTGCATAAGCCACAATGTCACGAGCTTCCGCCTGCGTGTAGAATCCACCGTAAGGGATACCATCGTACTTTCCGCTGTTATGCCCAATCACAGTCTCCTCGCGTTTCGAAGCCACCTCTGTCAGTAAGGGATACTTCTTAATTTCGATTCTCCATCCTTGGTCATCGGACAGATGCCAATGCAAGCGGTTGACGTTGTGCAATGCCAGCATGTCGATGTACTGCTTCACCTCCGCTACGGTAAAGAAGTGACGAGATACGTCGAGCATCATTCCGCGATAGCCAAAGCGGGGATAGTCGTTAATCTCTACTGCGGGCAAAGTAACGGTGGCACCTGCCATTACAGGAAGTGCTTTGCGCAAAGTCTGTATGCCATAAAACACCCCAGCCTCCGAGGCGCCGGTGATAGTCACACCTTTCTCATCCACCTTGAGCTGATAAGCCTCCACATTCTTCGAAGCCAAGCCGATCCGGAGTACGATAGCATTCTTCCCAGCCGCACCCGTCTGGATACCGATGGTTTGTCCGGTAGTTTTCTTCAAGTACTCCGCCAAGAACGAAGCATTCTTCTGCATCTTCTCATTGCCCTTGGGATAGAGGATTTTTACGGCTCCACTCAACGTGAAGGGATTGCTTTTCAATACGGTAATTTCCTGTGGTAAAGGAATCACCTGATAATCGGCTACCTTTTGTTCCGATTTAAACGAAGTCATCAGCCCTGCAAGCGCTATCAGACCAGCCATTTTAAACAGTTGTTTCATTTTGGTATTTATATTAAATTAATAAGTTTCCCTTATCTGCTTCACCGTAACGTCCACCTTACCCTCCTTCGTCAACAGCGGCGAAGTAAGAACAATGGTTTTGGGTTTTCCAGGCAAGAGGTCGAAAAAGTTATCACTAAAACGGACGCCTTGCACCGGCACCTGTACAAACACGTCCTTCGCCAACTGCGACGACGAAAGTGTCAATTCGCAACATCCCTCTTTCTGCTTCATTTTGCAGCAAATTGCCGCCAAAGGCAGATTTAGCTGCTTGGTAGGTGCAAAGAAGTAGTTCTCTTCTGTCAACCTACGTCCCGCCGCATCCTTGAGCGTGCATAGCAAAAAAGCATTGAGCCGTTGCTCGGGAGAGACAAGTGCTGTCCACTCCTTTTGATAAACGCGTATTGAAGTATTGCCTGTAAGAGTGATCAAGGACACGTTTTCCGTTTTCAGTACCTTCCCGTTAAAGTCAATCAAACGCATTTCCAACGTTAGCGAAGAGCGTTGCTCCAGCTCATCCGAAAGTAAATAGACACTCAGCGAATCACCTTCCAACACAGGATTAATCAGCAAAGGAGCAAATGCGCGCTTCGCCTGATAATGAAGCGCCTTCCAATTGCCAAAGTAATCGATACCCGACCACGACACCACCGGCCAGCTATCATTGAGCTGCCAATACAAGGTGCCCATACAATAGGGACGGTTGCGACGGTGCGCTTCGAAACCGTGGCGCATGCCGCGTCCTTGAAGCACCAGCCCCACGTACACAAAATCGTCGAACTTCTGCGGAACCACGTAATCACGTTCCATATAAGTACGAATGAGTGCGTTGCCGATGCTACTCTTTTGATGAGCGTTCATCACTTTCGATTCTATCTGATAGTCTTCGGGCGCAGCAAAAGCAGCAATAGTTTTCATCTCGGGGAATGACTGGAAGCCGAACTCGCTCATGAAGCGGGGCACATCGGCATCAAACGACTCAAAAGGCTTCTGCCCGTACCACACTCCCCAATTATGGCTGTCGCCCGTACCCCAAGAAGCAGGCCGCCCCCAATTGGAAAAGTAGGGCGAAGTGTGCACGTAGAAGCGATCACCGTCCAGCTCTTTGACCTTTGCCGGCAACAGCTCTTTAAACAATTTATCATATCCTCTGAACAGTTCCTGATAGACCTCCGGCGATAGTTTCTTTTCCCATCCCCAGTATTTAAGTCCTTCCAATATTTCATTATTTCCGCACCACATCGCCAGTGAAGCATGGTTGCGCAAGCGTTTGATGTTATAGACAGCTTCTGCCTCCACCCGTTTCAAGAAAACGGGATCAGCGGGATACGGCGTACAAGCAAACATAAAATCTTGCCACACCAGAATGCCGTTTTCATCGGCGAGGTCGTAAAAGCGATTGTCTTCATAACTTCCGCCTCCCCAAACCCGTACAAGGTTCATGTTTGCCTCTCGGATGTCACGAAACAGCGTTTCATACCGTTCCGTGGTAATGTTAGGAAGCAAAGCATCGTGAGGAATATAATTGGCGCCTTTGGCAAACATCGGAATGCCGTTGACTTCAAAATAGAACGACTCGCCGCTTTTGTCTTTTTCATTCACCACGCGGATGGTGCGTAAGCCGATACGATGAAACTGTTCGGCAACCATCGTACCTTTGCACCACACCTGCGCCGAGAAGTCATACAGTGATGGCTTTCCCCATCCATGTGGCATCCAGCGTACGGGACGAAGAATTTCCATCGGAATTTCTATCCGATTCATGCCGGGATGCAAAATGGTGGACTGACGGACAACCGTGCGTTTGCCTCCTTCTAACGAATAAGAGACCACCACTTCCGCCGACTCTTCGCGGGCAGCAATGCTGTTCACCTCGAGTGAATGGAGCAGCCGGGCAGCTTCATCAGTCAGCGAAAGCTGTTTCACTTGGTAATCGTCAATCGTAGCTACATCATAGAAGCGCAAGGTGACAGGGCGCCAAATGCCACTCGTCACTAAGCGGATACCCCAGTCCCAGCCATAACTATACGGTGCTTTCCGGCTAAAGACGCTCAAATGCTTCTCGTGATGATCATTATCGGCGGGATAATCAAAACCATTGGAAGCGTGCTGCGGAAGAGTCTGCCGAATGGGGGAATGGAAATAGACGTGCAACTGATTCTCGCCTTTACGCAAAACCGACTTCACCGGAACGGAATAGCCGACAAACATATTGTCCGCCTTCAGCAGCAAGGAACCGTTCAAATACACGTCGGCATACGTGTCCAACCCTTCAAATGTCAGTTGAACAGCGTCCCGATTAAGCAAGTCTTCACTCACTGTAAAGCAAGTTCTATATTCCCAGTTTTCATTTTCCACCCATTGCACTTTCTCCTCATTCGTCCCATAAAACGGGTCAGGCAGCAATTGATGATAAATCAAATCCTGATGCACCGTCCCCGGCACTGTAGCCGGCAACCACCGATGAGTACCTGCTTGGGAAAAAGACCAATCGTTGTCCAGCGTCAACACCACCGACCGGGCGAGATTCTGTCCGCATACCCAATTAGCACAAAGCAAGCTTAGCATAAAAAGAATCGTCTTCATCAAGCGTTTATTTTAATCGTTATTCTTCTTCTCTGGCGAATAAATCAGTCCTTCCACCGCCTTCTCTCCATCGAGCGTAACAAAGATAGTGGTAAACATCCACTTCACTAACCGCACTTCGGGCGTAGAGAATTTGCCCACCGGAAGTTTTAAGAATACTTTGTTCCATCCTTTCTCTAAATGAACGACGATAGGCGGACGTGCCACACAATTTTCATTGCCCAGCGCAATCTCATTACTCCTCGTCCGATGGGTAGCAGTCCATACGGGAGGCAGAATCTCTTTGTCATTTATCCAAATACGGCTTTCCTTATAATCCCATTTACCAGGCAACGGTGGTAAATCCATCTCCGAACGTCCGTAATTCTGGAACTCGCACCACAAACCCACGTCCTGCGACTGGGGAGAATAAACATACGTATAAGCATACGCCGTATGATTCTCTTGCGGATCTTTATAGAAAGCAGGTACCATAGTTCCCCATACATGACGCAGGTAAATGCCTCCGCCAATGGCCGGACGCACCCCGTACTCTTTGCCTTCCAGCAAATAAACATTTTTTAAGCCCTGCTCAGGTGGAAAGATTTTGGTCAAATCTCCTCCATTAGGGAAAGCATCGGTAATGTTCCACTTCACATTTGTTTGCTTGACGTATCCAAATGGCAGCCCCTTGAAGGAGTGTTCCTTATGCCACAACATCCGTTTTTCAAAATCAGCAAAGGCTGTAAACTCAGGCGTGTTTTCTGCAGGAAGCATGGTTCCGTTCTTATTAAAATACTCACTGCCGCCGCCTCTCCAGGCACGCTCGGCAATAGCCAGCATATTAGGGTATAGTGCATTTTCTATCACAATATTCCGTTCGGAAGACACCACGCGGTCATTCCAAATAGCCACGATGGTTCCGGCTATATCGTCACTGCCTTGTTCTACGTTGTAGATGCGGCTATTATACAATCCTACAATATCCCCAAAGGTATCAAAATGATTCAGGTAATGAAATTTAGAATCGATGGCAGGGATTCCTTTCTGCGCTTTGCCTAAATAGCTCCACAGCTGGGTCATGTCTATTTCGCCGGGCTGGTACTTCCAACCAGGATTCCAAGAAATCACTTTCTTGCCTTTCGCACGGATATAAGCAATCATCTCCGGTACAAACGTAGGATTGGTAAACTTCACCTCGTCCGTACCTATATGCAGATAAGGCACATCAAACGTTTCACAAACTTCGTCTACCAGGAGTTTGAGGATTTTCATCCCTTCGGGACTCTGCATATCATGGCGGAAAGTGCGGATGAATGCAGCGCTATGTCCCGGCATATCAAACTCTGGAATAAGCGTCACTTGGTGCGCTTTGCAGAAAGCAACCAGTTCTTTTGCTTCAGCCAAGGTATAGAACTTGCCCGGCTGGCGGGTGGTATTCACACTATCGTTCAGCATGGGGAAGATTTTGCTTTCCATTCTCCAAGATTGGTTCTCGGTGAGATGCCAATGAAAGACATTGATTTTGAAACGTGACAACGCAGCGATTTCCCGCTTCAACTCCTCCATCGAGATATAGGTACGCCCCACATCTTGCATAAATCCCCGTACCTTGAATGCAGGCCAGTCGGTGATAGCACAACCGCCGAAGGCAACTTTTTTGCCTTGCTTCACTTCCAATTGAGCCAGCGTCTGCATAGCGCAATAAACGCCGCGTTCGGTCATCGCCTCGACGGTAATCTTTTGGGCTGAAACAGTTAAGCGATAAGCCTCATCGGAATTAAAAGGCACTCCTTCAATCTGTGGCACGAGTTTTACTTCAATACACGCACGAACATGAGCATCCACCGTTCCGCCTCTTTCTGTCACAAAAGCTTCCCATTGAGCAGGAAGCACGGTAGTGATCAATTTTGTCTTGCCTAGCGTAAAGTTACTCTTTGTAGATACATAGTGTTGCGGTTGCGGCAACAGATGATGCCCGGCTGCCTTGACAGCAGAGACAGCACATAAGCATAGTATTGCAGGAAGAAAAAAATATAGTTTCATCAGTTATCTATTTTTATTTTATTTATTTCTGGAGTACGGATACCCGGTTTTAATTCACCATTAATAGAGTAAAGTATCTTATCGTAACCAACCAATGCTGCGCCGGCACGAGCCAAAGCAGGAGATTGTCCTCTCTCCATCCAGACATTGCGGAGCGTATTATAAACCAGTATCTTTTTATTAAAGCGATACCAGTCAGCAGGATGAGACAAGTAAATTTTCCCTGCCCCTGTCAAGCTGTCCACGCGTTCCATATGATTGGCAGCTATGTCTTTTTTAAGCAATTCGTCCCGTTGGAGTCCCGAAAGAAAAACCTTCTCGTTCACTCCTCCGGTACAGACAATCAAACTATCGTTCAATGTCCAAGCACATCCTCCTCCCAGCGAAACAGGAACAAAATCATTTCCCACCGGCGCACTCAGCGGAGTCCAAGTACGTTGAGCAAGTGAGTAGACGTATCCACCGGTAGAAACCGTAGCCGATTTTCCTTCAACATAAGGCGCAAAGCCACCCCATACATAAAGCATCCCCTTAGCAGACTGTCCGGCACAAACTGGTTGCACCCGCGCATCACCGGGAAAAGAAGGCTCTTCCGTCCACGCGCTACGAGGATCAGTGTACAAGTAGGAATACAAACAATTAGACGGTTTTCCCTTCACATTCCCCCCTACGACATACAGGGTATTATCCATAAGCGTACCCGCCAGATTGTCCATCGGATAAGGCAACGAACGAAGCGTATCTATCGTGACCGATTTTTTATTTTTACTCAACAGCAATCGATAGACCGAAGAAAGAGAACCGTTTGCATTCATCCCCCCCACTAAAATAAGTCCACCGGGAATAGACACCGTCACTCCATAAGCAGCAGGTACGGGCAAATCCCCTATTTTGCGCCAAGCCAGCGTAGAGTCTGCAGTAAGGTTAGCCGCATAAATCCCTTGATAAAATCTCTTTGTACCCCCGTCAGCCACCGGGACTTCGGGAAAGTTACATCCTCCCGCCATCAATAATTGATTGTCCACAATACCGGCATAACAAGCAGACACGCCCAAGGAGAAACCGGCTTCCTCATCGGGAATGCCTGACATCTTCTGTATCCGGATACTCAACACCTCGGGTGCAAGCGGCTGCAAAGCAGTAATACCGAACCAGGCAAACACGCATCCGGTCATAAAAAGAAGACCTATTCTTGTAACCTTTCCCATTATTCCTATTATTTAATTGTTGTAAATGTAGAAGCTGGCAAACCGGCACCGTTCACCAAATTAGCACGCGTAAAAGGCTGCCACCCATAACGCACGTAGCGAGGATTCTTCACCTCTTTATGAACGACCTTCAGTTGATTGCCCTTCACCTCAACAGTGGCAGGAAAATAAATACCCTCCGTTTCAGCTATTTCAAAAGTACGCAACGACTGTCCATCGGAAGCGTGTAATCCGTCGGCATTTTCGAAAGTGAGATAAGCAGCTCCTTTCTCAAACACCACGCTACGATACAAGGGACCCGATGGAACTATTTGCTGCATCCCATACGTCCGGTTCAACGCCCAACGCGCCAAACGCTCGCCCACTGGCTTTTTAAATGTGGGATGCACATTCAGCGAATCGCCATAATCACTAGAGACAGCCATACCGGTAGCCGGTATCTCGTCCATCAGCCTGCGCTGACTGTCACGGAACCACGGCCAAGAAGGACGGTCAATGCTGGATAACTGCACATAATAGAAAGGCAGTTTTTCATCGCCCCAGTTTTTGCGCCAGCTTTCCACCAATAGCCGGAACAGCTTTTCGTGTGCTTCAAAGTTATGAGCATTCGATTCACCTTGATACCAGATAACCCCTTTGATAGGAAACTGTTCCAACGGACGGATGCCTGCTTCATAGAGATAACAGGGCTCGTAAGGATGGCGTTGGTTCTTATCAACGGACTTCTTCACATTCAACGCAGCCCGTCCGCGTACCCAATCTTGTATAAAATCATTTTTCGTCCAGTTGCGTAAAATAGCGGGGAATTGACATTCCAACGTGTTCCGGTCTACCCAAGCCTCTGCAGGCGAGCCTCCTACTGCATTACAAATCAATCCAACGGGAACTTTCAAACTATCTTGAAGCATTTTTCCGAAATAATAGGCTATCGCCGAAAAAGCACTGGCGGTGGTAGGGGAACATACCGTCCATTGCGTATTCCTATAATAGTGCAGTTGATTCAAAGAATCAAGCACCGAAGCATCCCATTCCACGGCATTCGTGGCCCAACGTGCTTTCTTATCAAAAAAACGAATTTGATTGTTCGCAGCCTGTGGCACATCAGCTTTAGCAGTAGCGGCATCGCGAAGCCTGAACTCCATATTCGACTGTCCCGAACATAGCCACACTTCACCCACCAATACATTGTTATAAGTCTGTGTTTTCTTTCCTGCAGCCACAGTCAACACATACGGACCGCCTGCCTGCAAAGACTGTAAGGTGACAGACCACTTTCCGTTGAGAGCTGCAGCCGTGATTTGTTTTTGCTTGCCTATGGTCACGCTCACTTTCTCGCCAGCATTAGCTATGCCCGATAACTTCAAGGGACAATTGCGCTGAAGCACCATATTGTCGGTGTATAGTTCTGACAATTGCAATCCACCATACTCGCCGGTAATGGCAGAGCAAACAATTTGTGCCATGATAGCTGCTCCCTCTTTAGTAGGATGCACGGCGTCTGGCAAGAGGAACGGATAAGGATAAAGTGGTTCGTGAAAATCAATCAGCTGCACACCCGTGTAGGCAGCCACGTTTTCAATAGCCTGCTGAATCTCTTCGTGCCAGTCGCGTGTACCCGATTCAAAACGGAAATGGCGGTCGGCTATCGGAGTCATCCGGGAGATGATGATGCGGCATCTTGAATTAACCGTGCGGAAAGAATCAATCAACGCTACATAATCCTTCACAAAGGAATCGCGATAGTTCGGCCAGTCCCGAGGGTCGGTATCATTGATGCCCAGATGAATCACCACTATATCTCCGGCAAAAGCCATCGCCTGATGAAACTCTACCTGCTCGGTGTAAGGGCGATGCCCCTTGGTGAGCAACGTAGCTCCCGATTTCCCAAAGTTTCCTACCTGATAATGTTCGCCCAGCAGTTGTTGCAACTGTGCGGGATAAGCTTCCGTTTCTCTGTTAGCAAGGGTATAGCCGTAGGTAATGCTATTACCAACACACGCCACCTTTATCCGCTTTTGAGCGGATAAGGTGGCGCATAGTAATAGAAACAATAAAAAAAAGCGAAACGTTCTCATGTCTCAATTAGCTTTTTTGATACGTGTTATTTTGTTATAAAGATTCGTTATTTCACCAAGTCTTTCAGCTTGATTGCCTGAAACGTCATGTGTGCCACACTGCTTTCATAAAGTATTCCAATAGTTTCTTTATCAATCATCGTCAAGCAAGAATAGCCCCAGTTGTCCCCTTCATCCAGCAACAGCTGATGTTCGGTCAACCAAGTGACGCCTCCGTCCAAGCTCGCTTTGATAGTGATACTGTGACGACCTTTCGTTGTGTTCGGATTGGAAAACAGTAGTATATCTTTATTCAGGGCATTGTCTTTTGCCTTTACGCTGATCAAGCTAGCCATGCAAACCGATTCTTGCAAAGCTTTACGTGAAGAGACGTGATCCGTCCACGTTTTACCTAAATCGGTAGTAGTGGCCACCGCACGGCTACCCCCACGGTTATCACGCATATTCAGCATCAGCACGCCAGGTGTCACTTCTGCCACTTGTGCTTCGGTGGTATTGGTGCGGGCATAGTTGTGCAAGTGCCAAGTAGTTCCCCGGTCTTTGCTATACATGATACCGGCATTAGGCACACGAGTAGAATCAATGAACTGTATCGGGAACACCAACGTTCCATCACTCATCGTAATGCCCCTACCGGGACCTTGCAACAAGAAGTACCAAGAAGGATCTTTCACCTGTTCGGTGATATTAATGGGTGCTGACCACGTCTGTCCGTCGTCTTCACTTTTAGAAAGCACCAATTGCGCTGTATGATTCAAATCCATGCCTTGATGCGAGCTCCACCAAGCACGTTTGTTGCCCATCCCGTGTGTCCAAGCAGCCACTACCCAAGCTGTATTTGTTTGGGTATCCACGAGAATAGAAGGATCTCCCACTCCATTTTGTGCGGCAGGAAGTCCGTCATATTCGCCGAAAGCCAAAGGCAAGCGCATTTTTTCCCACGTCTGTCCGCCATCAATACTGCGGCTTAAACCCACGTCCACATGTTCCTGCAAGTCAACGCTATTGTTGTAACGTACATCATAGACGCCCAACAAAGTTCCTTTGTTCGTTGTAGCCAATCCGGGGATGCGGAAAGCAGCCGAACCATCGTCTCCTGCATGACGCACACCCACACCCATGCGGTGTTCAATTCCTTTCGAAGAGACCACCTCCATCAATGCTTTTTTGCCATCCATCGTGACAGAAGTAATCGCCGCCACTACCTTAGTAGAGATAGAAGTAGAAGGTTTCATTTGCAAACTAATCCAGAAATAGTTGATTCCGGGAAAGAGTTTTTGATCACCTTTCAGCAGAATTTCAGATTTCAAATCGTTCACTTCGCTTTTCTTCACTGAGTAAGAAGGATTGGCTGCCATCGTTTTACCAGGAGCAAAGCTCGTCAAGTAGTCCACGGGAGCAAAGCTTTTCTTTTTGCTATCTTGCAAAGCCTCTGTCCCGCTATAATATAGTTTCACTGATTGAATGTCTGCAAGGTTCACTCCCTTGTCAAATGAGATTTTTACGTCGTTCAACGTTTTACTTTCTTTGGCATCCAAACGAAGATAGAACAACACATTGTCTTGCCTTTCTATCAAAATAGGGATGCGCGTTTCCTGTACAAAAAGGGTATCCGCCGCTTTCATCACAGGAAAGGCACACAGAAAAAGGAGGAATAAAACAGTTATTTTTTTCATGGTATCAATTAAATTAGAATGATATATTGGAAGCAAAGATACATTTTATAGTTTATAAAACCGCCTGATTAATTAAATAGCTTGCCGTTGCTTCCTTATTTTTATCGTAACTTCCTATTTGTGAATAGCCTTCATGGGCAAATACACAAACAAGCAGGCTTGGTATTCTTAAAAAAAGAGTGAGGACAATTACTCTCAAGCATTGCCCTCACTCTATATTCGATGAATAGCTTTTAACTAATTATACATACGTAGTTGATTACTCACCATAGCCCGGTGTCTGTTCCAGCAATGGATCGGCATTGAGCAGACCAATATTCAACGGCCATAACAGCTTATGAGCTTCAGTTGCTTTCAATACAGGTTGTTTCTCTTTATAAGAAGCTTCCGCCGAGAAAGCAAGAGGTTTGCCATCTTTAGCATCCTTCATACGAACAATGTCGAACCAACGCTTGCCTTCGCATACAAATTCGTGATCGCGTTCGAACAAGATTGCTAACTCATTGGATTTGAAATCTGCATTGTTGTATCCAAATGCTGCTTCATTCCATTTGCTGCCATACGCCCGTGCACGCACTTGGTTAATATACTTAGCCACGTCTCCGCCTTCCATATTAGCCACTTCTGCCATCATCAACAAAGCATCAGCATAGCGATAAACAGGTTCATCGCCACAGAATACACGCTTGTTGGAGGAATTAATCATACCCAGGTTTTTCTTCAGCACTGTACCTTTAAGGCTTCCGTCTTTATTGTAATATTCCAAGAAAGTAGCATCTCTACGACCATCTTCTGCTTGAAACGATTGCCACAATCCCAGTTCATATTCATTGCGCTGCCATCCGCCACCTTTCAAGTTCAAGGTATCTCCCGGTATCAGTTTGCCATCACGGCCGTACACCGTGTTAATGAAGAAACCATTAGGGTCTGCATAAACAAATTCACTGGCAGAGTTAGTCGACTCACCATCTGCATAACGGATAGCCATGATAGTCTCCTTGTTTCCTTTGTTTTTCACATCGAAAATATCGGTGAACTTATCACAAAGTCCAAAACGTGCGTCGCTCAAGATAGTAGTTAAGTATCCTTTTGCCTTCGATAAATCGGCTGCGTTAGGCACTTGATCTTGACAAGTTACTTTTGCTGCCCATAAATAAACTTCAGCACCCAGCATAGTCGTTGCAGCTTTCGACCAGTAAGCTTTTTTCCCTTTCATCTTTTCGTTAGCGCCAAAACACTCCAACGATTTAGTAATGTCCGCTTTAATAAACTCCATCACTTGTTTGGGAGTAGAACGCGCTGTGTACAAATCTTGTGCACTCACCTGTCCATCCAACACCTTCACACGGTCAATCAATGGCACACCACCAAAAGTTCTGTAAAGAGTAAAATAATACAGTGCTCTGATTCCATACGTTTGACCTAACATATAGTTAATCTCAGCCGGATTGTTTTGTTGCAAAGCTTTTCCTTCTACATTTTGAATCAGCAAATTGCAAGCAAATATTCTGCCGTAAAGACCGTTCCAATTGCTAATACCTGTATTTCCTTTATCAAGATTATTTTCTTTGATACGGTCATAATTCATAGAAGTATTCAAAGAAGAAGTACCCGATTTACTCGTTCCTCCGCGTGCTTCACCCAATACGTATTGACGATCGAAACTCGTACTACGAAGTTGGGTATGAATACCATTCATGAAAGTTTCAACTTGAGTCACCGTGTTCCAATAGTTGCTACTACCGTAATAATCGATAGGAGCCAAATCAAGGCTGCAAGAAGTATAAAGAGCGGTTGAAGTGAATGCCAACCCCAATAAGACTATTATTTTTTTTAGTTTCATATAAATCTAAATTTTCGTTTTCAATCAATATTATAATGTAACGCTTATACCAAACAGCAGTGTACGTGGCAAAGCATATCCTGAACCAGCTTGACCGTTCAGTGACTCTGGAGTCGCTACCATATCGCATTCTGTGATGTATCCTAAATTCTGTCCGGTAACAGAGACTTCCACTTTTTGAAGTTTAGCCTTATTCACCCACATTTTGGGTAATGTATAAGATAATGATATTTCGCGAATAGACAAATAGCTGGCATCGTAGCAAAACATCGTAGATGTTCTGTAGTAATTCGACTTACCAAGCTGGTCAGCCCAATAATACTTAGGAAGTGATCCATTAGGATTCTCTTCAGACCAAGTGTTGTGTACATCTGTTGTCATGTTATAAGCACCTTGCATACAGCCAAGGAACCATAAGTTGGTTTGGTCATAAATTTTATAATCGAGGGCATAGTCAAATGCAGCATAAAGTTTCAATCCCTTCCAGCTAACCGATGTGTTGAATCCACCAGTAAAGTGAGGTTTGGTATTACCCACTTTTACCAAGTCGTATTGATCAATCATACCATCATTATTCACATCTTTCCATTTCACATCACCTGGTTGGATAGGTAATTTTTTCACTTTAGAAGCGCCTGTTTCGCCTGAGCCCTTGTCAGTGTCCTTGAGATCAGCCCAAGATTTCTTTCCATAAAGCACACAAGCGGAGCCACCACCTCCTTTGTCGACCATATAATCAGGAATTTCGTCCCAATTTTTGTAAATGCCTTCTGCTTGGTAAGCATACATCAAACCTGGTTCGTATCCTTCTTGATAACCGCCCACCCATTCTTTTTCGTAAGTTCCGTCTGCCAATTTGCGTCCTGTATAGATTTCAAAAGCGCTTTGGCGATTTCTTTCTTGTCCGTTATTAGGCAATGATACAATGGTATTCTTATTATAAGCGATATTCGCTCCTGCTGTCCAAGTCCAGTCTTTGCCCTGAATAATTTTAGCATTCAAATCAACTTCCAATCCTTGATTACGAATCTTACCGTTGTTGGTTAAGATAGAGCTGATACCCGAAGATACCGGCAAATTGATATTTGCATACTTATCGGAGGTTAACCGATTATAGTACGTAAAGTTACTGCTTAAACGATTGTCTAAGAAACTTACATCCAAACCAACTTCTATCGTTCTTGATTTTTCCCATTTCATAGCTGGATTAGGAATATTGCTCAACGCATAACTACTGTTACCATCGTAACTAGTGGTTGTGGCATAAGCTCCTTGTAAGGTATAATAGCCAATCTGATTTTTATCTACCTTACCATTCAAGCCGAAGCTGGTACGCAATTTAGCAAAAGAAATCACGTTCGATAAATCTTTCATAAAGTTTTCTTTGCTGAATACCCATCCGGCAGATATACCGGGGAAAACGCCCCAACGATTATCAATCAAACGAGAATAACCATCAGCACGCATCACTAAAGACAGCAAATACTTGCTCTTGTAGTCATAGTTCACACGTCCGAAATAAGATAAGATACGTTCTTTGGCATGAGATGAATTAATGTTACGTTTGTTTTCACCACTATCGGTTAATCCAAGATCACCAAAATCATCTGTTGCTGCACCTTGTCCCGATGCACTCAAAGAACGAGAGTAAGAATCATAATATTCCGTTCCTAACATAACGTCCACAAAATGATCCGGAGTCAGCTGTTTGTTATAGCTTAACACAGCATTGTACGTTTGATCAAATTTACGCGACCAATTAGAGAACGTTGACCGTCCACTATTGATAACAGTTGGCGTTTGATAATAGTCTTGATCAAAACCTTCTGACAAAGATTCGTCATAATACCAGTTTCCTGTCAATTTCAAAGAAAGTCCTTTGATAATATCAAATTTCAAAGATTGGTTCATCGTGAACTTATCACTTTGATTGTCCCGATGAAACTTATGCAATTGAAAAGCTTGGTTACCATCAGCAGAGTGTTGTCCTAGCATCAAGTTTCCTTCTTCGTCTTCATAACGCACCGTAGGAGGAGTAGACAAAATACGACCGAAATAGTTGTATTCAGAACCGGAAGTGGCAGGCATCTTTTCCCAATTAGCACGAGCAAAGTTAAAGCTAGAGGTACTAGTCAACCAGTCCTTTATCTTATAGTCGCCATTAAATACAAAAGTATATCGCTTATAGAAAGATTTCAAAGGCAAACCTTCAGAATCATTATAGCCTAAACCAGCATAATAATGTCCTTTGTCGCTACCACCCGAGATATTGATGTTGTAATCTTGCGTCAAAGCCGGTGTGTTGAAGTTATACGAACCTACATCTGTATTTCTAAAAATCAAATCTTTTCCTGTAATAGGGTCTTTCATTGATTCCCAGCCTTTTTGCAATAAGAACCGGTTGGTATCATCCAAGTACATCGTACTATAGATTGAAGACGAGTTGTTCTTCAACGGAGTTACACCGTCACTTTCAAAATACTTGTTTCCCGTACCAAACGCCACAGCACCTCCCAAAGAAGAAGAAGATACATAACCCGTACCGCTGCCGTCAGGTCTTTGCCACATATTAGATGAACGAGAATACGCCGTACGCATCCAATACAAATAATCGGCCGCATCACAGAATTCATAAGGATTGTTCAGATAGTTCAAACCTACTTTAGCTTTGAAATTAATTTCTGCACTTCCCGTCTTACCTTTCTTCGTTGTAACCAAAATTACGCCATCATTAGCACGAGCTCCATAAATAGCTGTTGCGCCGGCGTCCTTCATTACTTGCAGATCTTCAATGTCCTCAGGGTTAATATCGCTTAAGCTACCGCGAACCTGTCCATCCACAATTACTAAAGGCGAACCGCTACCATCCAAATTAGTACCACCACGAAGGATAATAGTAGGAGTTGCACCCGGGTCACCAGATGTTTGTGCTACGCGCAAACCAGACACGGCTCCCGAAAGAGCTTGAGCCGGATTGGTATAAGCACCCACTGTCAGCTTCTCGCTGCCCACTTTTGCAATTGAGTTTGTTGATTTACTACGTAATTGATTACCGCCATAACCTGTTATGACAACTTCGTCTAGCATTTCTGAGTCTTCTTTCAATTTGATTAAAAAAGATGCTTTTCCTTTAACGTCAATCACTTGTGCTTGGTATCCGATATAAGATACCTTAATTTTTCCATTCGGATCCACCGACAACATAAATTTTCCGTCGAGATTGGTAATTACCCCATTCGTGGTACCAACCTCTACTACACTTGCTCCGATGACAGTTTCACCGGAAGCATCCATAACCACACCTGTGATTGATTTTTTTTGTGCCATAAGCCCTATAGAGCATAGGAGGCACAACATCAAAATGATGGTTTTCTTCATAAGTACTGTTTTTTTTGTTAATAATATACTAAGTAAGGTCACTTTAGTTCTTTATGAACTTAGATTTCCTCAATCCCTAAAATTCATTTAAGTATTAAATATATATAAGTTCTATTTAAAAACGCTGCAAATATAACTTCATTTTTTTAAATAGCAAGCAACATCTTAATTTTTTTTTTTATATACGCCCTTTTTATTTTAAATGGAGCAATTATCATCCTTTATTCGCTAATAAATTTGATTTATATCACGCAAAGTTCATAAAGTACTTTGCATTTTTTAAATTATCTATATTACTAACTTTAAAACAAGACTTATGATGAAAAACATTTTTTTGATTCTGTGCATCTTTTGTTCAATAGGAGCAATGGCACAAAAGAAGTCGATTACAGGTGTAGTTACCGATCCAACCGGTGAAACGGTCATCGGAGCAAGTGTTATTGAACTTGGTTCTTCTAATGGCACTATTACTAATATCGACGGAAAATTTACTCTTACCGTAAAGGCAACAGGGAAAATTCAAGTTTCCTATATCGGGTATCAAACACAAGTAATTGACATTAAAAATCAAGCAATCATTAATGTTAGATTAAAAGAAGATGCAGCCATGTTAGAAGAAGTTGTTGTCACTGGTTACGGAGGCACACAGCTCCGTTCAAAGCTGACCAACTCAATCTCATCAGTCAAAGAAGAGCAAATGTCTGTAGGTATCTTTTCTAATCCTGCACAAGCACTTTCAGGAGCCGTTGCTGGATTAAAGGTAACTCAGGCATCGGGTAATCCAGCTGCTTCACCTATTATCGTACTGCGTGGAGGTACCAATTTGGATGGTACTGGTTCCCCTCTTATCTTAGTCGATGGTCAACAGCGCGATGATTTAAGTGATATTAATCCCTCGGACATCGAGTCTATGGAAGTCCTAAAAGATGCTGGAGCTACCGCTTTATACGGCGCACGTGCCAACAACGGTGTATTGCTAGTTTCTACAAAAAAAGGGAAAATAGGACGAACTTCTATAAATCTTAAAGCACAAGTCGGCTTTAACTATATGCGAAATCCATTCGATTTAATGGATGGGGGCGATTATCTCTATTGGATGAGAAAATCATACCAAAATGCTGCACAACAATTTAAAACTTCTTCCGGAAAATGGGTAGGATGGACTGATTTAAGTACACTATCGCAAAATCAACCTTATGGTACTGGCAATATCTATTGGGAAGATGCTAATAAAACAATTCCTGCCAATGGCAATCAAAATTCAAGCGCTGTCTGGAGCCCAATGAAATATACGGACGACCTTGCTTTTCTTTTAAAACAAGGATGGCAAACCATGAACGATCCTGTATACGGCGATCAAATTATTTACAAAGACTGGGATATGGCCAAAGCTAATTTGAACCGACCAGCTGTATCACAAGATTACAACATCAATATTTCTGGGGGAAATGACAAGGGAAACTATTACGCCAGCATTGGATATAATCATACTGAAGGTATTCCTTTAGATAATTTTTATCAACGCATCACTGGTTCGCTAAACGCAGATTATAAAATACGAAATTGGCTTACCTCCAGCACGAATGTTTCATTTTCAGATTCCAAATGGAATGGACTACCTAACGGGCGCGAACGTAAAGAAGATTTAACAGCTTACGATGAAACTGAGCATAATTATTTTGTGCGTATGTTGAGTGCTCCCCCAACGTTACGTGGATACAATGCTAACGGTGAGCTATTGATAGGACGTGATTATAGAGATGGAAACCAAGGGGTAAACTCCGGTAAATTCAATCGCGATTATAATGCAAATAAATTTATCTTTGGGGAAAACTTAAACTTCCAAATATTAAAAGAATTATCTTTAAAAGTAGGTGCTATATGGATGTACGATGAAAGAATCAAAGAAAAATACGATGAAGATTTTCTTCAATCATCAGGTAATATTAATAAAACTCGAAAGGCCTATGCTAGTTTTAACCGATACTTCA
Source organism: Bacteroides sp. (assembly GCA_036652495.1). Taxonomy (GTDB): domain Bacteria; phylum Bacteroidota; class Bacteroidia; order Bacteroidales; family Bacteroidaceae; genus Bacteroides. The sequence goes on from JAVVVS010000018.1 coordinate 36,466, forward strand.
AACAAACATACAATGCGGTAGTTAATTATAATTTAAATATAAAACAATCTCACTCATTAAATATTCTTGCTGGATTTGAGTATTACAATGAAACAAAAAAGGGATTTAGCGCTGAAGGTTCTGGATCTCCTACCGATGCGTTAAAAGATCTTTCTCTTACCGCAGCTGGTGCAAATCAACGTAAGATTGATTCATGGCATGAAAAAAAAGCTATCATGTCTTTCTTTGGACGAATGAACTACGATTATAAAAGTAAATATCTACTATCTGCAACACTTCGTCATGATGGATATTCGGTATTGTTAGGAGACAATCGGTGGGGAACTTTCCCTGGTGTTTCTGCTGGATGGGTGTTTGGGAAAGAAAAATTCATGAATAGTTTTAAAAATGTTATTTCATTCGCCAAATTACGCGCTAGTTATGGTTTAAATGGAAATGTATCTAAAATCGGTGCTTATGATTTGCAAGGTGACTATGCTAGTGTACAGTATGGTGGTGAAGCGGGTTTTGTAATAGGGAAACTGCCTAATCCAACACTAAGATGGGAGAAATCGCATACTTTTGAAGCAGGATTAGATTTGGGAATACTCGAAAATAAGATTAATGCTAACTTTACTTTCTACAATCGCCGTACAGCCGACAAATATGCTGATATTCCTCTTCCCAGTTCATCAGGCATACAATCATTTAAAACAAATAATGGAGAGATTCAAAACAGAGGTCTAGAAATAGAACTTGCATTTAAAGTTATTGACCGAAAAGAGATGAAATGGAACGTAAGCGTAAACGCTGCATTCAACAAGAATAAAATATTGAAACTTCCAAACAATGGTCTTGAGAGAAACAGACAAAATGCCTATCAAGTCTATGATCCTAAAACAAAAGATTTAATTTGGGTTGGTGGTTATCAAGAAGGACAAGAACCAGGTGCACTATACGCATTCAAATATGAAGGAGTTTATAAAAGTTATGACGAAATACCGGGTAATTTAAAAGATATTGCCTATAAAAGCAGTGGATTAACACTATATGGACCTGCTGCCTGGGCAGCTCTTCCAGAATCAGAAAAAACAAAAATAGACAAAAAAGGAAGAGTGGTTGCAGCTGCATTACCCATCCAACCAGGTGATGCTAAATTTAAAGACGTCAATGGCGATGGCATAATAGATGATTATGATATGGTAAAGGTAGGCAATACGATACCTCGCTGGACAGGTGGTATTAACACTGACTTTACTTGGAAAGATTTCTCTTTGTTCGTAAGAATGGATTACGCTTTGGATTACCAGTTGCATGATTTCTCATCTTCATACATTATGGGCAACCTACAGGGAACTTTTAACACGTTAAACAAAACAAAAGATTCATGGACTCCTGAAAACCCTAACGCCAAATATCCAACATATGTCTGGGCAGATCAATTAGGCAAAGGAAATTATCAACGTCGTTCCTCTATGTTCGTTCACAATGGTAGTTATTTGGCTTTTCGTGAAGTCGCTCTGACCTACTCTTTGCCGAAGACTCTTATTTCCAAATGGAACATTCAAAAACTAGCCTTTACAGTTACTGGCCAAAATCTAGGATATTTGACAGCAGCCAAAGATTTATTTTCACCAGAGCCAACAGAGATACTTGGTAACGATGATTTGCATCTAGGAGGATACCCATTGCCTCGTTCTGTTATTTTCGGTATTAATCTTTCATTTTAAATTAACAACTATACAAATATGAAACGCTTAAAATATATTTTTTTATCATGCCTAATGGTAGGGCTATTAGGTTCATGCGACACACTTAATTATTCTCCCGAAGACTGGTATGGCAGTTCCAACTTTTGGCAAAACGAATCACAAGTAGAGGGATTTATGATAGGTATTCATAAAAATCTACGCGACATCAATCAAATGATATTCATTCTGGGCGAAGCTCGCGGAGGAACTCAAAAATTCGGTTCTGGTTCACAAGGAGTTAGTTTAAACTATAGTTCTCCTATAAAAGATAACACGTTCACAAAAAACAACACAGGAGTAAATAACTGGGCTAATTTCTATGTGAAAATATTAAATATAAATGAGTTTATTGACAAAGTTCAAAACGAATGCACCTTTTTAGACAATTCATCCAGAGGATACTATTTAGGTCAAGCCTACGGCATTCGTGCTTTCTTGTATTTTCATCTATACCGGACTTATGGTGGTGTTCCTATAATCAAAGATCCAAAAGTAATGAACGGCACAACCAACGCTGAAGATTTATATACTGCAAGATCTTCTGCTAAACAAACATTGGATTTTATCAAAGAGGATATAGCAATTTCAGAAGCACAATTTGGAATAAACGAAATTATCAAACTTAAAAAAGGTATGTGGTCAAAGGCAGCAAGTAAAATGCTAAAAGGTGAAGTATATTTATGGTCAGCCAAGGTAACAACGGCAGACCAAGCTCCGGCAAAGACAGATCTTGTCACAGCTAAAAAAGCTATTTCTGAATTAATAAACAATGACTTTAAATTATTGCAAAGCTTTAAAGAAGTATTTGCCTATAACAATAAAGGCAATGATGAAATAATCTTTGCATTAAGATTTGCCGATGGAGAAGCATCTAACTGGGCTGGGGAATTCACCTATAGGAATGCAAATTTCGTTAATGCATTTTATAACATAGACGGCGAAAAAATAAAGTCGGACACTTTATTTATACAAGATAGCGGAATGCAACGGCATGAATGGAAAGAAGGTTTTTTTGAAACATTCGATGACGCTGACACAAGAAAACGTCAGACTTTCCTTGATTATTACGATGATAAAGGAGTCTTAACTGGCAGTGTATTAACCAAATGCCTTGGAACAATAAACAACAGTACAGGTAAGCGAGTATTTTGCGACGATTATGTGATATATCGCTACGCAGAAACACTATTATTGATGGCTGAAATAGAGAACATGTCAGGTGGAGATGTAGCCAGCTACTTAAACCAAGTTCGTATGCGAGCCTACGGAAAAAACTACAATAAAAACGTTCATGAGTATACCAATGCATCATTTGAAGAAAATGAATTAGCCATTCTACACGAGCGTGATAAAGAGTTTGTGTGGGAGGGCAAGCGATGGTATGATATTCGCCGAATGTGGAATGCCACCCACAAGCCCTTAGTTTTTTCGGCAGTTGTAAATTATGATAGCGCCAACCCTGTATTAGAAGAAAATGAATCATATAAACTTTTATGGCCAATTGACATCACAACGTTAAATAATGATGCTAAACTCGAAAACAATCCGAATTACTAATAAAAATAGTCTTTCTTTGCACACAATAACTTAAAAAAAACAACTATCATATGAATCATTTCATAAAATTGATTGCAGCAACCATGGCTATACTATTGTCATCTGTCACGCTTGCACAAGAGCATACTTTTGTACCATCTGAACATGGTTTTATTAAATCAAATAGAGAAGATGGACGATTTCTGAGTTCAAGAAGAGTGTTACATGCCATGTTAAAAAAGACGCAGCCCAAATACGCTTTTAATTCCAACATGAATCTAACAGAATTTAAAAGATGGCAGAATGGTTTGCGTCAGGGAATGAAAGACATTATGTGCCATCCTGACATCCAAAACCAACCTGCTCCCAAACTATTAAAAAGTGAAGCTAGAAAAGGCTACACTTTAGAAAAATGGGAATTTTATCCATTGCCCGAATGTGTTTCTACCTTTTTGGTGTTAATACCTGATGGGTTGCAAAAAGTCACGCCAGCGGTAATGTGTATCCCTGGCTCAGGTGGAAGCAAGGAGAATTTGGCAGGCGAACCTCCTTTAGAAGCTAAATTCAATGAAAACTATCACAATGACAAGGCTGCTATGGCAGTGCGCTATGCAGAAATGGGAATAATTGCCATCGTAGTAGATAATGCTGCTGCTGCTGAAGCATCGGATTTAGAAAAATACACCATTGGAACGCGATATCACTATGATGGGACCGCTCGTTATCTACTAGAATTGGGATGGAGTTACCTAGGTTACAACTCGTTTTTAGATATGCAGGTCATTAACTGGATGAAGCAAGATAAACGCATCAACAAAGAACGAATCGTACTGAGTGGCTTTTCATTAGGAACAGAACCATTAATGGTACTTGCCACAATAGACCCGTCAATTTATGCTTTTGTGTATAACGATTTTTTATGTAACACCTTGGAACGCGCTATTGTAATGACCGAACCTGACAAAAATGGTATCCGCCCCTTTCCGAATACCATTCGCCATTTGATACCTAGATTCTGGAATAATTTCAATTTCCCAGATGTAGTTGCTGCTATGGCTCCTCGTCCATTAATTTTAACAGAAGGTGGATTAGACCGAGATTTAAATCTAGTACGAAAGGCTTACCAAATAACCGGACATCCAGAAAATCTAGAGATACATCATTACCCAAAGTTCGCAGATACGAAAGCGCGTATTGATTTAAATGCACTTCCCGAAGGAATAAACAGAGATCAATATTACAATTTGGTCAATGTAGATCGCACGAGTCACTATTTCAAAAATGACTTGGTTATTCCTTGGTTAAAAAAATCTTTAGAGCGTGACACTAAAAAATAAAACTATGAACAAATATTTACTATGTGTTCTTTTTATATTAAACAACTTCGCCAGCTATGCTGCTGGCGAAGTTGTTGCTAAAGTATATGACGCGGAGTTGCCAGTTCTTATCAATAAAAAAGACAACATACTCTGCGAAATAATTATTGAAAGTCCGCAAGGTGGAGAAATGCTAAACGAATTAACCTTCGCACAACAGGGTTTAAACGTAACAACCAATGCATTTACTCGTATTTTCTACAGCGGTACCTCTTCTGTTATGCGCTCCAGAACTCCATCACAAGCTATTTATGCAGGAGTAAAAGATGCGGGTGGAAGCCAATTGTTCTATTGCCATCCTTCTTATTCAATCTTAAAAAAGGAGCAGAAAGGACTATCGACAGTCAATAGACTCTCTATACAGACCAAACTTGTAAAAGGATTAAACTATTTTTGGATAAGCCTGCAACTAGATCCTGCAACCTCTTTGAACGACTCTTTCACTATTGGAATCAAAAACGTAAAAATCAATAACATAGAAGTAAAACTGTTGCCTTTAAAAAACAAGAGAGTGACTCACCGCATAGGATATGCACTCAGGCAAGCGGGAGATGACAATGTACATTCCTATCGTATACCTGGATTAGTGACAACAAATACAGGCACTTTACTGGGTGTATACGATGTTAGGCATCAAACAAACATTGATTTACAAGAGGATATTGACATTGGTCTTAGTCGAAGCGAAGATCACGGTAAAAGCTGGGAGCCTATGAAAATAATCATAGATATGGGTGAATATAATGGACTTCCACAAGCACAAAATGGAATTGGAGATCCTGCCATCTTAGTAGATCAAGTGACCAACCAAATATGGGTATCTGCAGTGTGGGTACACGGCTTGTCCAATGCACGTGCTTGGGGAAGTGTGCGTTCAGGTATGTCACCAGAAGATGGGACCGGACAATTAATTCTAGTAAAAAGTTCAGATGATGGTCGAACCTGGTCGAAGCCCATTAATCTTACTTCGCAGGTAAAGAGCGAAGATATAACGATGTTGCTACAGGGCCCCGGCAGAGGTATTACAATGCAAGATGGTACCTTAGTGTTTGCCGTTCAATATAAAAGTATAAAAAATAAGGAAAAGGGGGAAGTAGCTATTATCACTAGCATTGATCGCGGCATCACTTGGCAACGAAGCAATTCTATTCCTACGGAAGAGTTGATTTCAGAGCCCCAAGTAGCTGAAATAACTCCTGGTTGTCTTATGATCAATGCTCGCACATCAGCGCCGTGTCGTTTTGTCGCTTTCACCAATAATTTAGGAAAAAGTTGGAAACAACACACCACATCAGGTACAGCACTCACAGATCCAGGCTGTATGGGCAGTCTTTTATCCGTATCAAAAGCAAATAATGTATTAAATAAAAATATTTTATTATTTTCTAATCCTAACAACACTGCTGAACGTCCTGCAATGTCTGGTCGTAAAAATATTACTATAAAAGCCAGCCTAGACAGTGGAAAAACATGGCCAAAATCCTATCAAATTAATCTAGATGAAGAGCAAGGATGGGGCTATTCTTGTTTGACACTAATTGATAATGAAACTATTGGCATCCTATACGAAGGAAGCACTGCACAAATGGTGTTTCAGCGTATTAAGTTGCAAGAGTTAATCAAAAAACATCCTTAACCCACATTGAACATTATGAACCGTATAATGCCCCTACATCAACTTAAGTCGTTTTTTCACAATCCTCTTTGTGTACTACCTTTATTCTTTTTGCCCCTATAACGAATCGTGTGGGTAACTCAATAATGAGTTTGTAGTCACCTTAAAAGAATACGGCATTTAGTTGAATTAATTATTATATTTAACAGATTGTCTATGATCTATCGGCTATTTCAAATCATAAAATGCGAACAATTTATTCTTTGAATATTACTGATTTTATAAATGGTCACGGAAGTTACCCACATAATTCGTTATATTTCCTTCTTTTTTAATGGGTTTACTTTATATCCAACCATATCGAATAAATATTGAACCTTGAAATTAGCCATTGAGCTTCTGTTATCTAAAGAAATGCGTTACGTATCTTTTTTAAAGACGTAACATGTTTTTTCAAAAGGCGAAAATCTTTAAAAAAAAGACGTTACGTCTTTTTTTTAAAGATTTTCGCCTTAAAAAAAAATGTTTTCATCTTTTGCACAACATGCTTCCAGCTTCTGAAAAAACGTTTTCAACTTTAAAAGAAATGTCTTCAGCTTCTGAAAAAACGTCTCCAACTTTTGAAAAAGGAAATTCCTTTCAACGAAAGGAATGCGCAAACATTTGTTGTAGAGACAGGACAAGCAATAATCTCATCACAACAAAGAACCGGCAAAAGTGGTTTAGAATCCTACCGTATCATGCTTTATCTCCCGGCAAAAGATTGTTAATAATTCGATGAAAGATTGTTCGAAGCCCGGCAAAGGATATGCAGACCTCAAAGCCTTTGGGGAGAGTTTCTCGGTTTTTATCTAAAACGAGTCCATAAATCGAAGTTTTTTTGTAAGTTTGCAGTACATATAGATAGATTATGGCAACGAAAGGAATACCTTATGGGCTGAGTGACTATGCACGCTTGAGCACAGAAAATTATTACTACGTAGACAAGACCACATATATCTTGTCTA
>JAVVVS010000019.1:0-43484 GCA_036652495.1 Bacteroides sp.
TTAAAAGGAAACACTAAATTTGCACCCATAAATAGGGAAGCAAGGTGAGCAACACTTTAACCTTGCCACCGCAACTTTTCTTTAACCCACATTGAGCAGAAGTCCCTTCTGCTCAATGTGGGTTAAATGAAAACAACCTCATAATGCTCATTCGTAAAAAGAATGGAGTTTACTCAAAGAAAGAGCACCGTTTATTTATCTCTAAAGATACTCCGGAAAAATTAATATTTGAATATTGATTGATGGCTTAAAAAGTGCTTTTTTAGTTCTAATCTGTAAAACTATACTTTATAAAGAAGATAGTTAGCTGCCAAAGAATTACCTTTGCGGCAATAAGCGATCAATCAACATAAGGATAAAAATAATCATGGAAGAAAATCAGCCCCAACTCAACCTTCATAATAAAGAAGAATACCCACCGATGCACTCGGCAGAACATTTACTCAACGCAACAATGGTGAAAACCTTCGGATGTTCGCGCTCTAGAAATGCACACATTGAACGCCGCAAAAGCAAGTGCGACTATGAGCTGCCTGTCTGCCCCACAGAGACGCAAATGCAGCAAATAGAAGAAAAGGTGAATGAAATCATCGAGCGACACCTCGACGTGACTACCGAATTTATGACACAAGAACAAGCCAAAGAACTGGTGGACTTGAGTAAACTGCCCGAAGATGCAAGTCAAATGTTACGCATTGTCCGCATCGGCGATTATGATGCCTGCGCCTGCATCGGGCAGCACGTAACCAACACGTCCGAAATAGGGACTTTTAGAATAATCAGCTATGACTACAACTCGGAGACACAGGTACTACGCATGCGGTTTAGACTTACAAATTGACAGTAAAAAAGTAATTTTGGCACAGAATAAATGACAAATAGTCAAAGGCTAAAGATTAGGGAAATTGGCACGGCATTTGCACAATGACTAATGAACAACGGTTCCAGTTAAGAAACCGGAAGTTCATCAATTAACCTAACTGTTTAATTTTAAAGATAGGAGACTATTATCATGATGCCTGTAAGAAGAACTCAGAACTGGTTACCAAGTATCTTTAATGATTTCTTTGATAACGAATGGATGGAAAAGGCAAATGCAACGGCACCTGCCATTAATGTGATGGAATCGGAAAAAAGCTACAAAGTAGAAGTAGCCGCTCCGGGAATGACAAAGAATGATTTCAATGTCCGCATTGACGAGGACAACAACCTCGTGATCAGCATGGAGAAAAAGAACGAGAACAAGGAAGAGAAGAAAGAAGGTCGCTACCTGCGCCGCGAGTTTTCGTATGCCAAGTTCCAGCAAACAATGATTCTGCCGGACAATGTAGATAAGGAGAACATCTCAGCTCAAGTAGAGCATGGAGTTCTAGCCATCGAACTTCCCAAACTAACGGAAGAGGAAGTAAAAAAAGCCGAAAGATTGATTGAAATAAAGTAAACTAAAAACTGTATTAAAAAGGGGAGCAAACAATCTTTTTGTGCCATAGTCACAAAAAGATTGTTTGCTCCCCTTTTTTCTTTAGAACTGAAAATAGATAAACGGCTGAATCTCGCTGCTCTTCATTTGGATGACCAGATAGACTACAGCTATCATCAGCAGAACCTTCCCCAAGAAAGGAAGCCGAATGACGCCACGACAACAAGCATTCTCCCAATTGTCGGGAGCAAAATGCAGCAAAAAGCCTATCCCCATCAAGGCAAAGACTCGCCAATAGCCATCGACCAGCTGCAAGAAAAGTTGCGGACGAAAAGCGGTAAAGATTTGACGCAACATATCGACCGAATTGCTAAAGTCGGCATTGCGGAAAAAGATCCAGCAAAAACAAACAAAATGAAAGGTAATCAACACACCAAAGAATCGGCGAACGCCCCCGCTCTTCTTCCCCTTTGCTTTACCGGTGATACTCATCCAAGCTTTGTGAACCGCCAGTCCACCGCCATGAAAGGCGCCCCAAAGAAGAAAGTTCCAGGAAGCCCCGTGCCACAAGCCACCTAGCAGCATGGTGATAAAGAGGTTGAGATACTGACGGAATTTACCGTGACGGTTGCCACCCAGCGAGATATAGAGATAATCGCGCAACCACGAGGAAAGCGAAATGTGCCAACGATGCCAGAACTCTGTGATAGAAGCAGACTTATACGGCGAATTGAAGTTCAGATTGAAATGAAAACCCAGCAGCAGGGCAATGCCAATCGCCATATCGCTATAACCGGAGAAATCGCAATAGATTTGCAACGCGTAACCGTAGAGCCCCATCAAGTTTTCCACACCCGAATAGAGTGTGGGATTATCGAAGATACGCTCTACAAAGTTGATACTGATATAATCGGAAATCACCGCCTTCTTAAACAACCCGACCACAATTAGAAAGATGCCGCGCCCAAACATTTCCCGCGACACAAACAGCGGTTGGCGGATTTGCGGAATAAAATCTCGTGCCCGCACAATAGGGCCTGCCACTAACTGCGGAAAGAAAGAGACGTAAAACGCATAATCAAGCAACGAACTGAGAGGCTTGATTTCACGCCGATACACGTCGATAGTGTAACTCAACGACTGAAAAGTAAAAAAAGAGATACCCACTGGCAAAAAGATATCGAGCGCGGAAAACTGTCCGCCCATAAGGGAAGCTATCATTCCGCCCAAGAAATTGGTATATTTAAAGTAGCCCAACAATCCCAAATTAATCAGTACGCTCAAGCCTACCCACAACTTGCGTCCGCACCCGTTTAGAGTACGCCCCATGAGCCAGGCGATAAGAAAATCGCAAACAGTGACCAGCGCCAACAAATAAAAGTATGTGCCACTGCTCTTGTAATAGAAATAGTAAGAAAACAACGCAACAAAGAAGATGCGTGCCGTATTTTTGTGCTGCAACAGCGCATACACCACCATAAACGCAGCAAACAGCCAAAGGAATAGGCCACTACTAAAAATCAGCGGCGCTTCGGGATGGTAGGTGAACACCTCGCCCAAGCGGTGAAAATCAATCAAAGAGTGAAGGTCAATATCAATGGGAAACATAATCGGTATAGGCTTTGAGGATGGCTTCGTATAATAGTTCGCCTTGAAGGACATATCCCTGAGACGTATAGTGTACCTGATCAGGGCGCATCAAGCGGGCAGACGTCCAGTTGCGGCAGGCATGCAGGCGTCCACCAACAACATTGTACAAGTCCCATACAGCAAGCTGATGAGTGGCAGCATAACGGTTGATGGTACGTACTGCCTGCTCGGTACGCGGATTGATAAAAAACTTCCGTTGACGACGACGCTGGCGAAAACTCTCGTAAGAACCAGGAGGAGTAGTAAGCAAGATGGGCACTCCGGGCAGATGTACTTGCAGCAAACGGACAAATTCTTCCATTTGCTGATAATGAACATTCGCCTGATAATTTCTATTATGACTCTCGTTGGTGCCAAAAGAGAGAATCAGCAGTTCGGGCTTCAGTGATGCAATCGCAGCGATGCGGTCAGAATGTGTAAAGGTAAGGCAAGTGGCTCCATTCACGCCTCTATCCAGATAAGAAACTAGTCCAAAGGCTTCGCCCAATTTCGCCGCTGTAGTGCGCGGAAAGATATGCCCGCGGATATGGCTATCGCCGAGGTGGACAATGCGTACCGTATCTTTTGACAATCCAGCTTTTACTTGTCGCAAGCGTTCCCAAACAGAGAAAAGACTGCCCACACTGTCCGTGAGCTGATTGTAGCCCAATCCTCGGAAGACAGCGGGCAAATTGACCGGAGTAAGAGCAACCCGTTCCTTCATCGTCTTGCGTTGGGGCAACTGCCGGAGACTCTTCATACCACGGCGCGAAGTATAAACACGAGGGATAGAATCTTGTGCCAGCCCATCCAATGTGCAAAAAAGAGAGAAAAGGGCTGCAAACCAAAACACACATCTTCTATTTCTCTTCATAACGCTGCCTCTTTTCCTGTTGTTCTTTTCCATAAATCAATGATTCGTACAGTAGCCCCGCCAAGTGTTTACCACCGCGGAAGTTGATGTGTGTATAGTCATAATTGCCCATCGAGGGTTTAGCATGCACCATCCGCGCCATGCTTCCTTCGCCTCCCATCGCCTCAAAAAGATTCCAGAAAGCAATGTGACTCTCCGAAGCAATGCTTTGCTGATAGCGGATAAGGTTCTTCACGCCCGGCATGGTGCGCAATTCGCCCGTATCGGTTTTAAAATCGCGGTCGCCCACACTGAGCAAAAGAAAACCTGCACGAGGAAAGCTTTTCTTGAGACGGTCAATGGTAGCAAGCAACCCTTTTTGATAATAATCATAGTTACGCCCATGCACGGTAGCCACGTTCAATCCGTATTGCAAAATGATAAAATCGTAAGGGCGAAGTTCGTTGAATGCCTCCATTCGCTCCACAGGGATGGAACGAATGGAAAGACCAGAACTCCCCCGCAAAGAAAAGTTGTCTACAATAATGCCCTTGTCGCCATCCATCGCCATGCCATAAAAAAGAGTAGAATCGGCCTGAATAACGTCCCAACGGACCGACCCGATGCGTCCTTTCACCTGCATTTGTTGCAACGTGCCAGAAGGAGCGAACTCTTCTGTTTTCGTTTCTCCACCGTTGACACAGACTGAAAGACTGACCGCTCCTTTATTCTGAAAGAAAATGGAGGCACGCTGACAAGTGTCGAGACGAGAACCATAGTTTTTCTGTCCACGCAGTTCGACGTAAGCCCCGGGTTGCGAAAGAAAGTAATAGCCGGAAACGCCTAGCTTCTGACGATCGAAGCGAGTGCTATCCGTCAGAGCATGACTATTCCAACCAGCATACTTATGACGTACCGTAGGACGATAGCCGCTGGTCATTGTAGTGACGTTAACAAATCCGACGCCGCAACCGCCAAATTTACGTTGTAATAATTCACGCAGGTCGGCAGTAAAAATATCTGCTTCAATAAACGAATCACCAAAAACGGCAATACGCACCAGACGGTCTTCAGACTCGATACGGTTTAGCGCCTCATAAAAGCTAGACAAACCGCGACAGGTAGAATCACTGTAATCTTCTATACACGTCATCCCCGTGCGGCAAGTATCTACAAATTGCGGCTTCTCCACCTTAGGCAGAAGGCTGTCTGGAAGAACATCCTCCACTTCCGGTTGGAGCGGACGGACATCATTCAAAAGGTCGACGCGCCTCAACGTATATTCATCGATCGTCGGGGCTGGCAACCAGTGCAACAGCAGCAAAACAACCAAAAGCAGCAGTGTAAGCCAAAGGCTATGCTTTAAATAATTCATAAAGTAGAAAGGGTGGAACGACGCCTAAATGCTTCGTTCCACGTTCGTAACAAATGCGCGCAAGCCCAATTGTTCGGTCTGCAAGTCTACCAGATGCAACGCATCAAGCAAAGGATCCACTTTGGCATCGTCTACAATAGTGACAATAGCGGAACACATGCTCGGCCAGGCGTGACTGCCAAAATGCGGATCCCCTTTTTTGGTTCCCCGCCCCTGCAACTGCTCCAGATAACTGAATCCGCGGCAGTTCAGGTGATCGAGTATGCTAATGATGCGTTCGTAATGCGCTTGATCGAAAGTTATTAATACTGATTTCATAGGGATATGTTATTTTGTTATTATCTCGCTCTTGTGTTCATCAAAGTAAGCCTGCATCTCTCGTTTCTGGCGCAGCACTTTACGTTTGTGCTTAATACCTGTTCCAGCAAACACACAATAGAGCGTCGGTATTAAAATCAGTGTCAAGATGGTCGATACCGTCAAACCGCCAATTACCGTAATTGCCATCGGACGCCACATCTCCGACCCCTGCCCGCCGCCAATCGCCATTGGAATCATTCCCAAGATGGTCGTAACGGTGGTCATGATAACAGGACGAAGACGACTCCGCCCGGCAGTCACTACAGAGTAGAGCACCGCCATGCCTCTTTCGCGGCAAAGAGTGATATAGTCAATCAGCACAATACCATTCTTCACCACAATACCAATCAGCATGATTCCTCCCAGCAAACTCATCACACTCAGCGTGCTGCCCGTAAAGTAGAGCGCCATCAAGATGCCGCTCAACGCAAACGGAATAGAGAACATGATAATGAACGGATAGGTGAGCGACTCGAACTGAGCAGCCATGACAATAAAGACAAGGATAATGATGAGTAATCCCAATACGCCGAGGTCACGGAAAGAGTCTTGCTGGTCTTCATACGAACCGGCTATCTGAATCGTAATACCTGCGGGAATATCCATCTTTTCAATCAGCTTATTTCCTTCCTTCACCACATCACCCAAGGCAGCACCCGAAATAACAGCATTCACCGTCACAATGCGTTCACGGTCTTTACGCTCAATAGTAGGCGGTGCAAATCGTTCTACCACCGTACCGATATCTTTGATGCGAACTGCTTCCCCCTTACTATTATAGACCAGAATATTCTCCAAAGCCTCTATGCTGGTACGATATTCGGGTGCATACCGCACTTTGATGTCGTATTCGTCGCCATCTTCCCGGTATTTGGAAGCCGTAGCTCCATTGATACGGTTTCTCAAAAAGGTTCCGGCAGTAGCAAGGTTCAATCCGTGCATCGCCAATTTCTCGCGGTCAAAATCAACCTGATACTCGGGCTGATAATCGCTGCGGCTGATATTCACCTCCGTAACTCCTTTCACCGTGAGTAAATGCCGCTTCAGATTGGCTGCCACACTATCTGTGGTAGGCATATCATAACCAAAAATTTCAAAGTCGGCGCTTGCCTGACCAGACATGCCCGTCTTGCTACCTCCCATGATGACCTGTGCCTTTGCCATTTCGGGATAAGCTTTCAAATCTTCACGCATCTCGTTACACACCTGTTCGAGACTAATGCTTCGTTCGCCCGGATTGACTAAACTAATATTAAAAGCGACAATGTGCGACCCGTTATCTTGCATCGATCCGAACACGTTATCGGAGTCCGCCTGACCAACGGTGTAGTTGCACACTTTCATTACGCCTTTGTATTTGGTCATCCACTTTTCGGTAAGCTGCTGCGCAATGCCTTGTGCCAGCTCCTTGCGCGTGCCGATGGGTAGCTCCAACTGAACGGCTATACGGGCATTATCTTGCGAAGGAAAGAACTCTGTACTAATGCCTTTGACTAAAAGCAAACTCGCGGCAAAGAACAAAGTACATCCTGTCATTACCCAAATGCGATGACGAACAGCCCAATTCAATCGTTTAGCATACCAATTGTCGAAGCCGTCGAGTCCTTTTTCGATAGGACTGTACAGCAGTTTGAATGTTTTACTCTGTTTCTTTTGCAAACGAAGTAGTTGCGAACAAAGCATCGGCGTGAGCGACAAAGCCGCCAACGTAGAGATAAACATCATGGCGCACATCATCCATCCCAACTGTTTGAACATCACTCCGGACATGCCGCTCACCATCGTCAACGGAAAGAACACGGCAATCATGGTTAGTGTAGAAGCGATAACCGAGATAGCGACCTCGTTGGTACCATGAATAGCCGCTTGCTTGGGATCGGAGCCGCGTTCTATATGCGTCGTCACATTCTCGAGCACCACAATCGCATCATCCACCACCATACCAATAGCAATAGAAAGAGAAGAAAGCGAAATGATGTTCAGCGTATTTCCAGTGACAGCCAAATAAATGAATGAGGCAATCAATGAAAGCGGAATCGTGATACAGATAATAAGCGTAGCCCGCCAGCGCCCCAAGAAAAGGAATACCACAATGACCACAAAGAGAAGTGCATAGAGCACTGTTTCGCTCAAGCTGCTAATGGTGTTCAGGATATTATCGGAAGTATCGACAATCACGCCCAGCTTCACATCGCTAGGGAGATTCTTCTGCAAGCGAGGCAATGCCTTAAGCACCTCTTTCGAGATGTTCACCGAGTTGGCACCCGACTGCTTTTGCACAATAATCATGGCACCTTGCACGCCGTTGTTGTACGTCTCTTGTGCACGTTCTTCTACCGTATCCACTATCTTTGCCACATCGCGTAGGAAGACATTGGCACCATCGTAGGTTCCAACCACTACATCAGCCAGTTGACGGGAATCCTTAAACTCTCCTTCCACCCGCAGAGCGTAGGTCTCGTTACCAATATCGAAATTACCTCCAGGGATATTTTTATTTTCCGCTCCTATGATGGAACTAATGCTTTCGATAGTCAAGTGGTAAGCCTCTAACTTATTAGGGTCGCAATAGACTTGAATTTCCCGTTGCGGCGCTCCGCTGATGGAGACCGTACCTACACCGGGGATACGTGCCAAAGGGTTGACTACAGCATCATCTAATATTTTATACAGAGCGGACTGACTCTCGCCCGCTTGCACAGAAAGCAACACGATAGGAATCATGTCGGTGCTGAACTTAAAGATGATAGGATTGTCCACATCATCCGGCAGCTGGGAACTCACCATGTCGAGCTTGTCGCGCACATCGTTTGTCAGCACGTCAATATCGTTACCAAATTCAAACTCCAGCGTAATGAGAGACATGTTCTCGGATGATTTGGAAGTGATATGTTTCAAATTGCTCACCGAATTCAGTGTGTTCTCCAATGGGCGAGTCACGTTGTTTTCAATATCAGAAGCACTGGCTCCAGGATAAGCAGTCATCACCATAATGGTGTTTGTTTCAATATCCGGATACAAATCAATAGGCAATTTGGATAAAGAGAAAAGACCAAAGATCACCACTGCCAAAAAGCAGAGGGAGGTCATAATCGGTTTTTTTACCGCTCCTTCGTATAAACTCATGTTATTAAATTTAAGACTCCGTTACTACTTTGTTTTTTCCACTTCTACTGCCATTCCATCTTGCAAGCGCACCTGCCCCGCCACAACAACTTGAGCGTTGTTTGCTACACCCGACTTCAGTTCGTACTCAGTGCCCATACGGCGGCCCAATTCTACCTTGTTGTGAGAGACTTTACCATCTTTGTAAACGTAGACATAACGATCACCTGAACCGGATTGCTTCACAATAGCCAAATCGGGAACAACCACGTTATCTGCCGTGCCAAAGTTAAGTGTAGCACGAGCAAACATACCCGGACGCACGCGCTGGTCTTTGTTAGCCAATTTTATTTCTACCGGGAAGGTACGGCTGATAGCATCAATGGTGGGATAAACCAAACTCACATTACCCACAAATTCCTCTCCACCATACACATCCAGTTTAATTTTAACGGAGCTTCCCTTCTTGACTTTTGTAAAATAAGTCTCGGACACATTAATCATCAACTTCACCGGAGTAATTTGTTCGACGGTCAGCAACGGTTTGGCAGAGCTGTACATGTCGCCATTGTCATAATTACGGGCTGTGACTACTCCACTGACAGGACTTATCAGAGAGGTGTTCTCCATCAAATTCTTATAAGCCGTCTGATTGACATCAAGCGCCATCTTAGAATTGTCCCATTCGGCTTTTGAGGCTCCACCTACCTTATACAATTCGTCTACTCTACGAAACTCAATCTTCTGATTCTCTATCTGCAACTTCAATTGTTTCAGGCTAGAAGCATCCATCTGCACCAATTTCTGCCCTTTATGTACCCTATCACCCACCTCCACAAATATTTTATCTATGCGCACAGAAGCCGAAGGAGCAATATTATTTTTCACATCCGATTCTACTGTAGCGGTGTATTCTTGAATTTGTTCCACCGCACGGGCAGTTACATTAGCCAGTTTCACCCGAGGCTTTTCTTCCATTTTTAAAGCAGAACTGTTTTCTTTTCCTCCCGTACACGAGCCTAGCAGCACCATCGCAAACAAGGCTATCCATTGGAAACTTTTTTTCATATCGTTTCTTGTATTATTGTATTTTTCTTTATTCATTCTCTTTCTTATTCTTTTCCTATCACTAAATCAAGATCGGCTTTAGACACCAGATAATCGAAGATGGATTGATTATAGGTCAGCTGCGCTTGCGTAAGCGAAACTTGCGAACTATTCAACTCGAGTACCGTTCCTTTGCCCACTTCATACCGTTTTCCGGCTATGAGAACCGCTTTCTCCGCCTGCATCACGTTCTCTTTGTTACTTACCACCTGTTCGGAACTAGAAGTCATCATATTTTGATAGTTCTTCATCTGCATATTCAACTTTCGTTCGGTATCCAGACGAGTCAGTTCCAGTTGACTTATCTGTATGCGGTTGCTCTTTAATTTGGTAAAATTACTGGCACGATAAAGAGGTATGTTCAAATTGAACATTAATGAAGAGCTATTGCTCCACGTGTACTTAAATAAATTTACGTTAGAATTGTAAAGTGACTGGTATTGATAAGAAAAGGTCATAGCTAAAGTAGGCATAAAGTTGGTTTTCAACAACTGCGTATTTTGGCGGAGCAACTTCTGATTCAGTTCCAACTGCTTCATCGTAGTATTGTTCGTCAAATCTTCATTGCCTCTATTCAGCTGATCGGCAAACAGAGACATTTCATACTGTCCAAGGTTTTCGCTCAGCTTTAAATCCACATCAGCGGTCACACCCATCAACACTTTTAGTTGCAGCTTTGACAATGTCACCGCATTTCCAGCAGAAATAACGCTGGGCTTCACGCTGCGCATCTGCACCTCGGCACTGATTTTATCGAATTCACTCACTGCTCCTTGCTGGTATTTGGCATTGACTACCTTGAAATTGTCTTCGGCAAGCTTATAGCTGCCTTGTAACACCCAATAGCTATCTTGAGCCAACATCTGCTGATAGTAAGCCTTAGTGACTTGATTAATCAGATCGAGTTTCGACGAACGCGATTTCTCTACAGCCATTTCAATATCGGTCTTCGAGAGGGACATCGCCTTATATACCGAGGGAGCAAACAAGGGCAAACTGATGGCCAGTCCGGCATTGACCGTGTTAGAGTTGTCCTGCCCCATTTTAAACGATTTTCCACCCAAGTTCATCTGCGCTGCAGTAATGGTATGGTCTAAAGCACCGGACAAGCTCGCTTGAGGCAATAAATTCTGCCAAGCTTCCTTATTGGCTACTTGTTTTAAGGAAATCTCTTCTTTTGACACTTTGAGAACGGGATTCTCGCTAAGAGCTATTTCGAGCGCTTTATCGAGCGTGAGCGTCAGCGTATCTTTCACCTCCTGCGCTTGCGCAACCCCCAAAGGACAAACAGCCATAAGCATCAAAAGAATCTTTTTGCCTGCTACTCTTTTCATTCTATTCATAAAATTCGTTTTTTTCTATAATCTTGTATGAAGTCCTCTAACACCCGAGCTCCCTTTTCTGTTGATATGCCCCGAATATAAGTGAACATTATCGATTCGTACACCTCCAAAAAAGAATACTCATTGCAAATATCTGTGTTCAGCAACAAATCTATTTGCTCACGTACCAACAAGTTGACTATGGCAAAGTTGACATCGTCACGGAAAATGCCTTGCTCCACCCCCATCTTAAAGAAGGCAATAGTGCTGTCAGAGTCTTTCTCGCGGTTGCTTTTCAACATCTCGTTTATTCTTGGATATTTCTTTATATCTTCAAAGAAACGTTTATTGGTTTTGTGAAACGTTTCAATGCTACGCTGATAGCAAGTCAATATCACTTCCAACACATTGGTAGAATGAGCTAGTACATCCGCAAGGCATTCAGTCATTTCCTGTTGATTTTTCAAAACGCACGCTTTCAACAAGGACTCTTTGTCTTGAAAAACTTCGTAAAGAGTACGCTTGGACATTGTCAACGAAGCAGCAATATCATCCATCGTGATGCACTTGATGCCGTGCTTGGTAAAAGAGTCCGTTGCCGTTTCTACTATTTTGTCTCTTAAATCCACTCTTTGAGAAGTCTCTTTACTTTGTTCTATCATCATTTATTGCTTAATACATTAAACTTCCACTTTAGGCTGCCTCACCTTGCAAGGAAAAACGAAGCAAAGATATACAGAAAACCCGAACCAGCAATTTAGTTTTCTCTTATTCCTTCCTATTTAATAAATATTATAGTTTAGGTAAAACGCGGACGTCACAAACGAAAGACACGGACTTACGTGAACCTGTTTTTAGCTACGCAACTAAAAAAGTCCCTGTAAATCCGTGTAAGTCCGTGTGGTCTGCGTACGCATAAATACACCTATTCGCTCCGCAGTAACATACGCTTTTCTTGTCAGAAAAGCAATAGCAACGTTATCAATAATCGAACTTCCAACGATTCAAAAAGGCTACTGTCTTATGAATTTCTTTATACATCACAATGTCATCTTTCACAAACGGCACTTCTTTACGATATTCGGTAAGGAAACGTTCCAGCAGCGGCGAGGTTTGCACCGGACGCCTGAAATCCAGCCCTTGCGCTGCATTCATTAACTCGACAGAGAGGATAAGTTCCAAATTGTCCATTATCTTATACAATTTTGTGGCAGCATTGGCCCCCATACTGACATGGTCTTCTTGCCCATTGGACGACACAATAGAATCACTAGAAGCGGCATAACAATACATTTTGTTCTGGCTCACCATAGAGGCAGCCGCATATTGCGGTATCATAAAGCCGGAGTTGAGTCCGGGGTTGGCAACCAAGAATTCGGGCAATCCCCGCAAACCCATGATAAGTTGCGCTACCCGCCGTTCGGAAATATTGCCCAATTCAGCTAGAGCTATGGCAAGAAAGTCATAAGCGATAGCCAAGGGCTGACCGTGGAAGTTACCGCCTGAAATAATTCGATCTTCATCGGGAAAGATGGTTGGATTGTCAGTCACTGAGTTTATCTCTGTCAATAACACAGAAGACACATAGCGAATGGCATCCTTGGTGGCGCCATGCACCTGAGGTATGCAACGAAACGAATAAGGATCCTGAACATGCGCTTTGTAGCGAGAAATAAGTTCGCTGCCTTCGAGCAACTTGCGGATGTTGTTGCCGGTTTCTATCTGTCCCGGATGCGGACGCATTTGTTGAATGCAATCCAAGAAAGGATCGATGCGGCCGTCAAAGGCTTCGAGCGAAAGGGCAGCTATAAAGTCCGCTTTCTTCGACAAGCGGAAGGCTTTAAGAAGCGCAAAAACACCGTTAGCGCTCATGAATTGTGTACCATTGAGCAGTGCCAAGCCTTCTTTGCTCATCAAACTGACTGGTTCCCAGCCAAACTCATCGAGCACACTGATGGCTTCGCGTTTCTGTCCTTTATAGTTCACGTCGCCCACGCCGATAAGCGGAAGAAAAAGGTTCGCAAGCGGAGCTAAATCACCCGAAGCGCCCAACGACCCACGATCGTACACAATCGGCATCACATCGTTATTGAAAAAATCAATGATGCGTTGCACCGTAATCACTTGCACCCCACTGTGCCCTAACGAAAGAGCATGCGCCTTGAGCAGCAACATCAGTTTGATAATGACAGGACGAATCTCCTCGCCCACACTGCAAGCATGACTCTTAATCAAATTTTCTTGCAGCATGCCCAATTCATCGGGCGAAATATTTTTATTGCACAGGGAACCGAATCCCGTGGTAATGCCATAAAGAGGTTCGGTGGAAGCAGCTATTTTCTGATCCAGATAGTCGCGGCACTTCTGAATGCGGACCTTGGCTTGAGGAGACAACTCCAACTTCTGATTCTCATTGATGATTCGTTCGATGATTTCGAAAGTAAGGGATCCCGACCCTACATAATAAACATTGTTCATACTCTTAAATCTTGATTGACAACCTCCAGTAACTCTTTCTCTCGTTCGCAAGCGCAGCGTTCCAATTCATCCGCCTCGGTCTGCAACTCTGCAGCAAAGGTTTTATCTTTGATAGATGCCAAGTTGATGCGGACATTCATCAACGCCCCCAGCACAGCCGAACGAGCGCCCATCATCGCCACACAAGCGTCGGTCACGGCATTGCGATTGCCCAACCGGGCAACATCTGCTATCAAGTTCATTAGTTCGTAGGCGTTTCGAGCTACCTGCATGGGAATCATAGCTGCCTGTTTGGTAGCTTCCTGAATGGCAGCACTGCGGGCAGACTTCTCTTCATCCGTTGTTTTGGGCAGCCGGAAACAATCGAACACACGGTTATATGCCTCTGAATCGCGATCTACATCGAGCACAAATTGCTCTTGCCTCTCCTTCGACAGGTCTAGAATATGTTTCATCAGCTCTTCATGAGCTTCATATCCTTTTTTACCGATAGTGAGCCCTGCCACCATGCCGGCAAGCGCCGAGGCAACAGCACCGTTAAGAGCCGACACACTTCCGCCACCAGGAACAGGATCATTGCCGGCTACTTTTTCTAAAAATTCTTTTACGGTTAAATCTACTAACATAGTATTATTATTTTTCAAAGTTTATGCTACGGGATAAAGAGTTCCTCTCTTTATCGTTGTTTTGACACAATTCATTCCTATATAATAAGGAAGGAAGTGATAGTCGGGCGCATCGAGCACCACCATATCGCCCCATTTTCCTACTTCAATACTTCCAAGGACATCGGCTCTGCCCAATGCTGCCGCACCATTGAGCGTGAAGGCAGTGATAGCCTCTTCAATGCTCAGCTTCATGTGGATGCAAGCTAGCGCAAATGTCAGCGGAATAGAACCCGAGAAACAACTACCCGGATTTAAATCGGTAGCTAACGCCACCGCGCAACCGGCATCAATCATCTCGCGCCCGCGGGCAAAAGGTTCTTTCAGCGCAAAAGCCGTCAACGGCAACAAGGTTGCCACTACTCCGGCTTCCGCCATGGCTCGGATGCCGGCATCGGAAGCATGCAGCAGATGGTCGGCAGACAAAGCGCCCAATTCTGCCGCTAGCTCAGCGCCACCCAACGGAACTATTTCGTCTGCGTGCAGTTTCAATCGGAAGCCCTGCTCACGGGCTGCAACCAGTAAACGGCGCGATTGCTCGATAGAGAAAACGCCCTGTTCACAAAAGACGTCACAACACTCGGCAAGATTATTCGCACGGACTTCCGGCAACATGGTTTCTATCAAGAAATCAATGTAAGCATCACTTCTTCCTTCATATTCGGTAGGCAGTGCATGCGCTCCCAAGAAAGTAGATACAACATCTATTTTCCGGTTTTCATCGGCATTCAGGCTGCGCATCACTTGAAGTTGCATCAGTTCTGTTTCGCGATTAAGCCCATAGCCGCTCTTACCCTCTACGGTGGTGACACCCATAGCAGTCATCTTTTTCAGAAAATCTTCCGCCTTGCTACACAGGTGAACAAAAGAGATTGCCCGAGTAGCCTTCACCGTACTGGCAATGCCACCTCCGCGCTCCATAATGGACATGTAGCTTTCTCCTTTGAGCCGCCACGAAAATTCTTCGGCACGTTGCCCGCCAAAAACAAAATGAGTGTGAGAATCAACAAAGCCGGGCAATACACATCGCCCACGAGCATTGTAGTGCCAATAGTGGTTGTAATAGCCGTCGGTATCTTCTCCCCGGTTCTTGCCTACGTAGGTTATGATGCCACGGGTCACTTCCACCGTTCCGTTTTCAATGACATGCAGTTGGGCCATCTCTTTGCCTCTTCGAGCCGAAAAGCCAAGGGACGTAGCTATTTTTGCATTAAATATAATCAGGTTCTCGTTCATTGATTGATTGATTGATTGTTAGGAGGATATTATTCCATAATTCGCGCTTCCAAAACTTGCTGCATAGAGAAATTTTCCAGACCAAGGTAGTAAGAAGCGGTATCTATCAGGGCTTCCATCGGAACCAAACCAATAATCTCGCTGCCCACGATGCTGACGCCATAACGGCGGGCTTCGATGCGAGTCAGTTCGAAAGCGCGATAGAGTGCCGTGCGGGTATAATCGGTCATATTGATTGATACCTGTGTGATGTTTCGCTCTTTCAATTCTACGCCCATCGCCTTAACATAACGGAGTCCGCCGTTAATATGGCGAATGTTCTTTGCTATCTTAGTCGCTATTTCCAAGTCATTGGTATTAAGATTGATGTTGTATGCCACCAATGGCATGCGTGCACCGATAGCAACCGTTCCGGCCGTGGGATGACATTCGGCAGCACCAAAGTCGGGCGCCCATTCGGGAAGTTTAATTTTCTCTTTCATACCTTCAAACTCTCCCTTACGAATGGTGGCAAGATTTTCCCGATAGGGAGCAGAAGCGGACTTTTCATAAAGGAAGACCGGAAGGTTGTACAGCCGCGACACCGCCTCGGCAACTTCTTTCGACAAAGCAATGGCTTCGTCCATCGTCGTGTTTTTAATGGGGATGAAAGGGACCACATCCACAGCTCCCATCCGTGGATGCTGCCCCTTATGATGGTTCAGGTCTATCAAGTTCACCGCAATGCCGATGGCCTCTATCACGGCATCCCGCAAAGGCTCGGGCTCGCCCACTAAGGTGACCACAAGCCGGTTATGGTCTTCATCATTACTGTAATCGAGCAACTTCACTCCTGCCCGCGCACGAAAAGGAGCCACTATTTGGTCTATCTTAGCCAAGTCGCGTCCTTCACTGAAGTTGGGCACGCATTCTATCATTTTATTCCAAGCCATACTGATTCATTTATTTGGTATTTACTGTTAAAAACCGGGGTTAATCAATTTCGTTATCAACTGTTCGTCTGCCAGATGAGGCAGGGTAATGTGGTATTCCGCTGCGTGGGAACGATTGAACGCTTCACTCGTCTCTATGGCATGTTCGTTGCGCGCCCATGAACGACGAGCTACCCCGCCCATCACATCCCAAAGCATTGCCGAACGGAGAATCTCATCCACTCGGCTGCTACCGTCGCATACCATGCCGAAGCCGCCGTTAATGGCTTTACCTATACCCACTCCGCCACCGTTATGTAGCGCCACAAGGCTCATGCCGCGGGCACAATTTCCGGCAAAGCACTGCACCGCCATGTCTGCCATGACGTTGCTGCCATCGCGGATGTTAGACGTTTCGCGAAAGGGTGAGTCGGTGCCGCTCACATCGTGATGGTCGCGCCCCAACATAATAGGTCCCACTTCTCCACGACGCACCATTTCATTGAAACGCAAGGCTATCGTCATCCGCCCCACTGCATCCTGATAGAGAATACGTGCCTGAGTGCCTACAACCAACTGGTTCTTCTCGGCATCGCGCAACCAATTATAATTATCCAAGTCCTGCCCGCGGCGGTGAACGTCAATACACTCCATCGCAGCATGATCTGTTTTCATTAAATCTTCATGTTTTCCGCTGAGGCATACCCACCGGAAGGGACCATAGCCATAATCGAACAGTTCAGGCCCCATTATGTCTTCTACATAACTAGGCCAGATGAAGCCATCTTTCTCATCGATTCCATTGCGAGAAATCTCCTGCACACCGGCATCGTAGATAGCTTTCATAAAAGAATTTCCATAATCGAAGAAGTAGGTGCCACGTGCTACCAGCTTCTTAATCACCTCGAAATGACGACGAAGCGAAGTGTCTACTAAACCACGGAACAGCTCGGGCGACTCGTGGAGCAGGCGAGTGCGCTCTTCGAACGTTAAACCAGCGGGACAGTAACCGCCTTCATATGCAGCATGACAGGAAGTCTGGTCGGAAAGAAGTTCGATAAAAATATTCTTTTGTTCGGCATATTCCAGCAAATCAACCACATTTCCATGATAGGCGATGGAGCAAGGCTCGCAACGCTTCATGGCTGCATCCGCCATGCGATAAGCCTCACTAAGGTTGTCCGTCACGTGCGCTACCCATCCTTGCCGGTGTCGGGTTTCAATGCGCGATAAGTCTACTTCGGCTATAATAGAAGCAGCACCGGCTATGTCAGCCGCTTTTGGTTGTGCGCCACTCATTCCGCCAAGACCAGAAGAGAGAAAGAGATGTCCGCGCAAATCACCGGTAGGTGGAATGCCGAGTTTCAAACGCCCGGCATTGAGCAACGTATTGAAAGTGCCATGCACTATGCCTTGCGGACCGATGTACATCCATCCGCCTGCTGTCATCTGCCCATAATTAGCCACACCCATCTGAGCGGCAATGTGCCAATCATGCTGATTATCGAATTGCCCCACCATCATTGAGTTGGTGATAATGACCCGCGGTGCATCGGGGCGGGAACGGAACAGCCCCAACGGATGACCGGACTCTATAACGAGCGTCTGCTCGGTAGTCAGTTCTTCCAAGTATTGTTTGATGAGCAGGTATTGCATCCAATTCTGGCAAACCTGCCCCGTCTCGCCATAGGTGACGAGTTCGTAAGGATATAGGGCAATGTCAAAGCAAAGGTTATTGTCAATCATCACCTGAAAGGCGCGGCCTTCGAGGCATTTACCACGATATTCATCAACGGAAAGGGCTTTCAAATCACCCTGAGGGCGGAACCGATAACCGTAGATACGTCCGCGGGTGTGAAGTTCATTCAGAAATTCGGGAGCTAACTGTGCATGCAGTTCACAAGGGATATAGCGCAAAGCATTTTTCAGCGCTGTAGCAGTTTGAGCCGGAGTAAGCGAGTAACCACGATCGGGTGCCCGCCTGATACCTTCGGCAAAAACCGGGTAAGGGGGCAAATTCTTGCCAAGAGTTATGTTCATAATAAAAGGAGTTAAACAAATACAAACTGTCAGCAAAGACAGTTGGATAACGCCCGCAAGATAAGAAAAAGGAAGGTATCTACAAAGATCTAGCGCTGTTTTATTATCATAAAGTTATTTTTTACTTCTTTTCAGCATCCAAAGATACTTGCCGGTAAGCTCCGCCGACTCACTATCTGCGTTCAAATAGTCTTCCTTCCATTCGGGTTGGTTAGAAAGCAAAGCCGACATCTTTTCTTTGCCTACAAAGTCCACTTTGCCGGTCGTCCCGTCAATTTCATAATAAACACGCTTCTTAACCTGCACAGAAGCAGCTATCGCATCGCCCAAAGTGCCCCCTAACATAACGTCCATCGTGGAAGAAGGACCTGCCGCTACCGTCCCGATAGGAATAGCACTAAAATAAATATGACCGTTCAGCTCCATAGCAGGAGCAAACCAAGCGCCAAAACGCAACTTCTTGTACCGCAACTTGCGGCAGTTCACATAAAGTGCGCTATCCACTTTCACTAGAAAGCTGCGTTTTTTAAGGTATCTACAGAGCGTTTCGTTCTTATCTACACTCAAACGATAGTCTGCACCGCCTGTTAATACAATTTGGTTTTTCGCTCGTTTCTCTACTCTAATTGCAGCAATTGTGTCACCTGAGTGTGCAAAAAAGCCCTTCAAGTTATAGTAAACGATGTCCTGCGCAGCTATCGGAAGCCCCGCCAACGTGAATAAGCATATCAACCAAATTTTCTTCATATACACCCTTTCATTACGAATCATAATCGACTGGAAAGTTACATCATTTAGCTATTCCAACCAAGTTTTGACGAAGAAAATTCAAAAAAAACCGAGACCGGTCAGACTGAGCATGGACTTAAAACAGAATGGTTGCCCACAATCTTCCCTATCTCTCTCTTTTTTTAAAGACGAAAGCTTTTGAAAAGAAAAACCTTCTTCACACAAAAGGTCGGTAAGGTTGGGCTTGAAAGCTACCGAGTTTCGCCTTATCTCCCGTCAGAAGATTGTTCCTCTCTCGGCAAGAGATTGTTCCTCTTCCGGCAGAAGATCTGTCTAAAGTCGGCAGAAAAAAACAGATAACCTTGTTGATGAAACGTAACGAACCTGCAAAGAAATAGAATCAGAGAAAACGCGGATAAGCATTTAAAAAGAGTACTTTTGCAGCAACCAACCAACAAAGAGAATGGAAACATTAAAGACTATTTCAGACACCTACCAAAGCA
Organism: Bacteroides sp.; assembly: GCA_036652495.1. Taxonomy (GTDB): domain Bacteria; phylum Bacteroidota; class Bacteroidia; order Bacteroidales; family Bacteroidaceae; genus Bacteroides. The sequence goes on from JAVVVS010000019.1 coordinate 19,734, forward strand.
TCATCCACGAAACGGAACAACAGTTAGGGAAAGCCAAACGACGCATCTATCGCGTAAGTACCCTGCGCCTGGTGCTGTTCATCGCGGGCGTTGCTGGGATCATTCATTATTGGTCGGGCGGGAATGGGTTACTTGCAGGAATCTGCGCCGTCACCTTTCTTCCCTTTCTGGCTTTAGTGAAACGACACACACTACTTTTCGCCCGCAAGGACTATCTGGAAAAAATGATTGAAGTCAATCAGCAAGAACGGCAAGCGATAAACTACGACACCTCTGCTTTTGACGATGGCGAAGAGTTTATAGATGCTGCCCATCTGTATTCATACGATCTGGATGTATTTGGCACGCATTCACTTTTTCAATACATCAACCGCACGTCCACAGAGTTAGGGAAGAAACGGCTGGCAGCCTGGTTTAATAAGCACCTAAGGGACAAGGGAGCCATAGAGAGACGGCAAGAAGCCGTAAAAGAACTAGCACCGGCGCTTCATTTACGGCAACAATTCCGAGTGCTCGGCCTGCTATACAAGGGGAAAGCGGCGGATGAAGAAGAAATCAATGCGTGGGCAGCCAGTGCCAGCTATTACCGAAATCGAACGTTGATACGGCTGCTGCCGGGCATCGTGCTCTCGGTCAACGTTCTCTTTATCACACTCGCTATTCTGGGAGTATGTCCGTCGACCATTGCAAGCACTGTTTTCGTCTGCTTTGCCTTGGGCAGTTTTCTCTTTTCAAAAGGAATCACAAAAATACAAACACTGTATGGAAAGAAATTACAGATATTGGGCACGTATGCCGGGCTTATTCATCTCATCGAAGAGAAACCGATGAAATGCACCGCACTCAAAGAGGTAAAAGAAAGAGTGGGCGGAGAAAAGCAAACGGCATCTCAAGCAGTAAGACAACTCACCAAACTGATGAACGCACTCGACCAACGCAACAACGTCATGCTGGCAATGATGCTGAACGGACTTTTCTTCTGGGAGCTTCGCCAAATTATGCGAATTGAGCGTTGGAAAGAACAGCATGCCGCCGAACTGTCTCGTTGGCTGCAAGCGATTGGTGAAATGGACGCATATTGCTCATTAGCTACATTCGCCTATAATCATCCACAATTTATCTATCCGCAAGTGGCTCCGCTCCCATTCGACCTTCAGGCACAGGGGATGGGTCATCCGCTGATGCAACGAGAAAAATGTATCTGCAATGATGTTCGTATGGACCAACGTCCCTTCTTCATCATCATCACCGGAGCTAATATGGCGGGCAAGAGCACATATCTTCGCACCGTAGGTGTCAACTACCTGCTAGCTTGTATGGGCGCTCCGGTATGGGCAACCGGAATGAAGTTCTATCCAGCCCAGTTAGTCACAAGCCTGCGCACAAGCGACTCATTGACAGAAAACGAATCTTATTTCTTTGCAGAGCTCAAGCGACTAAAGCTGATTATCGACAAACTAAAGAGGCACGAAGAACTCTTCATCATCCTTGACGAGATATTAAAGGGCACCAATTCGATGGACAAACAAAAGGGTTCCATTGCACTGGTTGAACAGTTCATGAAGCTAAAGACCAACGGCATCATCGCCACCCACGATTTGCTATTAGGAAATCTAGCAAAGAAATTTCCTCAAAACATCCATAATTACTGTTTCGAAGCGGACATTACAAACAATGAACTTACCTTTTCATATCAGATGAAAGCAGGCATCGCACAAAACATGAACGCCTGCTTCCTGATGAAAAAAATGGGAATTGCCGTCATAGACGACTAATCCCCATCCTGCAAAAAAAAGAAAATTAGTTGGAAAGCGGAGCAGGCAAACCAACGGTTTGCACTCTACTCATTTTGATTATAAAATAGTTTATTACCTTCTTCTAAGCAATGGCTTCACGAACTGAGTCAGATAAGCAAAGCAGGTAAAAGAATCGCGGTGTCCGTTCTACTTCGTATCATCCGTGCACCAAGTCTGCCGTTAAAGGCAATTGCCTTTACCCTGATTTTTAATGCGCTTTACAAGTCTTCAAAAAATCAGCCAAAGCTACCGCCTCTCCATTGGTAAAATAGCGAACAGAAGTTACCGGATTATACGTATAAGGCACAAATTGAAACAATTGAACTGCGGCAAATTTATTATCTCCCGAAAGAATAACGTCCAAGCGGATGTTGCCGCTACTTTCAACGCGTACGCCCGATTCGCTGGAGAATCCTCCAGATTTAATCATCTCCGACAATTTATTCAGGTTTTTGAGGTCAAAGAAAAGGCTTTGCTCCTTAGCAATACTTCCGGTAGGAAGATAAACAACTTCCTTTGATTTCCAGAAAAGGCGAAAAACGCCCAGCAAAACGAAAGCCGTACCCAGCACCATCAGCCCCATACTAATAGTAGAAGAACGGTCCTTCAGTTCAAAAGTAGAAACAAAAGCAAGCAAGCCTACCAGCAGCATAACACAAGAAAAAATAAGTCCAGAAACGCTGGTACGCTTAATAATATCAGGATGTACCGATGCAAAAACGGTAGCATCAATAGTTTGAGTTGCCATAAATAATCGAGTTTTAATGATTGTAAAAATTGAGATAGAGAAAGAGTGCTACTACTTCAACAAGAGTAGCAACAAAAAAGATAGAAAAAATCAATAAAACGGATTAAATAAGGATTCGCCTTAATGCAAATACATAATAGAGGCTGGCAGGGTGACAGTAATAAGAAGTTGTAGTATCATAAATTCGCCCTTGATGCCGGGATAAAGCAGCCTCCCGATAAGCCATGTTCTGCACAAGCCCCTTCAAAAACGTCGAATACGCTGATATATGACTGCGCTGTACACGCGACAGGTTTATCTGCTGCACCGTTCCACCGCCACCAAGCAATTCTGCATCTGGCAGATAAGGCGACTGTGACTTCGTAAAACAGCTTCCATGTACTTGTTGACCAGCCAGTGTAACATAGTCCTGCCCTTCCGCTTTTGCAGCAGAATCCTTGCTTACCATGCTATAGAACAAGAAGGTAACCAACAAAAACAAAACCACTTTTACATACTTTGCCATATTCATCTACAAAGATAACAGAATAAAAGAAGAAAGTGTTTACTCTCCTCTCTATTTAATATATCTTTAGGATACAAGCAATAAAAAAGGCCACTCATAATGAGCAGCCTCTCTTATTTCGATATTGATTTGTGTCGAATTATTCTGCTGTTTCAGCTTTTGCTTCTTCAACAGGTGCTTCCACAGCTGATACCTCTACCGCATCCGCTTTCTTTGAACGACGCGTACGAGTAGATTTCTTAGCTACTTTGTCCTTAGCCATGTTCTCGTTGTAGTCTACAAGTTCAATAAAGCACATCTCAGCATTGTCACCCAAACGGTTTCCTGTCTTGATGATACGAGTATAACCGCCTGGACGGTCACCAACCTTCACTGAAATCTCTTTGAAAAGTTCTGTTACAACAATTTTATCTTGCAGGTTGCTAAATACAACCCGGCGTGAATTAGTAGTGTCGTCTTTTGACTTTGTGATCAAGGGCTCAACGAATTTCTTCAGAGCTTTAGCCTTAACCACAGTCGTAGTGATTCTTTTGTGCGTAAGCAAAGAACAAGCCATGTTAGATAACATAGCCCCTCTGTGAGACGCAGTACGACCTAAATGATTGAATTTCTTATTATGTCTCATTTTTTATTCTTTATCTAATTTATATTTAGAAATATCGGTTCCAAACGACAGATTCAGACTTTCCAGCAAATCATCAAGCTCAGTAAGCGATTTCTTTCCGAAGTTTCTGAATTTAAGCAGGTCAGTTTTGTTGAACTGTACCAAATCGCCAAGAGTTTCTACATCGGCAGCCTTCAAACAATTGAGGGCACGCACCGACAAGTCCATATCGACAAGTTTAGTTTTCAACAGCTGACGCATGTGCAATACCTCCTCATCAAACTCTTCATTGCCATCAACGTCCGTATTCTCAAGAGTAATCTTTTCGTCGGAAAACAACATAAAGTGATAAATAAGTATTTTTGCAGCCTCTTTCAGCGCTTCTTTCGGATGAATGGAACCATCCGTTGTAATCTCTAGTACAAGTTTCTCGTAGTCTGTCTTTTGTTCTACACGAAAGTTTTCTACGTTGTACTTTACATTACGGATAGGGGTAAAAATAGAATCGATTGCGATTACATTCACATCGGTGCAATATTCGCGATTTTCATCAGCGGGAATATAGCCACGACCTTTATTGATTGTAATATCAATCTGCATAGTTGCTTTTGAATCTAAATGGCAAATAACTAATTCAGGATTTAACACTTCAAATCCAGTCAAATACTTACCTATGTCACCTGCTTTAAATTCAACTGAATTCTCGATAGTGATACTCACTTTTTCGCTCTCGAACTCTTCAACTACTTGCTTGAATCTAACTTGTTTTAGATTCAAAATAATGTTGGTTACGTCCTCTTTTACTCCTGGAACACTAGAAAATTCATGCTCTACACCCTCTATGCGAATAGTGGTGATAGCAAAACCTTCTAATGAGGAAAGAAGGATACGGCGTAATGCATTACCTACAGTAATACCAAAACCGGGTTCTAACGGACGAAACTCGAATTTACCGAATTTAGAATCCGCTTCCAACATTAATACTTTATCAGGTTTTTGAAATGCTAATATCGCCATGAAATTAATTATTATTTAGAATACAATTCAACGATCAAATGCTCTTTAATGTTCTCAGGTATGTCTGATCTTTCGGGTATGTGCAATAATTTACCTACTTTCGAAGTCTCATCCCATTCTAACCAAGGATACTTGCTATGATTAAAACCTGCAAGTGCATTGGTTATAACTTCCATTGATTTAGACCTTTCACGAACACCAATCAATTGACCGGCTTTCACTGCATAAGAAGGAATGTTAACAACCTGTCCATCAACAGTAATATGTCTGTGACTAACCAATTGACGAGCAGCAGCACGCGTTGGAGCAATACCTAAACGGAATACAACATTATCAAGGCGACCTTCGAGTAACTGGAGAAGCACCTCACCAGTAATACCTTTAAAGGTTTCAGCTTTCTCAAACAAGTTACGGAATTGTTTTTCTAATATACCATACGTATATTTTGCTTTCTGCTTTTCACGAAGTTGAACTCCATATTCTGAAGTTTTTCTTTTTCGAGCATTACCGTGTTGTCCGGGAGGATAATTTTTCTTCGACAAAACTTTATCAGCTCCAAAGATACCTTCACCGAATTTACGGGCGATTCTTGATTTTGGTCCAGTATATCTAGCCATTTTCTTTTTAAATATTTAATTGTTTATTCATGAACTCAATTTGTTGCAGCCGCGATTACAGAGAAGAATTTATTGCAATCCAAAAACAAAATCAAGTTTCATTTAATTAAAGGTAAATCTTAAACTCTACGTCTTTTGGGCGGACGACATCCGTTGTGAGGAAGTGGAGTGACGTCAATAATCTCGCTCACCTCGATACCTGCACCATGAATCGTTCTGATAGCAGACTCACGTCCGTTACCCGGTCCTTTGACGTATGCTTTTACCTTTCTTAGGCCAAGGTCGAATGCGATTTTCGCACAATCTTGGGCAGCCATTTGAGCTGCATAAGGAGTATTCTTCTTAGAACCTCTAAATCCCATCTTTCCTGCAGATGACCAAGAGATGATCTGCCCTTCACTGTTTGCAAGAGAAACAATAATATTGTTGAAAGATGAATGAACATGCAACTGTCCATTAGCATCTACCTTAACATTTCTCTTCTTAGCTGCGACTGTTTTTTTTGCCATATCAACAATTATTATTTAGTAGCTTTTTTCTTATTTGCAACGGTTTTCTTTCTACCCTTACGCGTACGGGCATTGTTTTTGGTGCTTTGACCTCTTACAGGCAGACCAATACGATGACGTACACCCCGATAGCAACCGATATCCATTAATCGTTTAATGTTTAATTGTACTTCAGAACGAAGGTCACCTTCTACTTTGTACTCTCCACCGATTATCTCACGAATCTTAGCAGCCTGATCATCTGTCCAGTCTTTTACTTTGAGATCCTTGTCAACGCCAGCTTTATCCAAAATTTTAGCTGAACTACTACGACCTATTCCATATACATAGGTCAACGCAATCTCGCCTCTCTTGTTTTGAGGCAAATCGACACCAACTATTCTTATAGCCATATATATACTAAATTATTTTTTTTTCAAAAATAAGAAATTATCCTTGACGTTGTTTAAACTTAGGATTTTTCTTGTTAATAACATACAAACAGCCATTACGTCTAACGATCTTACATTCTGGCGTACGTTTCTTTAATGATGCTCTTACTTTCATATCTATTTTTATTTATATCTAAATACAATTCTTCCTTTCGATAAGTCGTAAGGAGACATTTCAACTCTCACTTTATCTCCCGGCAGAATCTTAATGTAATGCATTCTCATCTTGCCAGAAATATGTGCCGTAATTTCATGTCCATTTTCTAATTCTACGCGAAACATTGCATTAGACAATGCTTCAACTATAACTCCATCTTGCTCAATTGCAGATTGTTTTGCCATATTATATAACTTTATCTCCTAAAACTTCTTCAATGAATTTGAACGATGATAAAACATCTGCTTCCCCCGCGCCCACAGCTATGGTATGCTCAAAATGTGCAGCAGGTTTGTTATCTCTTGTCCTCACCGTCCAACCGTCACCTTCCATAATTACTTGTCGATTACCTTCGGTTATCATAGGTTCAATTGCTATACATAAGCCTTTTTTTAGCATTGTACCATATCCTCTTTTACCAAAATTTGGTACTTGGGGATCTTCGTGCATTTCCTTGCCAATTCCATGACCCACAAATTCACGTACAACACCATAAGAATAAGATTCGCAATACTGCTGAATAGCATATCCAATATCCCCTATTCTCTTACCTTGTATCGCATTCTGTATACCTATATATAATGCCTCTTTTGTAACCTTCAACAAATTGCGAACTTTTTCGTCCACCTCACCCACACAAAACGTATAAGCTGAATCTCCACAAAACCCGTTCATGTATGTGCCACAGTCCACTGAAACGATATCACCGTCCTTCAGCACAACATCTCTTGGTATTCCATGCACCACCTGCTCATTGACAGATGTACATATAGAACAAGGGAACGGATCTCCGTATTGATTAGGAAAACCTTTAAAAGTTGGAACGGCTCCATTATCTCTAATAAACTCCTCTGCCACCCTATCCAGTTCTCCTGTTGTAACACCTGGTTTCACAAGCTTTGCAACTTCAGCCAGCGTTCTTCCTACAAGTAAGTTACTCTGACGAAGCAACTCAATTTCATCTTCAGTTTTAAGAAATATCATTTTCTTCTAAAGAATTAATATGCCGCCACTCCACTACTAGCAGTTCGTCCTTTGATACGTCCTGATTTCAATAAGCCGTCATAATGTCTCATCAACAAATGACTCTCTATCTGTTGTAGCGTATCTAAAACAACACCCACAAGGATTAGCAAAGATGTGCCACCAAAGAATTGAGCAAACTCAGCTTTCACTCCAAAGATGCCTGCAAAAGCCGGCATGATTGCAATAAACGCTAAGAAGAACGAACCCGGTAAAGTGATTCTAGACATAATGTCATCGATATACTCAGCGGTATTCTTCCCTGGCTTAATGCCTGGAATGAAACCATTATTTCTTTTCATGTCCTCTGCCATCTGAGTTGGATTAATCGTAATTGCAGTATAGAAATACGTAAAGAGTATGATCATTACCGCAAAAACTAAATTATACAAGAAACTCGTGTGGTCAGTAAAGGCATGCAAAAAGCTACTTACATTGTTTGTGTTAGAAAAACCAATGAAAGTAATTGGAATAAACATTATTGCCTGAGCAAAAATGATAGGCATTACGCCAGCTGCATTCACCTTGAGGGGAATATACTGTCTTGCACCACCATATTGTTTGTTACCAACAATTCTCTTGGCATACTGTACAGGAATTTTCCTTGTACCTTGCACTAAAAGAATTGCCCCTGCAATGACAACCAGCAAAAAGACTATTTCAAATAAGAACGCAATCAGACCACCTGTTTTATCAGTCATACGGGAAATCAACTCCTGAAATAATGACTGAGGAAGACGAGCGATAATACCGATCAAGATAATAAATGAAATACCGTTACCAATACCTTTATCCGTGATTCGTTCACCAAGCCACAAGATAAACATACTTCCTGCTGCTAAAATAACGGTAGAGGTAATCATGAAAAGAGTCCAATCTAATGAAGCATTTAAAGAAGGTCCAGCCTGCATCTTAAGATTGAGCAAATAAGAAGGGGCCTGAACCAAAAGAATCAAAATCGTCAAGTAACGAGTGTACTGGTTCATTTTTCTTCTGCCACTTTCTCCTTCCCGCTGCAGCTTTTGGAAATACGGCACTGCGATTCCCAACAACTGTATTACAATGGATGCAGAGATATAAGGCATTATTCCTAAAGCAAAAATAGATGCATTAGAAAAAGCTCCTCCCGAGAACATGTTTAACAAGGCCAAAAGACCTTCACTTGTTTGTTGGTGTAATTGCGATAACATTCCCGGGTTGATTCCAGGGAGAACCACGTATGACCCGAAGCGATAAATCGCCACAAACAATACGGTGATGAGGATCCGTTGTCTCAGATCCTCAATCTTCCATATATTCTTTAATGTTTCAATAGCTTTTCTCATTGAATCAGAGTTTTACTACATTTCCGCCAGCAGCTTCAATAGCAGCATTTGCACTCTTAGAGAACGCATGAGCTTCTACTTCCAACTTAACTGTCAAAGTTCCGTTACCTAATACCTTCACCAACTGATTCGAAGATACAAATCCAGCTTCAATAAAATCATTAACTCCTACTTTCACCAAGTTGTTTGCTTCTGCAAGCTTTTGGATAGTGTCTAAGTTAATGGCTTTATATTCCACACGATTAATATTCTTAAAACCAAATTTAGGTACGCGACGTTGAAGAGGCATCTGACCACCTTCAAAACCGATTTTTTTAGAGTATCCGGATCTTGATTTAGCTCCTTTATGACCTCTCGTAGAAGTACCGCCTAATCCAGAACCAGTTCCACGACCAATTCTCTTTCTTGTCTTAGTAGATCCTTCTGCAGGTTTTAAATTACTTAAATTCATATTGTAATTCGTTTTATATTCAACAAATAATTACTTAACAATGGTAACCAAGTGCTTCACTTTATCTACCATACCAAGAATTGAAGGATTACTTTCGTGTTCAATTACACGATTCATTTTATGAAGTCCTAGTGCATCAAGTGTTCTCTTTTGAACAGCCGGCGCACCAATTCTACTTTTAATTTGCTTGATTTTTATAGTCGACATATCTCCTCCTTATCCTCTAAATACTTTTTCAACACTTATCCCTCTGTTTTGAGCAACCATTCTTGCATCACGCATTTCGCCTAATGCCAAAATAGTAGCCTTAACCAAATTGTGCGGATTGGAAGAACCTTTCGATTTTGCCAAAACATCTGTAATACCAACGCTCTCTAATACAGCACGCATAGCACCACCTGCTACCACACCAGTACCGTGAGATGCTGGCTTGATAAAAACTTCTGCACCACCAAATCTAGCCGATTGCTCGTGAGGTACAGTACCCTTCAACACGGGTACCTTTGTAAGATTTTTCTTAGCCGCTTCTACGCCCTTAGCGATAGCTGCCGTTACCTCACCTGCTTTACCAAGTCCCCAACCAATGATTCCTTCTTCATTACCTACAACTACAATTGCAGAGAAACTAAAAGTTCTACCACCTTTGGTTACCTTAGTGACACGATTGATAGCAACTAATCTATCTTTCAGTTCTATATCGTTAGAAATCTTAACTCTATTATTAACTCCTGCCATAATGATTAAAAATTAAGTCCACCGTTACGAGCAGCATCAGCTACTTCTTTTATTCTCCCATGATACAAGTAACCATTACGGTCAAATACAACTGTCGTTATACCTGCTTCTTGAGCCTTCTTAGCAATTATTTCTCCAACTTTACTGGCTAATTCTTTCTTAGCTAACTTTTCAGTCATTCCAAGAGACGAAGCAGCTGCCAAAGTTTTACCCGAAAGATCATCAATAATCTGGACGTAAATTTGCTTATTACTTCTAAATACACTCATACGCGGACGTTCAGAAGTTCCTGACATTTTATTGCGTACTCTATATTTAATCTTTATTCGTCTTTCTATTTTTGTTGTCATAATGATATAAATTTATAGAATTTACTTAGCTCCGGCTGATTTACCAGACTTTCTGCGAATTATCTCGCCAACAAACTTAATACCTTTACCCTTATATGGTTCCGGCTTACGGAAAGAACGTATTTTAGAGCAAACTTGACCAATCAACTGTTTGTCACAAGACTCCAAAAGGATAAGAGGATTCTTATTTCTTTCAGATTTTGTCTCAATTTTCACTTCAGGAGGTAACTGAATAAAGATATTGTGTGTATATCCCAATGCTAATTCAATAATATTTCCTTGATTAGAAGCACGGTAACCAACACCAACAAGCTCTAGTTGCTTCTTGTATCCTTCTGATACACCCACAACCATGTTGTGAATTAACGAACGATACAAGCCGTGGAAAGCACGTTCTTGCTTATCATCACTTTGACGGCTCAATACTACATGACCGCCTTCAATCACTACACTAATCAACGGATTAACATATTGATTCAACTCTCCCTTCGGACCTTTTACTGTAACTACTTCATCTTTGTAAGTAACAGTAACTCCAGCGGGTATACTAATGGGTAATTTTCCTATTCTTGACATTGCTTATTTCCTCCTATTAATATACATAACACAATACTTCACCACCAATTTTTAATTCGGCAGCTTCTTTGTTTGTCATTACACCCTTGGAAGTAGATATTATAGCAATACCCAAACCATTAATAACACGCGGCATATCTTTGTAACCCGTATACTGACGCATACCTGGTGAAGATATTCTTTGAAGTTTTTTGATTGCGTTAACCTTGTTAACTAAATCATATTTCAAGGCTACTTTAATTGTACCTTGAGGACCATCTTCTACAAACTTATAATTAAGAATGTAGCCTTTTTCAAAAAGAATCTTTGTGATTTCTTTTTTCAAATTTGAGGCAGGAATTTCTACGACTCTATGCTTAGCATTAATCGCATTCCTCAACCTAGTCAAATAATCTGCTATTGGATCAGTCATAAATAAAAAAAATTAAATTAATCAGGACTACCCTGACAATATTTATAATAATTTACCAGCTTGCTTTTTTAACACCTGGGATCAAGCCGTTAGATGCCATTTCGCGGAACTGAATTCTAGACACGCCAAACTGACGGATGTATCCTTTTGGACGACCAGTCAGTTTACAACGATTGTGCAGACGTACAGGAGATGCATTTTTTGGCAATGCCTGTAATCCTTCATAATCGCCATCTTTCTTCAGTTGAGCTCTCTTATCTGCATATTTGGCTACTAATTTAGCGCGCTTAACTTCGCGTGCTTTCATTGACTCCTTTGCCATAATTATCAGTCTTTTTTAGCGTTTTTAAAAGGTAAACCAAATTCTTTCAACAAGGCATAACCTTCTTCATCTGTCTCCGCAGAGGTTACAAAGGTAATATTCATTCCGAGAATTCTTGTAATACTATCGATATTAATTTCAGGGAAAATGATTTGCTCCTGAATACCAAGGGTATAGTTACCTTTTCCATCAAACTTACTTTCGATGCCTTTAAAGTCACGTATACGAGGCAAAGCTACACGAACCAGTTTTTCCAGGAATTCGTACATTCTTTCGCGACGCAGAGTGACCATGACTCCAATCGGCATTTTCTTACGTAACTTAAAGTTAGCTATATCTTTACGTGAAATTGTAGCTACTGCCTTTTGACCAGTAATAGCTGTCATTTCGTTAATTGCCACTTCAATAATCTTCTTGTCGGCCACAGCCATACCTAATCCTTGATTGATTACAATCTTCTTAAGTACGGGTATCTGCATCGTAGAAGAATACTGGAATTGCGACTTCAATGCAGGCGCGATGCGCTCTGCATATTCTTTCTTAAGGTTTGCAGTATTACTCATTACTTAAATCTCCTCTCCTGATTTTTTAGAATAACGCACTAAAGTTCCTTCAGAACTTTCTTTTCTTCCAACACGCGTTGCTTTACCAGTTTTTGGATCAACCGGATTCAAGTTTGACAAGTGGATAGAAGCTTCTTGCTTCACTATTCCACCTTGTGGGCTCTTTGCATTAGGCTTTGTGCTTTTAGATACCATATTGATACCCTCAACTATCGCACGACCTTCTTTTACAAGAACCTTTAATATGCGACCAGTTTTACCTTTGTCTTCGCCAGCATTTACGTATACTGTATCGCCTTTTTTAATATGTAATTTACTCATTACTTAAATCTATTACAAAATTAAAGTACCTCAGGTGCAAGTGACACAACTTTCATGTTCGTAGCACGAAGTTCTCTAGCTACAGGACCGAAAATACGACTACCTCTTATCTCGCCTGCGCCGTTCAAAAGAACACAAGCATTATCATCAAAACGTATATAAGAACCGTCGGAACGACGGATTTCTTTCTTCGTACGTACGATCAAAGCTTTGGACACTGCACCTTTTTTAATATCACTCGAAGGGATGACGCTCTTTACAGAAACGACAATAACATCCCCCACTGAAGCATAACGACGACCTGTGCCACCCAATACACGGATGCACAGAGCCTCTTTTGCTCCACTGTTGTCACATACTGTAAGTCTGGATTCTGCTTGTATCATATTACTTAGCTCTTTCGATTATTTCTACTAGTCTCCATCTTTTGGTTTTGCTCAAAGGACGGGTTTCCATGATGTGTACAGTATCGCCGATATTGCACTCATTCTTTTCATCATGAGCATGGTATTTCTTCGTTTTACTCACGAACTTACCATATATAGGGTGTTTCTCTTTAAACTTTGCAGCAACGGTAATGGTTTTATCCATTTTGTTACTTAGCACAACCCCTGTTCTTTCTTTTCTTAAATTTCTTGCTTCCATCAAGCTGATCATTTATTGTTAAGTTCTCTTTGGCGTAATTCTGTTCTCATACGCGCAATAGTCCTGCGTAATTGTTTGATTAGCGCAGGATTTTCCAAAGGAGAAATAGAATGGTTAATACCCATTTGGTTGTAATTAACCACCTCTGCCTCTACTCTCTCTACTAAATCACTAGTAGACATCTCTTTTATTTCTGCAATTTTCATAAACATTACGCATTTTGATTTTGAACATCGTAGTCACGTCTAACGATAAACTTCGTTGTAATAGGAAGCTTTTGTGCAGCTAAGCGCAAAGCTTCTTTAGCGATATCATAAGACACTCCTTCTACTTCAATGATAATTCTTCCGGGTGTAACAGGAGCCACAAATCCTTCAGGATTACCTTTTCCCTTACCCATACGTACTTCAGCAGGCTTCTTTGTAATCGGTTTATCCGGGAAAATACGGATCCAAATTTGTCCTTGACGTTGCATATATCTTGTCACAGCAATACGTGCTGCTTCAATCTGTCTACCCGTAATCCACTTGTATTGCAGAGCCTTAATACCAAAAGAACCAAAAGCTAGCTGGCTGCCTCTTTGGGCATTGCCTTTCATGCGACCCTTTTGTTGTCTTCTGAATTTTGTCTTTTTCGGTTGTAACATAGTTTCCTAAAATTCAAATTCGTTTAGCGATTATTTTTCTTTCTTTTGAAGTTCTTGCCGCCGGCGTTGTTTCCACTGTTGTTACTGTTTCCACGACCACTGTCTTTGGTTTGAGTAAAGTTCGGAGCCAGATCTCTCTTGCCAAAAACTTCTCCTCTGCAAATCCAAACTTTTATACCGAGAAGACCTACTTTAGTCAATGCTTCTGCATGACAATAGTCGATATCTGCTCTAAAAGTATGTAACGGAGTTCTTCCTTCCTTATACATTTCAGAACGAGCCATTTCAGCTCCATTCAAACGTCCTGAAATCTGAATTTTGATACCTTCAGCGCCCATACGCATGGTGTTTGCGATAGCCATTTTAATAGCGCGGCGATAGGCAATTTTCCCTTCAACTTGGCGGGCAACGTTGTTTGCAACGATGACAGCGTCCAGTTCAGGTCTCTTCACTTCGAAGATATTAATCTGAATATCCTTATCAGTGACCTTTTTCAACTCTTCCTTTAACTTATCAACTTCTTGGCCACCTTTACCGATAATGATACCTGGACGTGCCGTACAAACAGTGATAGTAACGAGCTTTAACGTACGTTCAATTACTATTCGTGACACACTCGCCTTTGCAAGTCTTGCATTAAGATATTTACGAATTTTGCTATCTTCCAGCAAAGAGTCTCCGTAATCATTTCCACCATACCAGTTAGAATCCCATCCTCTGATAATTCCTAAACGGTTGCTTATTGGATTAACTTTTTGTCCCATGTACCTTAATTTTGTTCTTCGTTATTACTTTTAGAATCAACGAACAGTGTCACGTGATTTGAACGCTTACGAATTCTGTAACCTCTACCCTGAGGTGCTGGTCTCATTCTTTTGAGCATAGCACCGCAATCAACAAAAATCTTAGTTACATACAATTCTCCGCTTTCAGCTTTCCGCTCGTTCTTCTGTTCCCAATTTGCAATTGCAGAGCGCAATAACTTTTCCACTCTTGCAGCAGCTTCTTTTGAAGAAAACTTCAAAACGCCAAGTGCTCTGTTCACTTCCATCCCGCGAATCATGTCAACCACAAGACGCATTTTGCGAGGAGAAGTAGGAACATTTTGCAATTTAGCAAAATACATGGTTTTAAGGGCATCCTTTCTTTGATCAGCCGATATTTTTTTTCTTGCTCCCATTATATTTATTACTTTATTATTTCAGATAAATCCTGTTATTTTTTCTTGTTACCAGCGTGTCCTCTGAAAGTACGAGTTGGAGAAAATTCACCCAACTTGTGACCTACCATGTTTTCGGTAACGTAAACAGGAATAAATTTATTTCCGTTGTGAACTGCAACTGTATGGCCTACAAAATCAGGCGAAATCATTGAAGCTCTGGCCCAAGTCTTAACAACAACTTTCTTGCCAACTTCATTCATGGCAAGAACTTTCTTCTCAAGCTTTACGTTAATATATGGACCTTTTTTTAATGAACGACTCATAGTTTACTCAATTAATCAGATTACTTTTTTCTTCTCTCTATAATGTACTTAGACGATTGCTTCTTTGGAGCTCTTGTCTTGAGTCCCTTAGCATACAATCCCTTACGAGATCTTGGATGACCTCCTGAAGCACGTCCTTCACCACCACCCATGGGGTGATCGACGGGGTTCATAACAACACCACGTACACGAGGACGACGACCTTGCCAACGAGAGCGACCAGCTTTACCTGATCTTTCCAACCCATGATCCGAATTACCTACGCTACCAATAGTAGCTTTACAAGTACTAAGAATCTGTCTAACTTCACCTGAGGGCAATTTGATTACACAATATTTGCCTTCACGAGAAGTTAATTGAGCAAAATTACCAGCCGAACGAACCAGAGCTGCACCCTGACCCGGACGTAATTCAACATTGTGAATTACAGTACCAACCGGTATATTTTGTAGAGGAAGTGCATTGCCAATTTCTGGCGCTGCAGTTTCACCTGACAGTAAAGTCACACCAACTTCCAATCCATTGGGAGCAATAATATATCGTTTTTCTCCGTCTGCATAAAACAACAAAGCGATACGAGCCGAACGATTCGGGTCGTATTCAATTGTTTTCACTACTGCTGGAACACCGTCCTTGTTTCTCTTGAAATCAACAATTCTAATCACCTTTCTGGCACCGCCACCAATGTTGCGGATTGTCATCTTACCTTCGCTGTTGCGTCCGCCAGATGTTTTTTTACCATATACAAGAGACTTTTCTGGTACCCGTGCAGTAATCTCCTCGAAAGTACCAATAACTTTATGTCTTTGCCCCGGTGTAGTGGGCTTAAATTTACGTACTGCCATTTTTTTTAAATATTGCTATAAAAATCAATAGTATCTCCTTCTTTCAACGTCACCACTGCTTTCTTAAAAGCATTGGTTCTACCACTGATAATACCTGCTTTTGTATAACGGCTTTTATTCTTGCCAGCATACTTCATTGTATTTACATCAATAATAGTAACGTTGTAGAGGGCTTCAACTTCACTCTTAATTTCCAATTTATTAGCTTCAGGGCGTACGATAAAGCCGAAGCGATTCAGCTTGTCTGTTATCGCAGTCATTTTCTCTGTCACCAACGGTTTAATAATAATTCCCATTAATTAAGCCTCCTATTTACATTAAGATATTGTCGATAGCCGTAAGTGCACTTTCAGTAAGTACAAGAACACCAGCATTCAATACTCTGTAAGTATTTAATCCTGATACTGTCTGTACACTAGCGCGCTCAACGTTACGAGCCGACAAATATACGTTTTTATTTGCTTCCGATAAAATCATAAGCAGCTTTTTATCAGAAACATTAAGTTTTTTTGCCATAGCAACGAATTCTTTTGTTTTAGGAGCTTCAAAAGTGAAGTCTTCTAATACAATGATTGCGTCGCTTTGTGCCTTATAAGACAAAGCTGACCGACGAGCTAATGTCTTTACTTTTTTATTCAGTTTAAAGAAGTAGTCTCTTGGTTTAGGACCAAATACGCGTGCACCACCTACTAAAACGGGTGAATTCATATCACCACGACGTGCACCGCCACCACCTTTTTGACGGCCAATCTTACGAGTAGAACCGCTGATTTCACTTCTTTCTTTTGATTTGTGCGTACCCTGACGTTGGTTAGCCATAAACTGCTTTACATCCAAGTAGATAGCGTGGTCGTTGGGTTCAATTCCGAAGATAGATTCGTTTAACGTAATCTTTCTCCCAGTGTCCTCACCTTTAATGTTATATACGTTAACTTCCATTATTTCTCAATTATTACGATTGAACCTTTGCAACCCGGTACAGAACCCTTAATTAAAAGAAGATTGTGCTCCGTAATTACTTTTAATATCTGCAAGTTTTGAACAGTTACTCTGTCGCCACCCATTTGACCGCCCATGCGCATGCCTTTAAATACCTTTGCCGGGTATGAACAAGCGCCGATTGAACCTGGCTTACGAAGACGGTTGTGCTGACCGTGTGTAGCTTGACCTACACCACCAAAGCCATGTCTTTTGACTACGCCTTGGAAACCCTTACCTTTTGAGGTGCCCACAACGTCCACAAATTCTGCGCCGTCGAACATCTCTACCGTAATGGTATCACCCATGTTAAACTCACCTTCAAATCCTTTGAACTCGGCCAAGTGTCTCTTTGGCGTTACTCCAGCACGTTTAAAGTGACCCATCAACGGTTTGGTAGTGTGCTTCTCTTTTTTTTCTTGGAAGCCCAACTGAACTGCTGTATAGCCATCGTTCTCAACGGTTTTCACCTGAGTAACAACACAAGGACCTGCTTCGATAACAGTGCATGGTACATTTTTACCCTCGGCACTGAAAACGGATGTCATTCCGATTTTTTTTCCTAATAATCCTGGCATTTCACTAATTTTTTAATAATACTAAACTTTAATTTCTACTTCAACACCACTTGGCAATTCAAGTTTCATCAATGCATCTACTGTTTTAGCAGTAGAGCTGTAAATGTCGATCAATCTTTTATAAGAAGAAAGCTCGAATTGTTCACGGGATTTCTTGTTAACGAAAGTTGAACGGTTCACTGTAAAGATACGCTTGTGCGTAGGAAGAGGTATCGGTCCGCTAACAATAGCACCGGTAGCCTTCACAGTTCTTACAATCTTCTCAGCTGACTTGTCAACCAAGTTGTGGTCATAAGATTTCAGTTTAATTCTGATTTTCTGACTCATTGTTGTTTTTAATTAATAAATAAATATATAAGAGTAAGCGGCAGACTAAGAGTCATTCGCTAGTCTGCTGCTTTTTATCTTTTAGAGTAATTCAACATGTCCTTTCGCTTCTTCCAATACTGCCTTAGCAATAGAAGTAGAAACCTGAGCGTGATGAGAATAAGACATTGATGAAGTGGCGCGTCCTGAAGAAATGGTACGCAATGTTGTTACGTAACCAAACATTTCTGCCAACGGTACGATTGCTTTCACAATACGAGCTCCCGAACGGCTGGATTCCATTCCCTCTACCTGTCCACGACGCTTGTTCAAGTCGCCAATAACGTCACCCATGTTTTCTTCTGGAGTTACTACCTCCAGTTTCATGATAGGTTCCATCAGTACAGGGCCTGCTTTGGCACAAGCATTTTTATAGGCAATCTGCGCACATATCTCAAACGATAACTGATCAGAGTCCACCGGATGGAATGAACCATCAAGCAATGTCACCTTCAGTGAATCGAGCGGATAACCGGCTAAGACACCATTCTTGATAGCGCTAGTAAAGCCTTTTTGAACCGCCGGGATAAATTCTTTGGGAATATTACCACCCTTCACTTCATCAACGAATTGCAAACCGCCTTCTACAAAAGTATCGTCTACAGGACCTACATTTACAATGATGTCGGCAAATTTACCACGACCACCTGATTGCTTCTTGTACACTTCGCGCAAGTTGACTGTCTTCGTAATAGCCTCTTTATAGTTCACCTGAGGTTTACCCTGATTACACTCTACCTTGAACTCGCGTTTCAACCGGTCGATAATGATGTCCAAGTGAAGTTCACCCATACCAGAAATCACCGTTTGACCTGTTTGTTCGTCAGATTTCACTGTAAACGTAGGATCTTCTTCCGCCAACTTAGCCAGACCGATAGAAAGTTTATCCATATCTTTTTGCGTCTTCGGTTCCACTGCTATACCAATAACGGTTTCAGGGAAATCAATTGACTCTAAAACGATAGGTGCTGATTCATCACAAAGTGTATCACCTGTGTGAATATCCTTGAAGCCCACACCTGCGCCGATATCACCAGCACCGATAACGTCTACCGGATTTTGTTTATTTGAATGCATCTGGAACAGACGCGAAACGCGTTCTTTCTTGCCCGAACGAGAGTTGTAGATATAAGAACCAGCCTCGATCTTACCCGAATACACGCGGAAGAAAGTCAAACGACCTACATAAGGGTCAGTGGCAATCTTAAACGCCAATGCGGATGTTTTTGCTTCTTCACTTGGTTTGCGATCTTCTTCTTCACCTGTATCAGGATTCGTTCCTACCACATTTTCAGTGTCCAATGGAGAAGGCAACAAAGCGCAAACATAGTCTAACAACGTCTGCACGCCCTTATTCTTAAAGGAAGAACCACACAACATCGGGACGATAGCCATCTGAACCGTTGCTTTGCGAAGTGCTCTTAGAATCTCCTCTTGCGTAATGGTAGAAGGATCATCAAAGAATTTCTCCATTAATGCGTCGTCAAATTCAGCTACTTTTTCAAGCAACTTGTCTCTCCATTCGTGAGCTTCATCCAAAAGATTTGCAGGTATCTCCTCTACATCGTAGTCAGCACCCATTGTTTCGTCGTGCCACAGAATAGCTTTCATTCTGATAAGGTCTACGACGCCTTTAAAAGTTTCCTCTGCGCCGATAGGAATAACTACAGGGCAGGGATTAGCACCCAAAACAGTCTTCATTTGGTTCACTACATCAAAGAAGTTAGCGCCCGAACGGTCCATTTTGTTTACGTATGCAATACGAGGTACATTATATTTGTCAGCTTGACGCCATACAGTTTCCGATTGGGGTTCTACACCACCAACCGCACAGTAAGCTGCAACAGCTCCGTCGAGTACACGTAAAGAACGCTCAACCTCAGCGGTAAAGTCAACGTGTCCCGGAGTGTCAATCAAGTTGATTTTGTAAGTTTGATCAGCATATTTCCATTTCGTGGTGGTAGCCGCAGAGGTAATCGTGATACCACGCTCCTGTTCTTGCGCCATCCAGTCCATCGTTGCAGCACCGTCGTGCACCTCACCAATTTTGTGAGTCAATCCGGTGTAGAACAAAATACGTTCTGAAGTTGTAGTCTTACCTGCATCAATGTGTGCCATGATACCGATATTACGCGTCAATTGTAAGTCTAATTTTGCCATTTTTTTTATTCTTTTACTTTAAGTTTTTAATCTAAATCGGTTATTCTTAATAGTATTAGAATCGGAAATGAGCAAATGCGCGGTTAGCCTCGGCCATTCTGTGCATATCTTCTTTACGTTTGAAAGCGCCGCCTTGTTCGTTAAAGGCATCCATGATTTCAGCAGCAAGTTTATCAGCCATTGATTTACCACCTCTCTTGCGAGCATAAAGAATCAAGTTCTTCATACATACAGACTCTTTACGGTCGGGGCGAATTTCGGTAGGAACTTGGAATGTAGCACCACCCACACGACGAGATTTAACCTCTACTTGCGGAGTGATATTTTCTAATGCTTTTTTCCAGATTTCAAGAGAAGATTTCTCTTCGTTAGGAAGTTTAGCTTTTACAATTTCTAAAGCGGCATAAAAGATTTCATAAGAAGTGTTCTTTTTACCATCATACATCAAGTGGTTTACGAACTTAGAAACCTTTTGATCATTAAACACAGGATCCGGAAGGATAATGTGTTTTTTTGGTTTTGCTTTTCTCATTTGTTTGAAAAATAATGTTTTTGTTTTTGGGTTGCAATTTCGTCTACTTCAACTCTCCCACCGGAGTGTTTACTCAACCTTAAGCTTTTCCAACAAACTAAAACGAGTTAGTGTTTTTTTAATTTGGCTTATCGCCTTTTTTACTTTTTCTTTCCTTTAACGGCTGCTGCTGCTTGTCCTGGCTTTGGACGTTTCGTGCCGTATTTCGAACGTCTTTGTGTACGTCCTGCCACACCTGCTGTATCAAGGCTACCACGAACAATGTGATAACGTACACCAGGAAGGTCTTTTACACGACCGCCGCGTACCAGTACGATAGAGTGCTCTTGTAAGTTATGACCTTCTCCTGGGATATAAGAGTTGACCTCTTTTTGGTTGGTTAAACGCACACGAGCTACTTTACGCATAGCTGAATTAGGCTTCTTTGGAGTGGTTGTGTACACTCTCACGCAAACGCCACGTCTTTGAGGACATGAATCAAGGGCCGGAGATTTACTTTTCTCCACCAGCACCTCGCGTCCTTTTCTTACTAATTGCTGAATTGTAGGCATTTCAGTTGTTTTTAATTTATATTATTGTTATATTAATTTCGTAACTATACATTTTGGGTTGCAAAAGTACGAATAATATTTGAATAATCAATGCCCTACGTCTTTTTTTTAGATATTAACTCGTTCTTTTTCTTATCAATAGAAATCTTTGAAACATTTTATCTATATTTGAACTCATTTTTAGCGCCGCCTATTTCAAAAAACAAAAAAACTGTCTAAGGGTATGGAGATAATAAAAACGGTTTTCATCGGTTTTGGATACCGCGGAAAACAACTGTTGCGGCTTTTGCAAAGCATTCCTTCTTATCATATTGTTGCGATAGCAGACCCCCACGTTACATCTTTTCACACGAATGGAATCTTATGCTATTCAGATGGCTACAACGATTACATCCGGATGCTTTCCGAGCAACGCCCCCATTTAGCTATCATAGCCTCTCCCTGGCATTGCCACATAGAACAAACCCATCAATGCTTGCAAGCTGGCTGCCACGTAGCGCTAGAAATCAAAGGCGGGTTCTGCATTAATGAATACCAATCCGTCATCCGCTTATCACAAGAAAAAAAACTCCGTATCTATCCGATGGAAAACACCATCTTTATACGGGAAAATCTTGCGGTGTACAACTTAGTACACGCCGGCGTACTGGGCGAGATCGTTCACATGACCGGCGGATACCGGCATGACTTGCGCAATCTGTTGATTAATTCCTCCGGTGAGATGGGCAATGCCGATAGCTCAGAAAGTGTCTGGCGAAGCAACTTCTATAAAACGGAGAACGGCGACCTCTACCCCACCCACGGATTAGCTCCCCTTTGCCTGATTGGAGATATCAACCGGAAAGATAGAATAAAGAGTTTGACTTCTTTTTCCTCCAAATCGGCGGGAATACGGCAACGAATCAGAGAAGCCGGAGGAGACGATAACCTTTCTATCAGTATGGGGGACATTGTTTCCACCCAACTACAAACCGAATCGGGAATACTTATCACCCTCGTACACGACACCACCCTGCCCCGCCCGCGTAGCCTCAATTTCGAGGTGCAAGGCACCAAAGGCATTTGGCAAGGCGAACAACGACAGATTTACATCGAGGGGATCAGCCCGTTTGAGACATGGGAGAGCGATGAACCCTATATATCCGAATACGAACACGACTATTGGAAAGCATGGGGAAAAGAAGCCTTACACATCGACCAACATCATAAAGGAATGGACTACATCATGCTTAAAGCCATTGAGGCGGAGATGAAAGAATGCAGCACCTACCCCATCACCATTCATGATTTAGCCTTGTGGACTTCTGTTTCTCCTTATTCCAAGCTTTCTATTAAAGAAGGGAAAAGCATTATGCTGCCTACCGAATGAATTCGCCGGGCAACACCCTCGAAAGAACGCCCGCTCCGCTTTCCTTTTCCACCCGCCGAGCCTAGCAATGCCCAACAAGGTGCAACATCCTCTTCCTATTTATATAGGAAAGGATTACCGGAAATTCTGGTCCCCTTCGGAAGCGATGCCGTTCTAAGCAAAGCCAGACGGCAGCCATAAAGAAGGTAATCTATTCCATTTATCGCACAATATTTAGCAGCTCATCGTATGAACTCACCACACCATATTTCACGTTGTCAGTGCTAATAGCTCTGAAATGTTCTTCCGCACATCTCTTTTTGGCATCTTCTATGCCTCGAAGATTAGCATCAAGAAATTGTAGCGTACTACACTTTCCTTTGGTTTCGGCAACAAAGTAGATATGTTTGACGCTTCCTTCCTCAAAAGCAATAGCCCAGTCCGGATTATACTTGCCGACAGAAGTATTGATATAAAATGCCTTTGGGAGTTTCACATATCTTTCCGTTTCTCTTTTGCCGGTGTTTTGGTTATTGTCCTGTTCTTGAAGATATGGCGGAGTTGGCAAACAAGAAAATACGCTTTTTGCAGTCTGATTACACGATGTTGCCTGTAGTTTACATCTTCCATACGTCTTGTTGGTGTATTAAGGCTTGTTGGTGTATTACAGCAGACTCATGTACAGCATCAAAACATGGGGATGTTATAATATAAAACATCGGGATGTTGTTTATAAGAAGATGGGGATGTTGTGATAGACTCTATCGTTATTGACGGAACAGAAAAAGAAGAGTCCTCAAATGCACGAAGGCTTTCCCGCACTTTTGGGCTAGGACAGCACACAAAAAACTTTTGAACCGTTATTAAACGATGTTCAAAAGGTGGATAAATGCCGAAAGACAATAAAGTTCTTTTTTTGAAAACAGTCAGCAATATAGCGCAAAGTTATAGACACTTCTAACTCTTGTTTTTCGATTGGCTAATACGCAATCGTTTTTTTTGAGTATAACTACTTTTTAAAATTCAATAATCATCCATTTTGGGGATGAACCTTTCTTTTCAAAAAAAGACGTTACTTCTTTTTTTCAAAGACGTTATGTATCTTAAAAAAGGAAGTAACATCTTTTAAAAAAACAAGTAACGGCTTTTAGGAAC